>NZ_JBIAQG010000012.1:0-341569 GCF_042888805.1 Streptomyces sp. NPDC002730
TCAAGCGTCGGATCCTGCGCCTGCAACATCGTGCCCATCGCACCATCAGCCACCACCACACGCGTGGCAAGCGCCTCACGGAGGGCGTCGATTCGAGCCGCGCTCATCCCGCTGCCGCCATGTGCGGAGTGACATACGCCGACAGTTCGGCGGCGGCCGCCGCGCCGTACGTGCCGCGTACCCGGGCCAGCAGGCCGGCGCCGTTCAGCTCGTCCGGCTGCGTGCCCGTGGTCTCCAGCACGGTGGTGGCCAGTGCGCTGCCCAACTGCGTTGCGCGTTCCAGGCCGAGGCCCCACGCCGTGGCGGCGAGGAAGCCGGCCCGGAAGGCGTCTCCGGCACCGGTCGGTTCGGTCGTGCCCACCGGCGGGACCGACGGTACGTCGATGGGCCGCAGCCCGGCCCCTTCCACGCGTGCGCCGTCCGCGCCCCGGGTGGTCACCCAGGTGCCCACCCGGCCCAGGATCTGCTGTTCGGTCCAGCCGGTCTTCTCCTGGATGAGCACACTCTCGTACTCATTGGTGAACAGATAGGCGGGTCCCGCGAGCAGTTCGCGCACGTCGTCACGTTGCATGAACGCGAGCTGCTGCGAGGGGTCGGCGGCGAACTGCAGGCCGAGCTCCGTGCATTCGCGGGTGTGGCGGACCATGGCTGCGGGATCGTTGGGCGAGATCACCACCAGGTCGAGGCCGCCGACCCGCTCGTGCAGCGGCCGCAGTTCGATGGTGCGTGCTTCGCTCATGGCTCCGGCGTAGAAGGAGCCGATCTGGTTGTGGTCCGCGTCGGTGGTGCACACGAAGCGCGCGGTGTGCAGCGACTCGCTGATGTGCACCGAGTCGGTGTCGACGCCGTTCTCCTTGAGCCAGACCTGGTAGTCGGCGAAGTCCGTGCCCACCGCTCCGACGAGGTGCGGGCCGAGACCCAGGCGGCCGAGGCCGAAGGCGATGTTCGCTGCGACGCCACCGCGCCGGATATCGAGCTCCTCGACGAGAAAGGAGAGCGAGACCTTGTCGAGGCTGCCGGCGATGAGCTGCTCGGTGAACCGGCCGGGGAAGACCATGAGGTGGTCCGTTGCGATCGAACCAGTTACGGCTATGCGCACGGTCACTGCTCCTTGGTTCTACGGTGGAAGTTGCGTTGTTCCGTCGGCCGGCCGGTCCGTTCGGACGGTCAGTCGGCGATGGCTGCCTGGCGGAGCTTCTCGGCGCGGTCGGTGGCCTCCCAGGTGAAATCGGGGAGGTTCCGGCCGAAGTGCCCGTACGCGGCGGTCTGTGCGTAGATGGGCCGCAGCAGGTCGAGGTCGCGGATGATGGCGGCCGGGCGCAGGTCGAAGACCTGGTCGATGGCGGCCTGGATGCGCGGCACGGGTACGGTCTCGGTGCCGAAGGTCTCGACGAAGAGTCCGACCGGCTCGGCCTTGCCGATGGCGTACGCGACCTGAACCTCGCAGCGTGCCGCGAGGCCGGCGGCCACCACGTTCTTGGCGACCCAGCGCATCGCGTACGCGGCCGAGCGGTCCACCTTCGACGGGTCCTTGCCCGAGAACGCGCCGCCGCCGTGCCGGGCCATGCCGCCGTAGGTGTCGATGATGATCTTCCGGCCGGTCAGACCTGCGTCGCCCATCGGGCCACCGATCTCGAACCGCCCGGTCGGGTTGACCAGCAGCCGGTAGCCATCGGTCTGCAACCGCACGCCCTCTTCGGCGAGTTCGTGCAGCACGGGCTGCACCACGCAGTCGCGGATGTCGGGGATGAGGAGCGAGTCCAGGTCGATGCCGGGAGCGTGCTGCGAGGAGACGACGACGGTGTCCAGCCGGATCGCCTGGGCCCCGTCGTACGCGATGGTGACCTGTGTCTTGCCGTCCGGTCGCAGATACGGGATGGTCCCGTTCTTGCGGACCTCGGTGAGCCGTGCGGAGAGCCGGTGGGCGAGGGTGATGGGCAGCGGCATCAGCTCGGGTGTCTCGTCGCAGGCGTAGCCGAACATCAGGCCCTGGTCGCCGGCGCCCTGCTTGTCGAGCTCGTCCCCTCCCTCACCTGTGACGGCACCCTCGACGCGCTCCTCGTACGCGGTGTCGACGCCCTGCGCGATGTCCGGCGACTGCGCGCCGATGGAGACCGAGACACCGCAGGACGCGCCGTCGAAGCCCTTGGCGGACGAGTCGTAGCCGATCTTGAGGACGGTCTCCCTGACCAGGCTCTGGATCTCGGCGTAGCCCTGGGTGGTGACCTCGCCGGCCACATGGACCTGGCCGGTGGTGATCAGTGTCTCGACGGCGACCCTCGACTTCGGGTCCTGGGTCAGCAGCGCGTCGAGGATCGCGTCGCTGATCTGGTCGGCGATCTTGTCGGGATGACCCTCGGTCACAGACTCCGAGGTGAACAGACGAAGGGACACGGAACCTCCAAGTGAGGCGCGCAGTTGCCGGACGGTCGTTCCCGGCAGACTGCGCGCCACTGCTGCAGGAGGGCTCAAAGGCAGCTAAACACCGTCAGTCGTCCTTGGGCGGTGTGCTGCGGGAGCCGAACCACTCGATCCAGTTCATGGCGAAGAAAACATCGCCGGAGATCTTCAGACGTCCGTTGACGAACGCGTCCGTGCCCTTGAGTTCGCCGACGGCGAGGGCGACGAGATCGCCGAGGTCCACGCCGATGGTGGCGTCCGCCGGGCGGTCGACGGAGGTGGTGGCGGTGCAGGTGCCCGGGTCGCTGTCGACGACGATGTACCAGTGCCGTACGCCCAGGGGGGTGTTGACCGCGTAGCGGAAGATGCCGGACCGGCCGTGGGCACGCTCGGGGCTGAAGCAGGAGCGGAACCATTCGAAGACCAGCCCCAGCAGCCGCTCGATGTCGTCGTCCGGAAGCGAGAGGCTGCCGCCGGCCGCCGCGCCGGCCTCGGCGAGATGCTTGAGCTGGAGGTGGCGCGCGTCGGGCGGCCGCGTCATGACACGGCGCCTTGGGAGGAGGCCGCCGCGGTCGTGTGCTCGATCAGGACGGAGGCGTCCTTGTCACCGTCGCCCGCAGCGACCACGGCGGCGAAGCCGGCCCGGACCGTGTCCAGGACGGGGAGTTCGACTCCTGCCACGGTGGCGTCGTCGATGGCCAGGCGCAGATCCTTCTCCATGAGGGTCGAGCGGAAGAAGGCCGGTTCATAGCTCCCCTTGCGCATCAGCTCGGCGCGGAAGCGCATGACGATCGAGCTGAAACCGCTCCCGGCGATGGCGGAGAGCAGCCGGTCGCGGTCGAGTCCGGTCCGTACGCCGTACGCCACCGCCTCGGAGAGCGAGGCGACCTGGGCACCCAGCAGGAGGTTGAAGATGAGTTTGAGGGTGGCGGCGGTGCCGGGGGCTCCGAGGTGCAGGACCTCGGCGCCGATGGTGTCGAGCACGTCCGCGACCTCTGCGACGTCCCGCTCCGCTCCGCTGGTGTAGACACGGAGCTTGCCCTCCCGGGCCTGGAAGGGGTTGCCCACCACACAGGCTTCGACCCGGCGCAGTCCGGCGTCGGCAAGGCGGCCTGCCGCCTTGCGCGCGTACGCCGGGGAGACGGTGGAGGTGTCGATGACGATGCTGCCCGGCGCGAGCACCGGCACGATCTTGTCGAAGAGCACATCGTCCACGGCGGCTTCGTCGCTCAGGCTGAGCAGAACGATTGAGTGTCCCGCGGCAGCGTCCGCGGGGCTGCCGGCCGCGGTGGCGCCTGCGTCCACCAGGGGGCGGGCCTTGGCGGCGGTGCGGTTGTGGACGGTGAGGCGGTGGCCGGCGTCGATGAGCGCGTGAGCCATGCCGCGGCCCATGTTGCCGAGGCCGATGAAGGCCAGCGGCGCGCGGTCCGCGGTGGCGGACGGCGCTTCGGGCCCGGGTACGGCTCTGGGTCCCGGAACGCCTTCGGGCTGCGGCGCCGGCGGGATGTCGTGCACGGTCTGCGTCGTGATCATCTCGCCGCTGGTGCGGTACTTCCCGAGCCGACGGCGGTGCTCGACATGGGCCTCGCCGATTTCGAAGGCCCGGAACGCCGCCTCGTCGGTCCAGTCGGTGATCACGTAGTAGACAGGGGAATCGCCCTCCGTCGCACGCGTCAGCGTCTGTCCGCGGTTGGCGGGCTGCCGGGAGATCGCCGATCCCACCTCCCACCATGTCCTTTCGAACTCGTCCTGGGTTCCGGACTGGATTTCCATCCGCAGGATCACGCGGAAGAGGGGGGTCTCGGCCATCGGTCAGCCTCCAAGGCGTAGGGATGCTGCATTACGTTCTCCGCCGCCGCTCGACGGCGGATCGAGGACCGGTCCGGCCCTCGTCCCGCTCAAGTCCCACTCGAGTCGCGCCTGTCACCGTCGAAGGTGTCGACGACTTGGAGGAGTTCCCCATGAGCCAGACACCGGACGTCCGCCCTGCGGACTCCTTGGACCCTGGCGCGGCGGCGCGTTCATCCCCTCGGCGGCGGGCGGGTGGGACATCGGCGGTGCGGAAGGTCCGGCGGTGGCCACTGATCGTGCTGCGCTGCGTGATCACCGCGTTCCTGTTGCTGACTCTGGTGCAGCCGGTGCTGGCCGGGATGTTCATCACGGGCGATGTGGATCTGCTGGACCTGCACGAGATCAACGCCCACACCATCAGCTTCCTGAGCTGGCTGCTGGTCATCAACACCGTGCTCCTGTGGCGGCCGGGACGCGGGCCGGCCTGGCCGATCGCGCTGGCGGTGGTGGTCGCCTTCCTCGTACAGACACAGACGGGCTCGGGCTACTCGAGGGCGTTGGGTCTGCACATACCGCTCGGGGTCGCGCTGGTCGCCGGTGCGACCGCGCTCACCTACTGGGCCTTCGCGTACCGCGGCGGCCGCCGATGAGCGCGGGGCGCGGCCGGTCCGAACTGTCCCGCCGGCGGCTGCTCGGGGTGGCCGGCGCCGCGGGTGTGGCCGCCGCGGCCGGAGTCGCCGGCTGCGGCAGCATGACCCGGGAGGTCTCCGGCGAGCTGCTCTCCAGCGGCGGCCGGCTGCCGGAGCCGTTCCGCGTGCCGCTGCCGGTGCCGAGGACGGCCGTGCCGGTGCGTACGACGGGCGGTGTGGACCACTACGAACTGGTGCAGCGCGTCGCCGACATGGAGATCCTGCCGGGTCGGAAAACCCGGGTGTGGGGGTACGACGGGAGCTTCCCCGGCACCACGATCGTGGGCCGGTCGGGGCGTCAGATCGTCGTGCGGGTGCGCAATGAGCTGCCCGTACCGACGTCGACGCATCTGCACGGCGGGATCCAGGCCCCGGAGTCGGACGGCTATCCGACAGATCTTGTGGTGCCGAAGGGGTACCGACACAATCCCGCGGCGCACGGCAAGGGCGGCCATGGGGCCGGTCACGGCGGGGCGATGCAGGTCGCGCCGGCCGACTGGAAGCTGTCGCAGGGCGCCAAGGACTATACGTATCCGCTCGATCAGCCGGCCGCGACGCTCTGGTACCACGACCACCGGATGGACTTCAGCGCCCCTCAGGTGTGGCGCGGGCTCGCCGGGATGTTCCTTGTGCGCGACGACGAGGAGGAGGCGCTGCACCTGCCGGCGGCCGAGCGGGACATCCCGCTGATGATCTGTGACCGCTCGTTCGAGGAGGACGGCGCGCTGCGCTATCCGTCCGTCGATCCCTCGCTGACCGGCGTCCCGGGCGTCGAGGACGCCTATATGGAGGGCGTCATGGGCGATGTGGTGCTGGTCAATGGTGCTCCGTGGCCCGAGCTCGAGGTGGACGCCGCCCGCTATCGCTTCCGGCTGCTCAACGCCTCCAACGCGCGCCGCTACCGCCTTGCGCTGGAGCCCGGTCCGCGCGAGGGCGCCCCCTTCGTGCAGGTGGGCAGTGATGCCGGGCTGCTGGCCGCACCGCGCTCGCACAAGGAGCTGCCGATCGCTCCCGCCGAACGCTTCGATGTGGTGGTCGACTTCTCGGCGTATCCGGTGGGGTCCACGGTCACGCTGGTCAATACGCTCGGCGAGGACGGCACCCGGCGGGTGATGCGGTTCAGGGTCGCCCGGCGTGCCAAGGACGACAGCAGGGTGCCTGCCAGGCTTGCCGACGTCGAGCCGCTGCGTGCCGCTTCGGCCGTGGCCGAGCGGCAGTTCAACTTCCGTCAGACGAGCACCTCGGACGGCACCAAGATCTGGACGGTCAACGGAAAGCCCTTCCGCTCCGCCGAGTTCGCTGCCCGGCCGCGGCTCGGCACGGTGGAACGGTGGCGCTTCACCAGCGACTTCCATCACCCCGTGCATCTGCACCTGGCCCACTTCCAGGTGGTGGCGCGCAGCGGCAGGGCTGCGCTGGACACGGACGCGGGCTGGAAGGACACCGTCGATGTGCGGCCCTTCGAGGTGGTCGATGTGCTGGCCCGCTTCTCGGGCCACCGCGGCCGGTACATGTTCCACTGCCACAACCTGGAGCACGAGGACATGGCCATGATGGCGAACTTCCAGGTCGTCTGAGGGCATTGGCGTCGGCCGGTCCGGCCTGCTTCGAGTGGGCTGCGACCGGACCGATAGGCCGCTGCGTCACCGTCGGCGCATCGCGGACCCGGCCCTGTGTCACGGGCGGGGACGCAGTCGGCACTGAGAGGGGTTGGGGCGAGCCATGCGCGTACTGTTCACGACCTGGGCCTGGCCTTCGCATCTTTATGCGGTGGTGCCTTTGGCATGGGCTTTCCGGGCCGCGGGTCATGACGTGCTGGTCGCGAGCCAGCCGGCCCTGCGCGAGGAGACGGCGAGGACCGGTCTGCCCGCCGCGTCCGTCGGCAGGGATGTCGACGCCGTGGGGATGGTGCGCGGTTACGTCCTCCCCACCGCGAACGACCCGGCGGACGGCGGCGGGCAGGCTCCGCGCAGCGGCAAGGGTCCGCGCGCGATGCAGATGTTCTACGCGCACGCCGACTCCATGACGGACGATCTGGCGGCGCTGGCCCGCGACTGGCGTGCGGACGCGGTGGTCTTCGAACCGACCGCGCTGGCCGGGCCGTTGGCAGCAGCGGCGGCCGGTATCCCCGCCGTGCGGCTGCTGTACGGCACCGATCTGATGGCGCGGGCCCGCGGCCTGCTGCCGCAGGTGCTCGCCCCGCTCGCCGAACGCAACGGCGTCGGCGACTTCGACCCCTTCGGCCTGCTGACCGTCGACCCGTGCCCGGACGACTTCCAGGTTCCGGTCGACCATCCGCGTCTGGCCATGCGGTACGTCCCCTTCAACGGCCCCGGCGGGCCGCTTCGTCCCCCGCTCGGCCCGCCGGGGACCACCAGGCGCCGTGTGGTGGTGACCTGGGGTCACACGATGGCGCGGCTGGCCCCGGAGCGGTTCCTGGCCGGACAGGTCGCCGCCGCCCTGGCAGGGCCCGGGACCGAGGTCGTCCTCGCGGTCACCGCAGGGCAGCGTGCGCTGCTCGGCGAGGTGCCGGGCGAGGCCGCAGGGGATGTACGTGTCGTCGAGGACACTCCGCTGCATCTGCTGGTCGACGACGCCGATCTGGTCGTCGCGCACGGCGGCGCGGGCACGGTGCTGACCTCACTGCGGGCCGGCGTGCCGCTGCTGCTCGTACCCCAGCTCCCCGACCATCTCGGCCATTCGGGCCGGGTGCTGGCCACCGGCGCCGGCGAGGTGCTCACCCGCGACGAGGCGACACCGGAGCGGCTGCGCGCCGAGGCGGACAAGCTCCTCACCGGCGATGCGTACCGCGCCGCCGCTAACAAGCTGCGCGAGCAGATGCTGAGTCTGCCGTCCCCGGCCGAACTGGTCGCCGAGATCGAGTCGAGGGTGGTCGCATGTGCGGCATAGCGGGCTGGGTCGACTTCGAGCGCGGGCTCAGGGAGGAGGCCTCGACGGTACGCACCATGGTGGGAACTCTCGCCAACCGCGGGCCCGACGACGAGGCCGTGTGGACCGATGAGCGTGCCGCTCTCGGTCATCGCAGGCTCGCCGTCATCGACGTGGACGGCAGCCCGCAGCCGATGGTCGCCGAGGAGGACGGCCGCACCCTCGCGGTCCTGGTGCACAACGGAGAGATCTACAACTTCCGCCAGGTGAGGGCCCAGTTGGAGTCGCTCGGCCACCGCTTCCGTACGGCCGGGGACACCGAAGTGGTGCTGCGCGCCTATCTGGAGTGGGGCGAACGGTGCGCGGAGCGGCTGGAGGGCATGTTCGCCTTCGCCGTCTGGGACCCGCGCGCCGGGAAGCTGGTGATGTTCCGGGACCGGCTCGGCATCAAGCCGCTGTACTACGCCAGGGCCCGCCGGGGCCTCGTCTTCGGCTCCGAGCCGAAGGCACTGCTCGCCCATCCGTCGATCGAGTGCGCCGTCGACACGGAGGGCCTGGCGGAGCTGCTCGCGTACATCGCCACCCCGGGCCATGCCGTCTACCGCGGGATGCGCGAAGTCCCGGCAGGCCATGTGACGGTGGTACGGGACGGCTCGGTCACCGAGTCCCGGTACTGGACGCTGCCGAACCACGAGCACCCGGACGATCTCCCGACCACGGTGGACACGGTGCGGGGCCTGCTCCAGGAGGCCGTCTCCAGCCATCTCGTCTCCGATGTCCCGCTGTGCACGCTGCTCTCGGGCGGCGTCGACTCCAGCGCGATCGCCGCGTTCGCCGCCCAGTCCGTCACGGACGGCCGGCGGCCCAAAACCTTCGCCGTCGACTTCGAGGGGCACACCGAACGGTTCCGCAAGGACTTCTGGCACGAGGACCCGGACGCTCCGTACGCCGCCGAGGTCGCCCGCCATGTCGGCACCGACCATGAGCCGGTGGTACTGCGCACCGCCGACCTCGCGGATCCGGTGGTCGATGCGGCGGCGCTGCGCGCACAGGATCTGCCGCGCCCGATTCCCGACATGGACCGCTCGCTGTATCTGCTGCTGCGTTCGGTGCGCCAGCGCTCCACGGTCGCTCTGATGGGCGAGGTCGCCGATGAACTCTTCGGCGGCTACCAGTCGTTCCGCGATCCGACGCTGGTGGACACCGCGAACTTCCCCTGGGTCACCATGGGGCTGCGGGTCGCCCCGCACGGCATGAGCACGGGTCTGCTCGACCCCGGCTTCCTCAAGAAGATCGATGTGCCCGGGTACTCGGCACAGCGGTACGCCGAGACGGTCGCCGAAGTCCCGCGGGTACCGGGCGAGTCCGACCAGGAACACACCATGCGGGTCGTCGGCCATGCGCATCTCTCGCGCTGGCTGCCGCTGCTCCTCTCCCGCGACGACCGCCTCAGCATGGCCGTGGGCCTGGAACTGCGGGTGCCGTACTGCGACCACCGGCTGGTGGAGTACGTCTACAACATCCCGTGGGGGATGAAGACGGCCGACGGCCGGGAGAAGAGCGTGCTGCGTTCGGCGGTCGCCGATCTGCTGCCCGCATCGGTGACCCAGCGCCGCAAGAGCCCCTTCCCGATCACTCAGGACCCGCGCTACGGCGAGGTGTTGCGAGACCGCTTCAACGCCGTCGTCGCAGACCGGTCCAGCCCGGTGCGTCCGCTCCTTGACAGCCCGGCCTGCGCCGAGCTCGCCAAGGAGGACCGGCCGATCGCGGTCGACGGCTGGGGCGAGCGGAGGAACGTGGAGATGGTGCTCCAACTGGACGCGTGGCTGCGGCACTACCGCGTACGACTCGACATCTGAGAGGGGCAAGGGCCCATGCTGCAAGAAGAGCTCAAGGAGCTCGCCGCGCCGATCCTGGACAAGGTCACGGCGCATCCGTTCTGGTCCGGCCTGCGGGACGGGTCGCTGCCCGGTGAGTCGCTGGCCCATTTCGTCCAGCAGGACACCGGATACCTGCTGCCCTCCTACACCCGGGGCCTGGCGCGGGCGGCCGCGGCCGCCCGCAGCGACGAGTGCACCTCGCTGCTCGGGCGGTCGATCACCGGGACGCTCGAGGCGCGTGACAAGCTGCGCGAGGCATACGGAAATCTCGCCGGGGAGCTGGGCGCCCCGGCACTGGTGCCCGACGCGCCCGTGGACCCCGCCACCCATGCCCACTGCTCGTTCTTCCAGGCGGCGACCGCGACGTCGTTCGCCGCCGGCTTCGGGGCGCTGCTGCCGATGGTCTGGTTCAACTACCAGGTCTCCAATGATCTGTTGGAGCGGCACACGCCCGGCTCGCGATATGCGCCCTGGATCGAGATCTACCACCCGGGCGAGGGCTACAGCTACGCGGTGAAGGCCTTCATGGGCCTCGCCGACCGGCTCGGCGACGAGCTTTCCGGGGCCGAACGCGCCGAGCTCGTCGACCACTTCGCCGTCAGCACCCGCTACGAGTGGGCCTTCGCAGAGGCCGCCTGGTCCAGGCCGTCCTGGCCGTTCTGACGCTACAGCTACCGCATACACACTGATCGGAAGGGACTACCGTGAGCACCCAGACCCCGCCCAGGTATCCGTTCGCGTGGACCCCGCCCATGCAGGTTCCCGAGGCGCTGCGGAACGTACACAAGACGTCGGCGATCGAAGTGACCCTGCCGAGCGGGGACGTCGCCACGCTGGTGACCCGTTACAAGGATGTGCGGGCCCTCTTCGCCGACAAGCGGCTCTCCCGCAACATTGCCCGCCCCGACTGCGCCCGGATCTCCAAGGACAACGACCTGTTCATGGATCCGAACATCGACCCGGACCCGCCGGAGCACACCCGGGTGCGGTCGCTGGTCACCAAGGCGTTCACCGCCCGCCGGATCGAGGCGCTTCGGCCGTATGTGCAGCAGGTCGCCGACCAGTTGCTGGACGAGATGGCGGCCGGCCCCCAGCCGGTCGAACTGAACGAGGCGCTGGCCTTCCCGCTGCCGATCATGGTGATCTGCAAGCTGCTCGGTGTGCCGCCGGAGGACCGTGACCAGTTCCGTGCGTACGTCGACGGCTTCCTGTCGGTGACCAAGCTGCCGCCGGAGGAGGTCGGCAAGTGCCGGCAGAATCTGTGGAAGTACCTGGGCGACCTGATCGACTCCAAGCGTGAGAACCCGGGCGACGACCTGGTCAGCGAGCTGATCCGGGTGCGGGACGACGAGGACGACAGCCGGCTCAATGAGCATGAGCTGCACTTCTGGACGCAGGGTCTGCTGATCGCCGGCTATGTCACGACGGCGAGCCAGATCGGCACCGGCACGGCGGTCCTGCTGCACCACCCGGAGTTCGTCCGCGCGATCCAGGCGGACTGGTCGCTGGTTCCGTCGACGGTCGAGGAACTGCTGCGTACGCAGATCATGGGCTCGTCGGTGGGCACGATGCGGTACGCCATCGACGACATCCCGCTCTCGGACGGGTCCGTCATCAAGAAGGGCACCAGCGTTCTGCTCTCCGAGGAGGGCGCGAACATGGACCCGGAGGTCTTCGACTGCCCCTTCGAGCTGGACATCCGCCGCAAGGAGAACCACCACATGACCTTCGGCGCGGGCCTGCACTACTGCGTCGGCGCGGCGCTGGCCCGGATGGAGCTGCAGGTCGCCACGGAGTCCCTGCTGCGCCGGTTCCCGGACATCAGGCTGGCGGCGCCCGCCGAGGAACTGCCCCGTGCACTGGGCGGGTTCATGGAGGGCTTCACCGAGATCCCGGTCGAATGGTGAGGAGAGTCCGATGCGTGTGACGGCCAACTCCGATACCTGTGCGGTGAGCAGTCTCTGCGTCTACCGCGTGCCGGGGGTCTTCGACCAGGACGAGGACGGGCTGGTGCTCGTCCTGGACGAGTCGCCGGCCGAGGCCCTGCACGAGGAGATCCGACGGGCCGCCCGGGGCTGCCCGACGAAGTCCATCCGGGTCGTCGAGGAGTCGGCGGCCGAAGAAGCAGTCGAATTGGCACGGGGAGATGCCGGATGAAGCGCCTGGCGACCGTCCCGGGCGGCAGACGGGCCAAATGGTTCGTCCTGGCCGGCTGGCTGATCATCGCGATGGCTCTGGGGCCGCTGGCCGGCAAGGTCGCCGACGTCGAGGACAACAACGCCAATGCCTATCTGCCGGGCAACGCGGAAGCCGCCCTGGTCAACGACCGGTTGGAGGAGTTCCGTACCGACGAGGTCATGCCCGCCGTCATCGTCTATGTGCGCGACAGCGGCATCACCACGGCGGACCGGGCGAAGGCGGAGGCAGACCGCAAGAAGCTGACCCCGCTCGTTCCCGGCGGAGCGATCGAGGCCGTGACGCCGTCCAAGGACGGCAAGGCGCTGCTGCTGACCGTGCCCGTTCCGTACAGCGACGAGTTCTCCGACACGGTGAACGCGGCACGCGATGTCGCCGGCGAGGACGTGCCGACCGATCTGCGGGTCAAGGTCGCCGGCCCCGCCGGCGCACTCCAGGACACCATCGACGTCTTCGACGAGCTGGACGGGACGCTGCTGCTCGGAAGCGCGCTCGTGGTCGCCCTGCTGCTTCTCCTGATCTACCGCAGCCCGGTGCTGTGGTTGGTGCCGCTGATCTCGGTGGGCTTCGCCGCCGTGCTGTCCCAAGTAGCTACGTACCTGGGCGGGAAAGCCGGCCTGCCGGTGGACGCTCAGAGTTCAGGCCTGCTGACAGTGCTCGTCTTCGGTGTGGGCACGGACTACGCCCTGCTGCTCATCGCCCGCTACCGGGAAGAGCTGACCCGCAACGAGGACCGGCACGGCGCCATGCAGATCGCGCTCCGCCGTTCAGGACCCGCGATCCTCGCCTCGGCGGGGACGATCGTCATCGGGCTGCTCTGTCTGCTGCTGGCCGACCTGAACTCCTCGCGCAGCCTGGGCTGGGTGGGCGCGGCAGGTGTGCTGTCCGGCTTCCTCGCCATGGTCACCGTACTGCCCGCGCTGCTGGTCATCCTGGGGCGCTGGATCTTCTGGCCGTTCGTCCCCCGATTCGGGCAGACGCAGCGGGCCGGGCACAGCGGCTGGGCGCGCGTCGGCGCGGCCGTGGCGCGGCGCCCCCGGCTGTCCTGGCTGGCGGCCACGGTCGTCATGGGAGCACTGGCACTGGGGGCGACGGGCATCAGCTTCGGTCTGACCCAGTCGCAGATGTACACCACGACTCCCGATTCGGTCGCCGGTCAGCGGCTGGTGGCTGCTCACTATCCGGGCGGGGAGTCGGCGCCGGCGGATGTGATTGCGAAGGCCCCGTCCGAGAAGGCGCTCGTCGCGGCCGTCGGGCGGCTCGACGGCATCGCCGAGGTGCAGCCGGTCGCCTACTCGCGCGACCGTGCACTCGTCCATGTCCCCGTGGTGCTCAAGGACGACCCGGACACTCCCGCCGCCGAGCGCACCGTCGACAGGCTGCGGGACACGGTGCACGGGATCGCGGGCGCGGACGCCCTGGTCGGCGGGACCACCGCGAGCGCGCTGGACACACAGCGAGCCGTCTCGCGGGACAGCAAGCTGGTCATCCCGGTGGTGCTCGCCGTGGTGCTGCTGGTGCTGATCGCCCTGTTGCGGGCGCTGGTTGCGCCTCTGGTGCTGCTGGCGACCGTGGTGCTCTCCTACTTCGGAGCGCTGGGAGCGAGCAGCCTCCTCTTCGGGCATGCATTCGACTGGGCCGGGGTGGATCATTCTCTGCCGCTGCTCGGCTTCGTCTTCCTCGTGGCGCTGGGCATCGACTACAACATCTTCCTGATGACCAGGGTCCGTGAGGAGGTCCGTCTGCTGGGCCACGTGCACGGAGTGCAGTCCGGCCTGACCAGTACGGGCGGCGTCATCACCAGCGCGGGCCTCGTCCTTGCCGCGACCTTCTCCATCCTGGTCTCGCTCCCCCTGGTGACCACGGCCGAACTAGGCGTACTGGTGGGCCTGGGCGTCCTCCTGGACACTTTCCTGGTGCGCACCGTCCTGGTACCCGCTCTCTCGTTGGACATCGGCAAGAGCATGTGGTGGCCGGGCGCTCTCCACCGCCTGCTGCGCGACGGCGGTCCGCCCCAATCAGGGGGATCTCAGGGTCATATCGCCGACAACTCTCGCCCGCGGGGGGAAGACATCCCTCTCTGAGTACACATCGCACCGGCCGGTCCGCCCTGTTGGGAGGACCGGCCGGCTCCAGGCCCCTGGCCCCGGTGTCCGCCGGGGCCAGGGGCCACACGACCGAACCGGCACAAGCACACGAACGCACAGGAAGTGAGACTGAGCATGGGCAACACAGCAGCGGCAGGAACGCGGAGGGCCGTGCTGATCGGCTGCGGCATCGCGGGCCCGGTACTGGCCATGTTCCTGCAGCGCATCGGCGTCACCGCCGTCATCTACGAAGGGAGCAGCGTGCCCCGGGACGAGGCCGGGGCGTTCTTGAACCTGGCCCCCAACGGAATGGCCGTACTGGACACGCTGGGCATCCGTGACGAGGTGGAGAAGTACGGCACCCAGACCACCAGCACCGCCTTCCTCAACCACAAGGGCAAGCAGCTGGGACTCAACCCGGCCGAAACCCTGCTGATCAAGCGGGGGTTGCTCAACAAGGCGCTGCGCGACGCGGCCGTCTCCCGCGGAGTGCAGATCGAATTCGACAAGTTCTTCGAGAGCGTGGAGCACACCGCCGACGGGATCGTCGCCCGCTTCAAGGACGGTTCCACCGCCGAGGGCGACTTCCTGATCGGCTGCGACGGCATTCACTCCAAGACCCGGTACACGGTGCTGCCGGACGCTCCGCACCCGCAGTACACCGGGGTCGTCGGCACCGCCGGCTACACGCGCAGCGACCAGGCCGCGCCCGCGGACGGTGTGATGCGGATGTCGTTCTGTCTGGAGGGCTTCTTCGGCTACCAGACCACCTCGTCGGGCGAGATCTATTGGTTCGAGAACTTCCACCAGGCCAAGGAGCCCGCGCGCGGCGAACTGGAGCGGACCCCGCACGAGGAGTGGAAGCCGAAGCTGCTGACCAAGCACCGCAGGGACCATCACCCGGTCTCGGCCATCATCGAGTCCACCGAGAGCGGCATCCTCGGATATCCCATCTACGACATGCTCTCGATCCCGAAGTGGCACAAGGACCTGGTGTGCCTGGTCGGGGACGCGGCCCACGCCACCTCGCCCCACGTGGGCCAGGGTGTCTCCATGGCCATGGAGGACTCGATCGTGCTCGCCAAGTGCCTGCGCGATCTGGACACTCCGCAGCAGGCGTTCGCCGCTTTCCAGTCGATCCGCAAGGACCGGGTCGAGAAGATCATCAAGGAGGGCCGCAAGACCGGTAACCAGAAGGCCGCGTCGAACGGCTTCCAGCGTGGCGTACGCGACCTGGTGCTGCCGTTCTTCCTCAAGCTCGGCGTCAAGGCGACCGAGCCGGTCTACTCCTACCGCGTCGACTGGGACGAGACGGTCACTCCGGCCCATGTCGCGGCGGCCGCAACGCACTGAGGCACGCGCCCCGAGGGGCGCGTGCCTCGTGCACCACCTGTGACGCCGGCTCTCCGGTCAGCCTTCGGTGTGGGTGGAGATCTGGACGAAATTGCCCTCCGGGTCGGCCACATACGCGGACCGCTCGCCCCACGGCTGATTCTTGGGCGCCATCAGGATCTTCGCCCCTGCCCTCTTCGCCCTGGCGAAGAGGGCATCGACGTCCGGTGTGAGCACGGCGACCTCGGACTGGTGAATCCTGGTCCGACCGATGCCCGGAATCCCGGTCGCCTGCTTCACCGTGTCGTACGTGGTGAAGGTGATGTAGTAGTCCGTCCCCAGCCGGACCGTTCCGAACAGCGCCGGGCCCGTCTCCGGCAGCCGGAACAGCACCTCGAATCCGAGGGCGTCCCGGTAGAAGTTCAGCAGTGTGTCGACGTTGGTGGTGTAGAGGGTCGTCTGGCCGTGTCGGACCTCCGCCGTCGGCGTGGCCGTGGCCGTGGGCCTGGGCCGGGGCTTGGCGGTCTCGGCGCCCGCCGTCGTGCCGGCGGCGACCAAACTCACGGCCAGCAGCGCGGTCGCCGTCGTGCCGGCCGCCCACATCCGGGCCGTACGTGCAGCCATCAGGCTCTCCCTTGTTCGATGGAATCCGGCCATTACTGAGCCAGAACTCGGCAGGGTCTCGCTCGAGCGACGCTCGACTCCGGTCGGTCACACTCCCCCCAACTCCCGATGTCTGCACCAGAAGCGAGGCACGGCATGACGACCGCCGACCAGAACAGGACGACGGAGTGACCGGCCCGAGCACCGCGGCGAGCCCGCCTTCGGCCTCGGGCTTCAGCTGGTTCACGATCGGCGGGCTCGTCCTGGTCGCGCTGGTGGCGCAGGCGATGCCGCGCCGGGTGGCCGGGTACGCCGACACCGGCTGAGCCGGAGCGGAGCGGGCATCAAGTTCTTCTCCAGTACTCCTCCGGCGCCCCGGTGCACGGTGCAGCGGACGGTCAGAACTCCGTTTCGCGTGCTCGGAGGATTGGAGAAATACATGCGTGGTTCCACCCAGATCCTCGTCATCGGGGGAGGGCCCGCGGGCTCCACCGCTGCAGGTCTCCTGGCCAAGGAAGGTTTCCAGGTCACGCTGCTGGAGCGTGACCAGTTCCCCCGCTACCACATCGGCGAATCGATCCTCCCCTCGTGCCGGCCGATCCTGGAACTGCTGGGCGTCTGGGACAAGGTGGAGTCGCACGGCTTCCAGCCCAAGGGCGGCGCCTACTTCTTCTGGGGCCCGGAGGAGTGGGAGGTCAAGTTCAACAGCCTCGGCGACGACGGCGCCAACGCCTGGCAGGTCGTGCGCTCCGAGTTCGACGAGCTGCTGTTGCGGCACGCGGCGGAACTCGGCGTCGAGGTCGTCGAGAACATCACCGTCAAGGAACTCGAATTCGACGGCGAACGCCCGGTGGCGGCCCTGTGGGCGGGCACCAAGGACGCCTCTCAGAACGGCCGTATCGCCTTCGACTACGTCATCGACGCCTCCGGCCGCGGCGGGGTCTTCGCCGCCCGGCACCTCAAGAACCGCGAGTACCACGAGATCTTCCGCAATGTCGCGGCCTGGTCGTACTGGAAGAACGTCAAGCCCCTGGACCGCGGGCCCGACGGTGCGATCGCCGTCCTGTCCTCGGCCGACGGCTGGTTCTGGAACATTCCGCTGCACAACGGCACCACCAGCATCGGACTTGTCACCGGCCGGGACATCTTCAACGAGAAGAAGAACTCCCTCGGCGGCATCCAGCAGGTCTACGACAAGGCCATCGCGGAGTGCCCGCACCTGCTCACCCTCCTCGAGGGCGCCGAGCAGGTCTCCGGCATGAAGGTCGAGCAGGACTACTCGTACACGGCCGAGAGCTTCGGCGGCCCCGGCTATCTGCTCAGCGGCGACGCCGCCTGCTTCCTGGACCCGTTGCTCTCCACCGGTGTGCACCTGGCCACCTACAGCGCGATGCTCGCGGCCGCCAGCGTCTCCAGCGTGCTGCGCGGCGAGGTGGAGGAGAAGGAGGCCTGGGACTTCTACAACACCGTCTACCGGCATGCGTACGAGCGGCTGCTGGTGCTCGTCTCCGTCTTCTACGAGAGCTACCGCGGCAAGGAGCACCACTTCTACAACGCCCAGAAGCTCACCAGCGCGCAGCGCGAGAACCTCAGCATCCAGGACGCCTTCGACCGCATCGTGACCGGCATCGCCGACCTCGAGGACGCGCAGGACGTCTACTCACGGGTGCACGCCCACCTCAACGGCGCGGAGAGCGGCGACCCCAACCCGCTGGCCAACCTGAACAAGGTGCACGAGCAGAAGCAGGCGCCGATGAATCCGCAGAACGCGGTCGGCGGCCTGTATCTCTCCTTCCGGCCCCGCCTGCACCTGGCGCGTACGGAGGGAGAGAACACCGCATGACCACCGCACGCGCTGATCAGGATCCCGGTGTCGGCGGGGCCGGCACCGGATCCGTCAGAAGCTGGCCGCCGTGGTACCGCACGCTGTTCATGAGCGATGTGTGGGAGCGCTTCGGCTTCTTCGGGATGCAGGCCATCCTGGTCCTGTACGCGGTCGCCCCGCGCTCCGAGGGCGGACTGGGGCTGGCGAAGGCCGACTCCGCGGCCCTGTTCGGCGCGTGGATCGGGCTCGCCTTCATGCTCTGTCTGCCCGGGGGCTGGGTGGCCGACCGGCTGCTCGGCCCGCGGCGGACGCTCATCATCGGGGCCTGCGTCATCACGGTCGGCCATTTCGCGCTGGCCACACCCTGGCTGTGGACGACGCCGCTGGGACTCGTCCTGCTCGCGCTCGGCCTCGGCCTGTACAAGCCGAACCACCAGGCCATGCTCAACCTGATGTTCGGCAAGGACAGCGGCCGGCGCGAGGCCGGTATCTCGCTGATGTACGTCGGCATCCAGGTGAGCGCCCTGCTCTCGCCGCTGATCGCCGGATTCCTCGGCGAGCGCGTCGACTGGCAGCTCGGCTTCGCCGTCTCCGGTACGGCCATGCTGCTCGGCACGATCCAACTCTGGGTCAGCCAGCACCAGTTCAGGGATGTCGGGAGCCGCCCCGGGCGACCGCTGAACCCTGATGAGTCCCGGCGCGCGTTCCGGCTGATCGGCACGACCGCCGCCGTGGTGATCGTGCTGGTGACGGGCGGAGTGGTGTCCGGCGGACTGAACGCGGGCGGCGCCATCGGTCTGGTCGGCACCGTCAGCATCCTCGCCCCGGTCCTCGCCTACCTGGTGCTCTACCGCAGCCATGAGCTGAGCACCGGGGACCGCAGGCGGCTGCGCGCCTTCCTCTGGATCTTCCTCGGCTCGACCCTGTTCTGGTCGATGATCGCTCAGGACGGCTCCTCGCTCACTCTGTTCGCCAAGGAGTCGACGGACCGTCATGTGTGGGGCTTCGACGTGCCGGTGAGCTGGCTGCAGTCGGCGACGCCGCTGTTCATCCTGGTCCTGGCGCCGGTGTTCGCCTGGGCGCTGCTGAAGTACGGCGGCGGCCGCAACGGTGTGCCGGTGAAGTTCTCCGTCGGACTGACGCTGACCGGCGTCAGCTTCCTGATCATGGCGTTGGCCGCGACGCTCGCGTCGGGCGACGAAAGGGTCTCCCCGCTGTGGCTCCTCGTCGTCTATTTCATGCATGCCTGCGGTGAGCTGATCGTCGCCGCGGTCGGCATCGCGGCGGTCGCCGACGTACTGCCGCGGAAGTTCATCGCCCATATGCTCGGACTGCTGTGGCTGTTCGCCGCGCTGGGTGGCGGCGCGGGCAGCGGCATGGTCCGGCTCATCGACGTCATCCCCGAGCCCGCCTACTACCTGATGCTCGCGGTGATGGCACTGGCCATGGGTGGTGCCCTCGCGCTGCGGCGGCACGCCGTGCAGCGGGGCCTGTCCGGCGACGAAGAGCACGTGCCGGGCGACGACACGGACGACACGCCCCTCAAGGAGGACAGCCCGGCATGACCACCACACATCTCGCGACCGACCCCAAGGACCCCTTCGGCATCAGCCAGTTGGGGCTGGGGTTCGCGTCGTCGAAACTGCTGCTGACCGCCCTGGAGCTCGGGGTGTTCAGCACGCTAGCCGAGACCGCCGACAGCGAGGCGGAGGTGGAGGAGCTGAGGGCGGCGCTCGGGCTGCACCCGCGGGCCGCCACCGACTTCTTCGACGCCCTGGTCGCACTCGGCCTGCTGGAGCGCTCGTCCGGCCGCTACCGCAACAGCGAGGCCGCGCAGCGGTACCTCGTACACGGGGAGGAGTACGCGGGCGGCTTCCTCGAAGGTGCCAACTTCGTGCTGTATCCGGCTTGGGGGCGCCTCACGCAGGCGCTGCGCACCGGCACCCCGCAGGCCGAGGGTGACTTCGAGGCGATGCTCAGCGATCCGGCGGCGCAGCGGGTGTTTCTGACCATGCAGGACTCGCTGAGCGCTCCCCTGGTTCCGTATCTGCTGGGGGCCGTGGAGTGGAGCGGCTGGAGCACACTGACCGATGTCGGCGGCGCGCGGGGCAATCTCGCGGGGCTGCTGCTGCGCGCCCAGCCGCATCTGAGGGGCCGGGTCTTCGACCGGCCGCAGAACCAGGCGCCGTGCGCCGAGCACGCGCAGACGCTCGGCGTCGCGGACCGGCTGGCCTTCACCGGCGGAGACTTCTTCGCCGACGAGCTGCCCGGGGCCGACGTCGTGGTGATCGGCCACGTGCTGGCGGACTTCTCGTTGGAAGAGCGCAAGCAACTGATCGACAAGGCGTTCAAGGCGGTACGGCCGGGCGGTGCGCTGCTCGTCTACGACCCGATGCCCGGCGACAAGCCCGATCTGGCCAGTCTGGTCGCGAGCCTGCACATGCTCGTGATGACGCCCGCCGGGGCTGGCTACCACCCGGGCGACTGCGGCCAGTGGATGGTGCAGGCGGGCTTCACCGGCATCACCGAGCACGAACTGCCGCTCGGCAACACCCTGGTGACCGGCCGCAAGCCGCGCTGACGTAAGCCCTCGAACCCGTACGGCCTTCGGCCGTGTCCTCAATCGCCGGACGGGCTTGAGTTGCCGGACCGGCAACCCCGAGCCCGCCGGCGATTGAGTGCGGAGGCTCGGGGGCGGAGCCCCGAACCAAACCGACGATCAAGGAGACCCCGTGGAGATCGGAGTGGGCCTGCCCACCACAGTGCCGGACATCGACGGGCGCCGGCTCGTCGACTGGGCGCGGCTGGCGGAGAACCACGGGTTCTCCAGCCTCGGCACGCTCGACCGTCTGGTGTACGACAGTTATGAGCCGCTGACCTCGCTCGCCGCGGCGGCCGCGGTGACCGAGCGGATCCGGCTGACGACATCCATTCTGCTCGCCGCCTACCGTCCCGGCACCCCGTTGCTGGCCAAGCAGCTCGCCACGATCCATGAGATCTCGGGCGGCCGGCTGACGGTCGGAGTGGCGGCCGGCGGCCGCGACGACGACTTCCGGGCCACCGGCGCCCCGTACGGCGACCGCGGGAAGCGTCTTGACTCCATCCTCACCGAGCTGGCGGAGGTCTGGGGCGGCAAGGGCCCGGTCCCCGGCATCGGCCCCTTCCCGAAGGGCGAAGGGCCGGAGATCATCGTGGGCGGCCACACTCCCGCGGCGATGGCTCGCGCGGCCCGGTTCGCCGGCGGCTGGATCGCAGGCGGCAGCTCGGCGACCGCCTATGCCGAGCTGGCCCGCCAGGCCCGTGCGGCGTGGCAGGCCCGGGGCCGTACGGACGCACCGCGGCTGGTGGCGCTGGTGTACGCCTGCCTGGGGCCGGGCGCCCAGGCGGTCGCCGAGTCGTATCTGCGGGCGTACTACTCGTTCATCGGCCCGAAGGCGGAGATGGCGGCGAAGGCGGTCATCACCGATACGGCACGGCTGCGGGAGACGGCCGCGGCGTACGAGGCGGCGGGCTGCGACGAGCTGCTGGTCTTCCCCTGCACCGCCGAGGCGGGGCAGCTGGAGCTGCTGGCAGGGGCGACGCTCGGCTGAGGGACCGGGCGCCGCACACAGGAGGGTCCGCCGGCGAGGCCGACGGACCCTTCTGTTCTTGCTGTGTTCGCTCAGCCCGCGGGCCGGCCGGCCGACGCGACGGGCCGCTGCTTGTCCACCTCGCTCTCCGGCACGGCCTCGGCGTAGTCGCCGATGGCTTCGGAGCCGCCCGCGCGCCGCTTCAGCAGATGCAGCAGCGGTCCGGCCATCGCGGTGGTCACCAGGGCCATGACCACCATCAGGGCGTACAACCCGGCGTCGATGACGCCCAGTTGGAGTCCGATGGTCAGGATGACGATCTCGGTGAGCCCGCGGGTGTTCATCAGGGTCGCGAGCACTCCGCTCTGCAGCGCGGGCACACCGTTGGCCCGCGCTCCGACGAAGGCGCCGATGAACTTCCCCGAGATGGCGACGAGCAGAATGAGCCCGAGCTCGCCGAGCCCCTTCAGACCGGTCTGGGAGAGATCGACCTTGAGGCCCGCGACGACGAAGAACGCGGGGAGCAGCAGCAGCCGGCTGAGGTGTTCGAACCGGTCGACGACCTGTATCCGGACCAGCTCGGTGGTGCTGCGGGGCATCACGACGCCGAACAGGAACGCGCCGAAGACGAAATGCACCCCGAGCCATTCCGTGGCCCAGCAGGACAGCATCAGACCGCCGAGGACGACGATGAGCCGGTCGGCGGTGATCCGGCCGCTGCCCCGGCGTTCGTCGAACAGCCACCGCAGACCTGGCTTGACCGCGAAGAACATCACGGCCAGATAGACCGGCGCGAGCAGCATGGCCCACTGCCCGCCGCCGCCCGAGACCGTGACCACGACGGCCAGCAGCGACCAGGCCACGATGTCGTCGAAAGCCGCGCTGGCGAGCGCGATTCCGCCGATTCTGGTCCGGCCAAGACCGCTGTCGGCCAGGATTCTGGCGAGTACGGGGAAGGCGGTGACGGACATGGCCGCGCCCAGGAAGAGCACGAACCCGGTCCGGTTCCCGGTGTGGTGACTGCTGCTCAGATGGAGAGCGAGCAGCACTCCGAGGGAGAACGGCAGTACGACCGAGCAGAGCGAGACGCTCGCCGCGACCTTTTCCTTGCCGCGCAGCAGGGCCAGATCGAGTTCGTATCCGATGACGAACATGAACAGGACCAGGCCGAGGTTGGCCAGTGCGGCGAGCAGCGGGCGGATGTCGATGGGGAAGAGGAATTCGGCGACGGCGCCACCGAACAGGCTGGGCCCCACCAGAATCCCGGCGAGTATCTCGCCGACCACGGGTGGCTGCCCCAGACGGCGGGCGGCGGCGCCGAGGACCCGGCTGAGCACGAGAATGGCCGCGAGTCCGATGAACAGAGACTGAACCTGATGAGGTGTCATACGCATGCCCCCTAAGCCTGCGGAGAGCTGCCGGGGGGACCCGGAAGCAGCTGCTCCGAAGCTAAGGGGGCACACTCAAGGCCCTGTTGAGGGATCAGTGGGCATCCCTCGGGGTTCCCTCGCGGACACTCTCGGGGGCATGGACGGTGGGCAGAGTGCCGTCTCGGTGTGCCGTACGGCAGTCGTCGACGAACTCACGGGAGAACATCGCGGTGAGGGTCGCCACGCCGCCGCGGACGATACGGACCTCGCTGCGCTTGAGGAGGCCGGTCAGCCGGAGGACACGGCCGCCGGAGGCGGTGTGCCGCTGCATGTCCTTGACCTTGGAGCGGCCGACGTACTCCAGCTCCGACTCGTCGACCACGGTGCCGTCCGGCACCAGGATCTTGAGGATGGAGCGCTCGCCGGCGATCCGGACCTCGATGTCGCCCTCGGGGATTTCGGCGGACCGCAAGTCCATTTGGACCGAGCTGCGGCGGGCGGTCACTTCGATGGTGCGGGCGGCGGTCCAGTGGCCGAGTCGCTTCTCATTGGTGTAGTACGCCTCGATTCGTGCGGCTTCCTCCGTCCCGGCAGTGCCGGTCTTGACCGTGGAGACAGTGTGCTGGGTGTTCATCGCAGTGTTCCTTCCTGGAACCCGGGCAACGACCCGATCTTGACTTCCCTTGGAGCTCGACTATCTTGATAGCCAAGCTATCGATATTTATCTTGAAGGTCGAGTTACTTGGATGTCAAGCGATAAGAGAAAAGATCTTCAGCAGGAGCTCGCCGGCGAGATCCGCGCGCTCCAGACAGCAGTCGACTCCTTCGATGCCGCGGCCGCCGAACGGCTGGGAATCAACCGCACCGATCTGCACTGCCTGGACATCCTCATGCAGCGCGAAAGCGCCGCACCCAGCGAACTGGGTGCGGCGCTCGGACTCACCACGGGCAGTGTCACGGCCCTGCTGGACCGCCTGGACCGGCTCGGCTATGTGACCCGCTCCCCCGATCCCAGGGACCGGCGCAAGTCGGTGGTGCGGCCGGCACCGGAAGCCGTACAGGCCGTGGCGGAGCTCTTCGGCCCGCTCGCGCAGGACGGCTTCCGGCATGTCGCGCGCTACACCACCGAGCAGCTGGAACTGCTGCTGGACTTCATGCGCAGCAGCCGGGAGCTGCAGGAGCGGCACCTCGACCGGATCCGGTCCTGACCCCGCGACCCCACGAACCGCTCAGTCCTTGTGGGCGATGACCAGAGTGACGTCGTGCCCGAGTGAGGTGCGGGTGACCTCGGCATAGCCGGCCTCCCGCATCCACTCGGCACACTGCTCGAACCGGTAGCCCTTGCCGTGCGGCGTCATCAGCTGCAGGTTCAGACTGCGGATCAGATTGCGCAGATAGCTCTCGTCGTCATCGACGATGACCGGGTCCCAGACCAGGAACGCCCCGCCGGGACGCACCGCGGCGAAGGTGTTCTTCACCAGCTGCTTGCGCTGCTCGTCGTTCCAGTCGACCAACGCATGCCCGATCATGAGCACATCGGCCTGCGGCAGCGGATCGGCGAAGAAGTCACCTCCGTGGTAGCGGACCTTGTCCGCCATGCCGATGGCGGACATATGGGCGGTGAAGTCCCCATCCAGCTGCGGCAGGTCGAAGACACACGCATCCAGATGCGGATGCGCCTTCACCAGCCCGGCCAGTACGTTGCCCCGGCAGCCGCCGAGTTCGAGGACCGAGGAGTACTTCGCCCATCCGAACGACTCGGTGAGCGCCGGGATCAGCGGGCGGCTGGCGTCCTCCGCCATGCCGACCAGACCGTCCTTCTTCTCGTCGCTCTCGTAGAGCTCGCCGAACATGTCCTCGCCGGTGTACGTGGCGGCCTGCGGGGCACCCGTGCGCAGCGCCTCGCCCAGCTTGTCCCACGCCGGGTACATCACCTGGCCCGCGATCCGCAGGAAGCCGCCCAGATACCCCTCGTCGCCGGGTACCAGGAACTGCTGCGCCACCCGGGAGTTGGAGAACTCCGCGCCGTCGGAGCGCTCCAGGAAGCCGAGTTCGACCAGCGCGGCCAGAAAGTGGTCGGTGCCCCGTGTGTGCAGGCCCAGCCGCTCCCTGATCGCGTCCTCGGTGGCCGGCTTCTTCGCCAGCTCCGTGAACAGCCCGATCTCAATGCCCGTCAGGACCAGCCGCGCGGGCTGGAAGGCCATCGCCTGCGCCAGCACGGCGCCGGGATGCACTGCAGCGCCTGCTTCGTATCCGGTCATCTGCGCCCCTCCTCTCACGGAGCCGGTACGGCGGCGGTCTCGGCGCCCGAGGCCCGGGCGAGCACATCCGCGAGCACACTCTGCGGATCGTCGCCTCCCCCTGCCGTCCGCCAGGCCACAAAGGCGTCCGGCCGCACCAGCACCGCGCCGCCACGGCCCACGCCGTAGACCTCCGCCCAGTCGCGGTCGGTGGACTTGAGCTCCTCGTCCGGTCCGATCGCGTACGTACGCAGCGGAATGCCGAGCTTCTCCGCGATCGGCACCGCGGCCTCGGCCCAGGCACTGCCGTCGGGCCCGGTCAGCAGCACGAACGAGTCCCAGAACAGGTCGATCGTGGAAATCGTCTCGCCGCCCCGCTCCAGCCAGACGTGCGGGGCCCTGGTGCCGGGTTCACCGGTCAGCTCCAGGTGCGGCGTGAGTACCTTCGTACCCTCGGCGCCGACGATGGACGTGGAGCGGTACCGGTAGCCGAGCGTGATGATCACGTCGTCCACGAAGTCGGCCCGGTCCTGCTCGGTGGAGTAGCCGTGCCGGATGCGGTTGCGCACCAGCGCCTGCTCCGACATGGCGGTGCCCAGCGGACGGCGCTCGGCGTCATACGTGTCGAGCAGCGCCTCGGAGCCCCAGCCGTGCTGGACGGCGGCGAGCTTCCACGACAGGTTGTGCGCGTCGTGGATACCGGTGTTGGCGCCGAACCCGCCGGCCGGCGGGTGCACATGGGCGGCGTCCCCCGCCAGGAAGACCCGGCCGGCGCGGAAGGTCTCCGAGACCAGCTGGGCGCCCTGCCACGGCACCTTGTCCATGATCTCGACGTCGATGTCCTTGCCGGAGGCCCGGCGGACGATGTCGATGCACCGCTCGTCGGTGTAGTCCTCGGGCTTCTCGCCCTTCTCCGGGAAGTAGATGGGCGCGGCCAGCCACGGGTCGCACCCGTGCAGCCGGGACAGGCCCATCAGGGTGCCGCCCGCCGAGGCGTAGCACAGGATGAACTTGGTGTCCTTGAGCAGCGTCTCCAGCTCCGGCGCCCGGAAGTAGATACTCAGGGCGTTGAACACCGTGCCGCGACCGACCCGCTTGACTCCGAGCGCCTCACGGATGCGGCTGCCCGCTCCGTCGGCGCCCACGAGGTAGTCGGCGCGGATGGTGAACCGCTTTCCGCTGCCGCCCTCTTCGGCGATGGCGGTGACGCCGTCGGCGTCCTGCTCGAACGAGATCAGCTTCGTGTTGAAGCGGACGTCCGCGCCGTACTCCTTGGCCTTGGCCACCAGTACCTTCTCGTACCGGTCCTGGCCGCAGCCCATCACACGCTCGGGGCTCACCGTCTCGCCGTCCAGCGACGGCGACTCCAGCAGCTCCGCGTTGTCGATGTCGGAGAACGTCTCGACCTTGATGATCCCGCCCTCGAAGTAGGCATGGGAGTCACCCATTTCGAGCGCGCGGATGTCCTTGCCGAGTCCCGCCGCGCGGAACAGCTCCATGGTCCGGGCCTGCAGGCCCGGGGCGCGGGGCAGCATGGAGGTGCTGTCCCTCTTCTCCAGGAGCATCGTGCGTACTCCACGCCGGCCGCTGAACAGTGCAGTGGACAGGCCGACGGGACCACCACCGACGATCAGCACCGGGATCTTCACGTCATACATGCATATCCCCTCTGGGCAAGCTGGGCTTCCGCCGGGATCCCTCCACGGCACCCAAGATGAGTAGCCACGCCGACTTGAGGGCCAGTGGAGATGCGGCGGTGAGGTGGCTGCCCCAGTCCCCCTTGAGGTGACCTCAACCCGCGGCGTGGATTCTCCGCCACAGCGGCCTGGCGCCAGGCCATGCGCCGTGTTGGAAGGAGTCCTGCGCATGACGCAAACCAGCCCGGATGTCAGCACGTCGGCCGGAATCATCCGGCTGAGCAACGCGTTCTGCGACGCCAAGGCGCTGCTGACCGCAGTCGAACTGGATCTGTTCACCACGCTGCACACGAAGGGGGCCTCCACCGAGGAGGAGATCCGCAAGGAGCTCGGACTGCACGGGCGGGGCCTGAGCGACTGGCTGAACCTGCTGACGTCGCTGGGCCTGCTGGAGCGTGCGGACGGCGGGTACCGCAACGCCAAGGGCGCGGACACCTACCTGGTGCGCGGCGAGCGCACCTGGGTGGGCGGCTTCCTTGAGCGCTCCAACCGCAACCTGTACCCGGCCTGGGGCCGGCTCGGCGAGGCGCTGCGCACCGGTGAGCAGCAGTCCGGCAGCCACTTCGACGTGGTCGTCGAGAATCCCCACATCCTCAAGCAGTTCGTGCACATGATGGACGCCCTCACGCATGTCGTCGGTCCCGAGCTGGTCGGCAAGTTCGACTGGTCCGGCTCCAAGTCGGTACTCGACGTGGGCGGCGCCCGTGGCAACCTCTGCTCGATCATCGTGAAGAACCAGCCGCACCTGCAGGGCCATGTCTTCGACCTGCCCCCGATGGAGCCGCTGTTCGACGAGCACGTGGAGAGCTACGGCCTGACCGGCAAGGTCCACTTCCACGGCGGCAGCTTCTTCACCGACCCGCTGCCCGTGAAGGCGGACGTGGTGACCATGGGCCACGTCCTGCACGACTGGGACGAGAAGCAGCGCGGTGAGCTGGTGGCCAAGGCGTTCGAGGCGGTGAACCCGGGCGGTGCGCTGATCGTCTACGACCGGATGCTCGACGACGAGCCCGACCACGTCGAGAACCTGGTGATCAGCCTGGACATGCTGCTCGTCACCGACGGCGGCTCCGAGTACCCGACCTCCGAACTCCTCGCGCACGCCAAGAACGCCGGCTTCGCATCGACCGAGGTCTCCCCGCTCAGCGACTACGACACGGTCGTCGTCTGCCGCAAGGCCGCGTGAGCGCGGTCCGGTCGGCTGAACGCCCCGAGGAAAGGAATCCGTCAATGAGCAAGACCCCTGAGGAGGTCCCGGTCCTCGTCGTCGGAGGTGCGGTGACCGGATTGTCGACCGCGGTCTTCCTCGGCTGGCACGGGATACGTTCGCTGGTGGTCGAGCGGCACCCGGACACCCTCAGCCACCCGCGTTCGCGTGGTGTCAATCCGCGTACGGTCGAGCTGTACCGGCAGGTCGGGCTCGAGGACCGGTTGTGGTCGGAGGCCAGCCTCGCCACGGACTTCAGCAAGCTGCTGATGATCCGTGCCGAGACCCTGGCGGGACAGGAGATCTTCAGCGGTCCGACCGACCAGCCCGACCCGAGCGGTTCGGTCAGCCCCTGCGAGTGGGCGCCGATCGACCAGGACCGGCTGGAGCATCTGCTGCGCGAGCGCGCCGGGGAACTCGGCGCGGAGCTGGCGTTCTCCACCGAGCTGGTCTCCTTCGAGCAGGACGACAGCGGAGTCACCGCCGTCCTGAAGGACACCGGCACGGGGGCCGAGCGCACGGTCCGCGCGAAGTATCTGGTGGCGGCCGACGGCAGCCGCAGCCCGATCCGTAACACGCTCGGCATCGAGTCCGACGGACCCGGCGAGTTCGCCACCACCGTGTCGGTGCTCTTCGAGGCCGATCTGAGCAAGGCCGCCAGGGGCCGTCCCGTCGGGGTCTGCTACCTCGACAAGCCGGCGCCGTCGACGATCCTGTTCGCGCACGACGGCAAGAAGCGGTGGATCTTCGCCACCGGGATGCCGCCCGGGGACACCCTCGACGACATCACCGAGGAGAAGGCCGTCGAGCTGGTGCGCGCCGCGATCGGAGAACCCGATCTCGAAGTCGGGATCATTGCGCAGCTGCCGGCCGGCGGGGCGAAGTGGCTCAGCTTCGTCATCGGCGCGCAGGTGGCCCGCGACTACCGTCAGGGCCGGGTCTTCCTGGTCGGTGACGCGGCCCATCTGGTGCCGCCCACCGGCGGGTTCGGGGCCAGCCTGGGCATCCAGGACGCGAACAACCTCGCCTGGAAGCTCGCGGCGGTCCTCGACGGTGAGGCCGGTCCCGAGCTGCTCGACACGTACCAGGCAGAGCGCCATCCGGTCGCCTGGATGACGCTCCAGCAGGCCCTGGGAATGATGCAGGAGCGTACGGGCGACGAGGGGGAGGGCCAGGACCAGGCAGACGCCTACGGCACCACGGTGTTCGGCTACCGCTACAGCTCCGGCCCGCCCGTGTCGCCGCAGCAGCTCAGTGGGGAGCCGGGCACGCGGGCCCCGCATCTGGAGCTGGAGCGCGACGGGAAGAGCATCTCCGTGCTCGATCTGTACGGCCGGACTCCGGTGGTCATCACCGCCGAGGGCGGGCAGGCATGGGTGGATGCGGCGAAGGCCGTCGCCGACGACCTCGGCGTCACGCTCACCGCGCACCGGATCGGTGGTCCTGGCGCGGAGATCGTCGCACCGGGCAACGGGGTGGCCAAGACGTACGGCATCGAGGCGGGCGGCGCCGTCCTGGTCCGCCCCGACGGGTTCGTCGCCTGGCGCTCGGCGGGCTCCGTCGCCGATCCGCAAGGTGAACTGGCCGCCGCAGTGGGCCAGTTGCTCTCCCGTACCACCTGATCGACCCAGCTGGTACGTGGGAGGGCCGGCACCCCTGGCCGGGGTGCCGGGCCCTCCCTTCGTCGTCCCGACCCCGGAAAGGCACCTGTCATGGCTACTGTTCCCCGCACCGTGCTGGTGACCGGCGGCAATCGAGGACTGGGGCTGGCGGTCGCGGCCCTGATGCACGGTCAGGGCCATCGCGTCGTCGTCGCCGCGCGTGACGAGGAGGCGGCCCGCAAGACCGCCGCCGCTCTGGGCGACGGCGCGTCCGGCGTCGCCCTGGACATCACCGACCCGGACTCCGTGGCGCGCGCCGCCGCCGGAACGGCAGCTGTCGACATCCTGGTCAACAACGCGGGTGTACAGCTGGACTGGGGCAATACGCCCTCCGCAATCCCGCTCGATCTGGTGGAGCGGACCCTGGAAGTGAATCTGCTGGGGTCCTGGCGGGTCGCGCAGGCGTTTGTGCCCGCGATGGTGCGGCGCGGCTGGGGCCGGGTCGTCAATGTCTCCAGCGGCACCGGCACGTTCACCATCGGCATCGCCGCGCAGTGCCCCGCGTACTCGGTCTCCAAGGCCTCGCTGAACGCCCTCACCGTCATGCTGGCCAAGGAAACGGAGGGCTCGGGCGTCCTGGTCAACGCGGTCAACCCCGGGCTCGTACGCACCCGTATGCGACCGGAGGCCGCACAGTCCCCCGAGGCCGCGGCCGAAGCCGTCGCCCGTGCGGCGACGCTCCCCGACGACGGCCCTTCAGGGGTTCTCTTCCGCCGGGACACCGTCGTCGGCTGGTGAGACACGACCGCCGACGAGTCCCGACGCACGACGCCCGCGGGCCCTGACAGCACGCTGTCAGGGCCCGCGGGCATCCCGGTTCAGGGCCGGGTGTCGAGGAACGAGGTGTCGTGCTTGCCGTCCCGGAACACCGGGTCGGCGATGACCTCCCGCAGCAGCGGGATGGTGGTGTGCACCCCGGGGCCGGCGATGCGGAACTCGGCCAGCGCCCGGTCCATCCGGTCCAGCGCCTGGTCCCGCTGGGGCGCCCAGGTGATCACCTTGGCGAGCAGCGAGTCGTACTGCGAGGGCACCCGCCAGCCCGCGTAGCCATGGGTGTCCACCCGGACGAACGGGCCGCCGGGCGGCACGAACTCCTCCAGCGTGCCGGGGCACGGCGCGAAGTTGCGGGCCGGGTCCTCTGCGTTGACCCGGCATTCGACGGCGGCACCGCGCGGGGCGAGGTCCTCCTGGCAGAAGCCGAGGCTCTCCCCCGCTGCGACGCGGATCTGTTCGCGTACGAGATCGACCCCGAACACCGCTTCGGTCACCGGATGTTCCACCTGGATACGGCAGTTCATCTCCATGAAGGAGAAGCCCTCGTCGTGGACGAGGAATTCGAAGGTGCCCGCGCCGGTGTAGCCGACCGCCCGGGCGCCGCGCACCGCGGCACGCGCCATCGCTGCCGTGAGTTCCTTGTGCAGGCCGGGTCCCGGACTCTCCTCGATGAGCTTCTGGTGCCTGCGCTGCACGGAGCAGTCGCGTTCGCCGAGGTGCAGAACCGTGCCATGGCCGTCCGCGAGTACCTGGACCTCGATATGGCGTGCGCTGTCGCAGAAGCGCTCCAGGTAGACCCGGTTGTCGCCGAATACGGCCTGCGCGGTGGCGCGGGTCTGGCGGTAGGCGGGAAGAAGTTCGCTCTGCTGGCGTACCACGGTCATTCCGCGCCCGCCGCCGCCCGCCGCGGCCTTGATGATCAGCGGGAAGCCGATCCGGCCGGCGAGGTCGGTCGCTTCGGCGGCGCTGTCCACCGTGCCGGGGCTGCCCGGCAGTACGGGCAGTCCCGCGTCCGTCATCAGCGCCCTGGCCACGGCCTTGTCCCCGAGGCGGGAGAGCACTTGGGGCCGCGGGCCGATGAAGACCAGTCCGTTGTCGGCGCAGATCTCGGCGAAGTCGGGGTCCTCGGACAGGAAGCCGTAGCCGGGGTGGATGGCGTCGGCCCCGGTGCGCAGCGCGGCCTCGATCACCGCGGGCGCGGAGAGGTAACTCTTACGCGGCATTCCGGGGCCGATCTGCACCGCGGTGTCGGCGGCCCGTACGTGTGCGCTGTCCTTGTCGGCGGTGGAGTGCACCGCGACGGTTCGGATGCCCATCTCCTTGCAGGTCCTGATCACCCGCAGCGCGATCTCGCCCCGGTTGGCGATCAGGATCGTGTCGAAGGCCATGGTCATACCTCTCCGGCCGTGCTCACGGAGTCCTCGGGGTCGAGGAGCACCAGTGGCTGTCCGTACTCGACCGAGGTGCCGTCGTCGACGAGCACCTCGACCACCCGTCCCGCCCTGGTGGCCTCGAGCGGGTTCATCAGCTTCATCGCCTCGATGATGCCGAGCTGCTGGCCCACCTCGATACGGTCGCCGGGGCGGACGAAGGGCGGGGAGCCGGGTGAGGGTGCGATATAGAACGTGCCGACCAGCGGCGCGCACTCGTGGTATCCGTCGACCGACTCCTCATCGTTGGCCGGCGCGGCGGCGGGCTCGCGGGCGGTGGGTGCCTGCCCCTCCTCCCACTCCACCTCGATGCTGGCCGCACCCAGGGCCACCCGGACCCGGCGCGGGTGGCTGGTGCCGACCCGTACGACGTCCGCGATGCTGCGGCAGATATCGGTGAGAGCCAGCGCGCTGGTGTCGTAGTCCAGACCGGCGAGCGGATCGCCGGTCCTGGTGGTGCCGAGGCTCTCCTTGGTCACTTCGCTCATCGGTCTCTCTCCGTAGAACCTGCCGTCGTATCTGCCGTCGTATCTACCGTTGCCGTGGGGCCTGGTCACGTCCGTGATTCCAGGTCGTGGGCCAGTCCGAAGGCCCGGAAGCGCCGTCGGCGCGAAGCCGGTGACGCGGTGACGCCGCGCAGCTCGCGGAGCGCGACAACGGCCGCGCGGCGCACGGCGTCGCTCATCGCGGTGGTGTCCGTGTGTCCGCCGCCCTCGGGCTCCGGGATCACTCCGTCGACCACGCCGAGGCGCAGCAACGAGGCAGCGTCCAGGGCGAGTTCGTCAGCAGCCACCGCCGCTTCGGCCGCGTTCTTCCAAAGGATCGCCGCACAGCCCTCCGGGCTGATCACCGAGTAGGTGGCGTTGGCGCACATCAGCACCCGGTCGGCCACGCCGAGCGCGAGCGCTCCGCCGCTGCCGCCCTCGCCGGTCACCACGGCCACCACCGGCACGGACAGCGAGCCCATCAGCCGCAGATTCTCCGCTATGGCGTTGGACTGGCCCTTCTCCTCGGCGGTGAGGCCTGGATAGGCGCCAGGGGTGTCGATCAGGGTCACCACAGGAATGCCCAGCTTGGCGGCGAGCCGCATCAGCCGGGCGGTCTTGCGGTATCCGGCCGGTGAGGGCATACCGAAGTTGCGGCTGACGAGTTCGGCCGTGGTGTGACCCTTCTGGTGGCCGATCACCATGACGGGCAGTCCGTCGAGGCGGCCGAGGCCGCCGACGATCGCCGGGCACTCCTCGCCCGCCCGGTCGCCGTGCAGTTCGACAAAGCCGTCCAGCCAGTAGCCGATGTGCTCGAGCGCCGTGGGCCGGCCGGCCTCACGGGCCAGCTGGACGCAGTCCCAGGCCGGGAGCTGGTCCAGGAGCTGGCTGTCGCGGACCACCGGGTCCTCCTCGCCTGCGCCCCAGTCGGGGCCCGGCTCCTCGGCCACGGCGAGCAGTCTGCTGAGCCGCGCGCGCAGTTCGGTACGCGGCCAGACATCGTCCACCAGGCCGTGTTCCAGGAGGAATTCGGCGGTCTGGAAGCCTGCGGGAAGCTGCTGCCTGATGGTCTGCTCGATGACCCGCGGTCCGGCGAAGCCCATCCGGGCGCCCGGTTCCGCGACCACCACGTCGGACAGCGTCGCGAAGGAGGCGGCCACCCCGCCGTACGTCGGATCGGTGACCAGAGTGACGGTGAGCAGTCCGGCCTCGTCCAGCTCGGCCAGCGCGTTGCTCGTCTTGGCCATCTGCATCAGGGAGAGCGCGCCCTCCTGCATGCGCGCTCCGCCGGACGCGGTGACGATCAGCAGCGGCACCCGGTCCTTCAGTGCGGTCTCGGCGGCCGTGGTGATCGCCTCACCCGCCGCCACCCCCAGGCTGCCTCCGAAGAAGCGGAAGTCCATGACGGCGGCGACGAGCGGCCGTCCGTCGATCCGGCCGCGGACCACCAGCACGGCGTCCTGCTGCCCGGTACGGGCCCTGGCCTGCTGCAGCCTTTCCGCGTACGGCTGTTGGTCGACGAAGTCCAGTGGGTTGAGCTGGGTGGCCGGTACGGGCACCGCCTGTGTGCTGCTCGAGTCGAAGAGCTGCGCGATACGGCTGGGTGCGTCGAGCCTGGCGTGCGCCCCGCACTCCGGGCAGACCCGCAGCAGACGCGCGTAGCGCTTGCCGTAGACCAGTGAGCGGCAGCCGGAGCAGGAGACCCATGCCGCCTGCTCGCCGGCGGTGGCGTTGGCTGCGGGTTGAACCGTGGTGGTCATCTCTTACTAGCCCTTCAGTAGGCCGCCTCTACCTCGTAGATGCCGAACGGCACGGCGAGCCGGGTGTCGCGGTACGGGCGCAGAGGTGCCGTGTCCTCGCGGTGTCCGGCGCCCTCTTCCCAACGCCGGAACGCGGCCAGATCGGCCCAGCGGCTCACGACGACGAGCGAGGTGGGGTCCAGCGGTGAGCGCAGCAGTTCGTTGCCGAGCATGCCGGGCACTTCCGCCAGTCGCTTGCTGACCAGGTGGTACGCGGCGCGTACCGCCTCCAGCTGCTCGTCGTCGTGGGCCGCCTGGTGGACCATGACTCGTACCTCACGCGGCATGCGCGGAGGCCTTGCCCTGGATGTGCGCGACCACCTGCATGGTGTTGAACGAGCCCTTGCCGCGGTAGGGGTGGAGCCGTTCGCGGTGGGCGAGGTGGGCCTCGCTGGACTCGAACTCGCGGAAGCCGGGCTCGTCGGTCCAGTCGCTGACGATGAAGTAGACGCTCTCCTCGGCGGTGTCCTTGGACAGCCACTGGCCCAGGCAGGCGGGGTGGCCGGTGACCGCCTCGGTGCTGCCGCGCCAGGCCTTCTCGAAGTCCGCCTCGAGGCCCGGGTTGATCTCCATCCGCAGGAGTACCCGGAACGCGCCTTCGTTTCCTGAGCGGTTGCGGTTGCTGTTGCCGTTGCCGTTGCTGTTTCCGTTGGTCATCAGGAGATCCCCCCGTCGACGCCTATGGTGGCCCCGGTGACGTACCGGGACAGATCGCTGGCAAGCCAGAGGATCGCGCCCGCCACCTCCTCGGGGGTGCCGAGCCTGCCCAGCGCCGTCTTGGCGCTGTACCGCTCGATCATCAGCTTCTGCTGCTCCGCCGGCATCTTGTGCAGGTTCTCGGTCTCGATGACGCCGAGTGCGACGACGTTGAAGCGGATGCCCTTGGAGCCGAACTCCTTGGCCAGGGACCGGTTCAGACCAACGATGGCCGCCTTGGTGGTGGTGTAGTGGGAGCGGAGCGGAATGCCGGCCTCGACGGCCTTGGAGCCGATGGTGACCACCGAGGAGCCCCTGCGCAGCAGTGGCAGGGCGTTCTGGATCACCAGATGGGATCCGGTGATGTTGGTGTCGATGATCCGCCGCCACTCGTCGAACGGCAGCTCCGCGTACGGGATGTGGCTGATGGCGCCCGCGTTGTTGACCACGAGGTCGAGGCGGCCGTAGTGCGCCTTGGCCTGCGCCAGCAGCGCGGTGACATCGGCCGGATCGGCGACGTCAGCCTTGACGACATGGTGGTCGCCGCCGGTCTCCTTGAGTTCCTTCTCCAGCGATGTGACAGCGTCGCTGGAGTTCTGGTAGCAGGTCAGGACATCGACGCCGGCCTGGGCCAGCGCCCGTACGATGCCCCGGCCGACTCCTCGGGTGCCGCCGGTGACCAGGGCTTTCTTGCCCGTAAGGCCGAGATCCATGGTTCTCCTCCACAAGAGTTCAGAGCAACAGTGCGAGGGCACAGCAGTTGGCGAGCAGCGCAAGCACGGTGAGCACGCTGCGCCGCTGGTTCCAGGCGCCCCAGTTCCAGCGCGGGTCATTGGCCTCGAAGTCGTCCGGCAGATTGTCCGGATCGAGCGTCTGTACCCACTTGTTGACCGGGACGTTCTTGGTGAGCGAGATGGTGACGGTGGCGGCCGCGAGCACGGCGCCGGTGATGAACAGGGCGCGGACCGCCTGGCCCGGGGCGATCACCGCCAGTACGACATCGCCGATCAGCGTCCCGAGCAGGCACAGCGGCATCGCCGGGTCGTAACGGGTGGCGAAGAAGGAGTGCGCGTGCACATAGCGGTCGGCGGGCAGTGCGGCGAGCAGCGGCCAGCCGCCGAGCTGGGTGCCGAAGAGCACTCCGGCGGCCAGTCCGTTGACCAGGACGACCAGGGGGACCAGAAGGGCGATCACCTGATTCCTCCTAGCCCGCCGTGGTCCGGCGGGCGGCCTCGGCCTCGACCTTCTGCTTGATCAGGTTCATCTGGATACCGGTGTTGCGGTTGAGGTGCTCGGTCATACCGGCGTCGCTGGCCGGGGCCTCGGGCTTCATATGGAAGTCCTGCACCCAGCGCATCCGTACGCCGTCGTCCTCCTGGGTGTACTCCCAGTACAGGCGCATGAATTCGAAGGGTCCGGTCTCGACCCGGAAGGCCTGGACGGTCCTGGTCTCGGGGTCGGGGATGCGCTTGGAGACCCAGCTCCAGACATTGCCGTCCTCGTCCGGGTGCATGGTCAGCCGGAAGGTGATCTCCTTGCCCTCCTCCTCGAGCACCTCGACGGACGCGTACTCGCTGAAGAGCTGCGGCCAGGACTTCAGATCGTTGGTCAAGTCCCAGACCAGGCCCATCGGCGCGTCGATCACAATGCTGTTGTCGGTGTGTCCCGCCATGGCGGCCTCCTGCCGGTAGTCGGTGTGGCGCGGTGGTCAGTCGGCCCGCCCGAGGACGAGCGCGGCGTTGAAGCCGCCGTGCCCGCGGGCGACGACGAGCGCGGTGCGCAGTTCCTGGTGGCGCGGTTCGCCGAGCACCAGGTCGATCTCGTGTCCGGGGGCGACCGCGGTGGGTCCCACGGTGTGCGGGATCACCTGGTCGCGCAGCGACAGCAGCGCGGTGGCGACGTCGAGGGGCGCGCCCCCGCCGTACAGCCGGCCGGTCAGTGTCTTGGGCGCGGTGACAGGGACGCCACGCGCGCCGAAGATCTCGGCGAGCGCCTCGGCCTCGGCCAGATCGTCCGCGGGCACGCCGACCGCGTCGGCGAACACCACGTCCACGGCGCCGGGTTCGAGCTGTGCGTCCGCGAGCGCGGCGGCGATGGTACGGCGCAGCGACGGCGGGCGCTCGGAGCCGGGCGGCGGATCGAAGCCGGCCGCGTAGCCGAGCACCCTGCCGTAGATCTTCTGAGCGCCGCGGGCCTCGGCGGCTTCGGCGCTCTCGACGATGAGCATCGCGCCGCCCTCGCTGGGCAGATAGCCGGATGCCTCGGTGTCGAAGGGCAGATAGGCGCGGGCGGGGTCCTGAACGGTGGAGAGATTGCCCGTGGACAGCTGCGCGGTGAGTCCGTACGGGCACAGGGAGGCATCCGTCCCGCCGGTGACGACGAGGCGGGAGCCGGTGCGGATCAGCCGCCGGGCCTGGCCGATGGCGTCAAGACCGCCGGCCTGCTCGCAGCAGATCACTCCGCAGGGGCCGCGCAGCCCGTGCCGGATGGAGACCTGGCCGGTGGTGGCGGCGTAGAACCAGGCGATCGACTGGTAGGCGCCGACCCACTCGGGGTTGTGCTGGTAGAGGTTCTCCATCTCGTGCTGGCCGAACTCGGTGCCGCCGGATGAGCTGGAGGTCACCACGGCCAGTTCGTACTCCGGCAGTTCGGCCGGGTTCACCTCCGCGTCGGCGATGGCCGCCTCGGCCGCGGACAGCCCCAGATGCGTCCAGCGGTCGGTCTGCGCGATCAGCCGGCTCGGCACCTGTTCCTTGGTGACGAAGTCCGGCACCTCGCCCGCCAGCCGCACCGGGTACGCGGACGGGTCGAAGCGGCTGATCCGGCCGATCGCCGGTGTCCCGCCGAGGACGGCGGTCCAGTGCGCCTCGGCGCTCAGCCCGGTCGGCGCGACGACGCCGAGACCGGTGATGACCGGGGCCTGTGCTGTGGCAGCGCTCACCGTCAGCTCCTCCCGTACTCGACCATGCCCGGCCGGGCCAGCAGCATGGCGCTCTGGAAGCCACCGAAGCCGCTGCCGACGCTGAGCACCACATCCATCCGGTGCTCCCGGGCGGTCAGCGGCACATAGTCCAGATCGCACTCCGGATCGGAGGTGCGCAGATTCGCGGTGGGCGGCACCACTTGGCGGTCCAGCGCCAGGGCGCAGGCCGCGACCTCGATGGAGCCGATGGCGCCCAGCGAGTGGCCGACCATCGACTTGATCGAGCTGACCGGCACCTTGTACGCGTGGCCGCCGAGTGTGCGCTTGAAGGCGGCGGTCTCGTGCCGGTCGTTCTGCTTGGTGCCCGAGCCGTGCGCGTTGATGTAGTCCACGGAGGTCGGCGCGAGCCGGGCCCGGTCCAGCGCCACCTTGATCGCCTCGGCCATCTCTCGTCCGTTGGCCTTCAGGCCCGTCATATGGAAGGCGTTGCTGCGTCCCGCGAAGCCGACGAGCTCGCCGTAGATATGGGCGCCGCGACGCTCGGCGGCCTCCTTCTCCTCCAGGACAAGGACCGCCGAGCCCTCCGCGAGGACGAAACCGTCGCGGTCCTGGTCGAAGGGGCGGGAGGCGTGCTCCGGGTCCCCGTTGTTGGGCGAGGTGGCCTTGATGGCGTCGAAGCAGGCCGCGGTGATCGGGGAGAGCGGGGCGTCGGTCGCGCCGGTCAGCACGACATCGGCCGTCCCCTCCTCGATGAGCTGCGCACCGTGCCCGATGGAGTCGAGTCCGGAGGTGCAGCCGGTGGAGATCAGGGCGACGGGTCCTTCCGCGCCCACCTCCCAGGCGACTTCGACGGCCAGGGTGCTCGGCACCATGTAGCCGTACAGATGCGGCACTCCATAGGTGTGGTCCACCAGCCAGTGTCGGCCGGCGTCGCTGAGCAGGACGTACTCCTCCTCGAGCCCCATGGTGCAGCCGACGGCGCTGCCGATGCTCACACCGATGCGCTCGGGCGGGGTGTTCGCGAAGTCGAGACCGCTGTCCTCGACGGCCTCACGCGCGCTGACCACCGCGAACTGCGCCGCGCGGTCCATGCGGCGGACCTGGCGCGGGTTCAGGCCGGCGGCCACCGGGTCGAAGTCGGCCTCGGCTGCCACCTGCGAACGGAAGGCGCTGGGGTCGAACAGCGTGATCCGGCGGGTCGCGGTGCGCCCCGCGGAGAGCAGGTCCCAGAAGGCTTCCCTGCCCACCCCGCCCGGCGCCACCACACCGATACCGGTGATGACGGCCCTACGGCTCACTGGGCACCGCCCACCTGGGGGTTGGACTCCTGCGGCCGCTGGACCTTCTCGGTGTCCACGTGCCCGAGTTCGGGGCGGGGCGCCAGAGGTGAGAGATGGAACGCGCCGCTCGCCGTCTCGGTGCCGGTATTGACCAGCCGGTGGCGTACGCCGATCGGCACCAGCAGCGAGTCGCCGGGGCCCAGCGTGATCGGCTGACCGTCCATCGTCATCTCCAGCTGGCCGGAGACGACATGCAGGAACTCCTCGGAATACGGGTGGTAGTGCTCGGTGACGAAGTCGCCCGGCTCCAGGGTCAGCACACCGCCGAATCCGGAAGTGCACCCCACTGTCCTGGGGCTGAGCGTCGTCCGGATGTCGCCGCCGCGCCGGGTGTTGGCCTCGACGTCGTCAGCGTGCACCCGCACGGTGCGCGTGATCTCGGTGGTCACTGCCCGCCTCCTCAACGACCTGGTCCGTCCAGTGGCTGGAACCGTCGCAGCCGTTCCTACAGACCGGCTCGAAGAGGCATTGATGTGCCTGCACCACGCCCCGGTGTACTCACGCTCGAGCCCACGGCGAGCGTGGTGACCTGCCATGGCGCGAGACACAGCACCCATCGAGGGAGCAGCCATGCCTTTCGCTGCCATCACGTACGACATCAAGGCCGGCTACGAGAAGGAGATCACCGAGATCTTCACCGGATTCCGCCGGGTGGGCTCCCCCGTCGTCAAGGGCGACGGGGGCGAGGAGGCCGCGCGGATTCTGGCCACCGCCGTCTTCATCCGCGACGACACCATGGTCCGCGTCATCGAGTACCAGGGGGATCTGGGCGCCATCGCCCGGCACATGGCGACGCAGCCGGGCGTACGCGAGGTCGAGGAGAAGCTCGCCCCCTATCTGACCAGGCCACGTGCGACGGACACCGTCGAAGGCTTTGTCGCCACCTTCGAGCGGTCCCTGCTCACCTGCATGGCGCAGATGTCCGTACGCGACGCGACAGTCCAGTCCACGAACTGAGGGAGATTCCGTGCTGAACCGCAGAAGTCTGCTCAAGGCGGGGGCGGCGGCCGGTGTTCTGGCCGCCGTACCCGCCGGTCTCGTTCTCGGGGCGCAGCCCAAGCGCACCGTGGACGCCACCACCCCGTTCACCGTGCCGCTGAAGGTGTCGCCGCCGCTGAGGCCGGTCCGGCTTGCCGATTACGACCTGTACCGGCTGACGACACGGGAAGCGGATGTGGAGATCCTTCCCGGGACGACCTCCACGGTCCGTACGTTCAACGGCGCGCTGAACCCGCTGATCGTGGCGCGGCGCGGGCGGCCGGTGGTCATCGAGCAGGCCAATGCCCTGAACGTGCCGTTCTCGATGCATCTGCACGGTGGGCACGTCCCGGCGCACTCCGACGGCCACCCCAGGAACGAGGTGGCTCCCGGCAAGAGCCGGCTGTTCCACTACCCCAACACCCAACTGGCCTCGACGATGTGGGTGCACGACCACTCGCACCACGCCCATGCGGAGAACATCTACCGCGGTGCCGCCGCCACCTATGTGCTCACCGACCCCGAAGAGGACCGGCTGCCGCTTCCCAAGGGGCAGTACGACGTCACGCTGCAGCTGCGTGATGCCAAGATCGAGGACAACGGCACGCTCGTGTACGACCTGCACGGCTTCCAGGAGCGGCCGACATTTCTGGTGAACGGCTCGCCCAGGCCCTACTTCCGGGTGGCCGCCCGCAAGTACCGCTTCCGCCTGGTCAACACGTCCAACGAGCGGGCCTTCGTGCTGCGGCTCGGCGAGGGTGACGAGTTCACGCACATCGCCACGGACGGCGGTCTGCTGCCCGCGCCGGTGCCGAGCCGGATCCTGCAGCTGTGGCCGGCCGAACGGCAGGAGATCGTCGTCGACTTCTCCAAGTACCCGGTCGGTTCGAAGATCGTGCTGCAGACGATGATGACGTATCCCGGCGAGGCCCCCGAGGTGATGCGCTTCGACGTGGTGCGCGGCGCGGACGACCCGAGCAGTGTGCCGGGCCGGCTCCGGCCGGTGGCGGACCTCGGTACGCCGACGGTGGAGCGGCAGTTCGCCATGTCCTTCGACCCGCAGAGCCAACAGCACCTCATCAACGGCAAGCCGTTCGACGTCAACCGCGTCGACTTCCGTCCCAAGCTCGGCACCACCGAGATATGGACGATCGAGAACAAGGACGTGGCGTTCACCATCCCGCACTCCCTGCACCCGCATCTGGACCATTTCCAGGTCGTGGAGCGCAATGGCAAGCCGGCCGGGCCGAGCGAGGCGGGGCTGAAGGACACCGTCTCGGTGATGCCCGGCGAGAGTGCCCGGATAAAGATCAAGTTCACCGAGTACACCGGGATGTTCATGTTCCACTGCCATCTGATGGGCCATCTGACGATGGGCATGATGGGCCAGATGGAGATGGTGCGCTGAGCGTACGTACCGGCAGAACCGCCGCGGCGGTCACCGTGTCAGATCACGGTGACCGCCGCGGCATTGAGCGCGAGCGCGATGACGGCGAGCAGAGTGCGCAGCAGGTGCCAGCGGCGCCACAGCGGGCGCGGGTCCTGCCAGTCGGCCGGTAGCTCGTCCGGGTTCTCGACGGCTTTCACCCTGCGGTTGATCGGCACGTTGCACAGGTGCGAGACGGCGGAGACCCCCAGCAGCAGGACCGCGGCGGCGGTGAACAGGACCTGGGCTGCGCCGTCGTCGGCCATGACGGCGAGCGCCGCGGTCAGCAGCGTGGAGGTGAGGACGACGACCGGCATGGTCGGGTCCCAGTTGCGGCCCAGCAGTTTGTGCGCGTACACATAGGTGCCCGTCTCCATGGCGAAGAGTGCCGGGAGCACGCTCAGCGCCACGGCGAAGAGCACCCCCGCGGTGACACCGCTGCCGAGGAGAACAGCTATCCCCAGCACCTCGGTCATGGCACTCAGGCCTGTGCCGGGTGGGAGTCGACGCTGAGCTGCGCGATGGACCGCATCGTGGCGTTGCGGAAGTACGCCGCGAAGCCGGCCGGCGAGGAGGTGTCACGCTCCTCGGCCAGATACGGCTGGAGCTTCTCCTCCAGGATGTGCACGCCCTTCTGGGTGGCCATATGGCGGCCGATGGCGGCGAAGTCGCCCTCGTAGTGGATGACGCGCACCATCACGTCGTCCTTGATGAACACTCCGGTGCCCAGGAGCCGTCCCGCGCCGTCCTCGCCCTGGTAGTCGGGGGTGTCGACCCGGGTGAAATGGGCGAAGATCTCCGCGATCTCGTCCTCGTGCCCGGGCTTGACCCGGTAGGTGATCGCTGCGTACGGCATCAGATTCCTCCATCGACGGTGATCGTGGCACCGGTGACATAGCGGGAGGCGTCGCCCGCCAGGAAAAGCACCGCCCCGGCCACGTCCTCGGGCCGGCCAAGACGGCCCAGAGCGGTCATCGAGGCGATCCGCTCCCGCAGTTGCGGCGGCAGATCTCCTCCGGTCTCGGCCTCGGTCACACCCGGGGCCACGGTGTTGACGCGGATGCCGCGCGGCCCGAGCTCCTTGCACAGCGCCCGCCCGAAGCCGACGAGGGCCGCCTTGGACGCGGAGTAGTGGGCGCTGAACGGCCGGCCGCGCAGGGCGACCGACGAGCCGATGTTGACGATGGACGCGCCCTCGGTGAGCTGATCGAGCACGGCCTGGGTGACCAGATAGGCGGAGGTGACATTGTGGTCGAACAGCCTTTGCCACTCCGCCGCTTCCAGATCGCCGAACTTGGCGTGGCCGTCGATGCCGACGTTGTTCACCAGGACGTCGAGCCCGCCGAGCTGCTCCTCGCAGGCCTCGGCGAGCTCTCGGGCTCCGTCAGCGTTGGTGACGTCGGCGCGTACGGTCAGATGACCGGCGCCGAACTCGCCCAGTTCCCGCACGAGCGACTCGGCGGCCTCGCCGTCCCTGCTGTGTCCCGCCACCACCTGTGCCCCGGCACGGGCGAAGGCAAGAGCCGTCGCCCGTCCGATGCCGCGAGTGCCCCCGGTGATGAGCACTCGCTTTCCGGCCAGACCCGAAGTGATGGCATCTTCGGTGCTCATGCCGCCTCAGGAAGATTGACGTTGATCATCTTGAGCAGGATGCGTGGTGTCTCTGCCTCCACCACGGCGTCGTCGGAGAGCTCGACTCCGCGCTCGCGCTTGATGACTCCGGTCACCTGGAGCAGCGCCAGCGAGTCGTAGCCGAGGTCGATGAAGGGAACGTCCAGCACCGCGTCGCTGTCGAGGTCGATTCCCTCGGACTCTCCGGCGCATTCGCGGAGCTTGCCGGCAAGCTCCGCCAGGGTGAACTCGCTCACTGGATCCTTCCTCCTTCTTTGGTCCACACGTAGAAGGGCTGCGCCATCGCGTCCTTGGGCTCCTGCCAGTTCGGGTCGTACGGCGAGACACACTCGGCGAGCCGGGTGTTGATGTCGTCGTAGAGGGGATGGCTGCGGGCCTGGTAGAGACGGGGGCTGATGTCGTTGTCGGCCTCGACGAGATGGAAGTAGAGGTCGTGGAAGGTGAACAGCGACCGCCTCGCCACACCGATCATGTGGGGCAGCTCGCTCGAGTCCGACTCCTCGAAGATCTTGGCGATGTCGCCGGCTTTGCCCGGCTCCATCCGAGCCACTATGAGCGTCCGATGTGCCACCGTCGGCCTCCTTCGTGGAATGTGCTGGGAAGCCCTGCGGTTGGCGGGCCTTCCAGAACCGTGACAGGCAGCGCTGGAGCACCGCTTGACCCGTCGTCCAACTTCGCCCGCGGGGAAAGGAATTCATCGAGGTCCACGGCGCGGAACCGGTCGACGCCCGCGCTGCGCCACGCCACATCATCCCGCACGGGCCGCGTCCGGTCGTGGAAGTAGACGGCTTCAAGACCGCCACCGGGCACAGTGGCGAGCAGAGGGTTGGCCACCAGGAAATCGCGTACTCCCGCACTGTCCCGCGCGATGTGCAACCACGTCCCGAGATGGCGTACGGGGGTGGGCGCGGGCACGATCTCGGCGTTCAGCCGCATCTTGTACTGGACGATCGGGCGGGACAGGAACGGAGCGCCGCCGGAGAGGTCGACCGCGGCGACGCCGTGCCGCCACGCCCAGTCGAAGACGAAGTACTCGGCGGCGATGAGGGCGCCCGCCCTGCGCAGCTCGGGGTCGGCGTCGAGCACTCCGGTGAGCCGGAAGCGCAGGGTGCGCCGTCGTGCGTCCCAGCGGCACAGTGCTCCCGCGATGCGCTCTCCGCCGGGGCCGCCGGCCCGTACGAAGAAGAGATGGCCCTGGCGCAGCAGGCACTCCCGCATCACGGTCGGGTCCTCGCTGACGGCGTAGGGGCCGTACCGGTCGCGCACGGTCGGCAGCAGCATCCGCTGGTGGAAGAAGTCGAGGTCTTCCTGGGTTCCGGCGTGTTCCCAACTCCAGCCTCCCACGCGCTGGTTGCGCCGGAATCTGTCCAGATTCCGGCGGCTGCGGCCGGCCAGCACGGTTGCCAGGTCGCCCCGGATCGGCACGATCTGGTGGACGCGGGCCGGCAGCAGCAGCGAGCGGTCGCCGGGCAGTGCGGCCAGCCGGCGGGCCGATGCGGTGACCATGACCAGCTCGGGTCCGGCGGCGGCCGGGGAGCCGGGGCTGCCGCTGTGGCACTCGATCTGGGCAAGCAGCCCTTTGCCGATCTCCTGCGGGCCGGTGTACGAGACGCTGGGTCCGCCGCCCGCGCCGTGGGTGTGCACGGACCTGCGGGGCAGGGCGGCGCGCAACTCGCCTTCGTACAGCCGCCGCAGCTGGGCCACGGCGGGCTCGGCGCTGTGCCGCCAGCCGTAGTCGGCCCGGGCGCGCAGCGTGCGGATCATCGGGTGCTCCCATCCGGTGCGGTCAGGACGAGGGAGGAGTTGTTTCCGGCGAAACCGAAGCTGTTGACGAGGCAGCTTCGGGGCGCGCCGGGCAGCTCACGGGGCGTGGTCAGCAGGCATAGCGACCGGCCGGCCACTTCCGGGGTGTCGAGGCCGGGCGTGCCGGGGGCCGTGCCGGTGCGCAGATAGCCCAGGGCAGCGGCGATTCCGGGGGCGGACGAGGCGTGCATGAGGTGGCCGATGCCGCCCTTGTGGCCGCTGACGGGAACGGCCTCCCAACCGCGTGGAGCGCCCACGGCCTCCAGCGCGGCCAGTTCTACGGTGTCGCCCTGGACGGTTCCGGTGGCGTGGGCGTGGATGTAGCCGACGCGGTCGAGTCCGGCGTCGTCCAGGGCTGCACGGACGCAGTCGCTGATGGCTTCCTCGTCCGAGGCGGCCGGGCTGCGGCCGTTCACCCGGGCGGCGGCGCCGGCGAGAACGGCCTGTGGTCGCACTCCGCGCCGATCGGCGGCCGCCGCGGTCTCCAGCAGGAGCGCTCCGGCGCCTTCGCCGAGGCTGGTGCCGTCGCGGGCGGTGTCGAAGGGGCGGGCGCCGGTGGGGCTGAGCGCCCCGGTGATGGCCATGCCCGCGTATTCGTAGGCGTTGAGTACGCAGGTGCCGACGACGAGCGCGGTCGTGCCGCAGCCGGAGCGCAGCCAGGTGCGCGCGTAGTCGAGGGCGAAGGAGACGGAGGCACAGGCCTGGGAGAGATAGACGGTCTCGGCGCGCGGGGAGATGCCGGGCAGGTCTGCGGGCGAGGGGCCGGCAAGCTCGTCCCGTCCCCAGCGTGGCGCCGCGCCTTCCCGCGCGCCTTCCCTCGCGTCGTCGGCCTGCGGCGCCTGACCGACCGTCACCACCAGGGTGCCGGGGCCGAGTTCGGCCAGAGCGGCCTCGCGCATCGCCTGGCCGGTGGCGACCCGGGCCAGGACGCTGCGGCGGGAGCCACGCCGCTCGCCGCTCGCCGCGCCGTCCGCCATGGCGACCGGCGCGGTCACATTGCGCTCGAAACCCGCGGCGGCCAGGGCGGCGTGCGGGCGCAGCGCCCGGGATCCGGCCAGCAGTCCGCTCCAGTAGGCGCCGGTGCCGTCGCCGTAGGCGGTGATCAGGCCCATGCCGGTGATGACAGTGTCGGGTGTGGTTCGTGGGGCCATCAGCGCGCTCCTCCCGAAGTGGCTGCAAGCCGGCGCAGCCGCTGCCGGTCGGCCTTGCCGCCGGGCAGCCTCGGCAGGGCGCCGACCTGGATGACGCGGGGCCTCAGCAGCGGCGGCAGACCCTGATAACAGCGGGTGCGCAGCGCCCGTTCGCTCGGCGGACGCCCGGGGTCGGCCGCCTCGACGAAGGCGAACACCGAGTCGCCGTGGGCTTTCTGCGTGGGCACTCCGACCACCACGGCGTCGGCGACCGCCTCGTCCGCGCGCAGTACGTCCTCGATGGTGGCCGGTGCGTGGTTCTCGCCGAGCACGATGATGATGTCCTTGAGCCGGCCCAGCACGCTGAGGTAGCCGTCCGGGTCGAGCGCGCCGGTGTCCCCGGTGCGCAGCCAGCCGTCACCGGACAGCGCGTCCCCGGTCGCGTCCGGGCGGCCGAGATACCCGGTCATCAGTCCTGGTCCGCGTACCAGGACTTCGCCGGTGTCGGGGGCGATACGTACGTCGGTGCCGGGCAGGGGCCTGCCGACCGTGCCCGTACGGGAGTGCGCGGCCGAGGACAGAGCCACGTTGGGGCCCGCCTCGGTGAGTCCGTAGCCGTCGTGCACGGGTGCTCCGACGACGTCGAGGAAGTGCGCGGCGACGGTGGCGGGCAGGACGGCGCCACCGCAGCCCCGTACGGTCAGCGCCCTTAGCCCTGCGCGCAGTACGGGGTCGGACTCGGCGGCCTTGGCGAGCAGCGTGTAGAGGAAGGGCACACCGTCCAGCGAGGTCGTACGGCGGCCTTTCACATCGGCGGCGACCGCCTCCGGACGCAGCACGGTGTGCAGATTGAGCTCACCGCCGAACCGGCGCCAGATGCCGAACACACTGAATCCGTAGGCGTGGTTGAGCGGCAGCGGCAGCAGCAGCGCGTCGTCGCCGTCGTCGATGCCGAGATGGCGGGCGGTGGCCTCGGCCTGGTAGTCGAGTGCGGACCGGGACAGGGCGACCGCTTTGGCGGTGCCCGAACTGCCGGAGGTCCAGAACACCGCGCCGGTGCCGGGGGCCGGTGGTTCCAGGGGCCGGCGGGGCGTCGCCGTGACGACGGGGGCGAGCTCACCCGCGTTCGGGGCTGCGACGGCAACGACCTGCGGTGGCCAATGCTGTACGGCGGCCGAGTGGCCGCGCAGGAAGAGGGGCACGTGCAGCCGCTCGGCGGCGAGCGCCGTGACGATCACGGCGGGGCCGGTCGTCGCGTCGACTCCCACGGCCAGGGGCGGGCGGCCGGTCGCGGGCCCGAGTTCACGGCTCAGGGCCTTGGCGGTCCGCTCGACCGCGGTGGCCAGCGCGGTGGGGGTGATGAGGTCCCCGTCGATGACAAGGGAACCCGGAGCTGCGTTCATATCAGGTCTCCCGCGCCTTCTCCGCCGGTCAGGAACAGCCGCCTGACGCCGGGCGGCACATCGTCGTCGGGCACCTTGATACGTACGAGGGCGATACACCCCGACGCGGCGGCAGCCCGGGCCCGGCGGAGCGCGGCGGGGATGGCGTCTGCGCCGTCCGGCGACTCGACCTGCCCGCCTAGGCCGCGTACCACGTCGTCGACGGGCAGTGGTCTGGCGAACCGGGTCAGCCCCGTGGGCGCGTCCAGTTCGTGGCGCAGCAGCCGGGGCCAGCCGTAGCCCTGGTTGTCGAATACGACCAGGACGAGGCCGAGGCCGAGTTCGGCCGCGGTGGGCAGGGCGTCCAGGCCCATCTCGGCCCCTCCGTCGCCGCACACCACGACGGTCGGGCGGCCCGCTGCGGCAAGAGCGACTCCCGGCGCGGCGGCGGTGCCGAAGCCGAGCATCGTCTGCTCGCCGGGTACCACGGTCCGGGCATGCGGCCCGACCCGGTGGACCGGCCAGTGGTACGACCAGATGTCGTTCATGCCGTTGTCGTGGACGGTGGTGGCTTCCGGGAAGATCTCGGCGAGGGCGTGCAGCGCGGTACGGGCGGGCGAGTCGGCCCGGTCGCCGTCGGCGGACCAGCTCAGCTGTGCCGTTCGGCGGGCGTGTGCCGCGGTCTGAAGCCACTCCTCCCGTTCCCGGGTGCGCTGCGGCAGCAGCCCGGCGAGCAGCGCCACGGTGGCGGCCCCGTCTCCGAGCAGCGCGGCGGCGGGCTCCACCACGCCCGCGCCGAACGCCGCCGGGTCGCTGTCGATCTGCACCAGCCGGACCGACTCCAGGGTGTCCCAGCCCATGCGGGCGGTCTCCTCGAGCCGGCTGCCCACGGCGAGCACCGTGTCCGCGCCGCACTGGACGGTCTCCAGCGGCGGCGTCGCGTACAGACCGACCGAGCCGCAGACCAGCGGGTGGTCCTCGGGGACGGTGGAGCGGCCCGCCGCGGTCGTCATCACCGGCGCTCCCCAGCGCTCGGCCAGCGCGAGGGCAGCGGGTCCCGCCGCCGCCGCGCGGGCGCCGCCGCCGAGGAGCAGCAGCGGGCGTTCGGCCACGGCCAGAATCCCGGCGGCGCGCCGCAGTTCGGCCTCCTCCGGTACGGAGCGCAGCCGCCGTACGGGCCCGTTGCCCGGCGGCACATCGGCGGGGATCGCGGCCTCGGTCACTTCGTGGCCGACCTCGACGACGCTCACCCCGGGCCGCCCATTGACCGACATATGGACGGCTCTGCGCAGCGCCCAGGCCAGCGTCCCCGGGTCCTGGACCCGCAGATACGTCGTGGTGAACGCGGCGGCCAGGGCCGCCTGGTCGACGTCCTGGAAGCCGCCGCGGCCCAGCCCCTCGGCGGGGATGCGCGTGGTCACCACGACCACCGGCGCGCACAGTGAGTCGGCTTCGACCAAGGCGGTGACGGCGTCGCCGAACGGCGGTCCCGCGCCGAGGGCCAGCACCACGGGCCGGCCGGTGACCACGGCATGGCCGATCGCCATGCAGGCTCCGGCGCGGTGGGCACGTACCCCTACGGCGCGCAGCTTGGGGTGCGCGTCGGCCGCGTCCAGCAGTCCCGGTTCGTCGGTGGGCAGTCCGAAGACGGTCTCGCAGCCCGCGTCGGCGAGGCAGTCGGCCGCCTGCTGCCAGGCGGAGGGGATGCCGCTCATGCCCCTGCCCCCTCGCCCCGTGCGGCGCGCAGCAGCACGCTGTCGAGGGCGTTGACGTCGAGGTTTTCGGCGAGGGTGCATACGCCGGTCGTGGCCGCGCCGCTCCGCCCGATGAGCCCGGCGACCGCCACCACGCTTTCCTGGCCAGCGAGTTGACCGTGGACCACCTCGCAGACCACCGCGGCGGGCACGCTGCCGCTGCGCACGGCGGCCGTCGCCCAGCGCAGCGCGCCCGCGCCCGCCCCGCCGGGCGTCACCAGGGCGTAGCACGGCGCGGCCCACCCCTGGTCGACGGTGAACCGGCCCAGCAGCAGCGAGGGTTCGAGCGCCAGGGACACCGAGGGCCGCAGCCGCCGTGCGGTGTCCTCGCACTTCGTCACATATTCGGCGACGGCACGCAGGCAGTGGTCGGTCGCGGCGAGCACGATGGGCGCAGCGCGCGGCGGCGGATCCGACTCGGCCACCAGAGCGGCAAGGACACGCGTGACGAGTTGTACGGTCCCCGGTCCCGGCCTCCCCGCGCCCGCCACCAGCGTCCGCGCAAACCCCGCCTGCGCGCCCGTGTAGGTGCCGTACACCTGGGTCGCGACGCTCACCGCAGCGGTCCGGTGATGACGGACTGCCGCAGGCCTGCCTCCGCCGACAGCAGCAGCGGCCGGCCGATCAGCCGCCCGTCGCGCCGGATGCTGCTGGCGTGCACGCCGTAGCCGCCGAACGGCTGGTTGCCGTCCTCCGCGTCCAGTGTGGTGGCGTTGCGGCTGATGACGCCGGTGCCCAGGGTCTCGCCCGTCAGCCGGGGCTCGCCCAGCGCCGAGACATACATGCCCCGCTCCAGCTCCTCGGGGCTGCGGGCCCACTCGCGGAGCATCTCCGGGTCCTCGTACGGCACGATGCAGAAGACCGGCGAGAAGAGCTCCGGCGGGTGGAAGTCCACGCCTTCCGGGAACACCAGCAGCGAGGGTTCGACCAGCATCCGCTCCAGGTCCACCTCGCCGCCGCTGACCACGTGGTCGGCGTTCTCGGCGAGGAACTCCGCCGCGCCTTCGGCGGCGTCGTCGTAGACCAGCGGGGTCAGTACGGTGTCGGGCCAGCTGCGCGCGCCCACCGTGAGTACGGACAGCTCGGCGCGCAGCTGCTCGACGATCGCGTCGAGCCGCAGCCGGTGCACGAAGATGACATCCGGGCACAGGCAGTCCTGGCCGGAGTTGTACAGCCGGGCGCGCAGGATGGCTCGGCAGGCGGCACCCGGGTCCGTGCGCGGGCCGACGATCAGGGGGTTGGGCCCGGAGCCCATGACGAGGAACAGCGGCCGGTCGCCGACGGACTTCATCACGGCATGGGCGTTGGACGGCTGACCGGTGAAGACCACCGCGTCGGACCCCGAGCAGATCGGCTTGAACTGCCGCTGGGAGACGTCGACCATCTTGATGCGCTGGGCGAGATCCGGGTCGAGACGGCTGCTGATCAGCTTGTGCACGGCATACGCGGTGTCCCGGATACGCGTCGAGGGACGGATGATCACCTCGTCGCAGTAGAGCGCGGGGATCAGGCCGAACAGGGCGTACGAGTAGAGGATGTTGTTCGACGGCAGGAACACCGAGAGCCGCGACAGCTGGGGCGGGCAGTTGCGGGCCAGCTCCCAGGGCGCGCCGGTCAACGCCCCTACAGAACGCAGTAGTTCATCGCGGGCACTGCTGTAGGTGGCGACCCGCGTCAGCACCGACAGCAGGTCCGCGCGGCAGGTCAACAGGGCGGAGGCGGACCTCATCGCCTTCTCGTGCGCGGCTTCGAGGTTGGGCCAGGTGCGGGTGAACGACTCCAGAACGGGCATGGACGGATGGCTCATCGAGCTGTCTCCTCGCGGCACAGGGATGTCGGGGCGGGACCGACGGGAACCGGTGACGGCCGGAGGGTCTCCAGTGGTTCTCGAGACCGTCCGACTAACTTTCCTGCGGCTCTTCGCACGAGAGCCCGGAACTCAGCCCGGCGCAGCGATGAATGACAGAATAAACAGAAGAAGGAATACGTGTCCAGAAGGAAGAAGGAGAAGGAGCGGGGCGGAGAATTACTCTCGAAAGAAATAGAAATGCGCTCGATTCCCGCTCGCACCGCGCTTCCCGGAGTTGAACTCTACGGCCTGCAGAGGGTCGTCTTCGTCGACAGCGAGAACCGCATCCCCGGCACCAGGGCCGACCTCGCGGAGCCGGTCGCCGGCACCCTGCGCGGCGAGTTCGTCCGCTGAGCGCAGCGGCGAGTGAGGAGAGGGCCATGACCAGCACGGCGTCCGCGCCGAGAGGCACCGATCACCCGTGGTTCCGGGACACCGACCGTCCTGATCCGGCGTCCTTGCGGCGGCTGTCCGCCGCCGAGACGCATGAACTGCTGCACCGGGAGCTGGCGGGGCTGAGTGTGCCGCTCGACGGCCCGCTGCCGGCGCAGCCGTTCGTGGTGCCGCAGCAGTCGTACGAGGAGCTGTTCGACATCGCCCGTACGCTGCTGGCTCTGGTACGCCGGGCGGTCCTCGCCCTCGACGGCGGCTGGCCGGGCCGTATCGAGGCGCTCGGCGCGGATCCGGACGACTATCCGCTGTTGTCCGGGCAGGACAACACCGAGACCGCGTACTGCTCCATGATGGCCCGCCCGGACATCGTCATCGGCGAAAACGGCCCGCAGCTACTGGAGTTCAACGTCAGCGGCACCTTCGGGGGACCGAACGAGACCCATGGTCTGACCGAGGTCTGGCAGCACACCCACCGTGAACTCTTCTTCGGATATGACCCGCTGGAGACCCGGGTGCGGGCATTCGAGGACGTGTGCGCGAGCCGCCGGCTGCCCAGGGCGATCGCGATCATCGGAAGTCTCGGGGATCTGCTCGACACTGCCGACATCCGCTTCCAGGAACGCGAACTGGAGCAGTTCCGCCGCCGCGGCTTCACCGCCGACTTCTTCGAGCCCGGCCGGCTGCCGGAGGCGCTCGGCCGCCCCGGCAGCCTGCGCTACCCACTCGGACTGCGCAACTTCGCCCCGGCCGACTGGAGAGAAAGCGGCATCGGCATCGATCCGGTGCGGATCGCGCAGCGCTCCGGGCTGCTGCTGCTTCCGCCGCAGAGCAGCGGTCTGCTCGCCAACAAGAAGGCCCTCGCGCTGGTCTCGGAGGGCCACCCCTGGATGACCCGCGCCGAACGCCGACTCGCCGAACGGCATCTTCCCTGGACCCGAATCACCCTCCCCGGCCGCACCCGCTGGCACGGTCAGGAACACGAGCTGCCACCACTGCTCCTGGCCCAGCAGGAGCGGTTCGTCCTGAAGAAGGCCATCGGCATGACGGGCCGCGAGGTCCTCGTCGGCCGGCACGCCGAGCCCGCCGACTGGCGGCAAGCGGTCGAGTCGGCCTTCGCCGCCGGCGACAGCATCGTCCAGGAGTACGTCGAGCCCGCCACCTGCGCTCTCGAACTCACCGACGGCACCAGCACGTTCACCGCCCAGGTCGCACCCGTCCTCAGCCCGATGCTCTTCGGCGACCGGCCCGGCGGATGCTGGGCACGCTACTACGCGACGCCGAAACCCGACGCAGGCGGAGTGGTGAGTGTCAGCGCCTACGGGGCCTCCGAGAACGCCGTGCTCACCTGGGGCTGAGGCTTCGCCTCCAGTTGTCCTCAAGACCGTCCCGCTAACGTGCAGCGGCCGTCCGCATCGTTCAACAGGAGCGCCACTATGCGTGAGTCACTGCGGAACTGGCCGCTGCTCCGACTGGCCCTGTCCCTGTTCGCCCTGCGACTCGGCGCCACCATGACGGCCGTCGGACTGCCCCTGCTGGTGCTCAAGCAGTACGGGTCAGGGCTCCAGGCGGCGCTCACGCTCGCTCTGGAGCTGCTGCCGAATGTGCTGTTCGGGGCCGTGGTCGGAGATCTGGTCGACCGCGCGGACCCACGCCGGTATGCGATGGGCGGCGCGCTGGGCGGCGCCCTGGTGATCCCGCTGCTGCCGGCCGCGGGCGAGCTGTGGCAGGTCCAGGTGCTGGCCGTCGCCTCCGGCATCGCGTACGCCTTCGGGGTGCCGGCCCGGATGTCCCTGCGCACCGTGGCCGTCCCCGCCGGGTCCGAGCTGCGCGGCAACGCGCTGCTGGTGTCGGCGGGGCGGCTGCCGAATCTGATCGGGCCCGCGGTCGCCGGTGTGCTGGTGCCCTTCGGGCTGTCCCTGCTGTTCTTCACGGACGCGGCCTTCGCCCTGATCGCGGCCCTGCTGCTGATCGGCATGCCCGCACCCGCACCCGTGCCCCCGGACGAGCGGGCGACTGCCGTGGCCGCGCCGCCGGGGCGGGCCGCACTGCTGGCCGTCACCCTGCGCCGGATGTTCGTCGACAATGTGCGGGAATTGACGCGGATCGTCACCAAGGACCGCTTCCTGGCGGTGATGACGCTCACCTCCTTCACATACATGTTCGGCTTCGGAATCAGCAAACTGTTCCTCCCGCTCTATGCCCTCCACCATTACTCCGGCATTCCCGGGATGTTCGGTTATCTCTCCGCCGGAATAGGTCTCGGGGCCTCGCTCGGAGGATTTCTCGCCGCCGCGTTCGGCCGCTACCGGCAGGGCGCTGTCTATATGACGGTGAATGTGGTCGAGGGAGTCTGCTGGCTGACGCTTCCGGCGCTGGACCATCCGGCGCCTGCGATCGTCGTTCTGGTACTGGCGGGGGCTTTCGAGGCAGTCGGCACGGTGGTCTTCTACGCCGAGGTGCAGAGCCGGCTCGCGGCCCGGATGACCGGACGCTACTTCGCCCTTCTCGTCCCGCTGTGCGATGCCTTCCTGGTGCTCGGCGTCTGGGTCTCGGGAGCGCTGGCGGGCTTCGGCGAGCTGGGTCTGGCCGCGCTGATCGCGTTCGTCATGGCAGGTCCCGCGCTGATGCTCGCGCCCGGCCTGCTGAGCGGCCGGGCACGTGAGCCGGAGCCGGAGCCCGCAGCTGCCGTCACAGCCGAGGAGCGATAGCCGATGGACGCCGAACCGTACGGTCTGCAACGGGAGATGCTGCTGCGCGCTCAGTTCGGGGCCGACGGCCATCCGGTTGTGCACCGCTATCCGCCGGTGCATGAACTCCTGCTGCTGCGCGGCCCGTTGGACACCGCATTGCTGGGCCGTGCCGTGCGTCGGGCCACGGAGGGTGTGGATGTGCTGCGCGGGCGGCTGCGCGCTCGCGGTGACGGCACGGTGTGCTGGGTGCCGGACCGGGGCCGCCCGCCGGCCCGTCTGAAGGAGATCGAGCCGGGACCGGCGCGCCAGGTGATCCGGGCTTCGCTGCGGGAGGCCGCCGAGGCGTCGTTCCATCTCCAGGACGATCCGGCCGCGCGCTTCCTGCTCGCCCGCACCGGCCCCGACGAGCATCTGCTGCTGATCGCCCTCGACCACTCATGCGCCGACGGACGGACCCTGGTACTGATCATTCGTCATCTGCTGTACCACTACGCAGTATTGGCGGGAGAGACCGTCCACGCGCCGGCGTCGTTCCCTTCGTTCCACGCCTTCGCCGGGCAGTTCGGCGAATCCGCCGAGCGGACGGCCGCCCGGGCGTACTGGCAGAGGGCGCTCGACCGGGCGGCGGACGGACACCGACGGCCGCGCTTCCCCGGTGCCAAGGACAGCGAGGTCACCTCGTACAGCACCGACGCCGCCGCACAGCTGGCCCTCGGCGACGAGGACCTCGCCGTCCTCAACCGGCTTGCGCAAGCGGTGGGCAGCGACCGCCACCGGCTACTGCTTGGGGCGACCCAGCTGGTCCTCTCCGCCTGGAGCGACGAAGCCGAGCCGCTGTTCGTGCCCTTCAACTACTTCCGCAACGGCCGCCACCGGCGCGACCGGCTCAATGTCCCCGGCCCGCTCGCCGAGCATGCCGTCACCGTCCCTCCACAGCAGGAGCCACGTCTGCTCGGCGACTGGCTGGCGGGCTTCGTCCGCGCCAATGCCGCAGCGCCGCCCTTCCACGGCCTGTCGCTGCGGGAGCTGGAGACACCGGCCACCGAGGACAGCCGGATCGCCGTCTTCAACTTCCTTCCGCCGCTCGGCCGGCTGACCGCCGCCGGGCTCCGCGTCCTGCCCTGCCCGCCCGAACTGTCCGCGGAGATGGAGCCCGAGGACCAGACCGCGCGCTTCGCGCTGCGCGTCCGGCTGGTCCAGGACATGGACGCCCCGCTGATCTTCCGTATCGAGCACGACCCGCGTGTTCTGCCGGACGGCACACCGTTCCTCGACGCCGCTCTCGGCGTGGTGCGGGCCGCGGACCAGCGGCCCGGCCGGCCGCTCGCCGAGGCGTACCGGAAGCTCCGACAGCACTGGACATGAATCTGCGCCGCTCGCCCCCACCTCTTCCTCTTCTTCCTTCCTCAGCAGAGTCAGGAGTCAGCCGGACATGAACAGCACTGAGACAACCGACCGGTTTCAGCATGCCGATACGGCAGTGGTCCCCGCCCTGTCCCGGTACTGGGAGACGGTGGGCCGGGCTGTCCGGGCCATGCATGAACACAGGTCCCTGCCCGGCGACTTCACCCCCGGCGCCGAGCTGCCGCCGCTCGACGGCGCGGTGCTGCGCTACCTCGAAGCCTCCGAGGCCGCCGTTGTACGGCTTCCCGACTACTGCGGCACCCGGATGCGACTGCTGGATCTGCGCCGCAATCCCGGTACCCGTACCACCAAGACCTTCGGTTCTCTGCTGATGGTGGCCAGGGCCGTGGCGTACATCCGGCGTACCGGCGAGCCCGTCACCCTTCTCACCCCCTCGTCCGGCAACAAGGCCACCGCGCTGCGCGACGCCGTGCTGCGCGCGCACCGGGCCGGCCTCGCGGACCGGGACCAGCTGCGGATCGTGAGCGTCGTGCCGGAGCGTTCCCGCGTCAAACTGTGGGACTCGCCGCTCAGCTCCGACCCCGAACTGCGCCGCCGCAACCCCGTGGTGACCTACCCGGGACCGGACCCCGCGGGAGTCAAGGAGCTCGCCCGCAGCTACTACGACGAGAACGCGGACATGCTGCGCACCCGGTACGGCAGCGCCCTGTGGTACACCCTCGACATCGCCAATTACCAGGCCGCGGACACGGTCAGAGCGCTGATGGAGGAGGAGCTACTGCCCCCGCCGCCGGCCGGCGGTCGCCTGCACGCGCACGCTGTGTCCAGCGCCTTCGGTCTGCTCGGCCACCACTACGGGATGTCGTTCACCGGTGGCGGCCAAGAGCGGGTACCTCCGCGCTACTTCCTCGTACAGCACCTCAACACCCCTGACATGGTCCTGGATCTGCTGCACGGGGATCCCTCCCACGACCGGATGCCCCGCTACACCCTGGAGGCGGCCACCGGGCTGTACCACCAGAGCACCGACCCGCACTTCCCGCGCACCACCCACCATCCCGACGAGGTCATCGACCCGACCTTCTACACCCGTACGCCCATGACCAGCCAGGTGATGACGCCGCTGATCCGGGCGAACGGCGGCGGGGGCGTCGTCGTCTCGCTGCACGAGTGCATGACCCGCTACCCCCAGATCCGCGAGATGCTGCGGCCGGCCGGGGTCGAGCTCCCGCACGATCCGCGCATGCTGCGCGAGTGGTCGCTCGTCATGGCCTTCACGGGTGTGATGGAGGCCGTCGACCGCGGGCTGCTGACCGAGCCGGAAGTGCTCGTACACGGCTCGGGGTCGTACGCGGAGACGGACTTCTCGTCGATATCCGCCCAGCGGCTGCACAGGGCGGAGCACCCCGCCGAGCTGCATCCTGTCGTGGCCCGCGCCATGGGGCCCGCGTTGTCGCACCGGGGGCGGCGGCCATGACCGGTACCGCGTCCCTGCGGACGGGCGGCTCCCATCCGTGGTTCCTGGACGACGAGCGGCCCGCACCTTCCGCTCTGCGGACGGCGTCGCCGAGTGAGGTGACCGCGCTGCTGCGGGAGGAGCTGGCGGGGCTGAGCGTGTCGCTTCCGGGACCTTGGGTGCCGGCGCAGCCGTTCGTACTGCCACGGCAGTCCTACGACGAGCTGTTCGACATCGCCCGTACGCTGCTGGCCCTGGTACGCCGGGCTGTCCTCGCCCTCGGTACCGGATGGCCCGCCCGTGCGGAGGCGCTCGGCGCGGATCCGCACGACTATCCGCTGTTGTCCGGGCAGGACAACACCGAGACCGCGTACTGCTCCATGATGGCCCGCCCGGACATCGTCATCGGCGAAAACGGTCCGCAGCTACTGGAGTTCAACGTCAGCGGCACCTTCGGCGGCCCCAATGAGTCCCACGGTCTGACCGAGGTCTGGCAGCACACGCATCGCGAACGCTTCTTCGGACACGATCCGCTCGCCACCAGGGTGCGCGCCTTCGAGGACGTGTGCGCGAGCCGTCGGCTGCCCAGGGCGATCGCGATCATCGGAAGTCTCGGCGATCTCGAGGGCGACGACGCCGACATCCGCTTCCAGGAACGCGAACTGGAGCAGTTCCGCCGCCGCGGCTTCACCGCCGACTTCCTCGAACCCGACCGGCTGCCCGAGGCACTCGGCCGCCCCGGCAATCTGCGCTATCCACTCGGCCTGCGCAACTTCGCCCCGGCCGACTGGCGCGAACGCGGTCAGAGTCTGCGACCTGTGCATGACGCCCAGCGCGCGGGGCTGCTTCTCCTGCCACCGCAGAGCAGCGGGCTGCTCGCCAACAAGAAGGCCCTCGCGCTGGTCTCGGAGGGCCGCCCCTGGATGACCCGCGCCGAACGCCGACTCGCCGAACGGCATCTTCCCTGGACCCGTATCACCCTCCCCGGGCGCACCCGCTGGGAGGGGCAGGAACATGAACTCCTGGAGCTTCTGCTCGTCCGGCGGGAACGGTTCGTCCTCAAGAAGGCCATCGGCATGATGGGCCGCGAGGTCCTCGTCGGCCGCTACACCGAGCCCGCCGACTGGCGAGAGGCGGTCGAGTCGGCCTTCGCCGCCGGCGACAGCATCGTCCAGGAGTACGTCGAGCCCGCCACCTGCGCTCTCGAACTCACCGACGGCACCAGCACGTTCACCGCCCAGGTCGCACCCGTCCTCAGCCCGATGCTCTTCGGCGACCGGCCCGGCGGATGCTGGGCACGCTTCCTCACCGACGGCGCCAGTGGGTCCGCATCCCGCGGTGTGATCAGCGTCGGCGGGGCCGGCGCATCGGAGAACGCCGTGCTCACCTGGGCCGGTCCGACCGCGCGCCCTGCCGCCGGTACCGAGGAGGAGGGCCGGTGATCCGACGACAGAACCCGCAAACGCTCGTCGTCGTCGGCACGGGCTCGCTCGCCCGCGCCGTCTGTGTGGCACTGGCCCGCACCCCCGCGGCGCAGGGCCCCGGCCAGGTGCATGTCCTTGGCCGCGACAGCCGGCGTGCCTCCTCGGTCTGCTGTCTGGCGCGCGCCGAGGCGGCACTCTGCCGGGTGCCGCGCCGGTTCGTCCCCGGTGAGCTGGACTCCGACGACGCGGTTCTGAGGGAGCGGCTGGCGGCGGTGGGGCCGGGCACAGTGCTTGTGTGCGCCTCGTGGCACTCGCCGTGGGAGCGAGACCGTACGCCGTCCGCCTGGACGAGGGTGCTGGACCGCTGCGGCTTCGCCGCGACCCTGCCGCTCCAGGCGGCCGTCGCCCTGCGCGTCGGCCGCGCACTCCAACAGGTGGACTCCCAGGCCCAGTTGGTCAACGCCTGCTATCCGGACGCGGTCAATCCGCTGCTGTACCGGCTCGGACTTCCGGTCGTGTGCGGGGTGGGCAACGGAACGCTGATCACCACTTCGGTGCAGACGGCGCTCGGCCCGGCGGCCCGGCGGGGCCTGCGGGTGCTGGCCCACCACCGCCATCTGCACCGGCCCGATCACCCGGACGACGAGGCCAGGGTCTGGCTCGGCAACCATGAACTGGGCGGTGTCGGACACCTCCTGGCCCAGCAGCGCGGCGTACCGCGCCAGGCACTCAACCCGGTCACAGCGCACACGGTGGCCCGCTTGCTCACGGCGCTGCACGGCGGCCCCGAACTGCGCACCGCCGTGCCGGGACCGCAGGGGCTGCCCGGCGGATATCCCGCGCGGGTCTCGCGACGGCGGGTCGAACTCGATCTGCCTGCCGGTCTCACGCTGAGCGAGGCCGTCGCCTACAACGAACGGCTCTCCTTCGCCGAGGGGGTGCGTATCGCCCCGGACGGGGATGTGCAGTTCGCGCCCTCCGTCCAGGACGCGCTCCGGCCCCATCTGCCCCAGTTGTGCGAGGGCTTCCGCGCGAAGGACACCGCCCGGGCGGCGGCACAGATGTGGCAGGCGGCGCAGATGCTGCGGCGACGGGAGGATCCGGCCGATGCCGTGTACGCACGGAGTGCCGCGAACGGCGATGAGGGGTGACGCGGATGGAGAACGGGCTGCTGGAGGGCCGGCGGATTCTGGTGACGGGCGTGCTCAACCGCTTCTCGCCGGCCTTCCACACCGCCGCGCTCGCTCAGACCGAGGGGGCCACGGTGGTGCTCTCGGCTCCGGGGACCACAGCCGGCCACACCGCTCGTACGGCCACGCGGCTGCCTGCTCCGGCCCCGGTCGTGGAGCTGGATGTGACGTCCACCGACGATCTGGCAGCGGTGCCGGACCGGCTCCGCAGCCATGTGGACGGGCTCGACGGCATGCTGCACGCGATCGCGTACGCGCCCTGCGGAGGCGATGGGCGGCGGCTTCCTCACCGCCGGCTGGCCGCAGGTGGCGCAGGCATTGCAGATCTCCACGTACTCGCTGCAGTCACTGACCGTGGCCTGTCTTCCGCTGCTCGGCCAGGGCTCGTCCGTCGTCGGGCTGGACTTCGACGTGTCCGTGACCTGGCCCGACTACGACTGGATGGGCGTCGCCAAGGCCGCCCTTGAGACGGCCCGCTATCTGGCGCGGGACCTCGGCCCGGCCGGCGTCACCGTGAATCTGGTGGCGTCGGGCCCGGTCCGTACGCTCGCGGCCCGGGGAATTCCCGGAGCCGAGTCGTTCGAGGCGCTGTGGGCGAAGCGCGCCCCGCTCGGCTGGGACTCGTCCGACCCGGAGCCGGTGGCCCGGGCGTGCGTCGCGCTGCTCTCCGACTGGTTCCCCCGCACCACTGGGGAGATCGTGCATGTGGACGGCGGCTTGCATGCCACCGGGACGTGAGCTGTCAGCGCGCCCGCAAGGCGCGCTCGATGCCTGCGCCGGCTCCCGCGCCCACTCCCACCCGGACGGGCTCGGACGAGACCTCCAGGTCGAGTGAGGATTCCAGCATCGCGCGCTGCAGATGCTGGAGCCGGGGGGACGGGTCGAGGCCCAGCTCATGAGAGAGGACCGAACGCAGCCGCTGGTACACCTCGAGCGCGTTGCCGCGCCGTCCGGAGCGGTACAGCGCGAGCATCAGCTGCCCCTGGGTGTCCTCGTGCATCGGATGCTGGGCGGCGAGTCCGGACAGCTCACCCACGAGTTCGTGGTGGCGTCCGAGCCGCAGATCGGCCTCGATGCGCTGGTTGAGGATGCTCAGGCGCGACTCCTCGAGCCGGGTCGCCTCGATCTCCAGCAGCGGTCCGCACTGTACGTCGACGAGTGCGGGGCCGCGCCACAGGGCGAGTGCCCGGCGGAAGGAGTCGGACGCCACCGGGCAGTTGCCGCTCTCCAGGGCGCGATGCCCGGTCCCGGCGAGCCGTTCGTACTCGGAGACATCGACCACGCCGCCCTGGGTGTCGAGCAGATAGCCGCCCGACTCCGTGACGAGGATGCTCTTGGCGCCGTTCGGCAGCTCGGGCCGGCGGGCCCCGCCGAGTGCGGCGGCTATGAGGTTGCGTAGCTGAAGAATGTAAGTCTGCAAGGTGGTCTGGACGCTGCGTGGCGGGGCTTCGCCCCACAGCTCCTCCACCAGCGAGCCCACCGAGACCACTTGGTCCGGGTGCATGGCGAGCAGGGCGAGGACCTTGCGTGGTTTGACTGCAGTGGGGACGACAGAGACTCCCGACTGGATGACCCGGCAGGGCCCCAGCACGCTGATGTCCATATCCGCTACTCCCTTCGAGGCGTTGAAGCTCAGGCGATCGGATGTGGTGCGAGATGGCGCAGTTGTGCCGCGAGCAAGGTGGGCAGCTCGGCGTCACGGACGAAGAAGTGACCGCCCGGGACCGTCCGCAGATCGAAGGCGGCGCTGGTGTAGCGGCTCCATGCGGCGACCGCCGGAGCGGTCGCGACCAGGTCTTCGGCACCCGCGAAGGCATACAGCGGGCTTGGCAGGCGTTCGCCGGCCCCGTCCCGCAGGCTCCGTGCGAGCTGGAGATCGTCACGCATGGTGGAGAGCAGGATGCTCAGCCACTTGGGCCGCTCGAAAAGATAGGGCGGCAGGGTGCCGTACCGCGCGAGCGCGGCCAGCAGTCCCTCGTCGGGCAGATCCGACTGCTCGACGAGCGGGGTGGGCAGATGGGGCGCGGCACAGGCGCCGACGCCGACCAGCAGTGGCGGCCGCTGCCCGGCCCGGACCCGGTGGAGTGCGAACCGGTAGGCGACCAGGGCGCCGAGACTGTGCCCGTAGAAGGCGTGCGGCACATCGAGCAACGGGCCCAGATATGTGTCGAGTTCGACGAGCAGCTGTCCGGAGTCGGTGATGCGCGGCTCCCGCAGTCTGGTCTCCCGGCCCGGCAGCCGTACGGGAAGGACCTGCACGTCCGCCGGGAAACGGGCACGCCAGCGGGCGAACGTCAGAGCCCCGGCGCCCGCATGATGGAAGCAGAACAGCCGGAGCGCCGGGTCCGGCAACTCCGAGATTCCGGGCGACACCGCGAGATAGTGGTTCACGCCGCCTCCTCACACCGCACCGGTTTCGACTACGCGGGTCCCGATCGTCACGACCACCACTGGAAGGCGGCTTGATCAGAGCTGGAGTGAGGTGGAGCGGGTTCACCGGGGTACGGCGTCAGCCGGTGAGAACGCCGGCACCACCCGGGCGGCAAGAGCCGCTCCACACTTCCATGGCTTCCTCACCGCGGAGGATTGCCTGGTGAAGCCGCTGAATTCGGGGAGAAGGCTCAAGGCCCAGTTCCTCGATCAGGGTTTCGCGAAGGCGCTTGTAGGCGATCAGTGCGTCGGACGACCTGCCGTCCGCGCAGTAGGCGAGCATCTGCAGCGCCCGCAGACTCTCGTGCAAGGGGTGGCGTTCGCACAGCGCGCACAACTCACCGAGCACTTCCCGGTGCCTGCCGAGCCGTACATCCGCGCCGATGCGTCGCTCCAGCGCACCGAGGCGGCTCTCCTGCAGGCGGGTCACCTCGATACCCAGATGCCGCCCGTGGGGTACGTCGGCCAGCGCCGGGCCGCGCCACAGCTCAAGAGCCGCGGTGAGACTGCCCGATGCGGCAGCCATGTCGCCGACTTCGAAGGCCGTGTGGCCGGCACAGGTGAGCCTGTCGAACTCCAGGGCATCGATATCGGCGGGATCCGTGTCGAGCAGATAGCCGCCGTGCCGTGTCACCAGCACGTTCTTGTCCCAGACCCCCGTCGTTTCGGGAATCGCGGCACGCAGTCTGCGGCGCAGTTGCAGGATGTACGTCTGCAGCGTGGTGGGCGCGCTGCGCGGCGGGCCCGCGCCCCAGAGCTCTTCCATGAGGACAGGGACCGGCACGATGTGCTGCGCGTTGAGGGCGAGAAGAGCCAGGATCTGCCGCGGTTTTGAGGCGCTGGGAAGCACCGACACTCCCGCGGCCTCGCCGCAGAGAGTTCCCAGTACTTCGACGCGCACTCGGCGCCCCCTGTTCGGCATGGCCTTTTCCTCACCCCGTCGGACAGCTCCTCTGTGGCGAGAAGCTGATTCACGGAGGGTCCCATGCAGCACATGTGCAGAAACAGTGACCAGCTCATAACCCATGCATGGAGATCACCTGGAACGGGCCTATGAAATCTTCACATCCAGGGAGATGACGCCTCCACTGTTCGATTCAAGTCACCCGACAGCACACTGCTCTCGTATGCGCAGCCGAACATCCGCAGGGGAAACATCCGCCCGGCACCGTTCACATCACGATGGGAGCACGATGATGTCTGGTTACGCGTCCAGCGGAACCGCAGCTCAAGGGGCCTGCACCACCTCCGTGGAACACGACTGGCGTTTCGCCGAACTCGTCGCCCGGAGCTTTCTGCAGCCGGAACTCGCCCTGCGGTACGCGCTGGAGCCGCGCAATGTTCTCGCCGAATTCGGCATTCCGATGACACCGGAAAGCACCGTCCCCGCGCTGCCGGCGGAGGCCGACATCGAAGTCACGATCACCAACCTCAGCTCCTCGGGGGAACCGGACGCCGCGCACTCCGTTCGTGGGGCGGTACGTGCCTGCATCTGCTTCACCGAGCAGCCCTACCCCCCTGGGCCGGCAGCCCGACAGGGCGCCGTCGACACCCTGCCCGTGTGAGCTGCACATGGATTCCCTATGGCCACGGATCGGGTTCAGGAGACACCTCACCACCGCCGTCATACCGGGCGAGGCGACCTATCTGGTCTCCGAACAGGGTGTCACCGCGATCGAGGGCGACGCAGTAGCAGCCATCGCCCCTCTACTGGACGGCAGCCGGGACCTGCCCGCCCTTGTGCGGGACACCCAGGGAATGCTGTCGCCCACCGAACTCGGCAGTCTCCTGGGGAAGCTGACGCAGGCGAATCTGGTCACCGGGTATGCCGCGCCGCAAACCGAATCGACGGACCAGGACGCATCGGCGTACTGGGAAGCCGCCGGTCTGGAGGCGACGCTTGCCGGAAGAGCGCTGACCGAGGGCCGGGTCCGATTGCTGGACCTGGATGACGTCGGCGGGCCGACCGCCCAGGACGCCTTTTTCACCGCCGGGGTCGCGCTGAGCGGCCCCGGCGGCTGTGATCTGACGGTCGTCCTGTGCGACGACTATCTCCTGCCTCAGCTGCATGACATCGACAAGGAACAGCGCCGCAGCGGACGTCCCTGGCTGCTCGCCAAACCACATGGCGTCGAACCATGGATCGGGCCGGTGTTCCAGCCGGGCGAAGGGGCCTGCTGGAGCTGTATGGCCTACCGGCTCAAGCACCACCGCCAGCCGGAACAGCTCGTCGGGCAGGCGCTCGGCATGTCGTCGCCGCCAACGCCGCCACGCGCGACCATCGCCGCGAGCCGCTCGCTGGCCCTGCAGGCGATCGCTGTGGAAGCCGCCAAGTGGGTTGCCGGCTACCGCGACAAGAGCCAGCTGGCCATACGAGTTCTGGACACTCTTCAGCTCGCCATCCGGGCACATCCGGTCGGTCAGCGGCCGCAATGCCCCGAATGCGGCGACCCGCGGCTCGTCGGGGACCGCGTGCAGCAGCCCATCACCCTCACCTCGCGGCCCAAGAAGACCTTCAGCGGAAACGGCCACCGGGCCCTGACGGCCGAACAGGTCATGGAACGCTACGAGCACCTGGTCGGCACGGTCACCGGAGTGGTCAGCTCGCTGCACCGCGCGCCCGGCGGTCCCGACTTCCTCAACGCGTACCACTCAGGGCCCAATCCGGCGTGGACCGCGCGCAGTCTCGCGGCGTTCCGCTCCGGATTGCGCAGCCAGAGCGGTGGCAAGGGGGTCACCGCTCTGGATGCGAAGGTCGGCGCGCTCTGCGAAGCGGTGGAACGTTACTCCGCAACGATGCACGGGGACGAGCCGCGGATCCGCGCCAGTCTCAGGGAGCTGGCCGGGGAGGCGATCCACCCCAATGAGTGCCAGCTGTACCACGAGCGGCAGTACACGGACCGACTGCAGTGGAACGCCGTACAGCCACCGTTCCAGTACATCTGCGACCCGTTCGACGAGAAGGCGGCCGTCGACTGGACGCCGGTCTGGTCGGTCACCCACGGCAGGCACCGGATGGTGCCGACCGGGATGCTCTACTTCGCCCCACCGCCCGTCAAGGGCCCCTGCTTCACCGTGGCCGACTCCAATGGCAACGCCGCGGGCAGCAGCCTCGAAGACGCCATCCTGCAAGGCTTTTTCGAGCTCGTCGAGCGGGACTCGGTCGCGCTGTGGTGGTACAACCGCACCTCACAGCCGGCAGTGGACCTGGACTCGTTCCCCGACCCGTGGATCGACGGGATGCGCGCCGAGTACTCCTTGCTCAAACGGGAGTTCTGGGTGCTCGACCTCACCTCCGACCTGGGCATTCCATCGATGGCCGCTATCTCGCGCCGGACCGACAAGCCGGAGGAGGACATCATGTTCGGCTTCGGCTGCCACTTCGATCCCGATATCGCACTCCGGCGCGCACTCACCGAGATGAATCAGCTGCTGCCCGCCGTACTGGAGGCGCCTGCCGAGGACGACTTCGCCCTCCTCGACTGGTGCACCCGCCGCACTCTTGCCAATCAGCCCTATCTGGGCCCCGATCCAAAGGTCCCGGCGAAGCGCCGTGCCGAGTACGGCTACACCCTGCGCCCGGACCTCCTGGACGACGTCCATGCCGCGGAGCAACTGGTCCGCGCACACGGCATGGAGCTGCTGGTCCTCGATCAGACCCGGCCGGATCTGGAGCTCCCGGCAGTGAAGGTTCTGGTACCCGGATTGCGCCACTTCTGGACACGCTTCGGTCCCGGCAGGCTCTATGACGTACCCGTGCGTCTGGGGCGGCGCACCACGCCGATTCCCTACGAGGAGCTCAATCCGATACCGCTGTTTGTCTAGTAATGACAGTCACGGCCCCGTTGCACTCGCCTAGGATCTGAAACCACGCTACGCGGTGCAACGGGGGGTCACATGTTTGACGTGAATCGAACCCAGGAGAGACAACACTTGCACAGCGCAGACCACCGCGATCCAGCCATGTACGGTCGCGATGGAGGGGATGCGGGACTGGCTCCCAAGATCGCCCTGGGCATCCTGCTGGTTGCTCTCGGCGGCGTGCTGGCCGCTGCGACCCTGCATCTGCTCACCGTGCAGCAGAGCTTGTTCCAACTCATCGCGGGCGCGCTGGCCCTGCTCGGGATGTTCGCGTGCCAGGTGGTGCTCTCGGCACCCCGCCGGGTACGGCTCAAGCGCAGACAGCAGTACTGGATCCTGGTCATCCAACTGGCGCTGAGCTATCCGCCGATCCTGCTGATGGGTACCGCCTGGGTGGGGATCACCGGCTTTCTCACCGGATCACTGCTGCTCGTCCTGCGCTCACCGTGGTCATGGGTGTGCGCAGGACTCACCGTCGCCACCACCATGGGCCTGACGACTACCTGGTCCGGCAGGGCCTACCTCGACGCCACGTACATCGGCGTCTCCACCATCACGACCGCGAGTCTGGTCTACGGACTGACCTCGCTCTCCGAGATGGTGCTCAAACTGCGCAGCGCGCAACAGGAGATCGCCCGGCTCGCGGTGGAACAGGAGCGGCTGCGCTTCGCCCGCGATCTGCACGATCTGCTGGGATACAGCCTCTCGGCGATCACACTCCGCAGCGAGCTGACCCTGCGGCTGGTCGATCAGCATCCGGCGCGGGCCCGCGAAGAGCTCTCCACCGTGCTGGAGATCTCCCGTCAGGCGCTCGCCGACACCCGGCAGGTCGCCCGCAGCTATCGGGACATGTCGTTCTGCGCGGAACTCGCCTCCGCCCGCTCGGTGTTCAGCGCGGCAGGCATCGGCATCGAGGTCGACTCCACACTGATGGACCTGCCCGACCGGGTGGGCACGGTGCTGGCGACCGTACTGCGGGAGGGGATCACCAATATCCTGCGGCACAGCACGGTCCGCCGCTGCCGCATCTCGGCACGGGATATGGGCAATGGCACGGTGGTGCTGCATGTGAGGAACGACGGGGTCGCCCGCAGCTCCGGCGATCCGGCCGCGTACGACGGCAGCGGAATCGGCAATCTCTCCACCCGTGTCAGCGCGATCGGCGGTGAACTCACCGCCGGTGTACGGGCGGACGGCTGCTTCCATCTGGAGGCGAAGGTGCCGCTGGACTGCGGGGAGAGCCGGAGGGCGCACCGGCCGACCCTGGTCCTCATGGACAAGCAGATCATCTAGGGCGGGCGCTCAGAGCCAGCCCTGCTCCCGGGCGATGCGGATCGCGTCGACGCGGTTGCGCGCGCCCAGTTTGGTGACGACCGTCGTCAGATAGTTCCGTACGGTCCCCACGGTCAGATACAGCCGTCCCGCGATGTCGGGCGCCTCGGCCCCGCCCGCGGCCATCCGCAGCACCTCGGTCTCCCGGGCGGTGAGGGGGTTGTCCCTGGCCGCCCAGGCGTCGAGGGCGAGCTGCGGGTCTATCACCCGCTCACCCGAGGACACCCGCCTGATCGCGTCGGCGAGTTGGCTCGGCGGCGCGTCCTTGAGGATGAACCCGGACACCTGGGCCTCCAGCGCCCGGCGCAGATTGCCGGGTCGGCCGAGTCCGGTGAGGATCAAGGTGCGGCAGGACGGCTGTTTGGCATGGACCTCGGCGGCGGCGGACAGCCCGTCGATACCCGGCAGATCGATGTCGAGCACCGCCACATGGGGATGGTGCTGCAGCACCGCGGGCAGAATGTCACGTCCCGTTCCGACCTCCGCCACTATCTGTATGTCGGCCTCGAGGTTGAGCAGGGCGACCAGTGCTCCCCGCACCATGTGCATGTCCTCGGCAAGGACCACTCTGATCATGTGCGATGCATCCCGCAGCACTCGGCCTCCCCCAACCCGCCGTCAGCGAAGGCTGAGGATACCTCTCCGACCCGTCCTGAACACCCGCTCGAGCACATCCCGAGTACCAGGTCGGACGGTGTGGTCATGCCTCAGGACTCCGCGGTGCGCAGCTACCCGCCCCCTCGTCACTCGGCGACCGACCTTCCGGAGGAGTACGCGCGGCTGCGCAGCGACGCCCCGGTGTCCGACGTCGTCATGCCCAGTGGCGACGGAGCGTATCTGTTCAGCCGCTACGACGATGTACGTACTGTCCTCTCCGACGCCCGGTGCAGCAGAGCGGCCACGGTGCTTCCCGAGTCGCCGAAGCTCACAGCCGTCCCGTTCGACGCGGGCGGTCTCTTCACCATGGACCCGCCGGAGCACACCAGGCTGCGCTCCCTCGTCTCGAGTGCCTTTACGGCGCGCCGGGTTGACCTGCTGCGGCCCCGCATCCAGGAGCTGGCGGACGGCCTGCTGGAGCGGATGGCGGATCAGGGTGGCCCGGTCGACTTCAACGAGGCCTTCGCCTTCCCCTATCCCGTTGCCGTGATCTGCGAGTTGCTGGGTGTGCCCTTCGCCGACCGGGAGCTGTTCCGGGGCTGGTCGGACGCGGTCCTCTCGCTCACCGCGCACACGCCCGAGCAGATGCTGGAGCGCAAGCTGGCGCTCGTCACCTATCTGCAGCACCTCGTGGCCGAGAAGCGGCAGCAGCCCGGCGACGACCTGCTCAGCGCGCTCGTCCAGGTACGGGACGAGGACGGCCCGCTGACCGAGCACGAGCTGATCACCATGGCGATGACGCTGCTGATCGCCGGGCACGAGACGACGGTGGGGGTGCTGGGCACTTCGGTGTTCACGCTGCTGCGGCACAGCGGCGGCATGGGTCTGGTGCCCGCGTCGCCGGAGCCGGCGGCCACGCTCGTGGAGGAGTTGCTGCGGATCAATCCCATCGGGGACGGCGGTCCGCTCAGGGTCACCACGGCCGAGATCGAGGTGGCCGGCACGACCGTGCCCGCGGGCAGCGCGGTCATCGGAGCGATCTGCTCCGCCAATCGGGACGAGAGCCGGTTCCCGGACGCGGACCGCTTCGATCCGGGCCGCCGGGACGCTCCGCATCTGGCCTTCGGACACGGCCCGCACTATTGCCTGGGCGCACCGCTGGCACGGGCCGAGCTGCAGATCGCCCTCGGCTCGCTGGCCCGCCGCTTCCCCTCGCTGCGACTTGCCGTGCCGGTGGAGGAGGTCCGGATGCACACCGGGCTGCTGGTCAACCGGCTGGAGTCGCTGCCGGTGAACTGGGGCTGAGAAACAAGGAGTTCAGTACCGCAGACCGTCGGGCCTACGGGGCCCGTACCCGAAGGCGCGGTCGACGGCGATATGGCCCAGCCAGCCGAGCCCGGCGACCGCGAAACGCCGGCTGCGTGTGAGGGCCGCGAGCGTGAGCAGCGCGGCGGGTACGGCGGGCGAGTGCAGCACGTTGTAGGGGCGTACGGCGTAGGAGGGCAGGCGCTCGAAGGCGGGCGCGGCCGCGATGCCGTAGAGCAGGGCGATGTCGGGGAGCACGGCGGTCGTCCGGAGCACCCGGCTGCGGGCCCCGCCGAGGCGCGCGCCCGCGACGAGCGCGGCCACGCCGACGACGCCGCTGAGGGTCCGCCCCGCGGGGGCGTGGTAGGTCCAGCCGGAGCGTTCCCCGCCCCTTCCCCCAACTGGGGGCAAGCCCCCAGGCCCCCGGACGACCTTCGGGCGTGTCCTCAATCGCCGGACGGGCCGACTTTCCCGCCCGACGGGCGGGAAAATCCAGCCTCGCCGGCGTTTGAGGCGCGGGGCCCGGGGCGGAGCCCCAGTTCGCCTGCCGCGGGCGTCGTTCATACAGCCAGCCGTCCTCTCCGGCTCAGCAGGCGCTGCGCCCCGCCCACCGCCCCGAGGAGCGCACGGCGCACCGGACGCGCCCCGACCGTACGAAGCGCCGCGCGCAGCAACGCGACCCGTACCCGGGCAAGCTCCGCGGGCGCGCCGTGCTCGTCGTCGAGCAGCAGCACCTCCCGCCGGGCCGTGCGCTTGCACAGCAGCGCGGCCGTCTCGGCGAGCGGCACGATGTCGTCGCGCAGCGCGGCCGCGTAGGTGACCGGGATGTCCAACCGTCTCAACTCGTCCTCGGACAGCGCCCATTCACGCACGGCGTCGAGGACGTCATCCGGCTTGCAGCCGATGAGATGGGCGAGCGTGAGCACAGTCGTGTCGGGGACCTGGCGCTGCCACTCCCGGTCGAGGAAGAAGTGACGCAGCGGTGCGCCCACGGTGGCGACCCCGCGCACCCGCTCGTCGACGAGGGCTGCGCGCAGTGCCAGATGGCCGCCGAAGCTCAGCGCGATGGCGCACGTCCGCCGCACCTCGGCCCGGTCCGCCACCGCGTCGAGCACCGCGCTGAGCATGCGATGGCTGTCCGCGCGGTACGGCAGCGTGTTCTCACCGACGCCCGGCATCTCGGTGACTGCCAGGGCCACGCCGAGCGCGTCGGCGCGCGCCAGGATCGGCGCCCACTGTTCCTTGACGCTGACGATGCCGCCCATGACGACGATCAGCGGACGGGGCCGGGTGGCGGAGAGTCCGGCCGTCCAGCAGGCGAACCTGCCCTCGGACAGGGCGATGTCGATACGGTCCAGGCCGGGGCGCGTCCGGCGCCACTGGTCGAAGGACTGGACGCACAGCAGCTGCGCGCGACGGCGTACGACATCGTCGGCGGCGGCGTACGGGAAGCGGGCGAGGCCGTAGTGGCGGCAGGCCTCCAGCCATTTGCCGCGGCCGGCCAGCCGGTCCCCCGCGCGGGTCCAGACGGCCGGCCAGGAGTCGCGCCCCGCTCCGTGCGCGGTCGCCACCTCGGCCAGCAGCCGGCGGCAGTGGGCGGGTGCGAGGCCCTGTGCGCGGGCGTGCAGCAGCACATGGCGCCGCAACTCCTGCAGCGACAGCGAGGGCCCGTGCGGATCGTTCATGTCCGCTGCTCCGTCCGGCGCAGGACGGCAGCGGGCTCGGGCCGCTGACCGGGAAAGTACGCCGGTGCGAGCACCCGGCGCTGGAGGGCGGGGCTCGCGTTCATCGTCCGGTACACGGTGCGCCGCAGCGCCGCCGCAGGCCGCGCGGAGATGCTGAACATCCGCTCCTGGCGCAGCTGCAGCCCCCGGGAGCGCCGGACCGCGCCCTCCCTGGCCTGCTGGAAGGCGAGCACGGCGGCGGCGAGGGCGGCCGGGCGGCCGCTGCGGGGCGCACCGAGGGCATCGGCGAGCAGCGGAGCGAGTGCGAATGCGTCGGCCAGAGCGTGGTTGACGCCCTGGCCGAGTACGGGCGAGAGAGTGTGCGCGGCATCGCCGATCAGTACGACTCCGGGCGCCGACCAGCGCCGTACATCGGTGGTGAAGATGTCCAGCAGAGTGGTGTCGGACCAGCCGCGTATGCCGTCGACAGCCTCCTTCTCGAGCTCGGGCGCGAGCTCCGCGAGCCGCGCGTGCAGCTGCCCGAGGCCGCCCGAACGCAGTTCGCGCAGACCGCACTTGGGGATGTTGAGGCCCACCCGCAGAGTGCCGTCGGTGCTGGGCAGGAAGAGTCCGTGGCGGCCCGAGCTGATCCGTACCCGGTAGGCGCGCCGGTCCCAGGCGGCCGGGAACGGCAGCTTCATCCAGATCACGTCCCGTTCCAGCGGCGTGCGCTTCGCGGCGTGGTCGAGGCCGGAGAGCCGGCGTACGGAGCTGTAGCGGCCGTCCGCGCCGACGGTGATCTCGGCCCGTATCTCCATCAGCCCGTCGGGCGTCCTGGCGCACACACCGCGCACCGCGCCGCCGTCCAGCAGCAGCTCGGCCGCCGAGGCCGGTTCGACGACGGTACAGCCGCCTTGCTCCGCGGCCGCCTCGGCCAGCGCGGACAGCAGTACGGGCTGGGCCAGCTCCACCGGATGGCGATAGGCGTACGGGAAGGTCTCGAACCGTACGTCGAGGACACGGGCGCCTCCGTCGGCGATCTCCAGCCGGGTCACCTCGTGCGTGTGCTCCCGCACGCGTTCCAGCACGTCCAGGCCGGCCAGCAGGCGCACCCCGTCGGGGGAGACGGATTCGCCGCGGAAGACGCGTGCTCCGCCCGTGCGCTGTTCCAGCAGGACCACCCGGCGCCCGAGGCGTACCAGCGCGAGAGCGAGAGCGCGGCCCCCGGGGCCGCCACCCACCACACAGACCTCTGTCGTGATCGTCATGCCGATGACTCGTCCTGTCCGGTGTTCGCCAGCGCCTCCAGAAGGCCGGCGTCGAGCATGGTGGAGGCCGCGGTGTCGCTGGTGTCCCCGAAGCCCGCGTCGAACAGCGCCACGCTCACCGTGTACCGGCGGTCCACCAGGCAGGTGTGGAAGGTCCATTCGTCGCCGGTCCCCCGCGATCCGTCCGGTCTCAGGACCTGCACCCTGCGCTCCTGGGGCCCGAAGCCGAACTCGGTGAAACGGAACCGCATGCCCTGTCCGATCGCTTTGCTGTACGCCTCCTTCAGCGTCCACAGCCGTACCAGCGCGCCGTTGCGCCGCTCGTCGGCGATCTGCGCGAGGGCCGTGCGCTCGTGCGGCGTACACACCTGGTTCTCGGTGCCGAGTCCGAGCATCGGCCGGTCCCTGAGCTCGGCGTCCACGCCGATCCAGCCCCGGCGGGTCAGCCCGACCAGGAGCAGCGTGTCGGTGTGGCTGAGGCTGATGTCGATCTGGTCGAGGCCGCGCAGATAGGGGCGTCCGCCCGGCTTGTAGGCGAGTTCGACACTCTGTGGTGAGGCCTCGATGACCGCGCACGCGACATGTTTGAGCAGCAGCCTGGACGCCACGAAACGGGACCGGATCTGATAGTGCGTCATGGCGGAGAAGCGCGCGTAGTCGCGGCCCAGCAGCGGGCGCAGCTCCGGCGCGTCCAGGTCGGCCGGCAGCCAGTCGTCCAGCTGGGCGTGGACCACCACGCTGCCGTACTCCCGTACCGCGTCACGGACTTGCTCCCAGGGGCCCTCGGGGCCGGTCACCCGCACGGGCCGCGCGAATCCCTGCTCCGTCGCGGGGTTCGCCACGGGTCCCGGAAAGATCACCATGCCAGCCCTCCAACCGCTTCACCACTCCGTCGAGTACGTCCGCCGCGGCAGCTCCGTCGAGCACTCTGTGATCGAAGGTCAGGCCGAGGCGCATGACCGGCGCTGCCGCCACCCGGCCACCACGCACCACGGCACGGTCGGCCACCCGTCCCGCGCAGAAGGTGACCGCCGTGCCGCCGTAGGAGTGGAAGATGTCGACAGCGCGGTGCCCGAGCGAGCTCACCGCGAAGGTCCCGAGCCGCTGGGCCCTGGTGCCCGGACTCCGTACTCCGAGCCGGAACACCAACTCCCCGACGGGCGGCGGCAGCTGGTTCAGCAGCCGCACCGCGGCGGCACCGGGAAGGTCGTGCGGGTCGCTCTCGCGGCACAGGTCCACCAAATCCTGGATCTCCGTCAGTGACGCCACGTCCATGCGCGGCAGTACGGCGGTGAGCACCACGCGCTCGCCGCCTTCGATCCTGCGGTCGAGGGCGAGTTTGGCCGCCACGTCCGGCAGCGGCGCGGTGCGCGGCCACAGAACGCCCCGCGCGATCGCGCGGGCCTCGGGATGCCGGGCGACGACCCGCCCGGCGGCGTACAGCAGATAACTCACCACCGAGTACCGCAGGTCCGCCCGGCGCGCCGCCGCGCGGTGCTCCTCGACGCGGGTCATGTCGACATCGGCGCCCAGATGCACGGGGGCCGCCGCCCGTGCCCAGTTCAGGTAGTAGCGCGTATGGCGCCTCGCCCGGTCACCGGACACGCTCATGTCCCCACCGCTACGGTCCAGATCTCGCCCAGGCTGCGCGCCTCGAGCAGTTCGGCTACCGGCACCGGCCTGCCCAGCTCCCGCTCCAGCAGGCTGACCAGACGCAGCAGACTCACCGAGTCCCAGCAGGGCAGCTCGGTCAGCTCACGTTCCGCGTCGGCCGGCTCGAGATCGGTGCCCAGGTGTTCGTTGGCGAGAGAGATCAGATCGACGACGGTGTGCATGACTCCACCTCCTGGGCCAGGTCGTGCGTGAGGCGCAGCCGCAGCCGCACATGGGACGGGACCGGCGGCAGCTCCTCCAGAGCGTGCAGGTAGCGGACCTCGCCACTGCTCTCGTGCGTGGTCCGGAAGCCGTGCGCGGGACAGAAAGCGCGCTGCGCCTCGTTGGCCACGGTCGGCCGCCACGCTGCGTGTACGGCGGGCAGGTGGGCCTCGCGGGCCGCGTGCAGCAGCCCGGCCAGAACGGCGTTCTCGATCCCGCGACCGAGCACCCGGCAGCTGACGACCATGTTCTCCAGATGCAGTCCCGCGCCGTCCGTGCGGGCGAACACCGCGCCGACCACTCCGTCGTCGCCGAAGCGGTCGATGGCCCGTACCGCGAGCACGAGCGCGTCCGGGTCCTGCGCGATGCGCTGGATCTGTGCGCCGGTCAGCCGTTCCCCGGTGAGGTTGAAGCGGTTGGTCCGCAGGCTCAACTGGGCGATTCTTGCGGTCTCATGACTGGCGGCGGGGCCGGCGTCGACCTCGATGTCCAGGTTCTTCAGGAAGCTCTCGTAGTCCTTCGACGCGGCCCGCCTGCGCTCGCGCTGTTCGCGTTCCCGGTAGCGGGCGGCCCGGCCGCGGTCCTCCTCGGTGACGGAGGGTACGTCGAACCAGGCGTCGGCCAGCAGGCGTTCGGTGTGGTGGGCGGGCTCGCCGTCCAGGGGCACGACGGCAGCGCCGGGCACTCCTGCCCGTACGACCTCCCGCTCGAAGTGGCTGTCGTCGGCGAAGACCACGGCGGACGGCGAGATGCCCAGGTCCGACGCGATCCTGCGGACGCCTTCGGCCTTGGAGCCCCAGTCGGCGACGATGCTGACGAAGTCATCGGTGCTCAGCGGCCAGTCGGGGTGGGCCGCCAGGGCGCGGGCCACCGGCACCGGATCGTTTTTGCTGCACACGGCGAGCAGTACGCCCTGGGAGGCGAGCTGTTCGACGGTACGTCTGAAGCCGGCGAACGCGCCCGCGCGCAGCGAGTCCGCGGCCCGTACCTTCTCGGGGCCGTCCTCGGCGAGTATCCCGTCCCACAGCGTGCCGTCGAGGTCGAGCACCAGGCACTTCTTGGCGTCGCCGCGCTGCGCCCGGGCGAGGTGCGCGGCCTCGCGGGCGTATCCGGCGAGCAGCTCGGCGGTGCAGTGCGCGTCGGCGTACGCGCCCAGGCGCGGATCGTCGGCGCGCACTCCGGCGGCGGTCAGCGGTTCCAGGTCGAGTACGGCCACACCCGCCGCCGGGTCGGTCATCCGCAGCAGGTCGGCATTGAACTCGCGCCAGATGGCTCCCAGTTCGGCGCGTTGTGCGAGTCCGGTGAGCTGGTGGGTGAAGCGCCGCAGCAGCGGCACGGTGTTCAGTACCAAGGTCGCGCCGGCCGGGGCGTGTGCCGCGTGGGCGCCGCCGAGTTCGGCCAGCAGCAGCCGCTGCCGCTCGGCCTCGAGGGCCGTGTCGTACGGCTGCCAGGGCGGCCGCACCCGGTCCCAGACGGTGAGCGGGTCCAGTACGCACAGGGTGAGGTCCGGCTCGTGTGCGTACAGTCCGGAGGCCGGGTCGGCCAGGTCCTGGACATAGCCGCCGCTGCCGCCCGCGTACGGGATCAGCAGCAGTCCGTGCCGGGCCAGCTGGGCGGTGAGCGCGGGGACGAGCCCGGCCGTGGTGGAGCGACCCGTCACCGCGATCCGTACCGACGGGGTGCCGGGGTGGGCCGCGAGCACCTCCGAGGGGTCCAATCGGGCGAGCAGCCGCCCCGCGAGGTCGAGTTCACCGTCGTCGAGCCGGGCGAGCAGCTCGGGGATCCGGGCGTACGCGTCGACGAGCCGGCCCGCCGAGTGCAGCGCCCGGAATTCCTGCTGTGCTCCGCCCCGCGCTCTCATCCCGTCGCCTCCACTGCGAAGCCGGACTTGATCCATTTACTGGACTCGATCGCGATGCCGACCGCGCGCCCCCCTGCCGCCAGCCGTGGCAGGAGCCGCTCCAGCTGGAGGAAGACCAGCGCGTTCCCGTTGTTTCCGGTCTCCGCGACACAGGAGACCTCCTCCCACTCGAGGCCCTGCCTCAGACCCCTCGTGATCCGCTCGGTCATCCGACCGCTGAGCTGTGGCGGAAGGACATGGCCGAGGGACTCGGCGGGCCAGCCGAGCGTGTCGAGCAGGGTGTCGAGCATCTCCTGGGCCATGACCGGCACCCGGGCCTCGACGGCCTTGTAGTCCTCCGTGACGGCGGGCCGGCCGGAGTGGCGGTCCGCCTGCCCGAACCACTCGACGCGCTGGCCCGGCGCGCTGCCGAGACCGCTGAGCCGGTGGTCGGCCCTGCTGAGCACGGCACGGGCGGTGCCGGGTGCACGGCTGAGGGCGACGGCTCCCGCGCCGTCGCCGAACAGCACATAGTTGACCAGCTGGGAGGGCGGCATCTCCCGGAAGTCCTGGCGCAGATCGAGGTGTTTGCTGCAGACGTCGCCTCCGATCACCAGGCCGACCGGTCTTTGGCCGCGTGCCCCGCCCGCGAGGAGTGACGAGGCGAGCGCCATCGCCTGGACGGCGCCCGAGCAGCCGGACTGGAGCTGGTACACGGGCACCCCGTCGATGCCGAGCCGATCGGCCACCAGCGCGGCCGTGGTCGGCATCAGGGCGTCCGGGGTCGCGGTGGCGAGGACGATGAACGCCACGTCGTCGGGGTCGGCCCCGGCGTCGGCGAGCGCCCGGTCGGCGGCGTCGGTGCACAGGTCCTCGAGGGTCCAGTGGACCGTTCCGCCGTCGAGGTCGAGCGCGAAGTGCCGGGTCCTGGTGCCGATGAATGTCTCCATCCACTCCGGGGCGATACCGAGGCGGCGGGACAGCGCGGCGTTGTCGACGGGCTCGCCGGGCAGGGCGGTGCCGACACCGGCCAGCAGGACCGGTCCGCCCAGGCCGCCGGACCGGCTCACCGCGCCACCGGACACGTTCACTCGGACTCACCTCGCGAGACCGGTCCGGCCCGCCCTGCCGACCCGCTCTTCGGCCGGGGGTCCGGGGGTTGTCCCCCGGGAAGACACAGCACCTGCTCGCCCAGATACCCGATGAGTGACTCGACGCTGACCAGGCTGGAGAGCATCTCCGGCATGGACAGTTCGCCGATCTCGGGGAAGCGGACCTCCAGCCGGTACTTGAGCTCCATCAGCATCACGGAGTCGAAGCCGAGGTCGTCGTAGAAGCGCAGGGCGTCGTCGAGTTCGTTCTGCCGGATGCCGCCGACCATGGCGACGGCCTCGTGCACGACCTGGCGTACGCGGTCGGGCGCGGCGCCGCCGGTGGCGGCGCGGGCGGGTGCGCCGGCCGGCTGCGGAGCCGGGCCCGTCGCCGTGAGCTGCTGCTGCCAGGAGCGCCATTCGGTGGAGAAGACATGGGCGGGCATCCGCACGGCCCGTTTCGCGGCGTCCGGGTAGAAGGCGTCCCAGGCGGGGTCGAGGCCGCCCTGGTGCAGGTGGGCGAGGAGTTCACCGAGCTCCCGCAGCCCGGAGTCCTCGTTGCGGCAGACGCCGATGGCAGGCACGTCACGGGCCGGCCCGATCCGCCGGATCAGATTGCTGAGCACCGGTTTGGGGCCGATCTCGACGATATGGGTGGGCGGCCGGTCGCAGAGGGAGGTGACAGCGCTCTCGAACCGTACGGTCGCCGAGATGTGCTCCGTCCAGTAGGCGGCGTCCAGTTCCTCGCCGGGCGCCAGCAGCCGGCCGCGTACTGTCGAGTGGAACGGCAGCCGGGGCCGGCCGCCGGGGATACGTGAGGCGACCCGCTCGAAGCGGCGCAGCATGGGTGTCATCAGTGGCGAGTGGAACGCATGCGAGACCCGCAGCGGCGTGCAGACAAGGCCCCGCTCCTCGAGCCGGGCGCGGATCCGGCTCAGAGCCGCAAGGTCGCCGGAGAGAACCGTGGCGCCGGGTCCGTTGAGTGCGCCGATGCCGACGGTGGGCTCGTCGGCGACAAGTGCGGCGGCCTCCGCGGGGCGAGCCCTGGTCGCCAGCATCCCGCCGCCCTCGGGCAGTTGCTGCATAAAGGCGCCCCGGACGGCCACGAGCCGTGCCGCGTCCGCCAGGTCGAGCGCCTCGGCGACGACGGCCGCGGCGAACTCGCCGATGCTGTGCCCGACGACCGCCGCCGGCCGCACGCCGAGCTCCATCAGCGTGCGGGACAGCGCGTACTGCACGGCGAAGAGAGCGGGCTGAGTGGTGCCGGTCCGGTGGATGGCAGGATCCCCGGCGAGGATCGACTCGTGGACGGGGGTGACGGTGTACGGCTGCAGGGCTTTGGACGCCTCCTCGAGGAAGGTCCGGTAGACGGCGGACTGCTCGTACAGCCGGGCGGTCATCCGCGGGTACTGGGCGCCCTGTCCGGTGAACGCGAAGGCCAGCAAGGGTTCTTCCGCGGCCGCTGCGGGTTCGGCGTATGCGGTCTCCAGCTCCGCCCCGGCGAACAGCCGGGAGGCGAGTTCCTCGGGTCCGTCGGCGGCGGTGGCGAAGCGGTACGGCAGTGCGGAGCGGGAGCGGTTGCTGGTCCAGCAGAGCGGGGCGAGTTCGGCGCCGGTGCGGCCCGCGACGTCGACTGCCTGGAGTCGCAGATTGCGGCGCAGGGCCCGCGGGGTGTCGGCGGACAGCGTGAACACGCCGACGCGCGGGCCGGGTTCGACGGCGGGTGCCGCCGGCTGCGGGGCCGTCGCGAGGACCACGTGGGCGTTGGTGCCGCCCATGCCGAAACTGGAGACGCCCGCCCGGCAGCCGTCGGCGGGCAGCGCGAGCGGCTCGTTGATCAGTTCCATGGAGCGGCGGGCCAGCCCGAGCCGCGGATTCTCCTGACCGCACCATGGACCGCCGGGCACGACTCCGTGCCGCAGCGACAGCACTGTCTTGATCAGTCCGGCGATCCCTGCCGCGCCCTCGGTGTGCCCGATCGCGCCCTTGACCGCGCCGATGGCCAGGGGCCACTCCCGTACGCCGTGTTCGTCGCGGAATACGTCGCCGAGCGACAGCACTTCGATCTGGTCGCCGAGCGGTGTGCCGGTGCCGTGCGCCTCGATGAAGCGGATCTCGTGGGGCGCGACCGCGGCCCGGCGGCAGGCGGTGGCGATCACCTCGCGCTGGGATGCGCGGTGCGGCGCCATGATGCCGTTGCTGCGGCCGTCCTGGTTGACGGCGCTGCCGAGGATGACCGCGTGGACGGGGTCGCCGTCGCGTACCGCGTCCTCGAGCAGGCGCAGCGCCACCACGCCCACGCCCTCGCCGCGCCCGATGCCGTTGGCGGCTTCGGAGAACGGCTTGCACCGACCGTCGGGAGCGGCGAGCCCGGCCTGGGCGTAGATCTCGTCGAGGACCGAGCCGACGACGATATTGACGCCGCCGGCGAGCGCCAGGTCGCACTCGCCGGAGCGCAGGGCGGTGCAGGCGAGGTGCACGGCGACCAGGGAGGAGGAGCACGCGGTGTCCACGGTGAGGCTGGGGCCGCGCAGATCGAGCTGGTAGGCGATGCGGTTGGCGAGCATGGAGCGGCCGCTGCCGGTGCCGGTCCTCGGGGTGACCCCGTCGGGCGAGGCGAGGCTGAGCCGCATCCAGTCGTCGGACATGGAGCCCACATAGGTGCCCACCGAGCCGCCCGCCAGGCGCGTCGGGGAGATTCCGGCGTCCTCGACGGCCCGCCAGGAGCATTCGAGCAGCAGCCGTTGCTGCGGATCCATGGCTTTCGCGTCGGCGGTGGGCACGGCGAAGAAGGAACGGTCGAAGGCGTCGGCGTCGGTCAGGAAGCCACCGGGCACGGCCGAGGGGCCGCGTGACGCGGGACGTTCGCCGATGGCGTGCGCCCCGCTCAGCAGCAGCTTCCAGTACGCCTCCGGTCCTGGCGCGCCGGGGAATCTGCAGTCCAGACCCACCACCGCGACCGGGTGCCGGGACGGGCCTGATGAACGGCCCATGGTCACACCTCCCGATGCTCGCCGCCGGCCTTCGTGAACTCCTCGGCAAGGTGACGGGCCAGATCGTCGGCCGTGGGGTGGTCCCAGGCGACGGTCGGTTCGAGGAAGAGACCGAACTCCTCCTCGATGTCCCCGTAGAGGCTGAGCGCCGCCACCGAGTCCAGCCCGTACTCCGCGAAGGGTGTGCGCGGGCGGATCTCCTCGGCGGGGCGCTGCAGATACTCGCTCAGCCGGGTGATCAGCCAGTTGCGGAAGTCGCGTTCGTCGAACTCGGCCACAGGCTTGGTCGACCAGGGACCCGGGGCTTCTCCCCCGGTGGAATGCAGCGCCATCTGATGCTCCTCAACAACGTGTCTGCGGTCAGCCGGCGATCGGGGTGTCGTACAGGTCGTAACTGCGTGCTTCGTGATAGCGGTTCAGGACCTCGTGGAGCAGCTGGTCGTCCCAGCCGTCCGGGAGCCGGGGCAGCGGATGGCCGAGCCGCTTCACCAGCCGGGTGAGCGCGGCGGCGAGCCAGGCGGGCGAGGCGAGGAACGGGTCGTCGTCCGGGTCCTGGTGCAGCCATACGCCGAGGCAGGCCGCGCCGGCCAGCAGCAGCGTGTAGCGGTCCGCGATGGCGTACGCCTTGGGGCTGGCCAGGACGGTGCGGTCCTTCGGTGACATGTCCCGGCATTCGGCCTGGAGGCTGCGCAGTTCGTCCTCGAGCGCCGCGGCCAGGGCGGTGAGCGCCTCGGTGTACTCGCCGGCCCGGGAGCCGGCGGCGCCCGCGATGATCTCCGCCGCGCCTTCCAGCGAGCCGACGAGCGCATCGCTTCCGGCGACCAGTACCAGCCTGGACGGGTCGAGCGGCGGGAGTCCGTCGCGGACCCGGAACAGCCCCTCGGGTGCCTGCTTTCCGGAGAACCAGGCGGTGCGGGCGAGCCTCGGCAGCTGCGGAATGATCGTGGCCTGGCAGGCTGCGGTGCCCGCGTGACCGAGGCTGATCATGGGCAGATCGCGCACATGCTTCTGGAAGCCTCCATAAGCCCCGTCGCGTACATAGAAGTTGGCGCCGAGGACGATGGACAGGTCGTAGGCGGTCTCGGTGAGCAGCTTGGGCAGCAGATACTTCACGGCGGCCGCGTAGATGCTGGTGGCCTCCGGGACCAGATGTACGGCACGGGTGGCGGTCAGCGCCAGGCAGTCGCTGATCAGCAGATCGGTGAAGGCGCCGACGACGGTGGCGCGGGCGTGCGGGATCTCCAGCACGGAGCGGTGGTAGAGCTTGCGGTCCAGTGCGAAGCCGACCGCGGTGCGCAGTGCCGTGTCACCGCCGCCGAGGATCATGGATGGCAGCACGCTACGGGTGATCTGGAAGGAGCGCAGGGCCAGTTCGACTCCGTCGCCGAGCCTGCCGACCAGCGCGTCGGCGGGCAGCGGGCAGTCGGTGAACTCCACGCCCGCGTTCTGGCAGCCGCGTACGCCGACGGTCTCGTACCGCGGCAGATAGCGGTAGCCGTCGGCGGGTACGGCGGCCTTGTCGACGAGGAGCACGGAGTGGCTGCGGCTGCCGACGGTCTCCTCGGTGCGGCTGAACAGCACCAGCGCTTCGGCCCGTTCGACGTTGTTGATGACGTGTTTGGCGCCGGACATCACAAAGCCGTCGTCGGTCGGCGTGGCCCGGAACTCATTGCGTACGAAGTCGTTGCCGTGCGCGAGTTCGTGGTACGCGATGGCCAGCCGACCGCCGCCGAGCAGCAGATCGGCGACCTTCCGCTGCTGTTCGGGGGTGCCGGCCGCCCAGACCGCGATCGCCGCGAGGAAGGTGGTGGCGCCGTAGCCGAGTCCCAGGCTGGCGTCCCTGCGGAAGACTCCGCGCAGCACCCGGCCGAGCGTGTCGATCCGCTCCAGCCTGCCGCCGAGCTCCGTCGGTACGAATTCGGCGTTGAGCCGGAACTCCGCCAGGGCCTGCTCGGCCTCGGCGAGCAGTTCGCCGCGCTCGTCGGCGGCGAGCAGCGCGGCCAGGCCGAGCGGGTTGCCGGGATCTCCGGGGTCGCCGAGGCGCCTCTCCAGGTCGGCGACGCGCTGCTGGATGAGGACTTCTTCCGCGTTCGGGGTCAGCATGGCGGTCCTTCTGCGATACGGCCTGGCAGCAGCGAGAAGAGGTCTCCGGCTTCGTACTGTGCGGTCAGCCGGCCGAGCAACCGCTCGAACAGCGACTCCAGTCCGGCGTCGTAGGCCGCGGGCCGCCGTGGCTGCGGGCCCGTGATCCCTGGGACAGCCTGCTCGAGGCGGTCCACGAGCCGGGCCAGTACGGCTTCGAGCCAGAGGCCCGACGTCCACAGCCCGGCGGTGCGCACCTCGCGTGCGAGGCGCCGGTTGTGCTGCCATACGCCGAGGCAGCAGGCGGCGGCGAAGCAGATGCTGTAGCCGCGCGCCAGGTCGAAGCTCTCGACCGGTGCGCCGCCGGGCACGGGGCGTGCGGCCCGCATCCTGGTGTGCAGTTCGGCCGCTGCCCGCGCCAGCGTGTGGGCGAGCACGGCGGCCCGGCCGAGCTCGGGCTCCCGCGACGCCTGCGCGCCGAGCACCTCCGCGGTCTTCGGCAGCGATCCGAGTACGGTGCTGCCGCGCCGCGCGAGCAGGCTGAGCCGGCCGGGGCGCAGCCCGTGCAGCTCGCGGGCGTAGCAGAAGGTGGCGGCGACGGTGTCCGGGTCGCGGTCGTGGACGGGGTGGCGGCGGGCCAGGGTGCGGAACTGGGCTGTGAGGGCATAGAGGTTGACCATGGTGTTGCCGTCGAAGATCCCGACGATGCGGTGGTCGCGCTCCAGCTTCTGGAACCGGCCGTGTGCGTAGTAGTCGGTGAGGAAGGCGCGTGCACCGAGCACCCCGCGCAGCCGGTTCAGGATGTCGTCGGCCACGGTCGGCACCAGATACTTGGCCACCGCGGAAGTGACGCTGAGCTCGTCGGGCAGAGTGTGGATGGAACGTGCGGCGACGGTGCTCAGGGCTTCCATCGCGAGCATATCGGCGTAGGTCTCGGCCAGCGTCCGGCGGGCCGCGGGGAGGTCGAGCAGCTTGCGTCCGTACAGCTCGCGCCCGGCGGCGAAGCCGTAGGCGACACGCAGTCCGTGGTCGGCCGCGCCGAGCGAGAGTGCGGTGCACAGCGAGCGGGTGATCTGCAGGGCCTTGAGTACGGTCTCGGGGCCTTCGCCCTCGCGGCCGACCAGGCCGCAGGCGTCGACGGGCGCCCGGTCGAAGGCGATGCCGCTGATGTCCGCGCCGCGGATGCCGAGGGTGTGCACCTTCGGCAGGGTGCGGTAGGTGTCGTCCGGCAGTTCGTCCTTGTCGACGAGCAGCAGGCTGAAGCCGCGCGGGCCGCCCTCGGCGGCGGTGCGGGCGAGGAGGCAGACGAGCCGGCCCCGGGTGGCGTTGTTGATGAGCCACTTCTCGCCGCTGATGAGGTAGCCGCCGTCGGTGTGTTCCGCGACGACCTCGCCGGCCATCAGATCGCTGCCGTGGGTGCGTTCGGTGAGTCCGAGGGAGACCGGTTCACCGGCCCGTACCAGGGAGGCGAGGCGTTCGGCTCCGGCGCGGTCCTCGGCGACCCAGACGCAGACGGCGCCGAGGAACGTCTTGCCGTGTCCGATGGCGGTGGTCAGATCGCGGCGGGCGATGGTGCGCACGATTTCGAGCAGTTGCGGGAAGCCGGTGAGTGAACCGCCGTACTCCGCGGGGATGTAGTAGTGGTGGACGCCGAGGGCGCTCAGCAGTTCGCAGGCGGCTGCAGGGAACTCCTCGGCGGCGTCGTCGCTCGCGGCGCGGGCGTAGGAGAGCGGACCCGCGGCATTGGGGTCGCCGAGCCGCCGGTCCAGCTGTTCCGCGAGCTGCCAGCGCAGGCCGGGGGCCGTGTCGGATTCCGCGGCGGGCACGGCGGCCGAAGCGTCCTCGGCGGCCAAGGCGTCCTCGGTCCGTAGCGCCTCGGCGGCCAAGTCGTCCTCGGTCCGTACGGCCTCGGCCCGTACCGCCTCCGCCGGTTCGGTGATCGCCGTCATCCGCCGGTCCCGTCGGGGCCGTCCTGGCCGCCGCTCACCGAGACCAGCTCGCGGACCTCCGGGTGCAGCACTTCGTGCAGCGGCTGGATCCGTCCGTCGAGGAACAGCTGCCGCATGGCGGTGCGCTGGAGTTTGCCGCTGGTGGTGCGGCGTACGGTGCCGGGGCGGACCAGCAGTACGTTCTCGGCCGCGACCTCGAACTCCTTGGACACACACATCCGTACCGCGGCGGAGAGCGAGGCCAGTTCGGCCTCGAAGCCGGATCCGGTGCGCACTTCCTGGACGACGACGACATGGTCCCGGTCGGACTCGACGGCGAAGGCGGCGCTGGAGCCGAAGAGGGCGCTCACTCGCTGGACGCTGCGCTCGATGTCCTGCGGGTAGAGGTTGCGGCCCGCCACGATCATGATGTCCTTCATCCGCCCGGTGATGTAGAGCTCGTCGCCGTCCATGGCGCCGAGGTCTCCGGTGCGCAGATAGCCCTCGTCGCCGTCCTCGGTGGTGGCCTTGAAGGCGTGGGCATTCTCCAGCGGGCGGTTCCAGTAGCCGCGGGCGACGCTCTCGCCGCGCAACCAGACCTCGCCCACCTCGCCGGCGGGCAGCTTTCTGCAGTTCGCGGGGTCGACTATGGCCACCTCGCACTGCTGCGGCCTGCCCGAGCTGACCAGTGTCCTGGCCGGCCGGCCCGCCGCGGCGGGACTCAGCCGGTGGTGTTCGAGGTCGACGGCGTCCACGATCCGGGAGTTGGCCGTTCGCCCGGGTTCCCCACCTGTGACCAGCAGGGTGGACTCGGCGAGTCCGTAGCAGGGGTAGAAGGCCTCCTTGCGGAAGCCGGCGGGTGCGAAGCGCTCGGCGAAGGCCTCCATGGTCTCGGCCCGTACCGGCTCCGCGCCGTTGACGGCCGTCTCCCAGCGGGAGAGGTCGAGCTGCTCCATCTGGTCGTCCTTGATGCGGCGCAGGCACAGGTCGTACGCCAGGTTGGGGCCGCCGCCGGTGGTGATGCCGTACTGGTCCACCATCTGCAGCCAGCGCAGCGGGCGCTTCACAAAGGTCATCGGCGGCATCAGCACTCCGGCGCTGCCGAGCCACAGCGGGTGCAGCAGATGCCCGACGAGTCCCATGTCGTGGTGGAACGGCAGCCAGCCGCCCACCCGGGAGTCACGGGTCGTCCGCATGGCCTGCTGGATGGCGCGCTGATTGGCAAGCAGATTGCGGTGGGTGACCATGACGCCCTTGGGATCGCTCACCGATCCCGAGGTGTACTGCAGGAAGGCCACATCGTCGGGGTACAGGCCGGGCTCCTGCCAGGCGCCGGGGTCGCCGACCTCCGCGCGGTCGGTGGCCAGGCACGCGACCTCGGGGTGGCCGATGTTGGCCAGCAGCTGGGAGACGGTCGACGCCATCGCGGCGTCGGTCAGGATGTAGCTGACGGAGGCGTCGCGGACGATGTTGGCAACCCGTTCGACGTTCTGCCGCGATCCGACGGGCGCCGGTGCGGGCACGGCCACGGCCCCGGCGTAGAGACAGCCGAGGAAGCTGCTCATGAATTCCCGTACGCCGCTCTGGAGGATAAGCACCCGGTGGCCGTGCGATCCGTGTTCCTGGAGCCAGGAGGCCAGGCGTTTCGCCTTTTCGCCGAGCTCGCCATAGCTGAGCACATCGGATTCCAGCTCTCCCTGCTGATTCGCGCGGACGCAGAAATAGGCCTCCTGGCGCGCGAGTTCCGATGCTCTGTGCAACGCGAGTTCGGTGAAGTTCCGGTGTGCAGCCATCTTTTCCCCCAGAGCCGCGTACTTATGGCCAGAGCTTGGGAAATGCGTCTCAAGGCCGCCTTGAAGGCGGCTCAATCTGATCGAAGAGACTGAGATATTCCTGGCTGTCTTCTCGGGGGAAACTGTCTCGCGGCATGATTTCCTCATGGTTGACGCCCGGGATCCACACCCAGTACATCCCGTAGGCGATCAGTGCCCGGCCCATCGGACGCAGCACATTGACGAGGATGAAACTTCTAAATGACGACATGGCCACTCTCCTCTGCGCGGAAATGCAAGTGCAGTACGACCATGCGCCGGGCCGGTCGACTCTCGCTCTAGGCGCGGGCCGCGGACCTGCGCTCAGGACAGCCGCAGAGCCGTGTCGATCAGCGGCACATGGCTGAAGGCCTGGGGGAAGTTCCCCACCAGCCGGCCGCGCCGGGTGTCCCACTCCTCGGCCAGCAGACCGAGATCCGTACGCAGCGCCAGCAGCCGTTCGAACAGTTGGCGTGCCTCGGACCTGCGGCCGATCATCGCCAGATCGTGCGCGAGCCAGAAGGAGCAGGCCAGGAAGACGCCTTCGCCGCCGGGCAGTCCGTCTCCGCCGAGCGTGTCCGAACCGCCCCCGGGTACCGGATAGCGGCGTACGAAGCCGTCGTCGCACAGCTCCCGCTGCACGGCTTCGATGGTGCCGACCACACGCGGGTCGTCGGGCGGCAGAAAGCCCATCTGCGGGATGAGCAGTAGCGAAGCGTCCAGTTCGCTGGAGCCGTAGTACTGCGTGAAGGTGTTGCGCTCGGGGTCGTAGCCGTGGGCGCAGACGTCGCGGTGTATCTCGTCGCGCAGCGCTCGCCAGCGCTGCACCGGGCTCTCCAGTGGCAGCCTCGACAGTCTGCGTACGGTGCGGTCCGCGGCGACCCAGGTCATCACCTTGGAGTGGACGAAGTCGCGGCGTGGGCCGCGCACTTCCCAGATGCCCTCGTCCGGCTCCCGCCAGTTGGACTCGAGGTGGTTCATCAGCTTCATCTGGAGGATGTGGGTGCTGTCGTCGCGGGAGAGTCCCGAGGTCTGGCCCAGCCAGAGGGCGTCCACGACCTCTCCGTACACATCGAGCTGGAGCTGGTTGGCGGCACCGTTGCCGATGCGAACCGGTCCTGACTTCTCGTAGCCGGGCAGCCACGGGAGTTCGGCCTCCGGCAATTCGCGCTCGCCCGCGACTCCGTACATGATCTGGAGGTTCTGCGCGTCCCCGGCCACGGCCCGCAGCAGCCACTCCCGCCAGCGGCGGGCCTCCTCGCGGTAGCCGGTGCGCAGCAGGGCGGTGAGGGTCATGGCGGCGTCGCGCAGCCAGGCGTAGCGGTAGTCCCAGTTGCGTACGCCGCCGATCTCCTCGGGCAGGGAGGTGGTGGGCGCGGCGACGATTCCGCCGGTCGGGGCGTAGGTGAGCGCCTTGAGGGTGATCAGCGAGCGGACCACGGCCTCGCGCCAGGGTCCCGAGTAGCTGCACTGGCCGGTCCAGCGGGACCAGAAGTTCTCGGTGTCGGTGAGGAGTTGGGCGGCGTCGGGCCGGGACGGCGCGTCGCCGTGGGAGGGCTGCCAGCTCAGGGTGAGGGTGACTCGCTCGCCCGCGCCGACGCTGAAGGCGGCGTGGGTGGTCAGATCGCTGCCATAGGTGCCGACGTCCGCGTCGAGCCAGAGCGCGTCCGGGCCGGCCACGGCGACGAGCCGGTCCCGGCCGCCGGGTCCGTGCTCGCGCTGCACCCACGGGACGATCCGGCCGTAGCTGAAGCGCATCCGCAGTGCGGAACTCATGCGGACCCGGCCTGAGACGCCCTCCACTATTCGTACGAGACACGGTGCGGCATCCGGCCTACCGCGGCCCGCGCCCCTGGGCGGCATGAAGTCAATCAGCCGAACCGTTCCTTCCGGCGTGTCCCACTCCGATTCCAGGACAAGTGAGTCACCGCGGTAGCGGCGACGGGTGGCGGCGCCCGCGCCGTCTGCGGGCCCCACGGGCGCCAGCCGCCAGAAGCCGTGGTCCTCGGTGCCGAGCAGCCCGGCGAAGACCGCGGGCGAGTCGAAGCGCGGCAGACAGAACCAGTCCACCGATCCGTCCCTGGCGATCAGGGCGGCGGTCTGCATGTCCCCGATCAGTGCATAGTCCTCGATGAGCGCAGCCACACGAACTCCCGGAACACCGTCGCAGCCGTCTTCCGGAGGCGGACCCCCGTCTCCCCCGCGGAACGCAGGGGATTCGGGCACGTTACGCGTGACACCTCAAGTCTCGGCTGGCCGCTGAATCAGCGCTGGGGAGCGGGGAATGCCACCGGGCTGCGCAGCCCGGCCCGGTTCACGGCGCGGACGCCGAAGAAGACGTTGTCCTTGGAGAGATCGACCGCGTGGCTGGTCGTGTCACCGGCCGGGACGATATGAGTCCACTCGGGCGCGGTGGTTTCGCGCCACACCACTTCGTAGCCGGCGAGATCGGCTTCGCTGCCGCGCTGCCACACCAGCTCGGTCGCGTTGGTCAGCGCGCTGGTGAGGATCTTCGCTCCCTTGGGGGTGCCGGGCGCCTGGGCGAGGGTCCACAGGGCGGCGCCGTTGACCTTGGCCACGCGCGCGATGTAGCCGAAGTCGCAGAACTCCGGCAGATCGCCGTACTGCTTGCCGTCGACCACCTTCACATCCTGGTGCTGGTGCGCGAAATCCTCGGCGGGCTCGGTGAACCGGGCCGCGGGAAAGCCGCGTTCGAGGTAGGGGATGTGGTCGCCGCCACGCAGATAGCGGTCGCGGCGGTAGACGACGCGGACGTGCATACCGGTGGCGTCGTTGTCGGCCACATCGCGTACGAAGCGGGCGAGCTGGCGGGACGGGGAGTCGCTCTCGCCCCCCACCGAGCGGCGGGTCGCGGCCTGTTCGGGGGTCTCGGAGGTGGGGACTCCCTCGGCGAACAGCCGGATGGTGTACGGATCCCGGGCCCCGTCGTCGGCCGTGGGGCTGCCCACGATGTCGTCGGTGAACATGCCCTGGAGGTCCACGCCGGCCGTCTTGAAGGTCTGCGCCATGTGGGCCGCGCCGAACAGGCCCTGCTCCTCGCCGGCGACGGCCGCGAAGACGATGGTCGCGGCGGGGCGGCGGGTGGCCATGACCCGGGCGAGCTCCATGGCGACGGCGACCCCGGAGGCGTCGTCGTCGGCGCCGGGCGCGTCGCTGGTTGCGTCCATGACGTCGGTGGCGCGTGAGTCGTAGTGCCCGGAGACGACATAGACACGGTCGGGGGCGGCGGAGCCGCGCAGGGTCGCGACGATGTTGGTGATACGGGTCGCCACGGGGATACGCGGCACCGGCTCCTGGATGTACGACTGCAGCTCGACCGTCATCCGGCCGCCGCTGCCCGTGGCGTACCGCTTCAGCTCGGCGAGGATCCAGTCGCGGGCCGCGCCGATCCCGCGCTTCGGGTCGTCCTGGCTGGAGAGGGTGTGCCGGGTGCCGAAGGAGGCGAGCTTGCGCACCGTCGCCTCGATACGGTCCCGGTCGATCTCCCGCAGGAGCGCGCGCAGTTCGCGGGAGGGGAGCTGGGCGGTGGCGGGGCGGTCCCGGTCGGGGGTGCGCGCCGCGGCGGCCGCGGGCGGTGCGCCGACGCCGGTCAGCGCCGCGCCGAGCGCGGCGGTTCCGGCCGCGGCCGACAGAACCGTTCTCCGGCCGGTGCCAAGGGGGTTGGTGGGGCCGCCTGCGTTTCCTGAGGTCTGCTGCGACATGAGCTCATGGTCATGGACGTGCCAACCACTGACAAGGGTGAGGGGGCCGCTGCCACCGGCGTCGGCCCCCGGTCCCGGCTCAGCCGCTGGAGACGGCCCTCAGATGCGATTTGCCCCGCCGCAGCACCGGTTCGGCTACGCGCGTTTCGCGCAGTACCAGCGTCATCCTGGTGAACCCCCGGCCCTGAAGGCTCGCGGGGGTCTCGTCGACGATCCGGCACTCGGTGCGTCCCCGGCGGGGATCGGGGTGATGGAGCGGTCGTAGGGCGCCATCGTGATGGACAGCGGCCGCGCCCGCGGCGCGCATCCAGTGCGGAAGACCGCACCGGTAGGCGGCGTCCATGATCGGGTCCTGGGCGATGTCGTGACGAATGGCCTGAAGGACTCGGTCCTCGTCGTCGCTCTCCAGGGCCGACTCCAACTGCGCCAGCAATGGCAGGCACCAGCTCGTCTCGCGGTCGGCGAGCACCGTGCCCGCGTCCGGGTGGAAGAGCACGAACCGGAGGAAGTTCTGGTCCGGCATGGCCGTGGGGTGCGGCCCGATGCCGCGGAAGAGCGCGTCGAAGGCCGGGTTGGCGTGCGCCACCTCCCAGCGCCGGTCGAAGAGCACGGAGGGCAGCGGCACGGCGTCCATCATCACGGCGTAGTCACGCAGATAGGCCCGTGTCTCGGGGTCGGGACTCTCCGCGGGATCGGCCTCCGCGGGACCGGATGGGCTCGCGGGCAACGACGGAGACACAGGGATGTACGGACGTGCGGGCCCGGACGGAAACGCGGGACCGGACGGCCGCGCGGGCCCCAGCGGAGGCGCCGGAACGGACGCCCCGACAGGCGTCTTCCAGGGCGGCGGCGGATCACGGTCGACGGCGAGGCGGAAGAGCCATCCTCCCTGCTGATCGCTCATCTCGAGAGCCTTGACCAGGGCACAGAGCGTCTCGTCGGTCCACTCCTGGGCGGGTGTCCGCTCCCAGCTGCCGTACGCGCCCGTGCTGATCTCGAGCCGCGCGGCGACGTCCTCCACGCTCAGGCCGAGCTCCTCCCGGCGCCGCCTGAGGACATCGGTGACTCGCCTCGCCCGCACCGCGCCACGGCCCGTTCCGGCACACCCGCGGCGCCCTTGGACACCAGGCCGTTCCACGCCTGCCTCATGTGTCATCGAGAACGCCACCCTTCTCGAAGTCCCGCTGCGGCAGGGCCATTTGGATCATCATCACCGCGTGGCGATCCTGCTACCGCAACAACGACCATGTCAACTATCGTGGCATTGCCCGCCGTTGACCGCTCAATTCGCGCCACAGCTGTGGCAAGACCTGGCTACGCTCTCCCGAAACGGATAATCTCCCGGCAGCGCCACTGTATGCGGGGCTGCCTCGCGTGATCTAGGAGACCTACTGGTGACAGACGGCTTCTCGGTTCCGGGTTCGACGGCCACAGTCCCCCTGGCGGCATCCGTTGCCCGTGTCGCCGAGCTCGCGGACAAGCTCGGGCTGACCCACAGCGAGGTATTCGACGTCCATCAGCTCTCCGAGGCCTCGGGCGTCCCCGCCGACGTGGTCGGCGCCCTGCTCGCCGGGCGGCGGGCCGGCGAACCCGACCTCCAGGCACGCTTTCTGCAGCGCTTCGACCTGTTGCGCAGAACACGGCTGAAGCCCAACGGCCGCCGCTACACCCAGCAGGAGATCGCCGACGGCGCGGGCATGTCACGGCAGCAGGCGGGGGCCCTCATCAACGGCGACCGCCGGCCGACCATGGAACACTGCGACGCGATCCAGCGGTTCTTCAAGGTCCACGCCGGATTCCTGACCGCCGAGGACGCCGACGCACTCGACGGCGCACTGCAGCGCACCGAGCAGACCCTGCTGCAGGACTTCGCCGGTGACGGCGATCCGCTGGAGCGTCTGCTGCAGGACCACGGGGTACGGGGCATCGCCTGGCGTGCGGCCCAACTCCCCACCGACAAACACCGGGACAAGGTCACCGAGTGGCTCGACATGCTCCTGGAGAGCGTCAAGCCGACGGAGTCCTGAAATGAACTCTGCGCCGACGGGAGAACGGTGAGCATAGGCAAAGAGATGCGGCGGTTGTGCGGCGAGCTCATCGCCGGAATCGACCTGCCCGTCCCTGCGGAACCGGCAGATCTCTATGCGGCGCTGTGCAAGAAGATGGGCAGCCGCCGGGGTCGGCCGGTCCAGTTCCGCGTGGCCTCGTTCCCGCCGGGAACCGCCAGCGGACTGTGGCTCGACATGGCCGACCAGGATCTGATCGTCATTGAGGAACGTACCGCTCCCGACCACCAACTGGTCATTCTTGGCCATGAGTTGTGGCATATGCAGGCCGGCCACTGCAGCCACCATGTCGAAGGCGCGGCCGTCGCGGCGCGGCTGCTGACGGACGGCGCCGATCTGCAGGACACCGTGCTCAAGGTCGCCGCCCGTACACGCTTCGACGCGGCCGAGGAGAACGAGGCGGAGACCTTCGGACTGCTGCTGAGCACCAAATGCCGTTCCTGGCTGGCCGGTTCGCACACACGCGGCCGCGTTCCCGGCCGGGATGCGATCGAAGGCCGGATCGAAGCGTCACTGGGGTACCGAAAGCCGCAGGGCTGATGCGTGGAGGGTCTGGACTTCTACATACCCGGGGCCGCGCTCGCCGTCGCGTTCGCGTTCCGGCTGCCCGGAATCAGCCGCACCTGGCGTGATCCGCTGTTGCGGTCCGTCAGCGCGCTGTTGCTGGTGGCCGTCTCGGTGTTCTTCTTCGCGGCGCCGCCCACCATCGCCGCGGTGAACCGCATCACCGGTGTACCCAACTTCTCCGCGCCGCTCGTCTACTGCATCCTCACGGCCTTCAGCGCTTCCTGCCTTGTGCTCATCATCAACTGGCGCGGAGGCCCGCCCGAAGTCACCCGGCGTGCGTCCCGCCGCTGCATCACCGCGTACGGCACGGTCATCGTGGCGATGATCGTCCTCTTCGCCCTCGGTGACGCTCCCGTCGAGCGGCTGCGGGACCTGGACACGTACTACGCGAACACTCCGTACATGCGCGAGATGATCGTCCTCTATCTTGTGGCGCACACGGTGGCGGCGGTCGTGATGACCGTCCTGTGCTGGCGCTGGTCGTTGCGGGTCCACGGCTGGCTGCGCACCGGTCTGGTGCTCATCATGATCGGCTACTTCCTCAACCTCGGCTTCGACGCGGCCAAGTACTCCGCCGTATCCGCTCGGTGGGCCGGGCACAACTGGGACGCCCTGAGCACCCGCGTGGCACCGCCGCTGGCGTCCGCCTCCGCTCTGATCATCGCGGCCGGGTTCATTCTCCCGGTGGCCGGACAGCGCCTCTCCGAGTCCTGGCAGAGTTGGTCCACCTACTGGAAGCTGGGCGCGCTCTGGCGCGAACTGCGCTCCACCGCTCCTGAAGGTGCCATGGCGGTCCAGATCTCCCGGTGGTCGTCCCTCGACCTCCGGCTGACCCAGCGGGAAGCGTTCATCCACGACGGCATCCTCGCTCTGGACCCGTACTTCGACCACGGCCTGCGGGCGGAGTCCCACGCCGCGGCGCTCGCTTCGGGGACCGATACGCACCAGGCGGAGGCCGTCGCCGAGGCGGCGATGCTCGCCGCCGCGGTGATCGCCCGGGACGCCGACCCGCAGGGGATGATCATCACCGCGGCGGACACCCGTTCCGCCGCACCCGAGCAGGCCCAGCGCGATCTCGTCGGTATGTCCCAAGCGTTGCGTCACTCGCCTGTCGTTGCAGCAGCCCGCCGTTGTGCGGCCAGGTCAGAGAGCAGCCAACCATGAGCCAACCACACAGACCCGGCGCGGGCCCTGCCCTCCGTCACGCCGTCGTCGTCGGCGGAGGACTGGCCGGGATGCTGGCGGCCGCCGCACTGGGCGAGTTCGCCGACGAGGTCACCGTCGTGGAACGCGACTCTCTCCCGGCCGGCCCCGAACCCCGTAAGCACCTGCCTCAGGCAGGTCATGCCCACATACTGTGGTGCGGAGGAGTGGAGGCGATCGAGTCCCTGCTGCCCGGTGTCACCGCTCGCTGGCTGGCGGCCGGCGCCCGCCGCATCCCACTGCCGACGGGCATGGTCGGACTGTCTCCGCAGGGCTGGTACCGGCGCTGGACCGAGACTCACTACCTGATCGCCTGCAGCCGCGATCTGCTCGACTGGGTCGTACGCGAGCAGGTCCTGGCAGAGCCGCGCATCACCCTGCTCGAGCACACCAAACTGCTCGCCCTCGAAGGAAGTTCCGCCCGTGTGACAGGGGTGCGGGTACGGACCCCCGACGGCGGCGAGCGCGTTCTGGCTGCCGATCTGGTCGTCGACTGCAGCGGCCGCGGCACTCGCGCGCCGGAACTGCTGCGGGCGCTGGGCGTCGATGCGGTGCGCGAGGACCAGGTGGACGCCGGCCTGGTGTACGCCAGCCGCCTCTTCCGTGCTCCAGGGGGCACGGCGGAGTTCCCCATCGTCAATGTGCAGTCCAACGCGCGCGAGCAGCGGCCCGGACAGGCCGCACTCGTCCTCCCGGTCGAGGACGGGCGCTGGCTCGTGACACTGTCCGGCACCCGGGGCGGGCAGCCCACCAAGGCGGCCGATGCCTTCGAGGCATTCGCGCGCGGAGTGCGGCACCCCATAGTCGGTGAGCTCATCTCGCGTGCCGAGCCAATCAGCGACGTGGTCACGTTCGGCAACACGGCCAACCGGCGCAGGTACTTCGAGAAGGTCGCCGGCTGGCCCGACGGTTTCGTCGCGGTGGGTGACTCTGTGGCCACCTTCAATCCCATCTACGGCCACGGAATGTCCGTGGCGGCGCAGGGCGTACGGGCCTTGCGCGACCAGATCCGGACGCACGGGCCCACCTCGGCCGGGCTGGCCAGGCGGGCACAGCGGGCCATCTCCAAGTCCACCGGAACGGCCTGGGACCTGGCCACGGGGCAGGACATCTTCTACCCGGGGGCGACCGGCAAGCAGCCGGGCGCGGTGGACCGGCTGCTCGGCCGCTACGTCGACCGTCTGATGCTGACCTCGACCGGCAACTTCCTGGTCACCACCGCTCTGACGGATGTGATGACGCTCTCCGCACCGCTCACCTCGCTGGTCGGGCCGCGGGTCGTGCTGGCCGCGCTGCGCGGGCCCCGGCTGCCGCGCCTGCCGGGGCCGCCGCTGACCGACGAGGAGCTGCAGATCGCCGAGGAACCGCACAGCGAGCCGGAGACCGACCCGGCCGAGGCGTGAGATCGGAAGCGGATCGCCTAGGCTCGGCCGCGAGATGAACGGCAATGACACGAGCGGCTCCGCGGGCAACCACACACCGCTGGAGCCCAAGGCCGACCGGGAGACGGTGCGACGGCACAATCTCAGCCTGGTGCTGCGGGCTGTCCGCGACGAGGGCGAGGTGACGCGGGCCGGTGTCTCGGCGCGGGTGGGGCTGACCCGTGCGGCCGTCTCCTCGCTGGTAGAGCAACTCCTGGAGAGCGGCTTCCTGTCGGAGTCCGGGAAGACGTTCAGCGGTCAGGCCGGCCGGCCCGGCACGGTACTGAAAGTGGCCCGTACCGGCGTCGCGGGCATCGGGGTCGAGATCAACGTCGACTATGTGTCGGTGTGTGTGGTGGATCTGGCGGGCACCGACCGGGTGCGTCTGGTCGAGCATCTCGACAACCGTGGCGCGCCTCCCGCCCAGGTACTCGCCCGAGCTGCCGGGATAGCTGCCCGGGCGCTGACGTCGGCCGCCGAGCAGGAGCTGCGGCCGGTCGGCGCGGAACTGGCGCTGCCCGGGCTCATCTCGGCGGGTACGGTCCGGCAGGCGCCCAATCTGGGCTGGACCCGGGTCGCGGCCGAGACTCCGTTCGCCGAGGCGCTCGCAGCGCTGCGGCCCGGTCTGCCCGCGCTGCCGGTGCACGCGGAGAACGAGGCCAATCTGGCGGCCCTGGCCGAGCTGTGGTTCGGCGGTCTGGGCGAGGTGCGCAGCTTTCTCTATCTGTCGGGCGAGATCGGCGTCGGCGGCGCGCTGGTCCTGGACGGTGAACTGCTGCGCGGGGCGCACGGATTCGCCGGGGAGATCGGCCATGTCGTGGTGTCCGCGGACGGCCCCGAGTGCCGCTGCGGCTCGCGGGGCTGTCTGGAGCAGTACGCGGGTCAGTCGGCGTTGCTGCGGGCCGCGGGCATCGACGAGTCCACCGGCGCGGCGGGCGTGGCCGAACTGGAGCGCCGGGCCGGCGCGGGCGACGAGCGCGCGGTGACGGCGATCGGACAGGCCGGGCTGATGCTGGGCCGGGTGCTGTCCGGCGCGGTGAACCTCTTCGACCCGGACGCGGTGGTGCTCGGCGGGATCTACCGGCCGCTGCTGCCCTGGCTGTCGCCGCCGGCCGGCGGCGAGCTGGCCGGCCGGGTGGTGTCGGGGCTGTGGCCCGAGGGCAGCGGGCGGTTGCGCGCCTCGTCGGCGGCTGCGGACGCGGCGCGCGGCGCGGCGGCTCTCGTGGTGCGGGACGTGCTGGGCGACCCGGTGGCGTACGCGGTTTCCTAGGGGGCAATCCAGCCCCGCCGGCGTTTGAGGCGCGGGGTCCGGGGCGGAGCCCCGGCAAGGCCCCGGGCTGTCAGCGCACGCCGAGAAGGTGGTCCATGGCCAGCTGGTCCAGGTACTCGAAGGCCATGCCCCGCTCGGCCGCCGCCTCGACGTCGAACTCCTCGAACGACGCACGGTCGGCGAGCAACCCGGACACCCCGTCCTCGGCGGTGGGCCGGGCCAGCTCGTCGAGGCGCGCGGCTCGCAGCGCCTCCTGTACCCGCGGATCCGCGCGGAAGGCGGCGGCCCGCTCCTTGAGGATCAGATAGTTGCGCATACAGCCGGCCGCCGATGCCCACACCCCGTCGAAGTCCTCGGTACGCGGCGGCTTGAAGTCGAAGTGCCGCGGCCCCTCGTAGCCGCCTGTCTCCAACAGGTCGACCAGCCAGAACGCGGAGCGCAGATCGCCGGCGCCGAAGCGCAGGTCCTGGTCGTACTTGATGCCGCTCTGCCCGTTGAGGTCGATGTGGAAGAGCTTGTCGGCCCACATCGCCTGGGCGATGGAGTGAGTGAAGTTCAGCCCGGCCATCTGCTCATGGCCGACCTCCGGATTCACGCCGTACAGCTCGGGCCGCTCCAGGCGCTCGATGAAGGCCAGCGCGTGGCCGACGGTGGGCAGCAGGATGTCCCCGCGCGGCTCATTGGGCTTGGGCTCGATGGCGAACCGCAGGTCGTACCCCTGCTCGGTCACGTACTCCCCCAGCAGGTCGAAGGCTTCCTTCATCCGGTCCAGAGCGGTGCGTACGTCCTTCGCCGCGCCCGACTCCGCGCCCTCGCGGCCGCCCCAGGCGACGTAGGCACGGGCCCCGAGCTCGGCGGCGAGGTCGATGTTGCGGATGGTCTTGCGCAGCGCGTACCGGCGTACGTCCCGGTCGTTGGCGGTGAAGCCGCCGTCCTTGAAGACGGGGTGGGTGAAGAGATTGGTGGTGGCCATCGGCACCACCAGACCGGTCGCGTCCAGCGCCTGCCGGAAGCGCTTGATGTGCGATTCACGCTCGGCCTCGGTAGCGCCGAAGGGGATCAGGTCGTCGTCGTGGAACGTGACGCCGTACGCGCCGAGCCCGGCGAGGTACTGCACGGATTCAACGGGGTCCAGCGGCGCCCGGGTCGCCTCTCCGAAGGGGTCCCTGCCCTGCCAGCCGACCGTCCAGAGGCCGAAGCTGAACCTGTCCTCGGGGGTGGGTGTGAAGCGTTCCGACATCGCCATGACCGCCTTCGATCCAGGATTTGTTTTCTTACCTTACTAATACCGCACCCGTCCATGTGATCACAGGGGCCCATCAGTACCTGTTCTTGATCTGTTCGCGTGGGACCGGGTGACGTAATTTGTTAGGTGTCGGCCAAAATAGGCCGGGAGGGAGAGGTGAGGCAATGCCGACCCAGAAGGTCGTCATCGGTGTGGACAGCTCGACCCAGTCCGCCAAGGCCGCGTTCATCGACGCCGCCACCGGCCGTACGCTCGCCGTCGGCCGGGCCGCGCACCAGGTCACCGGCGAGAGCGGCGCACGCGAGAGCGATCCCGAGGTGTGGTGGCACGCGCTGCGCGAGGCCGTCGCCATGGGCCTCAAGGAGTCCGGTCTCGCCGCGTCGGCCGTGACCGGCATCGCGGTCGCCGGGCAGCAGCACGGCCTGGTCGTCCTCGACCGCGCCGGGCATCCGGTGCGTCCCGCGCTGCTCTGGAACGACACCCGCTCGGCCCCGCAGGCCGCCGCCCTGACCGAGGCGCTGGGCGGCCCGGACGCCTGGACGGCGCGTACCGGATCGGTGCCGGTGGCCTCGATGACGGCCGCGAAGTGGCAGTGGCTGCGTGAGCACGAACCGCATGCGGCCAAGGCAGCGGCCGCGGTCCGCCTTCCCCACGACTTCCTCACCGAACGGCTGGCGGGCATCGCGGCCACCGACCCCGGCGACGCGTCGGGCACCTGCTGGTACTCCACCGCCGGCGGAGCGTACGACCCCGAACTCCTCCAGCTGATCGGCCTGGACGCCGACTTGCTGCCCGAGGTGGCCGCCACCGGCGCGGCCCGTATCGGCTCGCTGACCGCCGCTGCCGCCGCGGAACTCGGCCTGCCCGCCGACATCGCGGTCGCCGCGGGCACCGGCGACAACATGGCCGCCGCGGTCGGCCTCGGGCTCGGCGGCGCCGGGCTGCTGGATCATCCGGCCCTCAGCCTCGGCACGTCCGGCACGGTCTTCGCCGCCAGCCGCACCCGGCCCGCGTCCACGGCACTCGCCGGGTTCGCCGCAGCCGACGGTACGTACCTCCCGCTGGCCTGCACGCTGAACTGCACGCTCGCGGTCGACAAGATCGCCGCTCTGCTGGGCCTGCACCGTGACACCGCCGAGGCAGGCGGTGAGGTCGTGCTGCTGCCCTACCTCGACGGCGAGCGCACCCCTGATCTGCCCGCCGCCTCCGGTCTGCTCACCGGGCTGCGCCACACCACCAGCCGGCAGCAACTCCTCGGCGCCGCCTACGCAGGCGCGGTCGTGACGGTACTGCGCGCTCTCGACGAAGTGCTGCGCGCCTGCGGCCTCGACCCGGCCGACGGGGAAGTCGCCGCCCGCCCGCTGCGACTGGTGGGCGGCGGGGCCAAGGGGCGGCACTGGGTGGAGACCGTACGCCGCCTCTCCGGCCGCCCCCTGCTGATTCCCGAGAGCGGCGAACTGGTCGCCCTCGGCGCGGCGGCGCTCGCCGCGGGCGCAGCGACCGGCGAGGATCCGGTGGCGGTGGCGGGCAGCTGGCAGGTCGGAAACTCGGCCGAACTGCCGCCTGTGGAACGGGACATGGAGACATGGGAGCGGGTCTCCGCCGTACTGGAGCGGGCGGCGCCGACGTTGCTCAGCTGATCGGCGACGGCCGATGGCCGACGAGAGAGTGGACGCGGTCCGGGCTCTTTGGTCCGGGCCGGACAGCACCGTGGAGCGCGGTCATCGTGACAGACTCGCGAGGACCGCGCCGCCCGTCATCCCGCCCGTCGTCCCGCCCGTCGTCCCGCTCTTCATCACCACCGTCATCACGCCCGGACTCGATCTCGATCGGCACTCAGGAGGCTGCTCCCGATGACCCCGCCCGCCCGGACCGCGAAACAACGCAAGCAGGACGTACTGAGCCGGCTCGAGCAGGACACCGACGTATGGGTGGCCACGGCCGACGCAGACAGCGGGACGCCTTATCTGATTCCGCTGTCGTTCCTCTGGGACGGCACCACCTTGCTGGTGGCCACAGCAGCTTCCAGCCCGACCGCCCGCAATCTCCAGGCCACCGGCAAGGTCCGGCTCGCCGTCGGGCCCACCCGCGATGTCGTCCTCATCGAGGGAACGGTGCAGACGCTGGCGGCCACCGATCTCCCGGACGGGACCGGCGACGCCTTCGCCGACAGAACCGGCTTCGACCCGCGCCGGCTCAGCAGTACCTATCTCTACTTCCGCATTCACCCCCAGCGGCTCCAGGCCTGGCGCGAAGAGAACGAGCTCAAAGGCCGCGAGCTCATGCGCGACGGACAATGGCTCATTCCCGAATGAGCGGCGAGACCGCCCCTGAGCTGCCGCCGTACGTTCTGCAGCCCATTGGCTGGGTCGAGTCTCCCTTGCTGCGTCGCGCCGAGGCTCCGAAGCAGGGTGACGAGGGTTCGCCCGAGGCGTGGCTGGTCTTCGAGCAGGGCGTGGCGGAGGGAATTCGCGACCTGCAGGCCGGGACCGAGGTGCTCGTGCTGACCTGGCTCGACCGCGCCCGCCGGGACGTGCTGGCGGTGCGCCCGCGCGATGACCGGTCGCGGCCGGAGACGGGCGTGTTCAGCACTCGCTCCCCCGACCGTCCCAATCCGGTGGGGCTGCACCGCGTGGAGATCGTCGCCATCCAGGGGCTACGGGTCCGTGTGCGCAACCTGGAAGCCTTGGACGGCACACCCGTCATCGACGTGAAACCGTTGCTCGGCCGAGGCTCCGAGCGCTGACCGGGACGGACGCGGACGCGCGGCGCGCGACACACGAAGCACGACGCACGAAAGGCGACGCGCGGCGGCTTCACGAAGCACGTCCGCGCGAGCCTCAGCCCATCACCAGCAGCACTCCCGCATACGAAACCCCCGCCACCACCGCCCATGCGCACAGTCCGAGCGCCGCGACCCGCCCGCCCGTGCGCGTCAGCGACGGCAGGTCGACCGCGCTGCCCAGGCCGAACAGCGCGGCGGCCAGCAGCAGTTCCTGCACCCGCTGCGCCGCGTCGATCGCGGCCGTCGGGAGCAGGCCCGTGCTGCGCAGGGCCACCATCGCCAGGAAGCCGACCACGAAGAGCGGGACGAGCGGAAGCCGCTTCCTGCCTGCCGTACCGGAGCCCGATGCCGCGCCGGCCCGTCGTCGGCGGCGTACGGACACGGCCACCGCAGCGACGAGCGGCGCGAGCAGCGCCACCCGCATCAGCTTGACCAGGACCGCCTCACCGAGCGCGCCGGGACCGGCGGTCTGCGCGGTGGCGACGACCTGGCCCACGTCATGCACGCTCGCGCCGACCCACCGGCCGAATTCGGCGTCGCTCAGCCCCAACGGCTGCTGCAGCAGCGGCAGTACGGCGATGGCGAGGGTCCCGCACAGGGTCACCAGCGCCACCGATGTCGCCGCGTCGCGCTCGTCGCTGTCCGTCGCCTCGCTCACCGCGCCGATCGCGGACGCACCGCAGATCGAGTACCCGGCGGCGATCAGCAGCGGCTGGTCGCCGGGCAGCCCCATCCGGCGGCCCAGCCACCAGGTGCCGATGAAGGTCAGCGTGACGACTCCGAGGACCATCGTGACTGTCGCCCAGCCGAGTCCGAGCACATCGTCCAGGCTCAGCTTCAGTCCGAGCAGCACAATGCCGATGCGCATCAGGCGTTTCGCGGCGTACGAGAGTCCCGGGCGGGCCGCTCCCCGGACGATCGAGCGCGCCACCGGCAGATGCGCGGCCACGATGCCCAGCACCACGGCAGCGGTCAGCATCGGTATGTCCGGCACCAGTTGATGCACGGACCAGGCCACGGCGACGCCGAGCACCGCGAGGGCGAGCCCGGGCCGGCGAGCCGGCGCCGAGACGGAGCCGGACGGTGAGGCTGTGGCCGCCCGTTCCCGGAGCAGCGCCATCAGCGGTCGGCCGGCAGTTCGTAGACCCGGCGGACGCTCGTGCCGAGACGGGAGATGTCCGCTCCGTAGACGTGGAGCGAGATCGCCCGGTCCGCGCCCGCGTTCCAGACCCGGTGGATGTCGCCGGGCGGAGCGAAGCCGCACACCGCGCCCTGCGCGTTGATCACATCGCCGGTGGCGACCAGGCGCGCGGCCGTGCCGGTCGTCGGGGACGGGAGGAGGCGGTAGCGCCGCTCGCGCTCCTCGCCCTCGTGCACACCCGTCGTACACCACGACACATGGTCGTGCACGGACGTGCCCTGTCCCGGCAGCCAGACCAGCGCGACGACCGAGAAGCTCCCGTCGTGCTCGGCGTGCAGCAGATGCTGGCGGTAGCACGCGGGGTCGCTCTCACACTGCTCCGGTGTGAGCAGATCGTCCGCTCCGAGATGCGGCGCCAGGCGTTCACCGACCAGATACGCCGTCAGGTCCGGTGGCAGTCCGCGCCCGACGGCCTCGCGCACCTCGGCGATCAGCGCGTCGAGACGGTCGGTCGTACGCGCTGCCCGGAAAGCTGCGGATGCACTCGATGCGGTCGAAGTGGTCATACGGGCAGCGTCGTGCCGCCTGATCCATCACGTCCAACGAGGGTTTCTTCGCGACTTCCCAAGCCCCGCTTATGAGTTCAGCTCACTCCAGCTCATGACTTCAGCAGCCGATCTTGTTCGCCGCGACCGCCTTGAGCTCCTCGAGAACCAGAGCCGTCGCTGGAATCCGCAGATGCTCCCGCAGGATGTACGCCGAGATCTGCCGCCGCCTGGCGGGCTGCAGCGCCCGCCCGGTGACCTTCCGGTGGCAGAGGAAGTTCAGTACGAGCGCCGGGATCATGGCGACGCCGAGACCTTCGGCGACCAGGCTCTGCACCACAAGATTGTCGTCCGTGGTGAACGCGATGTCCGGCGCGAAGCCCTGTTCCGCGCACTCGTGGAGGAGGTTGGCCCGGCAGCGCAGACACCCCGCTATCCACCGCTCCTCCGCCAGATCCCCCAGCTGCACCGCCCGCCGCCGCGCCAGCGGATGCCCGGTCGGCAGCAGCACCGTCAACTGGTCCTCGAGGAGCGGGATCTCCACCAGCTCGTCGGGTACGTGTTCGTGCAGCCCGGGATAGGTGAACGCAAGCGTGATGTCGCACTCGCCGCGCACCAGCCGCTGCAGCGACTCCGGTGGCTCGTTCTCCAGCAGTTCGACGCGGACCCCGGGATGGCCGGCGGCCAGCCGGGCCATCGCCTCGGGGATGATGGTGGCGTTGGCGCTGGGGAAGGCGCAGACACGGACGCGTCCGGCGCGCAGCCGGGTGAGGGCGCCCATCTGCTGCTGGGCCGCGGACATGCTGTCAAGGATGACCGCGGCGTGCCGCGACAGCGCCTCTCCGGCCTCGGTGAGGCGCATGCCGCGGCCGACCCGGATGAACAGCGGTGTGCCGACGTCCCGTTCGAGGGCCTTCATCTGCTGCGTGATCGCCGGCTGCGTATAGCCGAGCGCGCGAGCGGCCGCGGAGTACGAACCGGTGCGGACCACTTCATGGAACGTTTTGATGTGCCGGGAATCGAACACACGCGCATCATAAGCAGAATTTGGGTACCGCGGGACCGGGGCCTCCCGCTGGCGCCCGACCGGGCTACGACTACGGCTTGCGTGCCACTCCCGCATACAGCGAGGCCGCCTCGTTCCCTTCGCTGACTTCGTCCACACCGAGCTCCGGGTGCCACTGCGTCAACTGGACGATGCCGGGCTCCGTCAGCTCGAGGTCCTCGAAGAAGCGGCCGATCTCGGCATACGAGCGCGGCACCAGCGTGACGCCGCCGGCCGCGTACATGTCGACGCCCCGCTGGACGGCCAGCGGGTCGAAGTCGGCGGTGAGCTGTGACAGTACGAGGTAGCTGCCGGACGGCAGCGCGTCCACCAGTCGGTGCACCAGCTCGTACGGGCTGTCGTCGTCGCCGACGAAGTGCAGCAGCGCCACGAGCGAGAGGGCGATCGGCCGCTCGAAGTCCAGGATCTTCCTGGCCTGTTCGAGGATGCGGCCGGGGTCGCGCACATCCGCCTGGATGTAGTCGGTGACGCCTTCCGGGGTGCTGCGCAGCAGCGCCGCCGCGTGGGTGAGCACGATCGGGTCGTTGTCGGTGTAGACGACGCGTGACTCGGGGGCGGCGGTCTGGGCTATCTGGTGCAGATTGGGCTCGGTGGGGATGCCGGTGCCGATGTCCAGGTACTGGCGCACGCCCGCCTCGCCGACCAGCCACCGGGTGGCACGGTGCATGAACCACCGGTTGGTCCGGGCGACATGCTTGGCGCGGTTGTCGATGCTCATGATGTGGCGGCCGAGTTCCTCGTCGACCGGGTAGTTGTCCTTGCCGCCCAGGAACCAGTCGTACACCCGGGCCGGATGCGGCTTGCTGGTGTCGATCCGCGCGGCAGCCGGCTCGGTCCCGGTCATACGAAGCCCCCAGATACTCAAGGTCAAAGGTTGATCGATCATGCGATCCTCGCAGCAGGAATCTCCAGCGGCAAGTAACTCCTTGTGTGACGTGGGGAGTTCACGAACGTTCGGTCCGTGAGGGGCGGTATGAACACCGGGTCCAGGTACGGGAGTAGTGCGTGCTGCTACCGCCATCACGATCAGCGCGGTCCTCACGGCTGGTGCACGCCCCGTCCCCCACTCCCACCGCCTCGACCACACCTCGCCCGTCGTCACCTGGGCCGCCAGCACCGACCGGCTCGGTGCGGTGACCGCGCAGGAGCGGACCTACCGCCTCTCGTCCGTACCGGCGTCCGCGGCAGCGGGCTGCGGATCCGGCTCTCCAACACCTTCGACGACCAGCGGTTCGGCCCTCCGCTCCGCCGCCGGCGTCATCACCTACTGTCCGCCTTGAAGGCAGAAGGCGCGGGGAATTTCACGTCGGTGCAGCCGCGACGTTCGGTGATGTCGTTGACGTACGCTCGGAAGAGAGCAGGCAGACGGTCAAGCACGACGCTGTCGTAGGTGTAGCTGACGGTGAGGGCGTGGACGGCGGGCCGCCCGTCACAGACCGACGAGGCCCACCAGACGCCGAGCCCTTCCCCGCCACCCGCGGTGCCCGGTTTGAGGTACTTGCGGTCATCGATGTCCACCAGAGCGACCGACTCCGCCTCCGCACCGAAGAACGAGGCGGTCCTCATCCACCAGGGAGAGTGCGTGAGTGCACTGTCCGCGTACTCACGCTCGGATCCACCCAAGTGCTGGGCTATCTCGCGCACGCCGGCAGGACTGACGGCCAGCAGGCAGGTTTCCGTCGCGCTCTTGGCTCCCGTGGGTGCCTCCAGCATGCGATCCGGGAGCCGGCCACGCCGGGAGCCCCCGAGGTGCCTGCCGTACCAGGCACAGGAGGCCCTCGCGGACTTCGGCGCGCGGAGCTCTCGTTCAGGTGTCGTCAACTGCGCTGGAGTTTGCAGCAGTTGAGAGTCGCACTTCAGTCTGGCGGCAGCTTGCACCGCAGATCCGCGGGCCAGCTCGGCAAGAATTCTGCGGTCCTCGTCCGACACCTCGTCGTAGTCGGCTCTGGCCGTGACCTCCAAGGAGGCCGGCTTCCCGGATGAGCAGTCGGCCCGGACCGTGACGGAGTCGTCGCTGTAGTGGCCGAGCGTGCCGTCGCCCAGTGGACGGGGCTCGGCGTGGTCGGCATGACGGGTCACGTCCTCGGGGCGGGATGCCAGGTCCCCGCGGCGGCCGAATGGCTCGAGCCATGACTCGTCACCCACCAGGTTCATGGGCACGTCGTCGGCGGAGGTGCGAACGACAAGTGAGAAGAGGTCGTCGGACTTACCCGGCCCGGGCACCCAGTAGATCCGACACGATTCCGGCAGCGCATCGAGCTGGATCTCGTCGTTTTCCCCACTGCCCGGCTTGGCCCTGACGACCCCGCCCCGCAGGTCCATCACCGCTTCGGCGTCCACGATCCCGGCGCAGGCCTCGGCAATCCGCTCCTCGCTCGCGGCCCGGTCCCGCACGTCTGTGTACGTGAGCCAGAACGCCCACAGGCTCGCCCCGATACCGACGAAGGCGACAGCGTAGAGCAGCTTGTTGCACCGGTTGCGCCAGGGCCCTTGACCGCGCCCCGGCGGCACCCTTGGCAGCCACTGCGGCCGCCGCATCGGCGGTACGCCTTCGGGCAGCCGGGTGCCTGCCCGGTCCTGCTCATGGTGGCTCATGCGATCCCGTACTCCCCGTGCCCCCGCCAAGTATTCGCAGAAGTTATCAGCCGCCGAACACACCGGGGGAACCCGCCCACGACGCGGACGGGGCTGTTCATCTCCCGGCTCTATCAGCCCAGAGGTGGCCCCCAGTACTGGAGACTGTGACCTAGCTGGTGCGCATGACCTCCAATCGCTTCCTCACCTCGTCCCGACGGGCACCCGCTGATGCGACTGCGGCACCAACCGGCCGGACCTGCCCTCCTGGTGGCCGACCGCCGGCGGTGCCGCATCTCCTTTGGTCCGGCTCAACTCACACAGCAACAGGGACAACCATGTACGACGCTGACGACTCGTTTCAACTCTTGCCCGGCGCCGCCGACTCGCCGGTAATCCTTCACGTCCCGCACTCCTCGCGGATCATTCCCGAATCGGTGCGTGACGGAATCGTGCTGGACGACCGCGCGCTGGAGTTGGAGCTGGACCACATCACCGACTCTCACACGGCCGAGATCGCCGCCGCCGCAGTGGAGGCCGCGACCGTCACCCCTTGGCGGTTCGTCAACGGCGTGTCCCGCCTGGTGATCGACCCCGAGCGTTTCCCGGACGAGCGCGAGGAGATGCTGGCCGTCGGCATGGGCGCGGTCTATACGCGGACCACGCACCGCGAGCGGCTCCGGCCGCCGGGCGCGGACCCCCGGCCGCTGATCGAGCGCTACTTCCGTCCCTATGCGGAGGCAATGACCGCGGCGGTCGGCGAGCGGCTTGCAGCCACCGGGCGGGCCGTCGTCATCGACATCCACTCGTACCCCACCGAACCGCTCCCCTACGAGTTGCACGGTGAAGGACCACGTCCGCCGGTGTGCCTCGGCACGGACGACTTCCACACTTCCCCGGTGTTGCTTGCCCTGGCCGAGAAGGCCTTCGTCGGCTTCGGCGGTACCGGTGTCAACAGCCCTTTCACCGGTACGTATGTGCCCCTCACCTACTACGGCAAAGACCCTCGCGTCAGTGCTCTCATGATCGAGATCCGGCGAGACGTCTATATGACGGAGCCGGGCGGACCGGCGGGTCCTGGTCTCGCGGCGCTCGCCCGTGGCGTGGCCGGCCTGGTCGACGCCCTGTCCGGGGTGTAGGGCCTCTGGTCCCGCGCCGTCACACGCGCGGCACCAGCGTGAAGTAGCGGTCGAGTACCTCCCGGTCGCCCTTCACCTCGAGCAGGTCCGCCGGGATCCGCTGCCACAGGAACAGCATCAGGTCCGACGCCGTGCCGGACACCTCGACGTCGCAGAGTTCGCTCCCGTTGGTGACCAGGACGTCGTCACCCTCGAAGTACACCGTCCACGACTCCGAGCCGTCGGTACGGCTGAAGCGGTACCGCTCGCCCGATCCGCGCGGGGCCGAGTTGCGGCTTCGGCCGGCCGGCACCATGACCTCGAAGGTCTGGGCGATCGCGTCCGCCGCGAGTTCCGGGTCGACCGGGCCGGGCTCGCCCGTCGCACGTTCGGCGTCCCAGCGGTGCACGGCCGCCTCGATGACCTGCATCCGCAGCCAGAAACCGACAGTCTGCTCCTGCGACCAGGTCCACACCGCTTCGCCCGGATCGCTGCTCCTGAAGTGCGACTCCAGGGCGGCGGCTCCGTCCGCGAACCAGTCGATCAGGCTCTCCGCCAGCGGTCCGCGGTTGGGGGCCGCGCCCAGGACCGGCCAGCCCTCGCGGTCCTCGGGCAGCCGGTAGATCACGGGGTCCATGGGATCGAGGGCCTGCGTGGGCCGTTCTTCGAGGACGCGGATCACGTATCGGTGCACTCCGCCGAGATGCTGGACCAGATCGGACATCGTCCAGTCGGGGCAGCTCGGGACCGCGGGCGCTTCGTCCGTGCCGACTGCCCTGCGGGCGGCGGCCTCGAACGCAAGGATCTCACGGTGGAAGTGCGCGGCATGGTCCATGGCGTCACTCTGCCATCCAGCTTCCGACGGTCACCTGCCCGAAATGGTCATTTCCCGCCCCTTCTCAGCCACTTCGATTCATTGTCCCGTTGGTGGCAGCCGCATTCGCCGGGCTGGGCGCGCAAAGGGGCGCCGAGTAATCGAGGCGGGCCTCAGCCGCGACCCGCCGCCCAGGCAGCAAGTTCCGCCCGCGCTGCACTCAGTAGCTCGACCGAGGGTGCCGTCGCGCCGTTCGTCACCAGGGCGTAGTGCACGCTGCCCGCGTTCTGCGCGGTGAGCAGGAGGCGACGGCTGCCGGTTCCGCCGGGCTCGGTAGCGACGGCGATCGGTGTGCTTCTCGTGTACTCGGGAGGTCCGGTGACCGCGCCGAGGTCGGAGACCACCGTCGTGGGGGGAGTGTCGAAGGAGGCCGGTAGGTGCAGCTCGGTGGGGGCGGCGGTGCCGTCCGAGCGCCGCAGCAGGACGCCGTACTGGCCGGAGCCGACGAGCTCGGCGACTCGCGGCAGTGACTTCGGCACGGGATTCCAGGTGAGCGTGGTAGAGCCGTCGCGTGAGCGGTCCTCGGCCACCTGCTTGCAGCCTCAGGCCCCGTCGCGGATGGCGGAGAGCAGACGGGCACAGCGTGCGCTCATGTCGTGCGCGGACAGGCCGGGGTGGGAGACCCACCAGCCGACGAGAGCGCTGACCGTGCCCGTCCACACATGCTTGAGGGCGTCCGCGTCGAGGGCGTCGTCATTGCCGTGGCCGCGCAGCAGCGCGGCGGTGCCGGAGGCCGCCAGGTCGTCGACGGCCTCGCGGTGGCGGTGGGCGGCGCGCCACGGTTCGGAGCCGGGTGGCAGGGTCCGGTCGTACAGCACGAACCAGGCGTGCCGCTGTTCCTCCAGCGTTTCGAAGACCGCGGTGAGGACCGCGTGGGGCAGCCGGTCCCCCGACGGGCTCGACGCCATGGCCGCGTTGATTGCCGCGAGGAGGCGGTGGCCGATGTGTTCGAGACAGGCCGCGTAGAGGCCGTCCTTGGAGCCGAAGTACGTGTACAGCATCGGCTTGGTGACGCCGACGCGCCGGGCGATCGCGGCCATCGACGCCGCGGCGTGGCCGTGCCTGCCGAACTCCTCCAGGGCCGCGGCCACGATCTGTTCCTCGCGGCGGGCGCGCGGGACACCCTTGGTCCCCGCGCCGCGGCTCCGGCCCTGGGTTCCTTTCGCACTGCCACCGGCGGACGCGACGGAGTCTGCCGGATCAGGTGCGGCCGAGGCTCTTGCAGTGGTCATGACGGAGACTATACGTTGCGGTAACTTACCAAGAGGTAAATTACCGAGAGGTCAATACACGTGGTCGACAGCGCTTCGCCCGTGACTCCGCCCGTGTCCCGCTCCAACTCCTCCCGGAACCGCTCCTGGTGGGGCTGGGGTACCGCGGACAAGGCACTGCCCGACACCGAATGCACCGCACTCGGCGGGCTGGTCCCGGGCTCGGCGGCCACCCCGCTGCCGGTGCCCGACATCTCCGCCCTCGAACTGCCCAAGGTGCGCATCGAGCCCCCCTCCGCGCTCGCCCCCCTGATGTCGGCCGCTCCACGGGACCGGGCATCGCACACCTACGGCAAGGCGTACCGCGATGTGGTCCGGGCCCTGAACGGAGACCTCTCGGCCGCACCCGACCAGGTCGCCCACCCACGCACGGAGCAGGATGTGATCGATGTCCTCGACTGGGCGGCGGAGGCGGACGTCGCCGTCGTGCCGTACGGAGCGGGCAGTTCGGTCGTCGGCGGGGTCGAGTACCGCGCGGACCGGCACCGCGGTGTGGTGTCACTGGATCTCTCGTCCCTGGGCCGCGTACTGGAGATCGACGCTGTCAGCCGGGCCGCCCGGATCCAGGCCGGCGCCCTGGGCCCCGACCTCGAAGCGCAACTGCGGCCGCACGGACTCACCCTGCGCCACTTCCCGCAGAGCTTCGAGTTCTCCACCCTGGGCGGCTGGCTGGCCACCCGTGCCGGCGGACACTACGCCACGCTCTACACCCACATCGACGACCTTGTGGAGTCGCTGCGCGTGGTGACGCCCGTCGGGGTCAACGAATCGCTGCGGCTGCCCGGTTCGGGAGCGGGTCCCTCCCCCGACCGGATGTTCCTGGGGTCCGAGGGCACGCTCGGCGTGATCACCGAGGCCTGGATGCGGCTCCAGGACCGCCCGTGTCACAAGGCGTCGGCCACGGTGCTGTTCAGCGACGTCCACGCCGCGATGAACGCCGTACGCGTCATCGCGCAGTCGGGCCTGCACCCGGCCAACTGCCGGCTGCTCGACCCCGGGGAGGCCGCTCTGGCAGGTGTCGCGCGGGACGGCGAGAGCGTGCTCGTCCTCGGTGTGGAGTCGGCCCATTCCCCGGTCGGCGAGCGCCTCTCCGAACTCGTCATCCTGGCCCGTGACCACGGCGGCTCACCCGCTCCGGCTGCCACCGACGCCGAAGACGCCGCCGCCGACACCTGGCGCTCGGCGTTCCTGCGGATGCCGTACCTCCGTGACGCGCTCGCCCGGATGAGCGTGATCACCGAAACGTTCGAGACGGCCTGCACCTGGGACCGTGCGCCGGGACTGTACGAGTCGGTGCGCAGGGACCTGGGGGACGTCGTACGGGAGGTGACGGGCGCCGCCGGCACGATCAACTGCCGTTTCACCCATGTCTACCCGGACGGGCCCGCGCCGTACTTCACCGTGATCGCGCCGGGGCGGCGCGGCGACGAAGTCGCGATGTGGGACGAGATCAAGTCCGCGGCGATGCAGATCCTCACCGACCACGGCGCGACCGTCACCCACCATCACGCGGTCGGCCGCGACCACCGGCCGGGCTACGACCGCCAGCGTCCTGAGCCGTTCGCCCACGCCCTCCGGGCCGTGAAGCAGTCGCTCGACCCTGCCGGAATTCTCAACCCGGGCGTGCTTTTCGATCCGGCTGTTGCCGGCTGACGGGGTCGTTCGCGGGAGTTCAGCGCGGGGCGGGCGCCGCGGCGACGGCCGGGGGTGCGACTCGAACCCGGGCGACGACGAGCATGCGGAAAGCGCCGCCCGGCCGACAAATGCAGGCTCCGGTGGTCAATGTCGTTGCCGCCGTTTCGTGCTGCTGTCGGCAATCCCGAGCTACGTCGCCCAGCACCTGTCGAGCGACACGGCCTCGGGCAGCCGGATCTGAACGGCACGGAACCCGGCCCCCCCGGTCGGCCTCCGACACCGCTGCGCGGCGGAACTCCTGCCTTCCGCCGCACGCTCGAGTCACTCGCCCCACCAGCGACCGACCGCCCACGCCAGGGCATAACCGGTGCTGTTGAGGGCGCAGTGCAGCGCCACCGGCGCGATCAGGCTGCCCGACCGGCGACGCAGCTCGCAGAACACGACACCGGCGAGGGCAGTGCCGACGACCGCCGCGGCCACCGACAGCTCGACCCCGGTCCCACCCGAACCGAAGACCGCTTCCGCTGCCGCGTTCGAGCGTGTGAGTCCGCGGGACGGCTGAATGTGCCACAGCCCGAAGAGCGCCGAGGAGACGGCGGTGGCCCAGGGGGCGCCCCACCGTCTCCGCATCATGGCCCACAGCACTCCCCGGAACGCGATCTCCTCCAGGAGCACGGTCCCGAACGGCACCCGCACCAGCACGCGGTACACCAGCTGCCCGCCCGACAGTTCCGCGGCGCGCTCGTCCTGGAATGCCTCACGGGTGAACGGCAGGGCAAGCGCCACCAGATAGACCAGAACGACGGCTCCAGCCAGGACAAGTCCCCAGCGCAGGCCTCTCCGCGCCGACGAACGGCCGAGCCCCAGCTCGTCCCATGTGATCCCGGCCCGCCGGGCGATCAGCACGAGCGCGGCGGCCGTGGTCACGCAGACAGGGACGTACAGGTCGGGGCCGAGTCGGTTGACGAGCGTATTCGCGGCCGCGAGCACCACAACGGCCAGAATGAGCATCCGCATGGTCACGCCAGAATGCACAATCCCCCAGGGAGTCTCCCCGCAACGCGCCGCTCGGCAGACCACAGCGGTAATTGACGCGCCCTACCTGGGCTCACCGCGCTCGCCCCGGCGCCGGCCGAGTTGGTCACCGCCGCCCGCACATTGTCCCAGTCGTAAGACATCAGGATTTCAGCCGCGGCCCTCCGACCAGGCCGCCAGTTCCTCTCGCGCCGCTTGCAGCAGCTCGGCGGAGGGCGCCGTCGCGCCGTTCGTCACCAGGGCGTAATGCACGCTGCCCGCGTTCTGCGCGGTGAGCAGAAGGCGACGGCTGCCGGCTCCGCCGGGCTCGGTAGCGACGGCGACAGGCGTGGCTCGCGTGTACGACGGAGGTCCGGTGACCACGCCGAGGTCGGAGACCACCGTCGTGCGGCGAGTGTCGAAGGAGGCCGGAAGGTGCAGCTCGGAGGGGGCGGCGGTGCCGTCCGAGCGCCACAGCAGGACGCCGTACTGGCCGGAGCCGACGAGCTCGGCGACCCGCGGCAGCGACTTCGGTACGGGGTTCCACGTCAGGGTCGTCGAACCGTCGCGTGAGCGGTCCTCGTAGGTGAAGGCGAGCGCGCGGCCCGCGGTGGCGCTGGGGTAGAGGCGGTCCAGCAGCCGGGCGTCCTGGCGCAGCACCGCCGTGCCCGAGTCGTCGAGGCGGACGGCCGACAGGTCCTCCTCGTTCCAGGCGTCCGCGGCGGTCAGGACCTTGTCGGGGTTGCCGTTCATCAGCTCGTGGTGGCGACCGTGGTAGATGTCCCACTGCCATTGCGAACCGGACAGCACCGGCCCCGACTGCTCGGGCTTCGACCACCAGGTGGCGCCGGGCAGCCGGGAGTCCAGGGCCTGGTACATCGCTTTGCCGACCGTCGGGGCCTTGTCGGAGACCGTCCCGGTCAGCGGATGGCCGAACTCGCTGACGACCGCCGCTGTCGAGGAGGCGGCCGCGCGGTCGCGGACGGCGCCGAAGTCCCCGGCGTACTGGCCGTCTGCGGCCTTGCCCCACATGAAGATGCCGGAGATCGCCTTCTGGTCGTAGAAGTGGGTGTTGAAGACATACCGGGGGCCGAGCGCGCCGGCGTCGAGGAGGCCGCCCTCCTGCTTCTGGAAGAAGAGATTGGAGTTCCAGAAGAGGTTCGGCTCCACGAAGGCGGGCTTGTTCTGCCACCCGGCCGCGTCCATGCGCGCCCGGAACCTCGTATAGAAGGGCCAGAGCACGTCCCGCTCCCACATGCGGCTGCTCATGCCGGAGTCGTACGCGCCGGCGTGCGGCTCGTTGTACGGGTCGAAGCCTGCGACCGCTGCGAACTCGGCGCCGTCGAGGTGCTCGGCGAAGTAGGTCATCGTCGCCTGAGCCGTCGCGAGGAAGGCGTCCTGGACCCCGCCGCGGTTGTGCCAGAAGTCGTACGCCGCCCGCTTCACGGCCTCGTTCTGAGTGATGTTCTGGCCCCAGAAGAGACAGATCCCGCACGACTCGCGTGGATAGCCACCCGCCTCGACCGCCCATTTGGGAGCTCCGTCGCCGGTGTACCAGCTGCCTTCGTTGAACAGGTGCCGGGAGTAGAGGTCCTGGTGGAAGTCGGGGTAGACGCGGATGCCGGCCTTCAGGAAGGCCCGCATTTGTGCGGTGGCGGCGGCGAGGTACGCGCGGTCCACCTGGCCTCGTACGGGTTCGGCGTGGGCCCACGACAGCAGGAAGCGCGCGCTGTTGCCACCGCCGAGCGCGCGCAGCGCGGTCGCGGACTTCTCGGCGTCGGCGACGGAGGCGAAGGGCAGTCCGCCGTTCTCCTCCAGCTTGGTCTCGCCGGAGACGTTGTAGCCACGGAGTACCACCTCGCGACCGAGGCCGTCGGTGAAGCGTCCGTGGTCGACCGTGAACGCCGCGGCCGCCTGCTCGTCGAACCAGAGTGAGCCGGGCAGCGGCGCGGCGGCGGACGGCGCGGCGGCGGACGCGCCTTCGATGGTCAGGGACGCGGTCAGCAGGATGAGGACACCGATCAGACGCGTGCGCATCTTCGCCATGCCCACCACAATCTTGACGGACCGTCAGATTGTCAATGGTGCCGAGAACCCCACACATCGCACTTTCGACCGGAATCGACCATTCCGCCCGGGTCCGGCGCGGCTCCGTTATACGGCTATTTCACTTCTCCGGGCGGCCGAACCACTTTCTCCGGAATGGGCGTCCATAAGACCGAGTAACACCCTCTCAACACCTACCGGAAACACTCCCTACACATAGACGCCTGCGGCGCGTGCGACACCTGAAACAAGGAGGGGTTCTTCAGTGAATCTGCACACGGAATACGCAGGCGTCACACGGCCTCCTGCGAACATTCCCCGCCCTGACCTGCCCATCCGTCGTTTGATGCGGGAATGTCCCCTTCGGCACCAAGGGGGCGCCGGTTCAGCGCAATTGAGCTGTGCGGATACGTGAAGAAGATGACGCCAATCCATGGATGCGCGTGCACGCGACGTTATTCAACGGCCCTGTACCGCCCCGATCTGGAGCTGTCCGATTCGCCGCACAACGCGCCTGCGTGCTTTGATCCTTCGCACTGCGGGAGTCGAAAGACTCCATCGCAGCAATTCGAGTTAGTCATGCGAAGGGAAGCTCATCATGAACTCCACCCCCCAGGTTGAGACCCAGGTAATCTCCGACGCCGACCTGGACAACGTGTCCGGTGGTCTGGTGGGCCAGGCTGCGGGCGCCCTCACCGGCACCGTCGACTCCGTCGTCCCGGTCTCCGGTGTCATCGGCGCCGCCTCCGGCACCGTCGGCTCCGTCGTCGGCACCGCCGAGGGCCTCACCGGTCTGAACACCGCCGGCGTCACGGGCCTCGTCGCCGGTCTCTGAGCCGGTCCTGTGCCGCTGAGAGCGGCACAGCCAAGCGGTGACTACGGCTCGTCGGCGTTCCCCTCCTGCCGACGCGCCGGACCTCATGCCCCGGATCCCCCACGGGTCCGGGGCATGCGGCCGCCGCCCGCGCGCCACCATGGGTGCGCGCTGACCCCCCGAAGAACCAGTGCAGTTGAGGGAAGAGTGTCGTGCAGTTCCGCCAACAGGCCCTTTCCAAGCTGCAGTCGCCCGAGGACATCGATCTGCCGGTGCGTTTCGCCCGGCCACAGGGCTGGCTCGTCCTGACCGTCACGGTCATCGTCATGATCGCCGCATCCGTCTGGGCACTGACCGGCTCCGTGTCGTCCACCATCGGCGCACCCGGAATCCTCACTCATGCGCAGGGCAGCTATGTCCTGCAGAGCCCCGTCGCGGGCCAGGTCACCGACGTACTCGCCGAGGAAGGCCAGCGGGTTCCCGCCAACACGCCCCTGGTCAAGGTCCGTACGGCGCAGGGCAGCACGGTCGTCCGCACGATCGCCGCGGGCCGGCTGACCACACTCGCCGCCACAATCGGCTCCGTGGTCACGACCGGATCGGATGTGGCTGCCGTGGAGCGGGTCGACAAGGCCGACGATCCCCTGATGGCAGTGCTGTACGTGCCGGCCGACAGCGGATCGACGGTGCCCGTGGGCGCGACGGTGGATATCACCGTCCAGTCGGTGCCGACGCAGCAGTACGGCGTGCTGCGCGGCAAGGTGAAGGCCGTCGGCCGGACCGCCCAGAACCGCCAGCGGATCACCGCCCTCCTCGGCAGCAGCCAGCTGGGCGAGCAGTTCTCGCAGCACGGCCAGCCCGTCGCGGTCCTGGTGCGCCTGGACCGGTCGTCGCAGACCAAGTCCGGTTACGCCTGGTCCTCTTCGGACGGTCCGCCGTACGCGGTCGACTCCATGACCCTGGCCACCGGCGCCATCCATCTGGCCGAGCAGCATCCGATCGATTGGCTGCTTCCATGACCGCGCAGCAGCAACTGCCACCGGCGGGCCGCGGCCGGCACCGCCCCGAGAACGCGCCGACCCCTGGGCGCCGTGCGCGCCGCGCCCCGGCCCCTGCCCCCAAGGTCAAGAAGCGGAGGGCCGTTCGTACGCCCACCGTCCTCCAGATGGAGGCCCTGGAGTGCGGTGCCGCCTCGCTGGCCATGGTGCTCGCGCACTACGGGCGGCATGTCCCGCTCGAGGAGCTGCGTATCGCGTGCGGCGTCTCCCGCGACGGCTCGCGGGCCAGCAATCTGCTGAAGGCCGCGCGCAGTTACGGTCTGCAGGCCAAGGGCATGCAGATGGAACCGGCAGCGCTCGCCGAGGTGCAGGCGCCGGCCATCCTGTTCTGGGAGTTCAACCACTATGTCGTCTACGACGGCATGGGACGCAAGCTCGGCCGCCGGGGCGTTCACATCAACGACCCCGACAAGGGCCGCCGCTTTGTGGCGATGGAGGACTTCGACACCAGCTTCACCGGTGTCGCCCTGGTCTTCGAGCCCGCCGACAGCTTCCGCCGCGGCGGCCGCAAGCCGGGAGTCATGGGCGCCGTGCCCGCGAGGCTGCGGGGGACGAAGGGCACCCTGCTGGCCTCGCTACTGGCCAGCCTTCTGCTCGTCGCGGTCGGCGCGGCGGTGCCCGCGCTGAGCCGTACATACATCGACATGTTCCTGATCGGCAATCAGACCTCACTGCTGGGACCGCTCTTCGCGTCGATGGCCGCGATGATCGGGCTCACCGCCGTACTGACCGGTCTCCAGCAGGCGAACCTGCTGCGTGGACGCATCATCTCGTCCACGCTCAGCAGCGCCCGGTTCCTGCGGCATCTGCTGAGACTGCCGGTCACGTTCTTCGCCCAGCGCAGCCCGGCCGATCTGGTCCAGCGTCTGCAGTCCAACGACGCGGTGGCCGAAACACTGGCGAGAGACCTCGCCGCCGCGGGTGTCGACGGGGTCGTGGTGATCCTCTACGCCGTCCTGCTGTGGACGTACGACCCTCAACTGACCGTCATCGGCGTGCTGATCGCACTGCTCAATGTGGTCGCGATGCGCATCGTGATCCGGCTACGGGCCACCCACACCCAGAAGCTGCGCGCGGACAGCGCCAGGCTGACCAACACCTCGTACACCGGCCTTCAGCTGATCGAGACCATGAAGGCCACCGGCGGTGAGAACGGCTACTTCCGGCGCTGGGCCGGCCAGCACGCCACCACCCTGGAGGAACAGCAGCGGCTGGGCGTGCCGAGCGCGGCCCTGGCCGTCGTCGCCCCCACCCTCGCGGCGCTCAACAGTGCGCTGATCCTCTGGATCGGCGGACTGCGGGCGGTGGAAGGCCATATCTCGATCGGTCTGCTCGTCGCCTTCCAGGCGCTGGTGACCCGCTTCACCGCGCCGATCACCCGGCTGAACGGAGTGGCGGGCAGGATTCAGGACTTCGCGGCCGATGTGGCCCGGCTGAAGGACGTCGAGAGCTTCCCGGTCGACTCGCTGTACTCGCGCCGGGAGCGGGATGCGAGCACGCGCAGGCTCAAGGGCCATGTGACGCTGGAGAACATCACCTTCGGCTACAGCCCACTGGACAAACCGCTGCTCAGCGGCTTCTCGCTGACCGTCGGTCCGGGTCGGCAGGTCGCGCTCGTCGGCGGCTCCGGGAGCGGCAAGTCCACCGTCTCGCGGCTGATCTCCGGCCTCTACAGCCCGTGGGAGGGGACGATCCGGATCGACGGGCAGCGCCTGGAGGACATTTCCCGCAGCGCGCTGGCCGCCTCGGTGTCCTTCGTCGACCAGGACGTCTTCCTCTTCGAAGGCACCGTCCGGGACAACGTGGCGCTGTGGGACCCGTCGATATCCGACGAGGCCGTCGTCACCGCCCTGAAGGACGCCGCCCTCTTCGACGACGTGATCGCACGGCGGCCTGACGGCATCCACAGCCGGGTCGAGCAGGACGGCCGCAATTTCTCCGGCGGGCAACGGCAGCGTCTGGAGATCGCCCGGGCGCTGGTCCGGCGGCCGAGCATCCTGGTCCTCGACGAGGTGACGAGCGCTCTGGACGCGCAGACGGAGCAGACCATCATCGACAATCTGCGGCGGCGCGGCTGCGCGTGCGTCGTGATCGCCCACCGGCTGAGCACGGTGCGCGACAGCGACGAGATCGTGGTCCTCGACCACGGTTCGGTCGTCGAGCGTGGCCGGCACGAGGACCTGGTCGCCGCCGGGGGCCCGTACGCCGAGCTGGTCAAGGAGCACTGACGTGTCATCCGTACATCCGTCCGCTCAACCGTCCAGTTACCCGTCCGCTCAACCGTCCACTCACCCGTCCGGGGTCCTGGGGCCGGGCGTGGCCGACGCGGTGACGTATGCGCTCGGTGGCCTCGGCGCGCCCGTCGACTGCTCCGGCCTGCGCAGCGTGCCGCTGGAAGGGCCGCTCGTGCTGTGGCTCGTCGTGGGCGGGTCCCTGGATCTGTTCGCGGTCGACACCGCTCAGCAGGGGCACTGGCACTTCCTCGGCCGTCTCGAGGCGGGAACGCTGCTGCTCGGCCCGGTCGAAGGCCCGCAGCACACGCTGCTCGGCAGGCCCTCGCAGGACTGTCTGCTGCGCCGGATCGCGCTGCGGGAGCTGTACCGGCCCGAGTACGGCGAGTACGGCGGCGGGCACGGCGGGTACGACGGGTACGACCCGTACGCAACGCAGTACGACACCCAGTACCAGGCGCCGACTCCGCTGGAGCATGCCTTCGCGCTCGGCATCGGCCGCAGCCTGGGCGTCCTGTTCGAGGCCCCGCTGGAGGACCGCCCGGCCATCGACGAGGCCGTGGCCGACGACGACATCCTGTGGATGCCGGTCCCGCCGGGCAGCGTGCAGTACGGCGCCTCCTACAGCGCCGAGGCGGCGGGCGACCTCCTGGTCGACGGCGCGATGTGGCAGCAGATGGTCAACCAGCAGTACCGGCTGCTGTCCGCGGTGGACCGCTGGATCGAACGGCTCGAGCGGGCTCACGAGGACCGTACGGCCGCCGGCATCAAGGCGGGCGAAGCCGTCCGCGCACGGGCCGACCAGGCGCTGCTGGCCTCCATCGGCAAGCGGGACCGGGCGGGGCGGGCAACTGCCGCTGTGGACCGGGCCGCCGACGACGCCACGTTCGCCGTCTGCCGCCGGGTCGCGGAGGCAGCCGGGATCACCCTCACCGAGCCCCCGAGGAGCGGCGCGGTCAACGACCGCGTCAGTCCGGTCGAGCGGATCGCGGTCGGCTCGCGGATCCGTACCCGCCCGGTCAGGCTCGACGGCCGCTGGTGGCGTACGAACTCCGGTCCCCTGGTGGGCCATTGGGCGAAGTCCGGAGCACCGGTGGCGCTGCTGTGGCGCCGTGGGCGGTACGAGGCGGTGAACCCGGCATCGGGTCTGCGACGGCGCATCGGCAAGGACAGCGCGGACGAGTTCGAGCCGCGCGCCGTGATGTTCTACCGCCCGCTGCCGGAACGTCCCATGACCCCATGGCGGCTGCTCCGCTTCAGCCTGCGCGACTCCGGCACCGACGTGCGCAGTCTGGCCCTCGCCGGGCTGGTGACGGTCGCTCTCGGCGCGCTGGTGCCGATCGCGACCGGCCAGGTGCTCGGTGTCTACGTACCGACGGCCGAGAGAAGTCTCATCGTCCAGCTCTCACTGGCCGTCATGATCGCCAGCATTGTCTCCGCCGCTTTCATGCTGTTGCAGAACCTGACCGTGCTGCGGATGGAAGGGCGTATGGAGAGCGCGCTCCAGCCGGCCGTATGGGACCGGCTGTTGCGGCTGCCGACGAAGTTCTTCACCGAGCGCTCCACCGGAGAGCTGGCCAGTGCGGCCATGGGGATCAGCACCATCCGGCGGGTGCTGTCCGGCATCGGCCCGGTGGCCGTACAGGCGGGCACGGTCGGTGCGATGAACCTCGTTCTGCTGCTCTGCTACAGCGTGCCGCTGGCGCTGGCGGCGATCGCCATGCTGGTCGTCATCGGAGCCGTGTTCCTCGGGATGGGCCTGTGGCAGTTGCGGTGGCAGCGGCAGCTGGTCGAGCTCGGCAACAAGCTGAACAACCAGGCCTTCCAGACCCTGCGCGGACTGCCCAAACTGCGCGTCGCCGCGGCGGAGAGCTTCGCGTACGCCGCCTGGGCCCGGGAGTTCGCCCGCTCCCGCGAACTGCAGCAGCGGGCGGGCCGGATCAGGAACCTGACCACGGTCCTCGACGCGGTCTACCTGCCGCTCTGTTCGCTCCTCATGTTCATGCTGCTGGCCGGTCCCGCCCGCGGCAGCATGTCGGCAGGCGAGTTCCTTACCTTCAACACCTCGGTGACGATGTTGCTGACCTCGGTCACCCAGATCTCCGGTGCGCTGGTCTCGGCCGCTGCCGTCCTGCCCATGTTCGAACAGGTCAAGCCGGTCCTGGACGAGGCGCCCGAGGTCCGCGGCACCAGCGCGCAGCCCGGCGCACTCTCCGGCGGGATCGAGGCCCGAAAGCTCTCCTTCCGCTACTCCGACGACGGCCCACTCGTCCTCGACGACGTGTCGCTTCAGGTGCAGCCGGGCGAGTTCGTGGCGATCGTCGGCCCCAGCGGCTGCGGGAAGTCGACACTGCTCCGGCTCCTGATCGGCTTCGACAAGCCGGCCTCGGGCAGCGTGCTCTACGACGGCCAGGATCTGGCCGCTCTGGACCAGTCGGCGGTACGCCGCCAGTGCGGGGTGGTCCTGCAGAACGCGCAGCCGCTCACCGGATCGATCCTGGACTGCATCTGCGGCGCCGAGGCCTTCAGCCAGGAAGAGGCGTGGGAAGCCGCCGAGATGGCCGGCCTCGCCGAGGACATCAAGCGCATGCCGATGGGTCTGCACACCATGATCGCCGGCAGCGGTGCGATCTCCGGCGGCCAGCGCCAACGCCTGATGATCGCCCAGGCCCTCATTCGCCGCCCGCGCATCCTCTTCTTCGACGAGGCCACCAGCGCGCTGGACAACGAGACCCAGCGCATCGTGATCGAGAGCACCCGCAGGCTGAGCGCGAGCCGGCTGGTGATCGCCCACCGGCTCACCACGGTCATGGACGCCGACCGCGTGATCGTCATGTCGGACGGCCGGATCGTCGAGGAGGGCGCACCGTCCGAACTGCTCGCGCGTGCGGGCGGCCATCTGCACGAACTGGTGCGCCGCCAGATGGCGTGATGGCCGCCCGTACCGACAACACCGGTCGGCCCAGTCCGCTCCGGACGCCAATGCGTGGCACCACCGGCTCTATGACCGAGCTGTGTTCAGAGGTCTCATTTAACTGCCTGCCGCGCAGGACCGGAATCGGTGGGCCGGCGGTGACAACAGCGAACCGCCTCTTTGGCATGGCCAGGTAATTCGTCTGCTGCCTGTCTTCGTGCGAATCCAGACCTGCTATGCCTGATGTGGCGCGCATTGGCTGTTCAGGCAGAGCTGAAGGCGAACGCACCATCTGTAACGGGAGAAACGCCATGGATTTCGATCCGCGGCTGCGCATGCGCCGGGCGCGGACCCGTCAGGAATCCGCGCCCGGACCGGCCGCATGCGTTTTCGTCAGTGACCGGAGCTGTAGTAGCCGCCGAGCTGGTCGCGGTAGGCGGGGTCACCGAGGTGCTTTTCCTTGTCGAACTCGGGCGAGGCCTTGATCTCGTCCTTGGAGCGGGAGACCCGGATCGTCTTGTCCTCGTGGTCGATGCTGGTGATCGTGCCGGCCGGGATCATGACCTCCTTGCCGAATATCCAGACACCGGTGTCGACGACGATGTACTGCGAGCCGACCTCGGTGGAGTGCTTGTCGACCTTGCCGATGTGCCCGTCGGCGGCCTCGACCTTGTAGCCCGTCAGATCGTCGTCCGGGGTGTGGCCGGCGGTCGGAACGTAGCCCCAGATGTGCTCACTCATAGAAACTCCCTCATATTGAAGGCGCAGGAAAACAGTTGAATCGGTAACCGCCGCACATCAGCCGAGAAGACGTGCTGCCCTTCGGTGCGGCGACTCCAGGCGAGTTCCCTGCATCCTCTTCCTCACACCGAATAATGAGCTTCTTTCTGAAGCGGCCGGGGGGAGCGGCGCATTGGAGGCGCAGATCCCGTGGGCGCGGCCCCGTGTGCACCGGGCTACCCGAATGGCCGGATCACGCCTCAATTACTGTGGTCGGCCGACGGGACGTGGGAGCGTTTGCTGCAGCAGGTCCAGGCAGCGGCCGATGCCGCGGGTGAGATCGACTGGGACATCTCGGTGGACTCCACCATCGTGCGCGCGCACCAACACGCGGCCGGCACCGCGACAGCAGCAGCTGTCGTCATCTGGCTCCGAACGTGGTCGCCCGAACAAGTCCTAGCCGATGAGGGTCTCCTTCGGGCGCACTACGCAGAACTCGTTCCCCTCCGGATCGGCCAGCACGGTCCACGACTCGCTGCCGCTCTGCCCAACGTCCGCCCTGCGGGCGCCGAGTGCGAGGATGCGCTCGATCTCGGCCTCCCGGTCCTCTGCCGCGGACGTCAGATCGAGGTGCAGGCGGTTCTTGACGACCTTACGGTCCGTCACCGGCATGAAGCAGATGCCCACCGGCGCGGTCTCGTCCGGCCCGATCACGACCTCCCGCTCCCGCTCGGACAGGATCCGCCAGCCCAGCACCTCAGCCCAGAACCGGGCCAGGGCGGGCAGGTCGTGGGCGTCGATGACGATGTGATGCAGCGAGACAGGCATGTCGGCCAGTGTGCCCGGTGAACACCCGGACAGAACCTAGCCCTTTTTGACGTTACGCCGCTCATCCGCGGGAAGGGGTGACGACTGGCTGCGCCGCCCGCGTGGCGGTGCCAAGCAGCTTGGCCCGCCGGCGACACCCACGGTGCCTTGCTCGTGGGAGATCGCAGGTTGTGACAACTACCGCGCCTCGGCACACTCACCCGCGCCCGCACGGCTTCTGCCGCGGCTCTGCACAGGAATAGCGCACCTACGCGGAACAAGCGCACTCCGCCGACACCCTCAAGACGCTCGGCAGCTGCCTTCTCCGAACTACTAGGGCCTGTCCCGTGATCATGTGACGGGACGGTCAGTCCCTGGAGGTGGGGGTCGGTACGGGGCCGGAGAACGGCTGCGAACGGCGCGGGTGTTAGCTTCTTTCCCGTGGTGGAACACCAGGACGAGACCAGGGCGGCCTACGACGGGATCGTCGAGCTCTATGCGTCGATGTTCGCTGATCGGCTGGAGACGCAGCCTTTCGCGCGGGCTATGGTCGGCATCTTCGCCGAGCTTGTGCGCGGAACGGGGAACCTGCGGGCAGCCGATGTCGGGTGCGGGCCGGGACATCTGACGGCCATGCTGCACGACTTGGGGCTGGACACCTTCGGGCTCGACCTCTCCCCGGCCATGGTCGACCACGCCCGGCGGGCCCATCCAGCGCTGCGGTTCGACGAGGCGCGAATGGAGGCCCTGCCGGTCGAGGACCGCGCGCTCGGCGGAGTGCTGGCCCACTACTCGATGATCCATACCCCGCCTGGGGAACTCCCCGCGCTGCTCGCCGAGCAGGTGCGTGTCCTGGCACCAGGGGGCCTGCTCCTGGTCTCGTTCTTCGCGACCGAGGGACCAGAGCCGGTCCGCTTCGATCACAAGGTGACGCCCGCCTATAGCTGGCCGGTCGACCGGTTCGCCGAGTTGCTGGCCGGGGCCGGGCTCGTCACGGTCGCTCGGCTGCTCCACGACCCGGCCTCCGAGCGGGGCTTCCTCGACGCCCACTTGCTGGCCCGCCTCCACTAGGACTTGTACGGCCGATCATGTGATTGCTCCGCGTCCAAGTCGTTGTTGTGGACATGGAGCGGGGTGATCTGAGTGATGCCGAGTGGGAACGGTTGCGCCCGTTCCTGCCGGTCAGCAACGGGCGTTGCGGCCGCCGGCGGGACCACCGCCAGGTGATCGACGGGATTCTGCACCGCGTGCGAACCGGCGTTCAGTGGCGTGACCTCCCCGAACGGTTCGGCCCGTGGAAGACGGTCTACGAACGGCACCGGCTGTGGTCGGCTGACGGAACCTGGACGGTGTGGGCCCGCCCCTGCGGCGTCACCAGCGCATCGCGGATGTCACAGGCCCGGATGTGGGGAAAGCCTTCGCAATCCGGTCGATCACCTGTGGCGCAATACCCAGAGCCAGGCCCGTGTCGCGCAGGGCGTGCCAGGCGCGGTAGGTCTCCGGCATGCCGGTCACCGCCACCCGCTCCGCCGAACCGCTCGATGATCCGGTCTTACACCTCCAGCTGCCGCGCGGACTCCGCGATGCAGTTGCCGATTTCCTGAGCGGTGTGGGCGAAGGCTCGGATGATGGGGGTGTTGTTCGACTTCAGCCAGACGGGGGCCCAGTCAGCGGGGTTGTCCCGGACCTCCGCCCCGCCGCCCAAAAGCCGGGGTTGAACACCTCGCACCGCTGACGGCCGGGCTGCCGGTCGACGGGAGCAGTCGACGGGCGCACGCGTGCGCACGGCCCGCAGGTACGTCCACCTCACGCCGCACGTCTCGTCAGAACCGGAACACGCCGAGATCTCGCATCGTGTCGGCCAGAGCGCGAATGAGGTCATTCTCGGCTTCGGTCCGCCAGACCAGGGCGAAGTTCATGGTGGCCATGTCGGGGACGGGAAGCCATCGGATGTTCGACATGCCCCAGTACCTGGTGACATGGCCGGGGAAGGTGTGGATGATCTCGCCCATGCCGACGTGACTGATCAGCTCATCGGCGGTGTCCGAGGCCGCGGACGTGAGGCGCTCGATCGTACGGCCTCGTGGGGTGTGGAAGGGCAGGTAGCTGTTCTCCCAGTAGTCCGGCAGGCCGAGGGCAGTGCCGTGCGGGAAGTCAGCGAGCAGCTCCAGTGGCACGGAGTCCCGTCCCGCGAGCCGGTGGGCGGCGGCCACGGCAAGGATCCGGGAGTCGGTGCACAGGGTCGGCCCGACGGTGAAGTCCGGCTCTTCCACCGGCAGCCAGGCGACCACGACGTCCATGGCACCGCTGCGGAGCTGGCCGAACACATCGGTGAAGGTTGCCTGACGGATCTGGAGTCCCCAGTGCGGGTACCGCGCGCGGAACGCCTTCCAGTAGGGGTGCAGATCGGCGACGTTGAAGGGCAGCAGGCTGACGCGGAGCTGTGCGGTGATGCCGCGGGCCGCCAGCTGGGCCCGCTCCAGGGATTCGTGCAGGCCCGCGTAGACCGGTTGCAGGTCGTCGCGGAACTGTCGGCCGACCTCGGTCAGGCGCACCGTGCGGCTGGTGCGGGTGAAGAGCTCGGCGCCGATGCGCCGCTCCTGTTTCTTGATGGCCTGGCTGACGCGTGCCTGGGAGACGTGCAGCCGCTGTGCGGTCCGGCCGAAATGCAGCTCCTCGGCCAGCACCAGGAAGATCTCGATGTCCCGCAGCTCCACCGGCCCCCCGGCCCTTCGTCGATAACCCAGCGGTTATCGAACCGCGCACAAGTGTTCCTTGATCATACGCGCGAACCGCAAGATTGTTTGAGGCATGCAGTCACGCGTGCAAAACTCCCCATTCGTACGGTCGGACGGGATGAGGTGCCCCGCCAACGCCTTCGTCCTGTTATCGGCGTGTCTCGCCTTCAGCCACGTCAACGCTGTGGTCGGTGAGCACACCCGAACGTCCTGGAACTGCCCATGAGCGACGCCATCGACCTGACCGTGATGTACGCGATGCATGATGCCCTGCGCCGGGAACTGGCCCATCTGGACCGGGTCACCACCGCCGCGGACCGTGACCCGCGGCAGGTGCTGGCCACCGCAGCCGGATGGACGCTGTTCAAGAAGGCTCTCCATGCCCACCACACGGCCGAGGACGACGCACTGTGGCCGTCGCTGCGGCAGAATCTGGCCGGCCGGCCGAAGGACCTGGCGCTGCTGGAGGTGATGGAGGCCGAACATGCCGCCATCACCCCGGTGATCCAGGCCATCGACGGCGCGCTGACCGACCCCGGTGCCGGCTCGCTGCGGTTGGGCCAGCTTGCCGACGCGCTGACCCGCGGCCTGGCCGGCCACCTCAAGCACGAGGAGGAAGCGGCGCTCCCGCTGATCCAGCGGGTGCTGACAGCCGAGCAGTGGGGACACTTCAGCCGGGTCCACGCCCAGCACATCGACCAGGACGCACCGCTGCTGCTGCCGTGGCTGCTGGACGGCGCCGATGAACCGACAGCGGTGAGGCTCCTCGCCCGACTGCCCGCACCCGCGTACGCCGCCTGCACCGCCCGGTGGATCCCGGCGTACGCCGTTCTCGACCGCTGGAGTCCGGGCACTACGGCCTGACGCAGCCTCATGAGCCGCCGCCCTGGCGGTCCATCGGCCGACGCGAGCACGCCCTCGTGGCATCCCGAAGTACGACCGACTCGACCACGAAAGCCATCACTTTGTCCAAATCTGTACATGTCATTCCGCTCCAACGCGTCTCGGTCGCCGAGGCCGCCGCGTGGCATCAGGTCGTCGCGACCTCGATGGCCCACGACCTGCCCGGAGTACCGACCCCCGACCCCGGACAGATCCACGCCCAGCTCACCCAGCCCGCTCTGGGCAGCCGCCGACTGACCTGGCTGGCCATCGGGGCGGACGACGTCCCCGTCGGAGTCGCCGGCCTGCGGGTGTTCACCTCCCCGGGCCAGGAGCACCTGTCCGAACTGGAACTGCACGTCGACCCCGCACACCGGCGTCTGGGAACCGGCTCCCTCCTGCTGTCGGCGGTCGTGGCGGCCTGCCTCACCGAGAACCGGCGTAGCCTCATCGCGGCAGCCGCGGCCGACAGCCCGGGCGAAGCCTTCAGTGAACGGTGGGGCTTCCGCCGGGCACTCACCCTGGATCACCTCATACTGCGCCTCGACGAGCTGCCCGAGGCCGACCTGCCGCAGATCGCCGATACCGCGCCCCCCGGCTACCGGCTGGCCCGCTGGACCGGCACGGTTCCCGACGAGCTCGCCGACGCCTTCGCCGCAGCCAAGAACGCGATGAACGACATGCCCGTCGGCGACCTGGACTACGGCAGCGTGGCGTGGGACGCCGACCGCGTCCGCGCCATGGCCAAGGTGATCGCCGACCGCGGCGACACACTGCTGACCATCGCGGCAGTCCACGACGACGGCACGATGGCCGGCTACACCGAGATCCTGCTCCCCCAGGGCTCCGGCCCGCGTGCCCAGCAGTACGACACGGCGGTCGTGCCCGCGCACCGCGGCCACGGCCTTGGGTTGTGGGTCAAGGCCGCCATGGTGCGGCGTCTGCGCGCCGAGCATCCAGGCGTCGTCGAGATCGAGACGGACAACGCCGACGACAACGTCCACATGCTGGCCGTCAACCACCGACTGGGATTCCGCTCCTACCGGCGCACCCGCGAGTTCCAGCTCGACGTGCCCGCGACCTGACCTCACCCACGGGCCCCTTCCCTTCCCTCGCCTCCCGCCCCGCCCCGTCCCGTCCCCGAACGCCACCGAGGAGCACCCCGTATGCGCGTCATCACTCCGTCGAACGACAACGTCACCGTCTCCCCGAACGCCACCATGACCGGCCTGGCGGCTCCCAGCCGCGGCAGCACCGAACTCAGCACCTGGACGGTCAGCATGGACGCCGGGGCAACCGGCCCCGAGCACTCCGTCACTCGTGAACAGGTCTGGACGGTCACCGCGGGCGCCCTGGAAGTGACCTGCGACGGCCACACCCAAAAGGTCCTGGCCGGCCAGACCTTCATCCTGCCCTCCGGACTCCTGCGCCGGATCCACGCCCCGGAGCGGGCCGAGGCCCACGTCGCGATGCACTGCGACGCCCTCGCCTCCGTACCCGGAACCGAAGGCACCCGCGAACTGCCCTGGGCCCGCTGATCACCACCGCCCGACACGAACCCGCCCCAAGGGGCCCGAGGCAAGACCCGGAAGACCCGGATCCTGCCGCACCATCGCCGGCCGAGGCCGGCATCCACAGGAATGAGAAACACGACATGCGTGTGCTGTTGATGGCGTACGGATCGCGCGGCGACATCGCGCCGCTGGCGGGACTGGCGGCGCAGTTGCGGAAACTCGGCGCGGAGGTACGCGTGTGCGCACCGCCGGACGAGGAGTTCGCGGAACTGCTGGCCGGTGTCGGCGCGGAACTGGTGCCCTTCGGGCGGGACGTGCGCGCGCTGCGGACGGGAGCGCCCCCGTCGGACGCGGCCGCGTTCGCGGCCGAGCTGGTCGCCGCGCACTTCGACACGGTCGGCAAGGCGGCCGAGGACTGTGACGTGCTGGTGGCGAGCGGTCTGATGCCGGCCGGCGCCCGCTCGGTGGCCGAGAAGCTGGGCATCCGCTACGTGTACGCGGGCTTCCACCCGTTCGAGATGCCCTCCGCGCACTACCGACCGTCGCCGCGGCCCGGCCCGTCGGCTCCGCCCGACATGACCGACAACCAGGCCCTGTGGGACCTGGACGCCCAGAAGGTCAACGCCCTATACCTCCAGCCCCTCAACGCCCACCGCGCGGCGATCGGCCTTGCACCGGTGGACAACGTCCGCGACCACGTCTTCACCGAACGGCCGTGGCTGGCGGTGGACCCGGTCCTGGGCCCGTGGCAGCAACTGACGAACCTCGACCTCGTGCAGACCGGCGCGTGGATCCTGCCCGACGAACGCCCCCTGCCCGCCGATCTGGAGACGTTCCTGGACGCCGGCACCCCACCGGTGTACGTCGGCTTCGGCAGCATGCCCATGAGCACAGCCACCGACATCGCCCGGACAACCGTCGAGGCGGCCCGCGCGCAGGGCCGTCGCGTGCTCGTCTCCCGCGGCTGGGCAGACCTGGGCCTGGTGGACGACTCGGACGACTGCTTCGCCGTCGGCGACGTCAACCACCAGTCCCTGTTCCGCCGGGTCGCGGCCGTCGTACACCACGGCGGCGCAGGCACTACGACCACCGCCGCCCGAGCCGGTGCACCCCAGGTGGTGGTGCCCCAGTTCGTGGACCAGCCGCACTGGGCCGCCCGCGTGGCCGACCTGGGCATCGGCGCGGCACACGACGGCCCGACCCCGACCTTCGAGTCCCTGTCAGCCGCACTCAGGACGGCCCTGACCCCCGAGACGGAAGCACGGGCGAAGGCCGTCGCCGGCACGATCCGCACCGACGGGACGGCGGTGGCCGCGAAGCTGCTCCTCGACACGGGGCACGCCGCGCCGGTGAGCCGCGAACAGATCTCCATGATCGCCCATGCCGACCACCCGATAAAATCTCCGCTCGACGACGACTCGGTCAGCCGGCTGCTCGAACGTGGCCTCCCGCGAGGCGACGAGCGAGTGCTCGACCTCGGATGCGGCACAGCGGAGTGGCTTCTGCGCGCCCTGGCGACGCGCCCGCACCTGCACGCCGAGGGCGTCGACGTCTCCGAAGTCGCCCTGACGCAGGCCCGCCAGGCAGCGAGCAAACTCGGAGTCGACGAGCGCCTGGTCCTCCACCAGCAGGAGGCCGCGGACTTCGGCTCTCCACAGCCGTTCGACCTGGTGATCAGCGTCGGCGCCACGCATGCCTTCGGCGGTCTTCTCCCCACCCTCGCGGCGGCCCGCAAGCACCTGGCTCCCGGAGGCCGCGTTCTGATCGGTGAGTCGTTCTGGGACCGCGCCCCTTCGCCGGCGGCCGTCGAGATGTTCGGTGACCTCGCCGACCTGGCGACCACGGTGGACCGCGTCGTCGCCGACGGATGGACCCCTGTCCACGGCCATGTCAGCACCCGCAGTGAGCTGGACGCCTACGAGTGGGCTTGCTGGGGCTCGCTGGCCTCATGGGCTCTGGACCACCCTGCCGATCCGGCTGGCGCACAGGTGCTGGAGACGGCCACCGCCCAGCGTTCGCAGTGGCTGCGCGGGTACCGGGACAGCTTCGGCTTTCTCTGCCTGGTCCTGCGTCAAACTTCGGATTGATCGCGTAGGGCCGCCGGCAAGCCCATTCGTCGAGCAGGGTGCGGTTGAGCAGAAGCCGTTGTCGGTCAGGACCCGTTCGACGGTGATGCCGTGGGGGTCGGTCGGGGAAGCCAGGCGGTTCAGGCCGTGGCGGACCGGAATCCGGAGCACGGTCGAGGCCGGCATGCCCAGGATCGACCCGATACGGGCCGGGTCGGGTTTCGGTGGGTCCGCAGCCGGTGGACCCATGTGTAGGCAGTAGTGCGGATGATCTTCCGCTGGACAATGTGAATCTTGGGACATCAAACGAATGTCCACCCCATGCCCGCCAGGCGCAGCGGTTGACCGCACTTGGCCGAGTGACGCGTTCCACGCACGAAGACGTCCCCCGCAGCGGGGGACGGTGTGCGGCGGACGTGGGCCCGTTCCTCGGCCCTGAGTCGGCTCGCCCGCGCCGGGCCTCGCCATGGCCGACGCCGAACCGCGGCGGCCGGAAAGTGAGTACACAGATGCAACCGACGTTCGTACTGGTGCACGGAGCCTTCGCGAACTCCTTCTCCTTCGCGCCCCTCCAGGCCGAACTCGGCCTCCTCGGGCACCGTTCGGTCGCCGTCGACCTGCCCGGCCACGGGTTCCAGGCGACCTTCACCCGCGCCTATCAGTCACCGCAGGACCCCGAGGGGCTCGCCACCGCGCCCGGCTCGATCAAGGGCGTCACGCTCGCCGACAACGTCGCGCACCTCATCGGGATCCTCGAACGGGCCAGGCGGAACGGCCCCGTGATCCTCGTCGCCCACAGCCGGGGCGGTGTCACGGTCACGGCCGCGGCCAACGCACGCCCGGATCTGATCGACCGCATCGTCTACGTCTCGGCCTGGTGCCCGGTCCACCTCGACATCAACGACTACTACACCGAGCCGGAGATGGCCACGGTCGACCCCGCCGCCTTCGCTTCGGCGCTGGCCGGGAACCCTGCCGACCTCGGCCTGCTCCGCGTCAACTTCCGCACCGCGAACCCGGACTCGCTCGCGGCGTTCAAGGCGGCCTTCTTCGCCGACGGCACCGACGAGCAGTTCCACACCTTCCTGAACACCTTCCAGCCCGACGAGAACCTGGACGTCGGCGGCTCCGCCGACCGGGCGCAGGCCGCGACCTGGGGCCGCATCCCCAAGACCTACATCCGCCTGGCCGATGACACGAGCCTGCCTCTCGCCATACAGGACCGCCTGATCCGCGAGGGCAACGAGCTGACGCCTGACAACCCGTACGACGTCCGCACACTGGAGGGCAGCCACCTGAAGTGGCTGGTCGACCCCGCGCCGGCGGCCCGCGTCCTGGGCGAACTCGCCACGCTCCCGGCCCCGTCCGCTCAGGCGTGATCGGAATGGCGTGAGCGGTTCGGTGGTGGTGGGACGAGGAACGAGAGTGCTCATGTGGGCGCACCCACGACCGCCCCGGCACTGAGATCGGACGCCGCTACCGGGTGACAGCCTTCACCGAGGCCGTCACCCGGGCTCCGCGCCGGGTTCTGCAAGCCGGAGACCGTGCTGCGCGCGAGGGAGCCAGCAATGTCCTCCAGGGGCCGGATTTGGGGCCGGCCCCTGGAGGACATGCTGCTGCTGGTCGCGGCGCCCGGGAATCTCGCCGGACAGACCGCCCGGTCACAAGCCACTCGGCCATGCCCGCACCCAGTCGGAGATCATTTACGGAACGGGCCACTAGACTCGGTGAATGGCGAAGTACTTCGATGTGCACCCCGAGAATCCTCAGCGGCGCACCATCAGCAATGTGGCCGACAGCATTCGATCCGGCGCGCTCGTCGCGTACCCGACAGACTCCTGCTACGCATTGGGATGCCAGCTGGGCAGTCGTGACGGCATCAGCCGGATCCGGTCGATCCGGAACCTCGACGATCGTCACCACTTCACCCTTGTGTGCCAGAACTTCGCGCAGCTGGGTCAGTTCGTGCACATCGACAACGACGTGTTCCGCGCGATCAAGGCAGCGACGCCCGGCAGTTACACCTTCATCCTGCCTGCGACGAAGGAGGTGCCGCGCCAGTTGCTGCACCCGAAGAAGAAGACGGTCGGAGTCCGGATTCCTGACCATGTCGTTGCTCAGGCTCTGCTCGCCGACCTCGGTGAGCCGCTGCTCTCCAGCACCCTGCTCCTGCCCGACGAGGACGAGCCGATGACACAGGGCTGGGAGATCAAGGAACGACTCGACCACGTGGTGGACGCCGTGGTCGACTCGGGCGACTGCGGCACCGAGCCGACCACGGTCATCGACTTCTCCGGCGGCGAACTCGAGATCGTTCGCCGAGGGGCAGGCGACACCAAGCGGTTCGAGTAGCCGCGAGGACAACCCCTAACCGTCGGCCGCGCCGTCCAAGTGCGGCAAGAAGTGATCGAGGCGTTCCCGCTTGGTCCACAAGTAGGCCATGTTCTCTTCGCGCGGCGGAATCAGCAGCGGAACCGGCTCGGCGATTTTGATGCCGTACCGCAGCAGCGCTTCGCTCTTGAGCGGGTTGTTCGACAGCAGCCGCACGGATTGCACACCGAGGTCGTGCAGGATGTCCGCCGCGACCCGGTAGTCGCGGGCGTCGGCCGGGAACCCGAGGGCGAGATTCGCCTCGACCGTGTCGAGACCCTCCGCTTGGAGCTTCATCGCCCGGAGCTTGCCCAACAGACCGATCCCTCGGCCCTCGTGCCCCTGGAGATAGACGAGAATGCCGCGCCCCTCCGTCACGATGGTGTGCAGCGCGGCGGACAATTGGTCGCCGCATTCACAGTGCTTGGACCCGAAGACATCTCCGGTCAGACACTCGGAATGCACACGGGTCAGCGCTCCGTCTCTCTCGATATCGCCGTATACCAGCACCATTTGTTCATCGCCGCTTTCGCGGTCCAGGTAGCCGATAGCGAGAAACTCGCCGTGCATGGTGGCCAGCCGCACTTCCACCACTCGTTCGACACCTGATGGACGAACACTGTCAACGAGCACGCCATCACTTTCTGTCATGACCCTGATCCTATCTGGCAAACTTCTGGCAGTGTGAGGGAAAATGGCGAAGGTACATCAACTGGCTGCCCGTTTCATCACGTTCGACCACGGGCGCGCAGAGTGCACAACGAAAGGCCGGAAAGACATGAGCGGTTCGGGAACGCCACAGCCATGGGGCCTGTGGCCACTGGACTCCACGGAGGACGTGAGGACCCGGCGGGCCGATGTCGCCGTCCTTCCCATCGGCAGCTTCGAGCAGCACGGGGCGTTTCTCCCCCTGGTGACAGACACGATCATCGCCTCCACCATCGCCGGGGAGGTCGCTGCCGCCCATCCGGTTCACCTCCTTCCTCCGCTGACGTTCTCCTGCTCGCACGAGCATGCTGCCTGGCCCGGAACTGTCAGCATTTCCGCCGCGACCCTCTACGCCGTCGTACGGGACATTGCCGACTCGCTCCGCCGGTCCGGTGTCGGCGCCCTGATTCTGGTGAATGGGCACGGCGGAAATTACGTACTGCGCAATGTGGTTCAGGAATCCGCCGGCAGCGGGATCCCTATGGCGCTTTTCCCGGGCTCGGCGGACTGGGATGCGGCACGGGTCAGGGCTGGTGTCCAGACCCCGTCGCACAGCGATATGCACGCGGGTGAATTGGAGACATCGATTCTGCTGCACGCCCACCCCGAACTCGTCCGCTCCGGTTATGAAACCGCCGATTTCCTTGCCGACGACCGTAAGCACCTACTCACTCTGGGCATGCCTTCCTATACGGAGTCCGGTGTCATCGGCCGTCCGTCAATGGCGTCCGCCGAGAAGGGAAAGGAGCTGCTGGCCGGACTTGTCGACTCCTTCGGTGAGTACGTCTCACTTCTCACCCCGCGGGAGACGCGATGACCGGCCGCAGCACCGTACTCGACGCGGCAGAGGCCTGGGAGCGGCTGCGGGGCATCCGGTCCGAGCCGGACGCCGAGGCCGCCGGGCTGGTCCGGGGAGCGGACGGCGGACGGCGCTGGAGGCAGGAGGCCTCGCGCGAGGCGGAGTTGCTCGCCGACCGCTATCTGCCGCTGTGCCTGGCCGGTCCGCACCTCGCCTTCGCCCAACTCGGGCAGAGCCTGGACGGGTTCATCGCGACCCGTACCGGCGACGCCGACTATGTCACCGGCGAGGAGGACCGCTGCCATCTGCACCGCCTGCGTGCGCTCGCCGACGCGGTGGTCGTCGGGGCAGGCACCGCTGTCGCCGACGACCCCCAACTGACCGTGCGTGCCTGCCCCGGGGCCAACCCGGTGCGCGTCGTCGTCGATCCGCACGGCCGCGTACCGCTGAGTCACCGGGTGTTCACCGACGGGGCAGCACCGACCCTGTGGGTGGTGGGCGCGGGCAGTGACCACCGCGAGGCCGTTCCGGACGGCGTCGACATCCTGACGCTGCCGGACAGCGACGCGTTCGCCCCGAACCGGCTGGTGCAGGCGCTCGCCCGGCGCGGCCTTGGCCGGGTGCTGATCGAGGGCGGCGGTGTCACCGTGTCGCGTTTCCTGGGCGAGGGGGCACTGCACCGGCTCTACGTCACCGTGGCACCGGTTCTGCTCGGCGACGGCGTCCCGGGGCTCCGCTTCGCCGGTCAGCCGGTGATGCGGGACGCCCTTCGCCCGCCGGTGCGACGCGCCGTCCTCGGCGAGGACACGCTCTTCGAGCTGGAGTTGCGGGCGCCGCAGACGGGCGAGCCACTGACCGGCGATCACCCCGATACCGGGCAGGCTCGCGGCGAAGGTGAGCACTCCGTAGATCACGGCGACGGTCAGCCCCTGGGCGGCGCCCAGGCCGGCGGCGCCGAAGGCCCAGGCGGTGACGCCTTCCCTGGGGCCCCAGCCACCGACGTTCAGCGGCAGCGCCATGGCAAGCAGGGCCAGCACCATCAGGGGCACGAGCTGGGCGAACGGAGCCGTTGACCCCGCTGCCCGGGCGGCGAGAAGGAATGTGCCGAGGTGCCCCGCGAGCACCACGACGGACGACATCACCACTCCCGGCCAGCTTCTGCGGGCGAGCAGTCCGAGCCGCGCTTCGGCCAGCGCGGCTCGGACTGCCCGGCGCCATCGGGATGTGACCGGCTTCCTGCCGAGACGTACGGCCACGGTGATCATCAGCCCGCCCACCACGGCGAGGGCCAGAGCGATCACCGGCGACGTGGCCAGGTGATGGGTCTGAGCCAGGGCCGGGGACGGCTGGGCGACCAGTACCGTCACGCCGACCGCGATCAGGACCAGCTGGCCCGCGGTCCGTTCGAGGACGACCGCGCGCACGCCGCGGCCGACGTCACCCGTGTTCTGCCCGTGCCGCACCGCGCGGTGCACATCGCCGAGTACGCCGCCGGGCAGCGCCGCGTTCAGGAACAGGGCCCGGTAGTAGTCGGCGACTGCCCGGCCCAGTGGCAGCCGGATACTCAGGCCGCGGGCGACGAGGCGCCAGCGCCAGGCGCTGAACACGGTGGTGAGCAGGCCGAGTCCGAGAGCGGCCAGGAGGGTCGGGCCGTCGATCCTGCTCAGCCCGTCCAGGAATGCGCCGGTGCCAAGACGCCACACCAGCACCGCGAGGATGCCCGCTCCGGCGATCGTGCCGACCCGGGCCCGGACCGTCTGCGCGCTCATGATGTACCGCCCGCAGGCCGGGGCAGCGCCAGGAGATCGCTGTGGTACACCACCACCCGCAACTCCCCCGCCGCGCACGCCTCCAGGCGGCGGCGCAGATACGCGTCGGCGCGCTGCGCCAGGGCCGGGCGCTCCTCACAGGCCGCGCCGACCCAGCCCCGTAGCCACTCCGCCATCAACGCCGACTCATCGGCGCCGAGCCGCCACGGGCTGGCCAGCACCCGTACCATCGCCCCTTGCCGTGCGAAGGCCACGGAGGCCACCGACACGGCATCGGGTCCCAGCAGCCCGCTGCGGCGCTGGTGGGCGTCGAACGCGTCGGCGAACTCCGCGTCCAGCGGATCGGCCGGTGTCAGCTCGACCCGCCCCACCACGGAGAGGGCCAGCAGGGCCGGACAGCCGGCTTCCGCGCAGGCCGCGGCGATCCCGTCCACCTCGTCGCGGGTGAGCACGTCCAGCAGAGCGGAGGCCGTCAACAGCGAGGCGCCGTCCAGGTCTTCCGCGGTCAGGCGGTCGATGTCACCTCGTTCGGTCGCCACCGTCACGCGGCTGCCGTCTGCCGCCGTACGGGGCGTTCGCACGGCGGCCAGGTCGAGCAGAACGGGGTCGCGGTCGTGCAGGATCCAGTGCTGGGGACCGTTCAGCCGGGGTGCGAGCCAGCGTCCCATGGAGCCGGTGCCGCAGCCGAGATCGCGGATCACGATCCCGTCGGCCCCTCGCTCCTGGCCCGCCAACCAGTGTTGGAGCGGCTCGAGGAGCCCGGCTGCGCGGGCGTCGGCGTCGGCGCCCTCCCGCAGCTCCAGCCACTCGGGTGCATAACCAGGCGCGTCGGTCGTACTCACGCGGCCCTCCGGGGTTCGAGTCGGAGTTGTTCGAGCGCGCCGGCCAGATTCCGCGCCGTCGTCTCCCAACCGTCCAGCGCGGTGCGCCGGTCGCGTGCGGCCGTCTTCAACCGGCGGCGCAGGCCGGGCTCGCCGAACCAGCGACGCAGCGCCGTCGGGAGTGCCGCGGGGTCTTCCGACGGTACGAGCATGCCCGGCACGCTGCCGTCGGGCGCGCGCCCGACGGCCTCCGGGAGCCCGCCGACGGCCGTCGCCAGCACGGGAATACCGCGCGCGAGCGCCTCGGTCACAGCCATGCCGTACGTTTCGGCGTACGAGGTGAGCACCATGAGGTCGGCGGCGGCGTAGCTCGCGTCCAGCTCCGCGCCGGCCTGCGGTCCGACGAGGTGGACCCGGTCGCCGAGACCGTACTTCTCGATCAGCTCCCTCAGACTGGCGACATAGCCGGGATCCTGGTCGAGGCCGCCGACGCATACACAGGTCCAGGGCAGGTCCGCGACGGCCGCAAGTGCCTTCACCAGCCGGTACTGCCCCTTGCGCGGGGTCACCGAGGCGACGCACAGCAGCCGCGAGGCTCCGTCGGTGCCGGGCGCCGAAGGCTCGATGTCGGCGCCGGGGGCAGCGACATGGACTCGGCCGGAGGCGAGCCGGTGGTGGGCCACGAGCCGGCGGCCCGCCCAGTTGCTGGTCGCCACGACCGCCGGAACGGCGCGCAGAGTCTCGCGCTCCAGGGCGTCCAGGTCCGCCGCCCGGGCGGGGACGAGTCCTGTCTCGTCGCCCAGCGGCAGGTGCACCAGTACCACCAGGCGCAGCCGTTCGGTCTCGCGGACGACGATGTCGGGAACGGCGCAGGCGACGAGTCCGTCGAGGAGGACGACGGTGCCGTCCGCCGCCTCCGCCAGGATGCGGGACAGCTCGGCGCGAGCGGCCGCTCCGGGCTGTGGCCAGCTGCCCGCAACGGTGTGCTCGTGGACCTGCCAGCCGATGCCGGGCAGGTCCCGGCACACGCGGCGGTCGTAGACATTGCCGCCACTCGGCGCGGCCGGGTCGTCGACGCCGCCGGGCATCACGATGTGCACGGAGCGTGCGGTCACGGTGGTAACGGCGGCGCGGTTCACAGGGTGCGCTCGTAACTCGCCCAGGCGATGTGCGATTCGTGCAGGGTGACCGCGATGCCGGCCAGGCCGCGGGCGCCCTCGCCCAGTGCCCCTGCGTGCACCCGGTCGGCGAGGCGGTCGGCAATGATCTTGGCCAGGAATTCCGTACTGGTGTTGGTGCCGGCGAAGTCGGGTTCGTCGTCGAGATTGCGGTAGTTCAGCTCGCCGACGACGGTCCCGAGCTCCTGAGTGGCCAGTCCGATGTCGACGACGATGTTGTCGGCGTCCAGCTCGGCGCGGCGGAAGGTGGCGTCCACGAGGAACGTCGCTCCGTGCAGGCGCTGCGCGGGTCCGAAGACCTCTCCGTGGAAGCTGTGAGCGATCATGATGTGATCACGGACGGTGATGCTGAACAACGGGCGACCCTCCAGGTGCGGCGCGTCCGGCCCTTTTTTGCCGGGGCCTGTCGTGTAGTACGGCCGACCTGGCCTCCTTGTTCAGGCCAGATCTGCAGCTTGTTCAGGCCGGATCTGCGGCGTCGTCGTACAGAACGCGGTGGCACAGCCCGGGCAGCTCTCCGGAGGCGAGCCTCGGCAGCACCTCCGGCAGTTCGTCGAAGGCGCATTCACCGGTGACCAGTGCGTCGAAGGCGGGGTCGGCGAGCAGGTCGAGCGCGATCGCGAGCCGGTCGGCGAAGGTCCGGCGGGAGCTACGGGCCGGGGACACCGTCCCGACCTGGCTGCTGCGCACGACCAGGCGGCGGGAGTGGAAGGCCTCGCCCAGCGGCAGGCTGATCCGCCGGTCGCCGTACCAGCTCAGTTCGAGAACCGTCCCCTCCGGGGCGAGGAGTTCCAGTGAACGCGCGAGTCCTGCCTCCGTGGCGCTGGCGTGGACGACAAGATCGCAGTCGCCCGCGGCCTCCTCGGGGAGCGCGAAGTCGACGCCGAGCGCCCTGGCGATGCCGGCGCGCTGAGGGTCCGCGTCGACCAGTTGGACGCGCACGGCCGGGTACTGGGCCAGGACGGCGGCGACGCTGCAGCCGACCATGCCCCCTCCCACGACGGCGATACGGTCGCCGATCAGGGGCGCGGCGTCCCACAGGGCGTTCACCGCGGTCTCCACCGTGCCGGCCAGCACCGCTCGCGGGGCGGGGACGTTGTCCGGGACGGGCGTCACGGCGCTCGCGGGGACGACGTACCGGGTCTGGTGCGGGTAGAGGCAGAACACCGTTCGGCCTAGCAGGTGCCGCGGTCCTTCTTCTACAAGGCCGACATTGAGATAGCCGTACTTGACGGGCCCGGGGAAGTCGCCGTCCTGGAACGGTGCCCGCATCGTGGAGTGCTGGCTCTCCGGCACGCCGCCACGGAAGACAAGGGTCTCCGTTCCACGGCTCACACCGGAAAACAGGGTGCGCACCACAACGTCGCCATCGCCGGGCTCCGGCAGGCGGACATCCCGCATCTCGCCATGACCCGGCGAACGAAGCCAGAAGGCTCGGGCCTCACGTTCCATTGGCGTCTCCTGAGCAATCGGGCGACGATTCGCGTACTGATCTTTAAGAAGCCGCGCACACGGTACGCGGCGCTCATGGATCTGTCACTCGGCCGGAGGATGCACGGTGGCCTTGAACAACGCGTACGACACGAGGCTGCTGCGGCACGAGACCGCCGTGGGAGCGGGCGCTCAGGTCCTCCTGTTGACCCTGCTCGGCACGGCAATCGGTCTGGGGCCCGCGGGCTGGCTGACGGGCCTGGCCTTCGCGGTCGGCACCTGGGCCGTGCTCACCCGCGCCCTGCGCCGGTCGTGGCTCCAGTCCTTCGGAGCGGCCAACCGCGTCACACTGGCCCGCGCGACGCTCGTCGGGGGTGTGACCGCGCTGGTCGCGGACTCCTTCGAGAGTCCGCCGCCGGTCACGGTCCTGGTCGCTCTCACGACGGTGGCACTGATCCTCGACGCGGTCGACGGCAAGGTCGCCCGGCGCACCGGCACGGCGTCCGCCCTGGGGGCACGCTTCGACATGGAGGTCGACGCGTTCCTCATCCTGGTGCTCAGCATCTATGTCGCCACCTCGATGGGCCCATGGGTGCTGCTGATCGGCGCCCTGCGGTACGCCTTCGTGGCGGCGGCCCGGGTGATGCCATGGCTGTCGTACGGGCCGCTGCCCCCGAGCACGGCCCGTAAGACGGTGGCCGCGATGCAAGGGATCGTGCTGCTCGTGGCCGGCGCGGGAATCCTCCCGCCTCTGCCAGCTTCCGCGGCGGTCCTCATGGCGCTGATGCTGCTGATCTGGTCCTTCGGACGGGACATACGGTGGCTGTGGCGCGTCAGGGTCCAGGAGCCGACCGCCGACTGACGCTTGATGTGCCCCGAAACTAGGCAAAAGTGCTTCCGACAGGTACCTTTCGCTCCCTGAGTTGAACAGTGCGGCGCCCCAACTCGGGGAAGGGAGACGCCATATGCCGGGTATCGGTCCTCCGCGCCGTGCCGAACCTCCGCGGTCGGGGAGTCTCGCCGACTCGGTCTACGAAACCGCTGAACGCGACCCCTCCCTGGTGCAGTTCTCCCGCCGGGCGTCGACACGGTCGGACGACTGGGAACCGACGACCGCGGAGCAGTTCCGCGACGAAGTCCTGTCCGTGGCCAAGGGTTTCCTGGCCAACGGCATCCGGTTCGGCGACCGGGTCGCGCTGATGTCCCGTACTCGCTACGAGTGGACGGTTCTGGCATACGCTCTGTGGTCCGTCGGCGCAGAGATCGTTCCGGTCTACCCCACGTCGTCCATCGAGCAGGTGCGCTGGATCCTGTACGACGCCCAGGTCCGGGCCATCGTGGTCGAGCACGAGAACCATGCGATGACCGTGGCGGCGGCATCCGACGCGGAGATCCAGCTGTCCGCGATCTGGCAGATGGACCTGGGCTGTGTGCCGGCCCTGATCCACCAGGGCCTCGGTATGGACGACGACCTGATCCACCGTCACCGCGCCGCCGTACTGCCGGACCAGGTCGCCGCGATCTGCTACACCTCCGGCACCACCGGAACGCCCAAGGGCTGCCTCATCACCCACGCCAATCTCGCCGCCGAATGCGACATCCTCCTCGAAGGCTGGGGCGGGATCATCGCGGAGCCGGGTGTGCAGCCCGCGATCCTCAACTTCCTCCCCGTAGCCCATATTTACGGGCTGATGGTCGTGGTCGCCTGTCTGCGTGGCGGTGTCCGCCTCGGCCACCAGCCGGATCTGACGCCCGAGACGCTGCTCCCCGCCCTGGCGTCCTTCCAGCCCACGTTCCTCTTCGCCGTGCCGTACATCTTCGAGAAGATCTTCCACAAGGCCCGCCGCACCGCCGAGGATGCGGGCCGCGTCAGCCTCTTCGACAAGGCCGCGGCCGTCGCGGTGCGCTACGCCGAGGCCGTGGAACGCCACTCCATCGGCTCGGGCCACGGCCCGAGCCCGACCTTGAAGGTCCTGCACTCCGTTTACGACCACCTGGTGTACAGCAAGCTGCGCGCCGTACTGGGCGGCCAGGTACGCAACGCGGTGTCCGGCGGCTCGACGCTGCGGAGGGAGCTGGGGCTGTTCTTCGCGGGCACGGGCATCACCGTGTACGACGGGTACGGCCTCACGGAGACCGCGGGCGGGATCACGGCCCAGCCGCCCGGTGCGGTCAGATTCGGCACGGTGGGTCGGCCGATTCCGGGCTGCGCGGTACACATCGCGACTGACGGCGAGGTGTGGGTACGCGGCGACACGGTCTTCGCCGGCTACCTCAACAACCCCAAGGCCACCGAAGCGGTGCTGCGCGATGGGTGGTTCGCCACCGGCGACACGGGCCATCTCGACGACGAGGGCTACCTCGTCATCACGGGGCGCAAGAAGGACGTCATCATCACCAGCGGCGGCAAGAGCGTGGCCCCGTTGCCCCTGGAGGAGCAGCTGCGCCACCATCCGCTGATCTCGCAGTGTCTGATCGTGGGCGACGACCAGCCGTACATCGCGGCGCTCATCACGGTGGACCCTGAGGCGCTGGCGCACTGGCAGGCGCTGAAGGGAAAGCAGCCGTCGGAGATAACGGCGATGACGGACGACGAGGACCTGCGGGCGCAGATCCAGCGGGCGGTCTCGCGGGCCAACACCCGGGTTTCGAGGGCGGAGTCCATCCGGGCGTTCCGGATCCTGCCGAACGAATTCAGTCTGGACGCCGGTCTGATGACACCGACGCTGAAGCTCAAGCGGCGGGCGATCGCGGGGGCGTACGCGGCGGACATCGACGCGCTGTACACGCGCTGATCTTGTCGTTTATGGTCCGGATTCGAACGGGACATCCAACCGGCACTGCATGCTCACCCCTGAGAACCTGGGCAGCAGGCGGAGACGGTCTGATTCCGTTCCGCCATCCGAACAACCACCAGCAAGGACCTTCATGGACCACATCGTCGAGACCTCCGAAGGCTCATTTGCTGTTCCCTCGCCGGATCACAGGTGGACCGTGTTGTTCTTCATTACGGAGCCGGGCATCGGAGAGGTGCTCCCTGAGCTGGCCGGCTGCACGACCGGGCTGTGCTCCGTGCGCGACGCCGCGGCGCGTTTCGCACGGGCCGACGCCCGTGTACTGGGCGTCAGTGCTCACACACCGGGCCACTTGTCCGCCTTCGCAAAGGAGCGCGACCTCGGCTATCCGCTCATCGGTGACAGCCAACTGACGCTCGGCCGCGCCGTGGGGGCGCCCGAGGTCCAGGTGGGCGACCGGATCCTGTTCTCCAGGGCCGCCGTTGTCCTCGACCGCTCGGGAGAAGTACGGGCGCTGCTGCACCCGGTCCCGGACCCCGCGCAGCATGCCGCCCTCGTCCTGGACGAACTGGACAGGCTTGACATCCTCGCCGGGGAGGTCGGCGCCTGATTGGGCTGCTGATCTGTTCGCCCCCGGGTTGAGGCTTGGGCGACGGGATAAGATCCGCCCTCCGGACAAGGGGGCAACGCGAGTGACCAGACCAAGCTTTCTGAGCCGCCGCATGTTGTTCGTCCTGAGTGGTGTGGCTGTGCTGGGCGGCGGGACTGGCATCTACGCCGCCAGCGGTGACACGTCCGTCCCTGATCGCGAGAGAGTGCGCAAAGACGCTGAACCCCTGCTGCGTCGATTCCGTGCCGTCGGGCAGCTCGCCGATCCACATTGGCTCGGCTTCAACCCGAACGACTCCGGACGTGAGCCCATCCCCGACCAGGATCCTCAGATCCGGGTTGTCGGAATCGCTCAGCTGCCGGCAGGTGCAGCCACTTCGATCGTCAGGAGTCCGGCGTACGGCTTTGCCCTCGGCAGCCCGTCAAAGGTGCCGGAAATGCTGGAGCAATTCCTTCCTGAACAACCTGAGTGGATGAGCAGCCCCCGCTATGACCAACACATCACCAAGTCGGCCTACCAGGGAAGTTTCCACTTCGACCGGGGCACCGACTGCGTCTACTTCGACACGCTCAACCCCGAGGTCGCGTAGGAGCTGGGCTCAAAGTCGGTGAGGCAGCGCCCTCGACGGATCACCGCCTGGCGGGAGCCCGCCACAGCCGACCGTCGCCCACAACGCAGAAGCGGATCGTGACGAGTGAGTCACGATCCGCATATCCCGCATTGATTGGTGTCCGAGGGGGGACTTGAACCCCCACGCCCGATAAAGGGCACTAGCACCTCAAGCTAGCGCGTCTGCCATTCCGCCACCCGGACTAGGTGGTCAGCCCCGGTTTCCCGCGGCGACATGGACAACAATACCAGGGCTTCGAGGTGCCTCTCACCTGTATATCCGGTGGTCAGTGGGGTGCCGCTCACTCGTTCGCGACGATCTCGACGACCTCTCGGCGCCCTGCTCACGGTCTGTTTCAGCACGCATACGCACAGTGCAGGACATACCTTCGCGTGCGTGAGTGATCGCCGTTATCGACCGCCCCGCGCGCTCTCGCTGCTGCGCGAGCATCTGCGGGACACCTTCTGGTTCGCGCCCACCGCCGGGCTGCTGTGTGCCTTCGCGCTGTGGGTGGGGGCCTCCGCGCTGGATACGGAGATCATCGCGTATCTGCAGCGAGAGCAGGCATACAAGGCGATCAGCGATCTCATCGCGATCGCCGACGACTCCAAGACCATCGTGACGACGGTCAGCGCCGCGATGATGACCTTCATCGGTGTCGTCTTCAGCATCTCGCTGGTCGCCGTGCAGATGGCGAGTGGCCAGCTCACCCCGCGGGTGGTGAGGATCTTCGTCAGGAGCCGGATCAGCAAGCTGACGCTCACGGTGTTCCTGGCGACCTTTCTGTTCTCGCTGCTGGTGCTGACCTCGTACGAGAGCGAGACCGATCCCAAGCTGGTCACCTCGGTGCCGCTGGTGCAGAGTCTGCTGACCATGGTGTTGGTCGGGCTGAGTCTGCTGCTCTTCATCGTGTACGTGAGCGCCATGCTGCGGCTGATGCAGGTCGGGCCGGTCGTCGACCACATCGCCCGGGAGTCCTTCCAGATGCTGGGCAGGCAGCCGGCCGGTGGCCAGGAGCTGGCGCCGCTCCCTGCCGAGACGGCGTGGGTCGCTCATCACGGGCGGGCCGGTGTGCTGCTGGATGTGAATGTCGCGCGGCTGGTACGGGCGGCCAAGCGGCACGGCGTCGTACTGAGGCTGATTCCGCGGATCGGGGATTACGTGGTGCCCGGGACGCCGGTGCTGGCTGTGCACGGGGAGGGTCGGCCGTCGCGGCGGGCCTTGAGGTACACGGTGTCCGTGGGGGTGGAACGCTCCTTTCACCAGGATCTCGGGTTCGGGCTGCGGCAGTTGTCGGACATCGCGCTGCGCGCGCTGTCGCCCGCCGTGAATGATCCGACGACCGCCGTGCAGTGTCTGGACCGGATCGTGCAGTTTCTGGCGGCGGTGGTGACGATGCCGCTCGGGGTGGTGCAGCACCGGGACCGGCAGGGCGAGGTGCGTCTGGTGCAGGACGTGCCCGGGTGGACCGATCTGGTGGATCTGGGGCTGACGGAGGTGCGGCTGTACGCGCCGGGGCAACCGCAGGTGACCCGGCGGCTGGTGGCCGGGATCGACGATCTCCTGCTGCTCGCGCCGGAGGAGCGGAGAGAGCCGCTGCTCAGGCACCGCACGCTCCTGGTTCAGGCCGTGGAGCGCACGGTGCCCGAGGCGGCCGAGCGCGCGTTCGCGCTGGAGCCCGACCGCCAGGGCATCGGCTAGGCGGTCACGCCATCAGGTGGTAGTCGGGGAAGTTGCCCGGCAGACGCTCTCCCGCCGGGCCGTCGGTCACGGCCCGGATCAGGAGATCACCGCCGACGAAGGCGCCCCGCCAGGACGCCCCGAAGCCGCCGAACAGCTCGTCGCGGTCACCGCGCGAGCGCGGCTTTCCGTGGCCGACCTTGAACGCGCGGATCTGCGGGGCCAGTCGCTCGTACGTCGCCGGGTCGTCGGTCGACAGCGTCGCGACCAGCGCGCCGTTGGAGGCGTTCATCGCGGCGAGCAGCTCCGCCTCCGTGTCGACCAGGACGATCGTGTCGACCGGGCCGAACGGTTCCGCGTGGTGCAGTGGCGAGGACGGCGGCGGGCCCAGGAGCGTGACCGGCGGGAGGTAGGCGGATGTGTCCTGGCCGGGCAGGAAACGGCCTTCCGCCAGGGTGCCCCGGTGGAGCGGGACGGCCCCGCGGTCGATCGCCTCGGCGACCTGATCGACCAGTTCCTTGGCCTTCGCCGCGTTGATCAGGGGGCCGAAGTCCAGGGTGGGCAGAGAGTCGTCCGGGTGCTCGACCGCCAGCGGGTGGCCCGTACGGATGGAACGTACGGCGGGCAGGTAGGCAGCCAGGAAGTCGGCGAACAGCTCGCGCTGGACCACGAAGCGCGGATACGCCGTGCACCGCTGTTTGCCGTAGTCGAAGAGCTTGGGGATCATCGCGGTGAGTGCGTCCCAGTCGCTGTGGTTCCAGATGCCCCAGGTGTTCAGGCCCTCCTGTTCCAGGATGTGGCGTTTGCCGAGGTCGGCCACGGCGGTGGCGATACGGGCTCCGGTGTCGCGGCCGCCGACGAAGGAGACGCAGCCGATCTCCGGGGAGCGGACCAGGGCCTCGGAGAGCTCGCCGCCGCTGCCGCTGACCAGGGTGATCGGGATGCCTTCACGGGCGGCGAGCGCGGAGGCCAGGGTGAGGCAGGCGACACCGCCGTCGGTCGGGGTCTTCGCGATCACCGCGTTCCCGGCCAGGGCCTGCGCGAGCATCGCATGGACCAGGACGGACATCGGGTAGTTCCAGCTGGCGATGTTGGAGACCGGGCCGGGCAGAGGCGTACGGCTTTCGAGCATGGACTCGGCACCGTCGACGTACCAGCGCACTCCGTCGATCGCACGGTCGACGTCGGCCTGGGCGAGCCGCCACGGCTTGCCGATCTCCCAGACCAGGAGCAGGGCGAGCAGTTCGCGGTGTTCGGTGAGGGCGTCGAGGGCGGCGGCGACGCGGGCCCTGCGCTCGCTCAGAGGAACGTGGCGCCAGGCCCGGTGCTGGTCGAGCGAAGCGCGTACCGCCTGCCGGGCGGTTGCCGCGTCCAGGCGCGGCGGTCCCGCGATGGGGCTGCCGTCGACCGGGCTGGTGGCGGGCAGGGCGCGGCCGTCGGCCTGCCACTGGGCGGCCCAGAGGTTCAGTACGCGGTCGTCACGGAAGGACTCGGGGGCGACGGCCAGGCAGCGCTGCCAGGCGTCGGCCCATGCGGTGCCGGGTTTGAGGGTGAGGGTGGGTGCCATGAGAAGGTCTCCGCTCTCGGTGCACAGTCGGGGCGGGAGGTGCGATGGCTCATGTCTCGTACTGGACGGTAGTGAGCGTGGGCCGGCGTGGCAGCGCACGCGGTGTCAATTGTGGGTGACGTCACGTGATGTCGCGTGTCGTCGCGATCCGGTCGTGGACGAGCCTCGCAGTCTCGGTGGGCGTCGTGCCGACCCGTAAAACTGCCGCTTCGAGGGCCAGTTTCTTGGCCTGCGCGGTGCCGGAGGAGCCCGAGACGATGGCGTCGGCGTGGCCCATCGTCTTGCCCTCCGGGGCGGTGAAGCCCGCGATGCAGCCGACGACGGGCTTGGTGGTGTGGTCGGCGATGTACGCCGCGGCGCGCTCCTCGGCGTCACCTCCGATCTCCCCGCTGAGCACCATGAGCTCGGTGTCCGGGTCCTGTTCGAAGCCGGCGAAGCAGTCGATGTGGCCGGTGCCGATGACGGGGTCGCCTCCGATGCCGACCGCGGACGAGAAGCCTGTCTCTCGCAGCTCGTGCATGAGTTGATACGTGAGTGCGCGACGATCGCTACCAGTGAGGCGAACTCGGTCTGCGCCGCGTCCGAGATGTACAGCCAGTTGAGCAACCGCCGCTGGGCCCGCAGCACGACCCGGGCCCGCGTCAGGAGTCCGTCGACGAGGGCTACGCCGAACCGGCGGATCGCGCTCGCCCGCCACCGCTCGCGCGGCACCGCCGGGGGGAGCCCGCGCTCGGCGGCATACGTCTGGAAGGTTTCGGGCGGGAGCGAGGCGGCTGCCGCGATCTCGGTGGCGTTTGCGACGGGGGGGCCGCCACAACCGGTCACGGTCGTGACGCCCCCCGCTGTTGTGCCCGGTTGTGCCGACGGCTACGACAGGTCGCCGTTGTAGTCGGGCAGCTTGAACGTCTTCTCGGCGTGGCCGCCCACGAGATCGGTCGTGTTGTTGCCGATGTTGGCGATGATCGTGTAACCCTTTGCCTCGATCGCGGCCCGCTTGCCCGTCTTGTACGCGCTGACCTCGTCGAAGAGGTCAGGCAGATCCCGTACGTACAGGCCGTCGACCGGGTACCCGACCTTCTTCAGGTTGTAATCGGTGAGCGAGTGGATGATGCCGGGGCGGGCAGTGACGAAGAAGATGTCCACACCGCGGGACTTCGCGTAACGCGCCAGTTCGAGGACCGGCTTGACCGCAGGTGTCGGGTACTCCCAGAAGGGGTGGAAGTCGGTCTCGAGCGACGTGTTGTCGATGTCGAGGACGATCGCCTGCTTCGCACCGGAGGTGTTCGTGGTGCGCTGCTCGACGTAGGGGCGAGCAACGGCGACGACGGCGGCGACATCACGCTGCCAGGTCCCGTAGTCGACGTCGGCGAGCAGCGTACTGGCGTGGCCGAACTGCAGCGGCGCGGCGGCGGTGGCGGCGGCCGGGGTCGCCGGGCGGTCCGCCCCGGTCGAGTCCGCGGCCGCTGCGACCGGGGCGGCCATGGTGAACGCCAGCGCGGCGGCGGCGGCCACCGACCGGATTCTCCACTTGCCTGCATGCATGGGGGGTCTCCTGCGTCTCGGAACAGCTCAGGGGAAGCCCTCCGTCCCGTACGGACGGAGGGCATTGGCATGTTCGCGTCCCATGATGGACGGAACCTTACGTTCCCTCTACTGGCCGGTAGCAGGATTCACGCGCCGACGCGGGATCGGCGCCGCGCGGACTGGAAGCGGTACCGCGCGGACCGGAAGCGGCGCCGCGCGAACCCGATGCGTTGCCGTACGAACCCTCAGCAGCCCTTCTCGCGCAGCGAGTGGAGGTGCTCACTGGACTTGCGGGCGAACGCGAAGGACTCGACCGGGTTGTCGTGTTCGGTCTGCCAGTGGTGGTCGCGGTAGCCGCCGTGGGTCTTGTTCACCGCGGAGATGAAGCGCTTGTAGTCGATGTCTCCGTCCCCGACATCCACCATCCGGTAGCCGTCGCGGGCGGACTCGTCGTGCGTGCCGTCCTTGACGTGGAAAAGCGGGTAGCGGTGGGGCTGCTTGAGGACATAGCGCAGAGGGTCGAAGGGGGCGGGGGTGCCGTCAACGCGCTTGCCGAAGCGGAACTGACCCACGAACGCCCAGTAGATGTCCATTTCGAGGTAGACCAGATCGGGGTCGGTCTCGGCGAGCAACACGTCGTAGAGGCGGACGTTCGGCTGGTCGGTGGCGAAGGAGAACTCCTCGGCGTGGTTGTGCTGGTAGAACTTCAGACCGCGCTTCTTGGCGGCGGCTCCATAGGTGTTGAACTCCTCGGCGGCCCGCTTCCAGGCATCGACGGTGGAGCCGTAGCGGAAGGGTCCCGATGCGGTGCCGATGTGCGGCAGGCCGAGCGCCTGGGCGTCGTCGAGGACCTTGTCGAGGTTCTGGGCGAAGGTGTAGGCGTTCGGGTCGCTGGAGTAGTAGCCGACGTGACTGCCGATGCCGCGCAGCCCGTGGTCACGGGCGAGCTGCTTCAGCTGGGCGAGAGTGATGGGGCCGGTGCCCTGGGTGTAGCCGGCGTACTCGATCTCGTCGTAGCCGTAGCGCTCCAGCTCGGCGAAGACCTTCGCGAAGCCGAGGCTGGAAACCTTGTCGCGCAGGGAGTAGAGCTGGGTGCCGAGGCGGCCGGGGGGCAGGACGGGGCGGCCCCTGCCGGGGGCGGCGGCACTCGGCGCGGCTGCCGAGGCAGGGCCTGCAGCGGCGCCGACGATGGCGGCGGCGGTCGCGCCGGCGGCGACGCCGAGCATGCCGCGTCTGCTGAGCTTGTGGGCGAGTTCGGGGTCGTTGGCCTTGCTTGTGCGGCTCATGGGATCTCCCGGGATCGGATTGTCAGTGGTGTCTGCTTGAGTGGAGTCCAGCGAGTTGAAGCAGCAGGGACTTCACATCGGTGGCCGCGACGCGGCCGCTGACAGCGCGGGGGGTGGAGCAGAGGATGAGCGGACCTTCGTCGTCGCTCGTGGGCAGGCGGCCGTGGCTGCCGCGAATAGGTGAGGGGTCCAGGGGTACGACCGCGAGGCGGTAGCGCATGCCGAGTTTCTTGCGGGCGATCGCCTTGGCCGCCTTGAGGCGTACGTACGGGTCGAGAGGGTCCATGAAGAGCTCGACCGGGTCGTAGCCGGGTTTGCGGTGGATCTCGACGAGCTGGGCGAAGTCGGGGGCCCGGTCGTCGTCGAGCCAGTAGTAGTACGTGAACCAGGCGTCGGCCTCCGCGATGGCGACGAGTTCGCCGGAACGCGGGTGGTCGAGGCCGTGGCTCTTCTTGCCCTCGTCGTCGAGGAGTTGCTCGATGCCGGGCAGGTCGGTGAGTGCCGCGCGGGTGGCGTCGATGTCTTCGGGGTGGCGGATGTAGATGTGGGCGAGCTGGTGGTCGGCGACGGCGAAGGCGCGGGAGGCCATCGGGTCGAGGTACTCCATGCCGTCCTGGGTGTGGACTTCGAGAAGACCGGCGCGGCGCAGGGCGCGGTTGATGTCGACGGGGCGGCTGACGCGGGTGATGCCGTACTCGGACAGGGCGACGACCGTGCGGCCTTCCTGTCTGGCGTCGCCCAGCAGCGGGGCGATGACGGCGTCGAGGTCGGCGGCTGCCTGGTACGAGCGGGGGTCGTCGGGGCCGTAGCGCTGCAGGTCGTAGTCGAGATGCGGGAGGTAGCACAGGGTCAGGTCGGGGTGTCGGCTGCGCATGATGTGGCGGGTCGCGTCGACGATCCACTGGCTGGAGACGATGTCGGCGCCCGGGCCCCAGAAGTGGAACAGGGGGAAGGTGCCGAGCTTCTCGGTGAGTTCGTCGTGCAGGTCGGGGGGCCGGGTGTAGCAGTCGGGTTCCTTGCGGCCGTCGGCGTAGTAGACGGGACGGGGGGTGACGGTGAAGTCGGTGTCCGCGCCCATGGCGTACCACCAACAGATGTTGGCGACGGTGTAGCCGGGGTGTGCGCGGCGGGCGGCGTCCCAGATCTTGTCGCCGGAGACGAGGCCGTTGTGCTGTCGCCAGAGCAGGACGTCGCCGAGGTCGCGGAAGTACCAGCCGTTGGCGACGATGCCGTGCTCGGCGGGGAGGGCGCCGGTGAGGAAGGTGGACTGGGCGGCGCAGGTCACGGCAGGGAGGACGGTGGTGAGGGGGGCCTGGGAGCCGGACTGGGCAAGGGACTTGAGGTGCGGCATGTGGTCGAGGAGCTGGGGGGTGAGGCCGACGACGTCCAGGACAAGGAGAGGGGTGGGAGTGGGGTGGGCGGCGTCGGTCATGGCAGCTCCTTGAGGCCGAGGTCGACCAGCAGGTCGCGGGCGAGGGTGAGTTCGGCGGCGATGCCGTCGGCGAGCTGGGTGCGGTTGCGGGGGCGCAGCTCGGGCGGGAGGGCCTGCCAGGTGTAGGTCTCGACCTCGAGGTGTCGGGTGAGCGGGTCAGGGCCGCCGACGAGCCGGTTCAGCGTGTCCTGGAGTACGGAGAGGGTGGAGGTGAGGGGCGGGGCGGGCGGGGCGTGCAGGGGGACGTGGAAGTGGGCACGCCAGGGGGCGTCGTCGGGCAGCGCCGTGCCGGCGAGGGCTTCGTCGAGATCGTCGGTGCCGCGCAGACCGCCCGCGGATGGGGTCTCCCCTGCTCGGACAGCTCGGGGAAGGGTGCGGGTCTGATGCAGAAAGCGGGGTTCGGCGAAGGCGGCCAACGCCGCCCGCACTTCGGGGAGGTGTGGTTCTTCGGCGTGGAGCGCGGCGGACAGCTGCGCCTTGGGGATGGTGATACCCGCCGCGGTGAGCGCCGCCAGGGCAGCCTGCGGATCTTCGAAGGAGGTGGCGAGATGGCAGGTGTCGATGCAGATGCCGATGCGGTGCGATGCGATCGCGCTGAGGGGAGGTATCGCGTCCGCGGTTGTCTCGACGATGCAGCCGGGCTCGGGCTCCAGACCGATGCGAATCGACTTGCCGGTGAGTTCCTCGAGGGCGTCGAGGCGTTCGGCGAGAGTGGTCAGGGCGGTGTGGGCTGCCCCGGCTGCCGTGTCGTCGAAAGGGGCGCGCCAGGCGAGCGGGAGGGTGGAGATGGTGCCATCGGTGATGTCGTCGGGGAGGAGGGCGGCGAGGAGACGGGCCAGGTCGGTGGTGTGGGCGAGACGTTCGGGGTCGGTCCAGTCCGGCTTGTAGACGCGGTACTTGACCTCTTCGGCACCGAATCCCTCGTACGGGAAGCCGTTGAGGGTGACGACCTCGAGGCCGCGGCGGTCGAGTTCGGCGCGCAGGCCGCGCAGCGCGGCCGGGTCGGTGATCAGGGCATGGGCGGCGTCCCTGGCGAGCCAGAGGCCGATGCCTAGGCGGTCGCGGCCGAGTCGTTTGCGTACCGGCTCGCAGTGGTCGCGGAGCTGGGCGAGTACGCCGTCGAGGGTCTCGGCGGGGTGGACGTTGGTGCAGTAGGAGAGGTGGACGGTGGCGCCGTCGGGATGGCGGAAGCGCATACGTCTGTCTCCTCATTCCCCGCCGCGGAGTATGGAGTTGCCCTCGTGGAGGGACTCAGGATCCGGGATGTCGAGCTGGAGGCGGCCGCTGAGGCCGTAGAAGGCGACGGGGTTGCGCCACAGAACCTGGTCGACGTCGTCGTCGGTGAAACCGGCGGCGAGCATCGCGTCGCCGACCTTGCGGGTCTTGAGGGGATCGCTCTTGCCCCAGTCCGCGGCCGAGTTGACCAGGACCTTCTCGGTTCCGTACGCCTTGAGGAGCGCGACCATCCGGTCCTCGTCCATCTTGGTGTCGGGGTAGATGGAGAAGCCGAGCCAGCAGCCGCTGTCAGTGGCGTGCTTTACGGTCGTCTCATTGAGGTGGTCGAGCAGCACGCGTTCCGCGGGCAGGTTCGATTCGCGGATGACGTCGACGGTGCGGTGCAGTCCGGAGAGCTTGTCCCGGTGCGGAGTGTGGACGAGGGCGGGCAGTCCGTGATCGGCGGCGAGCTGGAGCTGGGCGGCCAGCGCGGTGTCCTCGGCCGGCGTCATGGAGTCGTAGCCGATCTCACCGACGGCGACGACGGAGTCCTTGACGAGATAGCGGGGCAGCGCGTCGAGTACAGGTGCGCAGCGGGGGTCGTTGGCTTCTTTGGGGTTGAGGGCGAGCGTGCAGTGGTGGGCTATGCCGTACTGGGCGGCGCGGAAGGGCTCCCAGCCGAGCAGGGCGTCGAAGTAGTCGAAGAAGCTGGCGGGCGAGGTGCGGGGCTGGCCGAGCCAGAAGGACGGTTCGACGAGGGCGCGGACACCGGCGGCGTACATCGCCTGGTAGTCGTCGGTGGTGCGGGAGGTCATATGGATGTGGGGGTCGAAGATGCGCATCAGGACTCCTCGGACTGCTCGCCGGTCAGGGTCAGCACGCGATTGAGGTCGGGGGGCACGTCGCGGCCGGCGGCGGTGCGCTCGGCGGCGTAGTCGGCGAGCATCCTGGCCAGTTCGCCGTCGCCTGCGGCGCGTCTGTGCAGGCCGGCGACGTTGGCGACGGGCACGCCGGTGAACAGGCACTTGAGGACGGCGTGCCGCCAGGAGTGCGGATCGAGGTGAGCGGCGGCGTACGGGCCGACGGCCGCGGCCACGAGCCGGGTGTCGTTGGTGCGCAGGGCGTCCTCGACGAGCGGCAGGACTTCGGGGCCCACGACCAGATGGTGCAGGGCGAGGAGCACAGCGCGGCGCTCGGCGGCGGTGCCCTGCCGGTAGAGGCGGGTGAGGGTGTCCAGGTCCGCGCGGGCCTCGATGAGGAGCAGGGTGCGTATGGAGTCGGCCCGGTTCTGACCGCAGTGCCGGCCGGCGGCGGCGAACCTGAGCTCCCAGGTGTGTGCGGCATACGGGGAGGGGGCGACCGGTGGCGTCCGGGCGGCGTGGGCGGCCTCGGCGAGTGCGTCGGCGAGCCAGGCGCGGGCGGCTCCGTCGAGCTGTTCGTCGAGCTGTGCCTCGAGTTCCTTGCGGGACGGCGTCACCATGCCGGTACTCCCTTCGGCGGAACCTGTGAGCGGAGGAACTCGATCGATTCACGGGCGAGTTCGGGGCCCGCGTGGGAGTGGCGGGGCAGTTCGACGACGGTGAGGCCTTGGTAGCCGGTGGCGGCGAGGGCTTCCAGGACAGGCGGGAAGTCGATCTCCCCGTCTCCGAAGGGAAGGTGTTCATGGACGCCGCGGCGCATGTCCTCGATCTGGACATGCCGTAGCCAGGGCGCGGCATTGCGGACGCAGTCGGCGGGCGCGTCGGGTTCCAGGCACTGGCAGTGGCCGATGTCGAGGGTGAGCCCGAGGGGCTCCGGGTCGCCGAGGAGACCGCGGAGGTGGTGGAAGTCGGCGAGCGTGGCGAGGAGGTGACCGGGCTCGGGCTCGACGGCGAGGGGGATGCCGGCGTCGGTGGCGGCGTCGAGGACGGGGGTGAGAGACCCTTCGAGCCGCTTCCATGCGGTGTCGGTGAGGGTGTCCGCAGGGGTGATGCCGCTGAAGCAGTGCACGGCGTGGGCGCCGAGGTCGGCGGCGACCCGCACGGCGGTGATCAGCAGGTCGGTGCGGGCGGCGCGGCCGTCGGGGTCTGGGTCGAGGAGCGAAGGCCCGTGTTTGCGGCGGGGGTCGAGGACATAGCGAGCACCGGTCTCGATGGTGACGCCGAGGCCCAGCTCGCCGAGTCTCTTGGCTACGTGGCGGGTGCGGGCGGCGAGTTCGGGGGCGAGCGGGTCGAGGTGCATATGGTCGAGGGTCAGTCCGACGCCGTCGTATCCGAGGTCGGCGAGGAGCGCGAGGGCGTCGTCGAGGCGGAGGTCGGTGAGACCGTTGGTGCCGTAGCCGAGGCGCAGGTTGGTGTGGCTGGTGTCGGGGCTCATGTCGGGCTCACCTTCCGTGCGAGCTTGCGGGCGAGCGGTACGAGTCCCATGACAGCGAGGGCGGTGGCCCCGGCGCCGGTGCGGGCGGCGAGGGCGGCCTGGAGCGGGATCATGGCCCGGATGCCGCCGCCGACGGCACGCTGGGTGAGCGGTGGGGAGGGGTTGAGGGCGGCGTGGAGGAGGGGTTTTGCGGCGGTGCGGATGTATGTGGCGGCGAGGGCGGTGGCCAGGACGCGGGCGGGGGTGAGGTGGTCCATAGGTGCGGGGGGCCGCGGTGGCTGCGGGGTGTTTTCCCCGGACCCGCCGCTTCCCCGCTGTATCGATATGCGGCTCCGCCGCGTGGGGGGCAGGCCCCCGGACCCCGGGGCCGGGATGGGCAGCGGGGGCAGGCCCCGCTGCCCGGCGCGCGCACTTCGCGGCGCGAAGACTGAGACTCGCTGGACGCGGGACACGAGGGCGCCGAGCCCCAGGGTTGCAGCAAGTGCGGTGAGGGGTACGGCCGTTGAGCCGCCCTGTGCCTCGTGGCGCGATACGGCGGTGACGGCGTAGGTGTGCGCCGCGAGCACGGCGGCGGACGGCAGCGCGCCGAGCGCCGCACCACTCGCACCACGCGCATCGGCGCCGGCATGGGTCCGGCGCGATACAGCACGGTCGGTCAACCGCTCTTGTCCTGCGGCAATCACCCGGTCCGGTCCTGCGGGTCCAGTGCCAAGCACCAGGGCCAGGGCTGCCGTTCCGGCACCCGGCGGGCCTGAGGCCGCACTCCATGCGGCCGGCACGCCGGGCCGCCGCGCCTCCCCGGGCGGTGGCCAACCCGCGCTCACGCCGGGCGCGCCGGCTGCTCCTGCACCCCCGCCCAGCCCGCGCTTCGCAAGCAACGACAAACACCCGCCCGGCAGGGCGCTCTTCCCCACCCCGCCGGAGACACCGCGCCCGCCCGCGCCCCGCGGCACCGTACCCGTCGCTACCGCCCCCAGCACCAGGTCCAGCCCCCGCGCCGCAGCCATCGCCGCCGGGCCGCCCGCCGTGTGCTTGAAGTGCAGGTCGTACGACCACACCGTCGCTGACAACGCTGTCGCCACCGCCAAGGCAGGGCGGCCCGCGCGGGACGCCAGGGCCAGGCCCGCCGCCGTCAGCGCGCCGGCCGCCGTGAGCGCGGCCGCCGGGGTGATGCGGCCCGAGGGGATGGGACGGTGCGGGCGGTCCACCGCGTCCTCTTCGCGGTCCGCCCAGTCGTTGAGGGCCATGCCCGCCTCGTAGAGGCACAACGAGGCTCCCACCGCGAGCGCCGTACCGCGGTTGGGACGGATGCCGAGGGTGGCCGCGCCGGCCAGCGCGTCACCGGGGACCGTGAACAGCGCGGAGACGCGCAGCAGTTCCGCCCAGGCCCGCATGACGCCGGACCCGCCGACCGAGAGGCGCCTCTCGCGCGAGAGGCTCCCGCGCGAGAGGCGCATCGAGAGGAACCCCGTCACCGGGCCTCCCGCAGCCGGTCGGCGAAGGCCAGCAGGGCCCCGAACTGTTCGGAAAGGCCCGCCGGGCCGCCGTCCGGGTCCTTGAAGTAGAAGCCCAGTTCGGGGAGCGGACCCGAGATGCCCGCCTCATGGGCGCGGGCCACCAGCCTCGCCAGGTCCAGAACCAGCGGGGCCGCGAGCGCCGAGTCGCAGCCCTGCCAGATGGTCTGGAGGATCATCCGTGAGCCCAGGAACCCATCGAAGGCGATGTGGTCCCACGCGGTCTTCCAGTCGCCGAGCGCCGGTACGTCGTCGATATGGACCTCGCCCTCCGGGGTGTGGCCCAGCGTGTCGGAGAGTACGCGCTCCTTGCCGGCGTTCTTCGCGGCCGCCGCGCCCGGGTCGGCCAGCGCCGCTCCGTCCCCGCCGCCCAGCAGGTTCGTACCCGACCATGCCCGTACGGACAGAGCGCGTTGCACAAACATGGGGGCGAGCACGGAGCGGAGCAGCGTCTGGCCTGTCTTGCCGTCGCGGCCCGCGTGGGGAAGTGCACTTGCCGCGACGGCGTCGGTGAGGGCCACGGTGCGCAGCCCGGTGGAGGGGGTGAAGTTGACGTAGGGGCAGCCGGCCCGGAGCGCCGCGGCCGCGTACAGGGAGCTGGGCATCAGCCGTACCGCGTCCGGCGCGGGCTGCGGTTCGGTGGAGGAGGCATTGACGACGACGACCCGGGCCAGCCGCTGCCGCTCCCGGAAGTCGGACAGGTCCGCGGTGAAGGCGCCGATGAGTTCCTCGTCGGTCCTGGTGTCGCCGGACGACTGCGGCCCGCCCGCTCGTATCTCCTCGTCGGCTGCGGTCAGTTCACCGCGCACCGCCGCCGCGAGACCGTGCGGCAGCACGCCCGCCTCGGTCAGTTCCTCGGCCCGCTTGGGCAGCGGACAGTGGGCGGTGTCGTGTCCGCCGAAGACGAGCGACGACAGAGGGGGCAGCCCGGAGCCGGCGAAGGGCGGGGTTTCGGTCACCATCCCGGTCGGCGGGTGCAGCCCGGCGGTGACCGCCGCGCATCCTGCCACTGCGGTGGTGGCGACGGAACCTCGTGCTCCGACGAACCAGACTCCGACACGGCCACTTCTTTCAGCGGACACGGGCTGCCTCCCTGCCATTCGGTGTGGTGGACGGCGGGCGGGGGGTACGGCGCCTCCCCGCCCGCCGCCGTCTGACGGGACGCGCCTAGGAGGGCAGCTCCCTGAGTTGGATGTCGCGGAAGGACACCTGATCGTCGGCTCCGTGGTTCTGGATGCCGATGTAGCCGTCCTTCAGGCTGCGCACCGGGTCGGTGTTGGTGAAGTCGTTGATCTTCACGCCGTTGAGGAAGATCTGCAGGCGTTCACCCTGAACCCGGATCTCGTAGCTGTTCCACTGGCCGGGTGGCCGCAGGACGCGGTCGCGGGCCTTGAGGTCGGCGGACTTGAAGCCGTAGACGGCGCCGGTGGTGCGATCAGCCGCGTCGGTGGCGTCGATCTGCACCTCGTACCCGTTGTTCACCGCCGACCAGGGATCGTCGGAGGCCGGGAAGCCCACGAAGACACCGGAGTTGTCGTCGCCCGCCATCTTCCAGTCGAGCCTCAGCGAGTACGACTTCAGTTCCTTGGCCTGGTACCAGAGCATGCCCATGCCGCCCTCGGAGCGCAGTTCGCCGTCGACGACATTGAACTTCCCGGGCCCGGCCTGCTTCCAGCCGTCCAGTGTCCTGCCGTTGAAGATCGGCCGGTATCCCGTCTTCGGCTTGCAGTCGGCCTTGACCTGTCCTGCCGCGTAGCGCAGTCCGCCCAGCAGGTGCGTGCGGAAGGCCGGTTCGGCGTACGACTCCTTGGTGTGGCCGCCGCCGGTGTAGAAGGCGCGGCCGCCCTGGTAGCTCTGGCACCAGGCGATCGGGTGGTCGCCCTTCATGGTGCCGCCCTGGTAGCTGGTCTCGTCCAGGGTTGCCAGCACGCGAGCCTGCGTACGCGGATTGGTGCGGTAGTTGTACCACTCGTCGGTGCGCTCCCAGGCGTCGTCCAGGTGCGCGGTCGACGGATGGGTGTGGTCCTCGACGCGTACGGTGGCGGGCTGGATCTGTGGGTGGGAGGCGAAGTAGGCGCCGACGAGCCCGCCGTAGAAGGCCCAGTCGTACTCGGTGTCGGCCGCGGCGTGCACGCCCATATAGCCGCCGCCGGTGGAGACGTAGTTCTCGAACGCCTTCTGCTGGTCGGCGCCCAGCACGTCACCGGTGGTGGAGAGGAATACGACGGCGTCGAAACGGGCGAGGTTGCTGGTGGTGAACTGGGCCGCCTCCTCGGTGGCGTCGACCGCTATGTTGCTCGACTTGCCGAGCTCCTTCAGCGCGGCGATACCGGCCGGGATGGAGTCGTGACGGAAGCCGGCGGTCTTGGAGAAGACCAGGACGCGCTTGGCGGTCCGGTCCGGTGCGCTGTTGGAGAGCTCGAAATCGTCCACGTCGTAGAGGGCTCCGTCGCCGCCCTTGAAGACCAGGAACAGCTCGGTGGTCGTCTTCGGTACGGCCCGCAGGGGTATGTCGATGTCCTGGAAGGTGTCCCAGCTGCCGGTGACGGGCACGGGCGCGGAGCCGAGGATCTGACCGTTCGCCGATCCGGTGCGCACCTCGAGGAAGCCGCCGGTGCCGCCGGAGGAGATCCGGGCGGTGAGCTTGGTGGACCCGGTCAGGTTGTACGGCTTGAAGGAGATCCAGTCGTTGTTGTTGATGTCGCCGACCGTCTTGCCTCCGTGGGCGCTCGCCTTGTCGTAGATCTTGATGCCCAAGGAGTTGTTGTAGTGCTCGGCCTGCCGGTGGCGCGGCTGCAGCTGCGCCTGGTCGTGGCTGGTGAGCGCGGCCTGGCCGCCGCCACCGCCGTCGGTGTACTCGGCGTCGAAGACTCCGAAGATATTGGCGTCTGCGTCGTGCCCGCCGTCGGCGGAGGTCTTGATGGTGCCGGTGCAGCCATTGGCCGAGGTGATGGGGTGGCCGTGGCTGTCATGGCCGAGGACGTAGGTCACCTTCACCTTGGCGCAGTCGATCGTCCCGTCCTCCGGGTCGGAGACCGTGACCTTGAACGGGATCTCGTCGCCGAAGCTGAACAGGGCCCCTTCTGCCGGGAGTTGCAGGGTCACCTTGGGAGCTGTGTTGCCGACGACCACATGGACACTGGCGGAGCCGGTGCGCCCGCTGGGGTCCTTGGCGGTGACGGTCGCCGTGTAGGTGCCGTTCTTCTTGTACGTGTACGTGGGGTTGGCCTCGGTGGATGTGCCGCCGTCGCCGAAGTCCCAGGCATAGGTGAGGGCGTCGCCGTCGCCGTCGCTGGTGCCGGCCGAGGAGAAGGCGACCTTGAGCGGCGCCTTGCCGGAGGTCTTGTTCGCGGCGGCCTCGGCGACCGGGGAGCGTCCGCCGGTGGCGTTCTCGATCCGGTAGAGCCCGGAGTTCTCGTCGCCGCCGAACCAGGCGGTGCCGTAGTCGAGTACGTACAGCGCGCCGTCCGGGCCGAAGGCCATGTCCATGATCTGGGTGCCGGTCCACGGGACGGGGTTGATGGACTGGACCGCGCCGTCCTCGCCCTGTTCGATGCGCTTGATCCAGCGCCGGCCGAACTCACCGGCGAAGAAGTCGCCGTCGTACGCCTCCGGGAACTTCACCGGGGAGGTCGAGGCGGCGTCGTAACGGTAGACGGGTCCGCCCATCGGGGACTCGGAGCCGGTGCCGAACTCGGGCACGGAACCGCCGTCGTACGGAATCCAGGCCGGCTGCGCGGGGGGCAGATCGACGAGGCCGGTGTTGTACGGCGACTCGTTCTTGGGAGCCGCGCAGTTGAAGGTCGTTCCGGATGTCTTGGTAGCGAAGTCGTAGTCGACGTACGGGTCGTTCTTGCCGGTGCAGAACGGCCAGCCGAAGTTGCCCGGCTTCGTGACCCGCGCGAACTCGACCTGTCCGGCCGGGCCGCGCTTGGGGTCGGCCGCTCCCGCGTCGGGCCCGTAGTCACCGATGTAGACGATGCCGGTCTTCTTGTCGACGCTGAACCGGAAGGGGTTGCGGAAACCCATGGCGTAGATCTCGGGCCGGGTCTTGTCGGTCCCGGGCGCGAAGAGGTTGCCGTCGGGGATGGAGTACGACGCGTCGTCGTTGACCTTGATCCGCAGAAGCTTGCCGCGCAGGTCGTTGGTGTTGCCGGAGGTGCGGCGGGCGTCGTAGGCCGGGTTGCGCCCGGGCGTCTCGTCGATCGGTGTGTATCCGTCGGAGGCGAAGGGGTTGGAGTCGTCACCGGTCGACAGATACAGATTTCCCTGCGCGTCGAAGTCGATGTCGCCGCCGACGTGGCAGCAGATGCCGCGGGTCGCCGGGATGTCGATGACCTTCTTCTCGCTGGCGTTGTCGAGGGTGCCGTCGGCCTTCAGGACGAAGCGCGAGAGACGGTTGACGCCGTCGAACTTCGCGAAGTCCGCAGGTGTGCCCGTGTTGGGGGCGTCGCCCGCGGGGGTGTTCAGTGGCGGTGCGTAGTAGAGGTAGATGAAGCGGTTCTCGCTGAACTTGGGGTCCAGGCCGACGCCCTGGAGACCTTCCTCGTCGTGCGAGTAGACGGGGATGGTGCCGACGACGCGGGTGTTGCCGGCGCTGTCGGTCATCCGCAGCTCGCCGTTGCGTGAGGTGTGCAGCACGCTGCGGTCGGGCAGTACGGCCAGGGACATCGGCTCACCGGTCTCCTCACCGCCCTTGGCGAGAGTGACCTGCTGGAATTCCTCTGCGGCCGCGGCCGGTTCGGGGTCGGCTGCGGCCGCGATCTGCGGCGCGGTGAGGGCGAGCGAGGTGGCGGCGAGAAGACTGCCGGTGAGGAGTGCGAGCGCCTTGCGGGCTCTGAGCCTTTTCCTGTGCACGAATGTCCTCCGGAGTGGCCGGTCGAACGGGCGGGGCGGTGTTCTGCCCTCAATCGCCGTGCGGGCTGGGGGTGGAGCGCATGGTTCCGTGCTCTCGGGGCGGTGCTCGTCCTGCACCGCGCACCGGGCTGACTGCCGTGGAATCCGGAGTGCGCCGTCACACCGGGGACCACCTATGTCCTGTACACCTCATGGACGGTATCCGGGTTCGTCCGGGACGGAAAGCCCTTGTGCGGAAGGGAAGTTCAACTTTTTCCTACCGCAGGACAAAGACGGATCCAGGCAGGCCGGACCGGCCCGGCGGCGCATCCGCCACCGGGCCCGGAGCTGGCCCGATGAGCTAGTCGCCGCCTCCGAATGCCGCGTCGAAGGAGGCCGTGGGCGGATCGAAATCGAAGCGCTTCAGGTCGGCAAGCGCTTCCGGGGCGCCTGCCAGCCGGTCCATGCCCGCGTCCTCCCACTCGACCGAGATCGGCCCGTCGTAGCCGATCGAGCGCAGCATCCGGAAGACGTCCTCCCACGGGACGTCGCCGTGGCCCGCCGACACGAAGTCCCAGCCGCGCCGCGGATCGCCCCACGGCAGATGGGAGCCGAGCCGGCCGTTGCGGCCGTCGAGACGCTTACGGGCTTCCTTGCAGTCCACGTGGTAGATCCGGTCCCGGAAGTCGTAGAGGAAGCCGACCGGGTCCAGGTCCTGCCAGACGAAGTGGCTCGGATCGAAGTTGAGCCCGAAGGCCGGCCGGTTGCCGACGGCCTCCAGCGCCCGCTTCGTGGTCCAGTAGTCGTACGCGATCTCGCTGGGGTGCACTTCGTGGGCGAAGCGCACGCCCTCCGCGTCGAAGACGTCGAGGATCGGGTTCCAGCGCTCGGCGAAGTCCTCGTAGCCGCGTTCGATCATCCGTTCCGGCACCGGCGGGAACATCGCCACCAGATGCCAGATCGACGAGCCGGTGAAGCCGATGACGGTACGGACCCCGAAGGCGGCCGCGGCCCGTGCGGTGTCCTTGATCTCGGCCGCGGCCCGCTGACGTACGCCCTCGGGTTCACCGTCGCCCCAGATCCGGGCGGGCAGTATCGCCTGGTGGCGTTCGTCGATGATGCTGTCGCAGACCGCCTGGCCGACCAGATGGTTGGAGATCGCCCAGCATTTGAGTCCGTACTTGTCGAGCAATGCGTGCCGCCCGTCGAGATACGAAGGGTCCGCGAGCGCCTTGTCGACCTCGAAGTGGTCGCCCCAGCAGGCCAGTTCAAGGCCGTCGAAGCCGAAGTCGCGGGCGAGCCTGCAGACCTCCTCCAGCGGCAGATCGGCCCACTGGCCGGTGAAGAGTGTGAACGGACGTGGCATCGGACCTCCTAAGCCTGTGCCTGTACGGGCGTCTCTACGGGTGCCTTCGCGGCTGTCCTCGCGGCTGTCTTCGCCGGCGTCTGTACGGACGTCTCCACAGGTGTGTAGACCGCGTTCCTCTCCGCGCTCTCCTCCACCGCCGCGAGCACCCGCTGCACCTGCAGCCCGTCGGCGAACGACGGCGCGGGGTCGCTGCCCGCCGCGATCGCCTCGACCAGATCGCGCGCCTGGTGGGCGAAGGTGTGCTCGTAGCCGAGGGCATGGCCGGGCGGCCACCACGCCTCCAGGTACGGATGCTCCGGCTCGGTGACCAGGATCCGCCTGAAGCCGGACGAGGGGGCGGGCTCGGTGTGGTCGTGGAAGGACAGCTCGTTGAGCCGCTCCAGGTCGAACGCCAACGACCCCAGCTCACCGTTGATTTCGAGGCGCAGAGCGTTCTTGCGGCCCGAGGCCATCCTGGTGGCCTCGAAGGAGGCGAGCGCGCCCGACGCCAGCCGCCCGGTGAACAGCGCCGCGTCGTCGACGGTGACCGGCCCCCTTTCGATACCGCCGGAGGCGGAAAGTCCGGCCGCCGCCCCGGCGAGCAGGGGCCTCTCCCGTACGAAGGTCTCCGACAACGCCGAAACCCCGACCAGCGGCTCCCCCGCCAGGTACTGCGCGAGGTCCACGATGTGCGCGCCCAGGTCACCGAGCGCCCCCGATCCGGCGTGCTCGCGCTCGAGCCGCCAAGTGAGCGGGAAGTCCGGGTCGACCAGCCAGTCCTGCAGATAGGTGAAGCGCACATGCCGCAGCGTCCCGAGCCTGCCGTCGGCGATCAGCCGCCGGGCGTACGCGATGGCTGGAACCCGTCGGTAGTTGAAGCCGACCATGGCCAACTGACCGCGCTCCCCGGCTCGTTCGGCTGCCGCGACCATCGACTCCGCCTCGGCGACGGAGTTGGCGAGCGGCTTCTCGCACAGGACGTGCTTGCCCGCCTCCAGCGCCGCGACGGCTATCTCCGCATGGCTGTCACCCGGTGTGCAGATGTCGACGAGCTGCACGTCGTCGCGGGTCACAAGGTCGCGCCAGTCGGTCTCCGCCGCGGCCCAGCCGTGCTTGGCGGCCGCGGCCCGCACGGCTGTCGCGTCACGGCCGCCGATCGCGGCGAGGACCGGCCGCATCGGCAGGTCGAAGACGCGTCCCGCGGTGCGCCACCCCTGGGAGTGGGCGGCGCCCATGAACGCGTAACCGACCATGCCGACGCCCAGCGTCGGCGGAGCGGGCTCACTGTCCCTCTGTTCCATACGGGTTCCTCCTCATCGGTTGCTCGGTGGGGGCGGGCAGGCCGGTCAGCTGAAGCCGGTGGGCAGGTACTCGTCGACGTTCTCCTTGGTCACGACGGCCGAGTAGAGGGTGATCGAGGCGGGGATCTCCAGTTCGGACATCCCGCTGACGCCCTTCGACTGGCCCAGCGCGCGGGCGAGGTCGACGGCGGAGGCGGCCATCGTGGGCGGGTACAGAACGGTGGCCTTCAGCACGCTGCTGTCGGCCTTGATGGCATCCATCGCGGACTTGGCGCCGGCGCCGCCGACCATCAGGAAGTCCTTGCGGCCGGCCTGCGCGATGGCACGCAGCGCGCCCACGCCCTGGTCGTCGTCGTGGTTCCACAGCGCGTCGAACTGCTTCTGGGCCTGGAGGAGTTGGGCCATCTTCGCCTGGCCGGACTCGACGGTGAAATCGGCCGCCTGGCGGGCCACCTTCTTGATGTTGGGGTAGTTCTTCAGCGCGTCGTCGAAGCCCTGGGTGCGCTGCTTGGTGAGTTCCAGGTTGTCGAGCCCGGCAAGCTCGATGACCTTGGCGTTGGGCTTGTCCTTGAGCTGCTCGCCGATGTAATTGCCGGCGTTGAGTCCCATGCCGTAGTTGTCGCCGCCGATCCAGCAGCGGTACGCCTGCGGCGAGGCGAAGATCCGGTCCAGGTTGATGACGGGGATCCCGGCCTTCATGGCCTGCAGACCGACCTGGGTGAGGGCCTTGCCGTCGGCCGGCAGGATCACCAGGACGTCGACCTTCTTGTTGATCAGCGTCTGGACCTGGCCGATCTGGGCCGCGGTGTCGTTGGACCCTTCGGTGATCTCGAGGGTCACCTCGGAGTACTTCTTCGCCCGGGATTTGGCGTTCTCGTTGATGGCGTTCAGCCAGCCGTGGTCGGCCTGCGGTCCGGCGAAGCCGATGGTGACGGCCTTGCCCGGCTTGTCGTCGGCGGCCGGCGCATTGTTCGTCGCCGCTTCCGACTTCTTGGGCTCGTTGCTGGTGCAGGCGGTCAGCAGCGCGCCGGCGGAGACCGCGGCGGTCCCGAAGAGCAGACCTCTGCGGCTGGTGGCTGGGATTTCTGGCATGACGGATCAACCCTTCGGCTGGGCGGTGCGAGGGATGGGGGTACGACAGATGGGGGAAGCGGGAGGGGCGGCCGGCCGGGTCAGGCCTCCCCGCCTCGCAGCGTGCGGTGCTGGACCAGAACCGCGGCGACGATGATCGCGCCCTTGGCGATCTGCTGGACGGCGCTCTCCAGGTTGTTGAGGGCGAAGATATTGGTGATGGTGGTGAAGACGAGGACGCCGAGGACCGAGCCGACGATGGTGCCGCGGCCGCCGCTGAGCAGCGTGCCGCCGATGATCGCCGCGGCGATGGCGTCGAGTTCGTAGAGATTGCCGTTGGTGTTCTGTCCGGATCCGGCGAGGACGATCAGCATGAAGGCGGCGATTCCACAGCACAGTCCGGAGAGCAGATACAGATAGAGCCGCTGCCGCCGTACATCGATGCCGGCGAGGCGGGCGGCTTCGGCGTTGCCGCCGACGGCGACGGCGCGCCGTCCGAAGGTCGTACGGTTCAGCAGCAGCCAGCCGACAACCGTCACCGCCGTGAAGACCAGCACCAGCGGAGGGATGCCGAGGATGTAGGCGTCCTTGATACCGAGGTCGAGTACGGAGTTGACGGTGACCATCTGCGTCTTGCCGCCCGTGATCTGGAGGGCGAGTCCGCGGGCGGAGGCGAGCATGGCGAGGGTCGCGATGAACGGCACCATCCCGCCGTACGCGATGAGCAGACCGTTCACCAGACCGCAGCCCAGCCCGACGACGACCGCGGTGAAGAGGATGCCTGCGAAGCCGTACTCCTGTGTTGCCAACGTTGTCGCCCATACCGAGGCGAGCGCGACGATCGCGCCGACCGACAGGTCGATGCCGCCGCTGGTGATCACAAAGGTCATGCCGACGGTGACCACGCCGATGATCGAGGCCTGGGTCAGCACGAGTTGAAGGTTGCTCGTATCGAGGAATTCATCCGGCTTGGTGATGCCGCCGACGGCGATCAGGACGGCGAGGACGCCGAGCAGCGAGAGATTGCGGACATCGGCGCGCAGTCCGAGCGGTCGACGCCAACTCCCTTTGTCCGGTGCGGACTTGGCGGTGGGTATCGGCGCGTCCCGCTGCGCCGGAGAGACTGGCTGCGTCATGCCGTCGGGCTCCCTTCCATCACAAGGTCGAGTACGCGGTGCTCATCGAGCTCCCGGGCGTCGGCCGTGTGCACCACGCTGCCCTCGCGGAGCACCAGCACCCGGTCGGCGAGGCCCAGCACTTCGGGCACTTCGCTGGATACGAGGAGTACGGCGAGGCCTTCGTCGGCCAGCCGGCGGATCACGGCGTAGAGCTCGGCGCGTGCGCCGACGTCGACACCGCGGGTGGGCTCGTCGAGCAGCAGCACCCGGCAGCCGCGCAGCAGCCAGCGGGCGAGCACGGCCTTCTGCTGGTTGCCGCCGGAGAGCGTACGGATACGGGCGTCGGGGTTGTCGGGTCGCAGGGAGAGTTCCCTGGTCGCCTGCTGCGCCGCCCTGCGCTCCTCCTTGCGGTCGAGCCAGCCGCCCCGGGAGAAGCGGGAGAGCGTGGAGACCGAGACATTGCGGGTGACGGACTCCAGCATCAGCAGCCCCTGCGCCTTGCGCTCCTCGGGGGCGAGTCCGACTCCGGCGCGGACGGCAGCCCGGACGCTGCCGGGGCGCAGGGGGCTGCCGTCGACGAGAACGCGGCCCGCGCTGGGCCTGCGGGCGCCGTAGATCGTCTCCAGGATCTCGGAGCGTCCCGAGCCGACGAGTCCGGCGAGCCCGACGATCTCACCGGGCCGCAGTTCCAGGTCGACGGGCGCGAACTCCCCGTCCCTGGCCAGTCCTTCGACCCGCAGGACCGGTTCGCGGATCCCCGGGCGGTCGCCTGCGGGCCGCTCGGGGAAGACGTATTCGACGTTCCGTCCGGTCATCAGCGCGACGACCTCGCGAGTCGGCGTCGACTTGGCGGGCAGTCCGACGGCGACCGCCCGGCCGTCCTTGAGTACGGTCACGCGGTCGCCGATGCGCCGGATCTCCTCGAGTCGGTGGGAGATGTAGACGACGGCGACCCCGTCGGCGGTCAGGTCGCCGACGATACGGAAGAGGTTGTCGACCTCGTCGGGGTCGAGGGCTGCCGAGGGCTCGTCCATGACGATGAGGCGTACCTCGTGGGAGAGGGCGCGGGCCATGGAGACGATCTGCTGCTGCGCGGCCGAGAGGTCGCCGACGCGGCGGGCGGGTTCGATCTCGGAGTGGCCAAGTCGCTTCAGCAGCTTGGCCGTTGTCGAGCGGGCCTCCCTGCCCCGTACGACGAATCCGGCCGCTGTCGGCTCGTGTCCGAGGAAGACGTTCTCGGCGACCGAGAGTCCTTCCACCAGGTCGAGCTCCTGGTAGATGGTGGCGATGCCGAGCCGCATGGCGGCGATGGGCGATTTGAGGGAGACCGCTCCGCCGCGCCAGGTGATCTGTCCGCCGTCCGGCTGATGGGCTCCGGCGAGCACTTTGATCAGGGTGGATTTGCCGGCGCCGTTCTGGCCGAGGAGGCAGTGGACCTCGCCGGCCTGGACCTCCAGGTCCACGCCGTCGAGGGCGCGGACGCCCGGGAACGACTTGGTGATACCGGACATGGTGAGCAGGGGTGGTTCTGGTGCCATGACAAATCCCCTCGGCGGGTGCGGCCGGTGAGCGGGCAGGGCGCGATGGTCATGCAGTGCGGTGGCACTCGTGGTGCCGGCGGCGCTGGTGGTGCTCGCGCCTTGCAGTGCCGGCGGCGCTGGTGGTGCTGGTGGTGCTCGCGCCTTGCGGCGCGTCTGGCGTCGTGCGATCGACCGGCCCGGTCAGGCCGGCGAGAACAGGTGGTCGCTGATGAGCCGGGCCGCGCCGATCACTCCGGCGGTCGGCCCCAACTCGCCCAGCACGATGGGGAGGTTGCCGGTGGCCAGCGGCAGTGACTGCCGGTAGACCTGGGTACGTACGCTGGCCAGCAGCGTGTGGCCGAGGCCGGTCACTCCGCCGCCGATCACCACGAGACCCGGGTTGAAGAAGCTGACGAGTCCGGCGATGACCTGGCCTACGCGGTTGCCGCCCTCACGGATGAGATCGAGCGAGGTGGCGTCGCCGGCGGCCGCGGCGGCGGCCACATCGACGGCGGTGAGCCTCCCGGCGGTCTCCAGCCGGGCGGCGAGCTCCTCCGACCGGCCGGTGCGCGCCGCGTCCTCGGCGTCACGGGCCAGCGCGGCACCGCTGAAGTGGGCCTCCAGGCACCCCTTGTTGCCGCAGGCGCAGGCGCGGCCGTCCGCTTCGACCTGGATATGACCGATGTCGCCGGCGCTGCCGGTCGTACCGCGGTAGACCTCGCCGCCGACGACAATGCCGCAGCCGATGCCCGTACCGATCTTGACGCAGAGGAAGTCGCCCACGGAGCGCGCGACGCCCGCGTGCTGCTCCCCCATCGCCATCAGGTTCACGTCGTTGTCGACCATGACCGGGCAGCCGAGGTCCTGGCTGAGTGCCTCGCGCACCGGGAAACCGTCCCAGCCCGGCATGATCGGGGGCGCGACCGGCACACCTTCGGGGAAGCGGACCGGTCCGGGGACGCCGATGCCCGCGCCGTCGAAGCCTTCGGCGAGTCCGGAGGCCCTGAGCTTGGCCGCCATCGACAGCACCTGCTCGAAAACGGCGACCGGGCCCTCGCGTACATCCATCGGGTGGTTGAGATGGCCGAGCACCTCGAGCTCGGCGTTGGTGACGGCCACATCGATCGAGGTGGCGCCGATGTCGACGCCGAGGAAGCGGAGCGCGGGTGCGAGCCGGATGTTGTGCGAGCGGCGCCCGCCGCGCGAGGCGGCCAGACCGTCCGCGACCACGAGTCCGGTCTCCAGGAGACGGTCGACCTCCACGGCGAGCTTGGAGCGCGACAGATCGACCTGATCGCCGAGCTGGGCTCGGGAGTTGGGCCCGCCGTCGCGCAGCAGCCTGAGCAGTCGCGCCTGGTGCGCGTTCGCGGGTCGAGCGGTCATACGTCTCACATGCCCCTCCCCGCCTGATCGGCCTCCGTCGGTCTTTCGAGGGGAACGTAGCAGCGCTTTGCCCAACTGGGAAGAACTTGCGCAGAGTTCCGGTACGACTTTCTCCACACTCGGGACAAAGGTCTGATCGCCCGTGGAGACTGGGCCGAGTGAGGGGCTGCGCCCCAGACCCCCGTAAGCCCTTCGGGCGTGTCCTCAATCGACGGACGGGCTTGGATTTCCAGCCTCGGCGGCGAAACTCAGCCCCTCCGGCGTGAGGAGCGGGGTCCGGGGCGGAGTCCCGGTCAGGGCTGCTCGCGCTGGTGGTACGTCGCGCGCGTGTGCTCCGTGTGCGCCCGCATGACCTCCGTAGCGCGCTGCTCGTCGCGGGCCGAGATCGCCGCGATCAGCTCCCGGTGCTCGATCCAGGACTGCCGCCCGCGCTGCCGCGCGACGGGCGTGTAGTACCAGCGGACCCGCCGGTCCACCTGTCCGGCCAGCTCGGCCAGGACGAAATTGCCGGCGAGCTCCATCACCTTGGCGTGGAAGCGGGCGTTGGTGGCCACCGCCAGATCCACGTCGTCGTCCGCGACGGCCTGTTCGCCCTGCGCGCAGAGCTCTTCGAGGGCGGCGATGCCCGCGGAACCGGAGTTCGCGGCGGCCAGCCGGGCGGCCTCCGCCTCCAGAAGCGTGCGGACCGAGAGCAGCTGGTCCGCCTCCGCTTCGGTCGGCTCATGGACGAACGCGCCCTGCGCCGGGCGCAGATCGACCCAGCCCTCGGTGTTGAGGCGTTGCAGAGCCTCGCGCACGGGCTGGCGGGACACACCGAGATGGCCGGCGAGTTCGCTCTCGACCAGGTGCTGGCCGGGGCGCAGTGCGCGGGTCGTGATCAGTTCGAGCAGTGTCTCGTAGACCCGCTCACGCAGTGGACCGGGTCGTTCCAGCTTGGGCACGGCTCCCTGCGGCAGTCCCGCGGACAACGTCACGGTCCCCCTCCTGGCAAACAGCGGCGAGCGACAATTGACTATTGTCTACAGTCTACCGAGCGCAATCCCTGCTGTGCCGGGATCCGGGTTACCTCCGGCAGGAGTCAAGGAGCTCGGACAGCCGGTCGAGGAAGACCCGCTGACCGGCGACCAGCTTCTCCCTCGCCGCTTCGACGCCCAACCACTCGGCTCGGTCGATCTCCGGGAACTCCTGCATACGGCCCGATCCCGGCGGCCACTCCGTGGTGAAGGTGCCCGGCACGACGAGGTCCGTGTCGAGGTCGCCCTCGAGCGCCCAGACGGTGACGATCTTTCCATTGGGCTGGCGGGCTTCGCCGAGCGGCAGCCAGCCGCCGTCGGGCGGCGCCAGACCGAGCTCCTCCTCGAACTCCCGCCGCGCGGCGGCCATCGGCTCCTCCTCCGGGGTGTACTCACCCTTCGGTACCGACCAGGCGGCCTCGTCACGTGCCTGCCAGAACGGCCCTCCCATATGGCCGATGAGGACCTCAATGTCCGTACCCCGCCTGCGGAACAGCAGCAGACCCGCGCTTCGCTTCGCCGTCATGCGGGTTAGTTTGCCCCGCTTCAGCAACAGTCAGCCCGAGCAGCACGCCCCCGTTGCCGCGGGTAATGCGTGCCGCCAGCCGATACGCGCGCCGCCATCCGGTCGTCAGCACCCCGAGGGCTCAGGGGCAGCGGATGACCTGACCCGCGTACGAGAGATTGCCGCCGAAGCCGAAGAGCAGCACTGGATCGCCCGACTCGATCTCGCCGCGCTCGACGAGCTTGGAGAGCGCCATCGGGATGGAACCGGCCGAGGTGTTGCCGGACTCCACCACATCACGGGCGATCACGGCGTTGACGGCGCCGATCTTCTGGGCGACGGGCTCGATGATCCGCAGATTCGCCTGGTGCAGGACGACCGCGGCGAGCTCCTCCGGGGTGACGCCCGCCCGCTCGCAGACCTTCCGGGCGATGGGCGGAAGCTGGGTGGTGGCCCAGCGGTAGACGGACTGGCCCTCCTGCGCGAACCGGGGCGGGGTGCCTTCGATACGTACGGCATGGCCCATCTCCGGGACCGAGCCCCACAGGACGGGGCCGATCCCGGGCTCCTCGCCCGGCCTGGTCGCCTCGATGACCGCGGCGCCCGCGCCGTCGCCGACGAGCACACAGGTGGTGCGGTCGGTCCAGTCGGTGATGTCGGCCATTTTGTCGGCGCCGATCACCAGGGCGCGGCTCGCGGCCCCGGCCCGTACGGTGTGGTCGGCCGTGGCGAGCGCGTGCGTGAAGCCCGCGCAGACGACATTGAGGTCCATGACGGCGGGCGAGCCCATGCCGAGACGGGCCGCGACCCGGGCCGCCGTGTTCGGGGAGCGGTCGATCGCCGTGGAGGTGGCCACCAGCACGAGATCGATGTCGGCGGGCGTCAGACCGGCGGAGGCCAGCGCCTTGGCGCCGGCGTGCGCGGCCAGCTCATCGACCGGCTCATCAGGTCCCGCCACATGCCGGGTCTCGATCCCGACGCGGCTGCGGATCCACTCGTCGCTGGTGTCGACCATGGCCGCCAGGTCCGCGTTGGTGAGCACCTTGGCGGGCTGGTAGTGCCCGAGCGCGACGATCCGTGAACCGGTCATGGATGGCGTTCTCCTCGTACAGAAGTCAGGAACCACCCAGTCTTGGCTGCTACCAACCGGTACGGGGGCATGTGATCCCACAGCTTCGGGGCCCAGACTTTGGAGCTTCCCCAAGAGTACGACGACCCTTGCCCCTGGAAGGCATACTGTAGACAATATCCTGTCACGCTTACTCCCCTCGGTCGAGGGCGCCCGCACGCTCGCACCCGCCTGCTCGCGCCGCGCCGAGGCCGGCATGACGGCCGGTCTGCCCGACCGGCGCGCTCTCCTTCCAGACCGAATTCGATATGCGCGAGGCCGGGACCTGGGACGAGTCCGCCCAGACGGAGACGACCACCATCTGTGCCTGCTGCGGCGTCGACTGCAACCTCGCTCTCCATGTGCAGGAGAATGAGTTCGTCAAGGTCACCTCACCGCACGACAACCCGGTGCCCCATGGCAACTTCTGCATCAAGGGCCGCTTCGGCTTCCAGCACGTACAGAATCGGATGTGATCGCCATGGGACGGGTCACCGAGCGCCGCCGCACGATCCGCATCAGGGACGGCGTGGTATCGACCCGTCCCGACACTCTCGTGGCCGAGGAACCGCTGGAGATCCGGCTCAACGGCAAGCCGCTCGCCATCACCATGCGCACGCCCGGCGACGACTTCGCGCTCGCGGCAGGCTTCCTGGTGAGCGAGGGGGTGCTCGGTTTCGCGGACGAGCTGCAGTCGATCGTGTACTGCGCCGGGGCCACCACCGACGGCTCCAACACCTACAACGTGGTGGACGTCCAGCTCGCGCCTGGCGTGCCGGTCCCGGACATCACCCTCGAGCGCAACGTCTACACCACCTCGTCCTGCGGACTGTGCGGAAAGGCCAGCCTCGACGCCGTTCGCACCATCGCCCGCTTCCCGATCGCCGACACTCCGCCGGTCCGCGTCGAGCCCGCTCTGCTCGCCGCCCTCCCCGACCGGCTGCGTGCGGCCCAGCGGGTCTTCGACCGGACCGGGGGCCTGCACGCCGCCGCGCTCTTCTCGGAGGACGGCGAACTGCTCGACATACGGGAGGACGTCGGCCGGCACAACGCGGTCGACAAGCTCGTCGGCCGGGCGCTCCAGGACGGCAGACTGCCACTGTCGCGGGTGATCCTTCTGGTGTCGGGACGGGCGTCGTTCGAGCTGGCGCAGAAGGCGGTGATGGCCGGTATCCCGGTCCTTGCCGCGGTCTCCGCACCCTCCTCGCTCGCCGTAGATCTGGCTGCCGAGACGGGTCTGACCCTGGTCGGTTTTCTACGCGGCGCCAATATGAATGTGTACGCGGGCGACGAGCGCATCGCCCTGAGCACCGGGGTCTGAAGCCGCGCTGCACGGGATACGGACCCGGCCGACGGGAGCGCCCCCTGCGCCGACCGGGTCCCTCCGTGACAGCTCAGTGCACGAGGTCCACTCGGTGCACGACCTCCACTCAGTGCACGACGTCCACGAAGACCGGGTTGGTGTAGCACCAGGTGTCCAGCCACGGGTCGCCGTTGCCGGGCTCGTGCGGGATCGGCCCGTGCGGGTCGATCGCCGCGCCCAGGAAGCCGGGGCCGTTGCGCTTGCCGTCGCTGCCGCGCAGCCTCAGATAGAACGACTCCTCGGCCTTCCCGACCGGGATCCGCAACGTGTAACGGCCGGCGCGGCCCTCGACATCCGCGGTGTGGACGACGCGGGTGTCGGGTGCGCGCCACTCGTCGCGGTCGGCGACCGGGCCGTGTACGGCGCCACGGATCACGTCGAGGTGGGCGAGGCGTGGCACCTCACCGTGATGGTTGTGGCGGGATGCGGTGGTGACGGTGACATTCAGGACGATCTTCTCGCCGCGGCGTACGCGCAGCCGCCCGCCGAGAGTGACGCCTCGGCCGATGCCGTGCTCCCTGTTGACCCGTACGTCGATGCCGTCGATGAGCTGACCGTGGTCGACCCAGACGCGGCCGGCCCTGAGGCCCGCCATCACGTCCCGGTAGCCGTAACGGGTCACGCCGACATGCGTACGGCTGAACTGGCCGGGCCAGAAGTCGCCGCCGGGCTGCGGCTCGGCGGTGTTGACCGGGTCGGGCAGCCTGCCGATGTTGTCGAAGTTCTGGCCGGGCAGCCAGTCGCCGTTCTTCCAGGTGTCGTACGCGACGCGGTGGACGTCCGAGTTGGTGGTGATGGAGAACAGCCGGCCCTCGGCGAGCATCGCGTCCCACAGGCCGCCGACGGTCGCGGTCGCCCAGTCGAAGCCGCCGTACGTCACATAGGCCGCTGCCGGGTAGCCGGGCCAGGAGTTCTCGGAAGGCTTGTTGACGTACTCGCCACGGATGCTGTTCGGTCCTGCCCAGCCGGGGAACGCGCCTGCCTGGGCGCCGGGCGCGCCCTCCATGCCGATCATGATGCCGGGGGCCGCGTCCCGCCAGGCTCGCATTTCGTGCGGGGAGTCGATGCCGAGGCGCAGCGGGTGGTTGGCGAGGACGAGGACGTCGTCGACGTATCCGCAGCGGCGCTGCTGGTCGAGCCATTGGAGCGCCTTGACGGCATGGGCCTCGTTGCGCGGGGTGTCGGGGTGGTCGGGTCCACCGGCGGTGTAGCCGAGGAGTTTGCCGTCGTAGGCCTGCTCGAAGCGGGTGAGCAGCTCGGCCTCGTGGCGGCCGGGCGGTGAGAAGACCGTGCAGTGCTCGGCGCCGGGGATGTACCACTCCAGGCCCTGGAAGATCAGCATGCGCTTGTTGTCGGCGCGGGCCTTGAGGATCTCGCGGTGCTCGGCCTCGGCGCCGCCGGCCCGGGCGTGGCCGATGTTGCTGTGCTCGGTGAAGACCATCCAGTCCAGGCCGTACCGCGATGCGGCGCCGGCCAGCTGGGAGAAGGTGTACTTCGCGTCATGGCTGTAGACCGAGTGCACATGGTGGTCGCCGACGAGGTAGACGAGGTTCGGGTCGCCGGAGGCCGGGGTGTGCGCCTCGGCCGGGGTGGGCGCGAGCAGGGCGCCGCCGGCGAAGGCGGCACCACCCGCGAAGGTGGCGCCGAACAGGCCCGCGCTGCGGAGCAGTCCGCGCCGCGAGAGTCCCTGCGGGTCGAGCGAACCGGCGGGTACGTCGGGGTCTGCCCAGCGCGGCAGGGGCTGTATCGGTCTCGGCATGGCGTGCTTCTCCTTTGCGCGGAGGGGTCAGGCGTTCATGAAGTCGCGTACGGGCAGGGCGCGTTCGACGATCCGGATGTCGCCGAGCCAGCCGTGCATCAGCTGGTCGAGGGTGCCGCCGTACTCATAGGCGCCCAGCAGCCAGGGCAGGCCGAGTGCGGCGATTCCGGTGGTGCGGGTGGCGGGGTTGCGGGCGACCTGACAGCCGTCGACGTACATCGTGGTGTGCTTTCCGTCGTTGACGACGGCGACATGCCACCATCTGTCGCGCTCCAGCTCATGGCTCCAGTTGGTGATCAGGCCGGGCTGGTTGAGCGGGGCGGCGGCCCACTGGATGCCGGGTCCGTCGGAGAGGGAGAGGGTGGCGACGGGCTCTTCCGGGTCGCCCCCGGTCCTGCCTGCGGCGCCGAGCGTGCCGCGGCGGCTGAGGATCGACCCCCAGGCGTGGTGTCCGGCGTCCCAGTCGGCGGGGAGCTTGAGGAAGGCCTCGACGGTGTAGCCGGAGCGGAAGGTCTTGGCGTTGAGCGGGGCGTCCTTGGCCGTACGCAGATACGCGCCGTGCAGCGGGGGCTTGCCGCCGTCGAAGTACAGGCTGCCGTGTCCGGGCTGGTCGGGGTGGTGACTGTCGGACCAGCGCAGGGCGTCGGCCGGACTGCCGGGAACGGTCTCCCGCGTCAGGTCGTTGCGGTGCCCGGACAGATCGGGGACGCGGAGGGTGGCGTCGGCCGGGGAGCCGTCGGGGTGCGAGCCGTCGAAGCGCCAGTACGCGAGGGTGCCGGGGACGAGCATCTTGGCGGCGGGGCGGGGGCCGCGGGCAGGCACGGGCGCGAAGCCCGCGAACCGGTTCTCGAAGTCGATGGGGACGGAGAAGAGGTCTTCGGGACCGGTCAGTTCGATCTCGCGGCGCTCCAGCTCGTTGAGGTCCTCGCCCGCGCGGCCGAGGATCCACGGGGAGATCGTCTCGACGTCGATGGTGTTCCTGGCGAGGTCGAAGCGGTAGAGCCGGATCATCGCGCTGCCGCCGTAGTACCGGTTCTGATAGTTGGTGATGTGCAGATGCACGTCGCGGCCCGCGTCGTTCTTGCGGGTGGTGCGGGCGGCGGGCCAGTAGTGGCCGTTGAGCGTGAGGAATATCTGGTCGTGGCCGGCTATCAGCTCGTCCCAGAGGTGCTTGCCGTGCGGTGAGAAGTCCGCCTCGTCACCTGACTTGTCCGCGTACACGATCTCGTGGGTGGTGAGGATGACCGGCGTCTTCGGATGCTTGGCAATGACGTCCTTGGCCCAGGCGAGACCGGCCGCCGACGGTCGCCAGTCGAGCGCGAGCACCAGCCATTCGCGGCCGGCGGCGCGGAAGAGGTGGTACGTGTTGTAGCCGTCCGGTGTGGCCCCGCCGAAGGTGGGCAGCCGGCGCAGCCGCTGCGGGCCGAAGGCGTCCAGGTACGGGGTGCGGCCGCGCTGGTCGTCGGTCGAGGACTTGATGTCGTGGTTGCCGGCGACGACGCTGTAGCCGATGCGTCGCCGGTCCAGGAGCTCGAAGGCCTTGCTCAGTGGCCCGAATTCGCCCGGCTGCCCGTTCTCGGTGAGATCGCCCAGATGGGACAGGAAGACGATGTTCTCGTCGCGCCCTTGGTCGAGGATGTAGCGCAACGAGGCCTCGACGGGCGCGGTCCGGATGCTCGCGCCGTCGAAGAGGTACTGGGTGTCCGGCATGACGACGAGCGTGAATCTGGGGCTGTCGGGGTCCGGGCGCCAACTGGCAACGTTGTCACCGGTGTTCTGACGAGGCAGGGCCGCGGCGGGCGTGGCGGCGCCGAGCCCGAGTCCCCCGGCAGCGGTCGCGGCGCCTGTAAGCCCGGTGGCGCGGAGGAACGTTCGACGGCTGGAGGCGGCGAGGAGCGGGCCGTCGGGCTGATGGAGCGGACTGCACATGGACTCTCCGCGGGACGATCGTCGGGGTGATCGAGTGCACGGTAGCGAGGAGCCATGGTCGGCAGCGGCGCCGGAACGGCGACAGCTGAGCGAAGAATTCGTGAATGCGGGTGGCTGGATCCGGACGGCCCGGCCGGGCGGCCCCGCCGGGGCCGGATCAGGCAACGTTGCCCTGTCGTGAGGGACGCGCCGCTCGGATCCGCTCGGATCCGCTCGGGTCCGGTCGGGTCCGGTCGGGTCCGGTCCGGTCAGGTCCGGTCGGATCCTGTTCCGGGCAGCGCGCGGCCGTCAGGCGGTGCCCCTGCAGGCCGACCTCATTCCGCGGTGGCGGAAGCCGGCCCGGCGCCGGCGTGGGCCGCGGGGATGCGGACGGCGATGAGTGCTACATCGTCGCTGCCGGCCTGTGCGAGGCCGGTGAGCAGCTCGTCGCAGAAAGACTCCAGGGGTTCCTGAGCGAGGGCGGCGGCGTGCTGGCGCAGCCGTGCGGCACCGCGGTCGAGGTTTTCGGTGCGTCGTTCGATGAGGCCGTCGGTATAGAACAGGATGGTGGAGTTCGACGGCAGGACCTCGGTGGCGTCAGGACGTAGTTGGGCGGGATCCACGCCCAGCAGCATGCTGCGGCCGTCGGTCAGGAATCGCGTATCGCCTTTCGCGGTGATCAACAGCGGAGCGGGATGGCCGGCGGCGGCGTATTGCAGCCTCCACGGCTGATGCGCGTCAGACTTCTCAAGCAGTGCGTAGATGCAGGTCAGGGTCTGGTGGGGATAGAGGATGCTGATGGCCGCGTCCAGTCGGCCAATGATCTTGCCCGGTGGCTCTTTGCGGTCGCTGGCGATGCCGCGCAGCATGTTGCGCATATGGCTCATGGTCACGGTGGCCTGCAGGTCGTGGCCCGCGACGTCTCCGATGATGAGGGTCATGGCACCGCCGGGAAGCACGAACGAGTCGTACCAGTCTCCGCCGACCTGGGAGGTGGCCAGGGCGGGCTGGTAGCGGGCGGCCAACTCGAGGGGACCGTTCGAGGGCAGATCGGGCAGCAGGGAACGTTGAATGCGCTCGCCCGTGTTCTGGACCTCGGCGTGCAGACGTGCGTTCTCGACGGCGAGGGCGACGCGGTGTGCAAGGTCCTCCGCCAGCGGAAGACTGTCCTCCTCCAGCGCACCGGTTGTCGCTGTGCGTGCCAGGGTCAGGGCGCCCAGCACCTGGCGGCGGGCCCGCAGCGGCGCGATCACCACCGTGTCGGCTCCCAGGTGGTGGAATAGTTCCAGTTCCCTGGCGTGCAGTGGATCGGCCGCATTGGCGGGTGCGGTGAAAGTCGTGACGAGTAGTGGTCCGGCGCCCCGCAACGCGCGGGCCACCGCGGCGGCGGAATTCTCGGACACGGGTGGCAGCTCACCCTCGTACAGGCCGGGTGACAGCAGATCCGACTCACGGTGCTCGATCACCTGCCGGCGCAGGCCGCCGCGCTCGTCGAGCAGATCCACCGCACACCAGTCCGCGAGGCCCGGCACCAGCGTGCGGCACAGGCGTCGCAGACCCTCGTCGATGTCGAGAGTGCTGGCCAGCGCCTCTGAGGCGTTGGTCAGCAGCGTCAGCCGGTCCAGAGCATGCTGCACTGCCCGGTCCACCTCATGGACGGCCTCGGTCGGCTCATCGTGGCCGTGCGACTTCGCACCCATGCACATGCACCTCTTCCGCGTCTGCCGGTCCGCCGGTCCGTCGCAGCGAACGCAACCCCGCCGGGCGGCCGGGAGCGGCCGGGGGCCTGACTCCATGCTGCAGCTCAGGCGGGCCCGCGGCCGGTGGTGACATCCCGCCCCGCCGAGACTGCTGACCGGCGGCGCACATCGGTTACCCGGCAAATGCGCGTCGAGCCACTACGCACGGCGCGAAGTGCGAGCGCGGCGGCGGGTTTCCGCCGGGGCCGGGATCGTCTGGAGTTCGAGCGTGGCCGGGAGTTCCGCGAGGCCGGGGCCGCCCGCCCGCACCCAGGCCAGGATGTCGTCCGTGCAGTCGTCGTCCAGGGCCCAGCCGATCCAGGCCGCGCGAGCTCCTCGGCGACGGCCCTCCGTGGAGGGCTGGACCACGATCACATTTGCCTGACCGCAGGGGCCGAGACAGTCGCTCGTACGGACCGCGAGCCGGCCGTCGGAGGCCGCGGTCGCCTCCCGCAGCCTGGCCAACTGGCCCTCGTGGTCGGTGCCGGGGTTCTTCCGGGCGTCACCGCAGCAGCACCCACGGCAGACGACCAGGGTGCAAGGGCGGGCGCCGAAAGGGCGTATCGCGTACGTCGTCGTCACTCGGCGATCTTGTCAGTCGCAGGGCGCGGCGGGGTCCGCGATCCGCCTCAGCAGCGCGAGGAATTGGTCACGTTCGGCGGGCGTCAGCGCCGCGAGCAGCTCGTCGTTGGCGTGGTCGGCGACGGTCTCGCAGCGCCGGAGCTTGCGGCGGCCCGCGGTGGTGGCGGTGATGGCGTTCTTGCGCCGGTCGGCGGGGTCGGGGGCGCGGCTGACCAGCCCGTCCTCCTGGAGGTCGTTGAGGATGCCGACCATGTCCTTGGGGTCGACGGACAGCACGCGGCCGAGCTCGGCCTGGGCGACCGGACCGAGTTCGACGACGGCGGAGAGCACCGCATGGTGCCACATCTTCATGCCCTCGTCGGCGAGAGCCTTGGCGACGAGACCGCGGCCCCGGGTGGCCGCGCGGCCGAGGAGCCAGCTGGGGAGGGCACGGAGGCGGGCGGGTGCGGGCGGGGTGTCGGCCATGGGGGGCAGCGTACGCCGAAACCATTGGTGGTTCCAATGAATCCCTTGTACCGTTGGGATCACCAACGATCCCTGGGAGGGTGCTCATGCGTCGCGTTCGCTATGAAGTCAACGGCGGCCCCGAAGTCCTGTTCACCGAGGACGTCCCGGCGCCGGTCGCGGGCCCCGGCGAACTGCTGATCCGGTCCGAGGCGATCGGCGTGACGCTGCCGACGGTACGCAAGGTGCGCGAGGCCACAGAGCCGGCGCAGCTGGGCGGCGAGCTGGCGGGCACGGTCGAGGCGGTCGGCGAGGGCGTGACCGCCTTCGTACCGGGCGACCGGGTGACCGGGCTCTGTTTCGCGCACGGATACGCCGAACTTGCCGTGATCCACGAGTCGATGGCCTCCCGTATCCCGGACCATGCCACGGCAGTGGACGCGGTCGCGCTGGTCCGCAGCGGTCTGGTCGCCCGCGGCGCGTACGAGGCGTCGCGGCCACAGCCGGGTGAGTCGGTACTGGTCACGGCGGCGGCGAGCGGGGTGGGCCAACTGGCTGTCCAGCTCGCGAAACTGTCGGGCGCGGCCCGGGTCGTCGCGGCGTCGGGGTCGCCGGAGAAGGCGGAGTTCCTGTACGGCCTGGAGGCGGACGAGGTGGTGACATACGCGGACGCGTCGTGGGGCGAGCCGGTGGACGTCGTGCTGGACGGCGTCGGCGGGGAGTTGCTGGCACCGGCCCTGGCGGCTCTCGCCCCGGGCGGCCGACTGGTCGCCTACAGTTCGGGCGGCGGCACGGTACAGGCGTACGACCTGCTGGTCGGCGCGAAATCGGTGATCGGCTTCCAGATGGCGCGCATCGCGAGAACGCGACCGGATCTGTACGCGGTGTGGCTGGACGAGTTGTGGGAGCTGCACGCGTCGGGCCGCGTGCAGGCGAGGGTTGCGGCGGAACTCCCGCTGGACCGGGCGCCGGAGGCCCATGCGCTGATCGAGTCCCGGGGGAACCTGGGCAAGGTGGTCCTGGTTCCGGCGTGAGCCTGCGGACGGGGGCGCTTGGGGCCGGGTCCCGCGTCGGTGGCCGCTGGCTTGGGGTCCTCGCCCCGGGCCCCCTCAGCCCCGCGCCCCCGCCTTCTCCGGCCGCGCCACCCGCGCCTCGCCCGCCACCGCCCCACCCACCGGCACATCCCGCGCCCGCCGCTTCGCCAGCACCGCGCAGACCATCAGCTGCATCTGGTGGAACAGCATCAACGGCAGCACGGCCAGGCTCGCATGGGCCCCGAACAGCACACTCGCCATCGGCAGCCCCGCCGCCAGGCTCTTCTTCGACCCCGCGAACTGGATCGCGATCCGGTCCTCCCGGCCGAAGCCGAGCCGCTTCGACCCGTACCACGTCAGTGCCAGCATCGCCGCGAGCAGCATCGCCTCGACGAGCAGCAGCGCGCCGAGGCGGACGGGTGTCACCTGGTGCCAGACGCCCGCGACCATGCCTTCGCTGAAGGCCGTGTAGACCACCAGCAGGATCGACCCACGGTCGACGTACCCGAGCGCCTTCTTGTGACGGGTCAGGAAGCCGCCGACCCACCTCCGCAGCAACTGCCCCGCGAGGAACGGCACCAGCAGCTGCAGCACGATCTTCAGCAGCGAGTCCGCCGAGAAGCCGCCCGCGCTGCCGCCCAGCAGCAGCGCCGCCAGCAGCGGCGTCATGAAGATGCCTGCGAGGCTGGAGAAGGACCCCGCGCAGATCGCCGCCGGCACATTGCCGCGGGCGATGGAGGTGAAGGCGATCGACGACTGGATCGTCGACGGCACCAGGCACAGGAACAACAGGCCGCTGTAGAGCTGCGGCGTCAGCACCAGCGGCTCGAGACCCTTCGCCGCGAGGCCCAGCAGCGGGAAGAGAAGGAACGTCGAGGCCAGCACCGTCAGATGGAGCCGCCAGTGCTTGAGTCCGTCGAGCGCCTCGCGCGTCGACAGCCGCGCGCCGTACAGGAAGAAGAGCAGGGCCACGGCCCCGGTCGACGCCCCGCCGGCCACGTCGGCCGCCGCCCCCGACGCCGGAAGCAGTGCCGCAAGGACCACCGTCCCGAGCAGCGCCATGATGTACGGATCCGGCAGCCAGGACGGCAACTGCAACGTGCGGCGGCTCATGTGCTCCACGTGCTCTCGGTTCAGGGCGTTCCGGTGGCTCCCGGTTCAGGCGTGCCCGATCCATGGTCCTCCTGATCCGCGCGATCGGGAATCCCGTACACCACACTGACTGTCATCACGAATCGCGATAGCGCGCTAGCCTCGAGGTATGTACGACCCGGCCCAGCTCCGTACCTTCCTGGCGGTCGCCCAGACCCTGAGCTTCACCCAGGCCGCCCACCGTCTCGGCCTGCGCCAGTCGACGGTCAGCCAGCATGTGCGCCGCCTGGAGGACGCGACCGGGCGCCAGCTGTTCAGCCGGGACACCCACAGCGTGGAGCTCACCGAGGACGGCGAGGCGATGCTCGGCTTCGCCCGCACAATCCTTCAGGCGCACGAGCGCGCGTCCGCGTTCTTCGCGGGCACCCGGCTGCGCGGACGGCTCCGCTTCGGGGCCTCCGAGGACTTCGTACTGACCCGGCTCCCCGAGATCCTGGAGTCCTTCCGCCGCGACCACCCCGAGGTCGATCTGGAGCTCACGGTCGAGTTGTCGGGCACCCTGCACGAGCGCCTGGAGGCGGGCCGGCTCGATCTGGTGCTCGCCAAGCGCCGGGCGGGCGACACCCACGGCGAACTGGTCTGGCAGGACACCCTGACCTGGATCGGCGCACCTCGGCTGCGGCTGGACCCGGACCGCCCGGTGCCGCTGATCGTCTTCCCGCCTCCGGGCATCACACGCGCCCGCGCCCTGGAGGTCCTGGAACTCCACGGCCGCGCCTGGCGCATCGCGTGTACGAGTACCAGCCTGAGCGGTCTGATCGCGGCGGCGCAGGCCGGGCTCGGCGTGATGGCCCACACCCGCGGGCTCATCCCGCCCGGCCTGGTCCCGGTCCCGGCCCGCGCGGGACTGCCCGAGCTGGGCGATGTGGACTTCGTCCTGCTGCACGGCCACCGCCACGATGCAGCCCAGGAGGCCGCGGACGCCCTGGCGTCGGCCATCCTGGCGGCCGGCGACCGGCTGCACCGTCCGGCCGGACCGCGGCGCCCGGCCAGTCGCCCGGTGAGTCGCCCGGCCGGTCGCCGAGGCAGTCCGTGAGCACGAAGCCCGCCACGATCCTTCGGTGAACTCGGCGGCAGCCGCTCAGCGGCGCTCCTCGTACCGCAGCTGTTTCACCGTCCGCAGCACCGGCGCGCACTCCACATGCTGCACGCCCTCGAGACGGCCCAGATCCTCGTTCAAGTAGCGGTAGACGGAGGCCGTGTCGCGGCAGACGATGACCGCCACCAGATTGCAGTGGCCGGCCGTCGCGGCGGCGAAGGCCACTTCCGGATGGGTGGCGAGCGCTCGGCCGACGGCATCCATCGCCGAAGGGGCCGCGGTGATCCACAGCAGGGCCCTGGTGCCGAAGCCGAAGGCGCCCGAGTCGAACTGCACGTCGATGAAGAGCGCGCCCGAGCGCAGGAGTTGGTCGAGCCTGCGGCGTACGGCGGACTCCGAGCGGCCGGTGGCCGCCTGCAGTTCGGCGAAGCTCGCCCGGCCGTCGCCTTCGAGCGCGGCGACCAGCGGTTCGTCGTCGGCGGTGATGCGCGTCCCACCCTCCGGGGTCGGTGCCTCGCCGAACACCGGGCGCAGGGCATCGACCTGGTCGGGGGTGAGCGCGCGTCTCTTGCCCAGCCAGCCCGAGGGGCCGCCGTAGAAACCGTGCAGCAGCTGGTGGGCGCGGATCTCGACGATGCTCGGGGTGCGCGGGAGCTTGCCGAGGAGCAGGTCGTCGTGTTCGCCGCGGGTGCGCATCCGCGTCATGCCGACCACCTCCGTACCGCCCGAAGTGAGGCCGATCCAGGCGGTGTCGGGGCGGCGTGCGAGGGCGCGGGCGATGGAGTCGGCGGCGTCGGGGGTGCAGCGCAGCCGCAGCATCCACTGCTCCTGGCCGAGGCGTTCGACGTCGCGGACGGCGACGACACGTACACCGAACTCGGCACGCAGCCGCCGGAATCGGCGGGCGACCGTCTGGTCGGAGACGCCCAGCACGGCGGCGATGCGGCTGAAGGAGGCCCGTCCGTCGGTGTCCAGGGCATGCAGCAACTGCAGGTCAAGCGCGTCCGGGGGGTGGGATTCCACCGCGGCACACACTCCTCGTGTCGGATTCCGGCGGCGAACGCGCGCTGACTGCCGGATCAGGGGCGCTTCCTCGATCGTACGACGCGTAGCGAACCGATACCGACGGAGGACGTCAATGCACAAGTGGGGACCGTTGACCGCGGTCTGTCTGGGGACATTCATGCTGCTGCTCGATGTGACGGTGGTGATCGTCGCGCTGCCCGACATGGCGGGCGCGCTGGATGCCTCGCTCACCGATCTCCAGTGGGTGATCGACATCTATGCGCTGGTGCTGGCGGCGCTGCTGCTCGGCGCCGGGGCGGCGGCCGATGTGATCGGGCGACGCCGGATGTATGTGGCGGGCACGGCGCTGTTCGCCGCGGCGTCGCTGGGCTGCGGGCTGGCCTCGGGACCGGTCGCGCTGATCACGATGCGCGGCGTCCAGGGGCTCGGCGCGGCCGCGATGTTCGCCACCACCCTGTCGCTGCTCAGCGCGGCGTACGAGGGCAGGGACCGGTCCCTGGCCCTCGGGGTGTGGGGCGCGGTCAGCGGGGCGGCCGCGGCGCTCGGGCCCGTACTCGGCGGAGTGCTCACGCAGAGCCTGGGCTGGCGGTGGATCTTCTTCATCAATCTGCCGGTGAGCGTGGCGGCGATCTGGCTGACGCTCCGCGCGATACGGCCCTCCGAGCGGGGAACGCGGCGGGTCGACTGGGCCGGTACGGCGGCCTTCGCGCTGTTCGCCGGGGCCACGACGTACGCGGTGGTGCGGGCCGGCGAGGAGGGCTGGGCGTCGGCGCGGACCGGCGCGACGTTTGCCGTGGCGGCTGTCGCGCTCGCCGCCTTCGTCGCGGTGGAGCGCCGCGTCGCCGATCCGCTGATCGATCTGTCGCTGTTCGGGCGGCCGTCGTTCATGGCCGTGATGGCGGCGGGTCTGGCGTACAACGCGGCTGCCTTCGGTGTCATGCCGTACATCTCGATCTGGCTGCAGACGGTGCTCGGCATGAGCCCGGTCCGGGCCGGTCTCGCGCTGCTGCCGCTCGCCGCCACGGCGTTCGTGGTGGCCGCGGCGTCCGGCCGGCTGCTGCACGGCGCCCCGCACCGGTGGGTGATCGGGGGCGGGCTGCTGCTCATCGGCGGCGGCACGCTGGCGCAGGCCGTGCTGGACGCGGATTCGGGCTGGGCAGCCCTGACGGCCGGGCTCGCCGTGTCGGGTGTCGGCGTGGGTCTGGTCTCGCCCGGACTCGCGGGCGCTGCGCTGGCTTCCGTACCGCAGCGGAACGCCGGCATGGCGGGCGGCGCGGTCAATACCTTCCGCCAGCTCGGCTTCGCGCTCGGCGTCGCGATCTTCGGTACGATCGCCGCCGCCCGGATGACCCGGTCGCTGGATGCCGCCGGCGTCGATGGAGCCGCGGACGCGGCGCACACGCTCGCGGGCGGCGGTGCCGGTGCGCTGCGCGGTACGGCGACGGATGAGGTGCTGCGCGCGGCCTTCGCCTCGGGGCTGAACACCGCCGCGGTCGCCGCGGGGATCGCCGGACTGCTGGCCGGCCTAGCGGTGCTGGTGTGGGTGCGGGCCTCCACCGCTCCGGCGGGACTGGTCCAGACCAAAACCCCGGTACCCGTAGAGCGCCGGTGAGCGCACCGTACAGATTCGGTGGAGATTCGGGCGCGGCATTCTGACTCTGAGGTCAGAACCGCGCCCGAGCGCTCCTTCTTGTGGCTGGATATCTATGGCTGACCTGTGGTGATGCCATTCGTCCACACTTCCACAAGCCTCTCCCGCCCGGCGGCGGCGTGGGGTAGCGTCACGGCGCTGTGCGGAGCGCCACAAGGAGCAGGCCATTGCGCGAGTTCACTGTCCCACCCATGGCCGCGGCGCCTCAGGTCGGCGGACTGGCGGATGTGGTCTTCGACCATGCCCTGGACGACCCTGACCGGATCGCGCTCGGCCGCAAGGACGATGCCGACCAATGGCAGGACGTCACCTCCGCCCAGTTCCGTGACGAGGTGCTGGCGCTGGCCAAGGGGCTGCTCGCGCACGGTGTGCGGTTCGGGGACCGCGTCGCGCTGATGTGTCGTACGCGCTACGAGTGGACGCTGTTCGACTTCGCGCTGTGGACGGTCGGCGCCCAGTCCGTGCCGGTCTACCCCACCTCCTCCGCCGAGCAGGTCTTCTGGATGCTGCACGACTCCGGGGTCACGGCCTGCATGGTGGAGCACGAGGACCACGCCATGACCATCGGCTCGGTGATCGACCGGCTGCCGCAGCTGAAGCGGCTCTGGCAGCTGAACGCCGGCGCGGTGGCCGAACTGGTCCAGGCGGGCGCGCACATCGACGACGAGGTTGTGCACCGGCACCGGCGGGCGGTGACCCCCGACTCCATCGCCACCATCATCTACACCTCGGGCACCACCGGCCGTCCCAAGGGCTGTGTGCTCACCCACGCCAACTTCATGTTCGAGAGCGACACCATGATCGACCGGTGGGAGCCGGTCTTCCACTCGCGGCCGGGCGACGAGGCCTCCACACTGCTCTTCCTCCCCCTCTCGCACGTCTTCGGGCGGATGGTCGAGGTCGCGGCCGTACGCGGCCGGGTCAAACTCGGCCATCAGCCGGTGATGCAGGCGAGCGCGCTCATTCCCGACCTGGCCGCGTTCCGGCCGACCTTCATCCTGGCCGTGCCGTACATCTTCGAGAAGGTCTTCAACGCCGCGCGCCGCAGGGCCGAGGCCGACGGCAAGGCGGGCCCCTTCGGCAAGGCCGTCGAGGTGGCGGTGAAGTACGCGGAAGCCGTCGAGCACCGGGCCTTCGGACTCGGCCCCGGGCCCTCCGCCGGGCTTCGGCTGCAGCACCAGTTCTTCGAAAAGGTCGTGTACGGGAAGGTCCGCGACGCGATGGGCGGCCGCGTACGGCACGCGATGTCCGGCGGCTCGGGCATGGACCGGCGGCTCGGCCTCTTCTTCGAAGGCGCGGGCGTCACTGTCTTCGAGGGGTACGGACTCACCGAGACGACCGCCGCGGCGACGGCCAACCCGCCCGAGCGCACCCGGTACGGCACGGTCGGTCAGCCGATCCCCGGCACCACGGTGCACATCGCGGAGGACGGCGAGGTGTGGCTGCACGGCGCCCATGTCTTCTCCGGGTATCTCGGCGACCCGAAGTCCACCGACGCCGTCCTGCACGACGGCTGGCTGGCCACCGGGGACCTCGGAGCGCTCGACGAGGACGGCTATCTGACGATCACCGGGCGGAAGAAGGAGATCCTGGTGACCTCGGGCGGCAAGAGCGTCTCGCCCGCGGGCCTGGAGGAGCGGGTACGCAACCATCCGCTCGTGTCGCAGTGCATCGTCGTCGGCAACGACCGGCCGTATATCGCGGCACTGGTCACCGTCGACCAGGAGGCCGTCGACCACTGGCTGGCGATGCAGGGCAAGCCGCCGCTCCCGGCGGCCGAGCTGGTGCGCAACCCGGAGCTGGAGACGGAGGTCCGGCGGGCGGTGGTGGCCGCCAACACCCTGGTGTCGAAGGCCGAGTCGATCCGTACGTTCCGGATCCTGGCGCATCCCTTCAGCGAGGAGCACGGGCTGCTCACCCCTTCGCTCAAGCTCAAGCGGAAGGCGATCGAGGCGGCGTACGCGGTCGAGGTGGACGCCCTCTACCGCTGACGTGATCTCTTCGGACCTCTCGCGGTGCCCGGCGCGGGGCATGCGCCCCGCGCCGGGCAGCGGTCTTGACGACCGGTCACCGAGACCGGTCAGCCGATCGTCACGCGGAAGATCTTGTCGGAGCCGGCCGGCTCACCCCCGTTGCCGTCCGCGTTCGTGGTCGAGAGCCAGAGCTGGTTCGCCCCGGGCACCTTGGTGACCGCGCGCAGCCGCCCATATGTGCCGACGTAGAACGCCTTCGCCGTGCCGACGTTCTCGTTGCCGGCGTTGATCGGGATCTGCCAGAGCCGCTCACCCTTCAGCGCCGCCATGTACACCGCGCCGTCGACGATCGCGACACCGCTGGGCGAGGCATCGGAGACGCTCCAGGTCTTCTTCGGGTTGGTCATCCCGGCGACGGAGCAATTGCCCTCACAGGTCGGCCAGCCGTAGTTCTTGCCCGCCTTGATGAGGTTGAGCTCGTCCTTGGAGCTCTGGCCGAGCTCGGCCTCCCACAGCCGGCCCTGCGGATCGAAGGCGATGCCCTGCGGGTTGCGGTGGCCCATGCTGAAGACGTAGTTGTTGAACGGGTTGCCCGGCGCGGGCTTGCCGTCCTTCGTCATCCGCAGGATCTTGCCGTTGAGGGAGTTCTTGTCCTGGGCGTTGGAGCCGGTCTGGGCGTCGCCCGTCGTGGCGTACAGATAGCCGTCGGGGCCGAAGGCCAGCCGTCCGCCGTTGTGGTACTTGTTCTTCTTGATCCCTTGGAGCAGGGCCTTGTAGTCCTTGAGCGTGGAACCGTCGTACGTCATGCGGGCGATGCGGTTGCCGTCGGACGAGGTGTGCATGAAGTACACGTAGTGGTTCGACGCCCAGTCCGGGTCCACGGCGACGCCCATCAGTCCGCCTTCGCCGCCCGTGGTCTGGGAGTTGGGGACGGCTCCGACCTGCGTCCTGGCACCGGCCGGTGTCACCTTGAAGACCTTGAACGAGTTGCGCTCGGTGACCAGGGCCGTGGAGCCGTCGGGCATCCAGGAGGTGCCCCACGGGATCGTCCAGCCTGTGGAGATGGTGGTGATGCCGGTCGGGGCGCCCTTCGCTCCGGCGGCCGCCGGTTCGCCGGCGTTCGCCGACTGGACGAGCCCTGCGACGAGCGCTGCCGCGCCCGCCACAGCCGCCGTGCCGACTGAGTTCCTGCCTCGCATGTGTTCCTCCGTGGGGGGTGTGGGGGTGGAGTGTCAGCCCGCGTACTGCGCGACGATCTTGGTGTAGGCGTAGGGGGACTGGGACACGCCGCTGCAGGCGTCCGCGTCGCCGCCGGAGCCGCAGCTGCGGTCGCGGTTGACCGACCAGAAGGCGTAGCGCGCGATGTGGTGCTGCTGGGCGTAGGCGAGGATCGTCTTGAAGTCGCCCTGGGTGACGGTCTCTCCGGCCTCGTCCGTCTTGCCGTTCATCGACGAGACGCCGATGTGCTGGTAGGCGACGGAGTCGCTGTATGCGTACGCGCTCTTGACGGCACCCTTGAGGCCTTCGAGGGCGCTGACCGAGGCCTGGCCCATGCTGCCGCTGTGGCCGCCGAAGTCGAAGGGCATGATCACCCAGGCGTCGGCGGCCAGTCCCGCCTTGGCGCCGCGCTTGATCAGGTCCTTGCCGGTGGCGTCCGGGCCGCTCGGGGTGGTGCCCATGGTGATGTAGGTGACGATGCCGGGGTTCTTCTGCTCGACGATCTTCAGCGCGTCGACGACCCGCTGCCGCACCGTCGCGTTGCCGAACTCGGTGTTCTCGATGTCGATGTCGAAGGCCTTGAGCTTGTACGCGTCGATCACCTTCTGGTACGCCCCGGCGAGCGCGGTGGCGCTGGAGCACTTCTCGCCGAGCTTCGCGCCGCTCCAACCGCCGACGGAGACCACGATGTCGCCGCCCGCCGCCCGTATGGACTTGATGGCGCTCTCGTCGGAGCCGCCCTTGAGCGCGCGGCTGCCGTCCCACTTCGGGTTGCAGCCGCCGTCGGAGAGGATAAAGGCGAGCGTGAACCACTTCACGCCGGTCGCCGCCATGACGTCGGTCGGCTTCTGGGGGCTGCCCCAGCCGAGATATTCGTACGGTGCTGCGGCCATCGCGCCCGAGGCTGCGGGAGCCACAGCCTGCGGGGCCTCCGGGACCGCGCCGGCGGCAGGGAAAGCCGACAGAGCCAGTGAGCCCAGCAGCCCGAGGGCCGCCGCGCCGATCGCGGACTTACGGAGCGTTGAGGTGGCGGGTCGCACGTCTGTTATCCCCTGTCGAGGTAGTCGAGATTGGGTGCGCCGTTCGCTGTGGTGGCGGTGACGCGTACGGTGTTGGAACCTGCCTTGAGCGGGACGTTCAGGGTGGAATCGGCCCAGGTGGTCCAGGCGCCCGTGCCGTTGAAGGCCCGGTTCGCGGAGACGACCGTCCCGTTGACGGACACATCCATGGGGCGTCCCGCGGTGGTGCCGTTGGAGTAGCGGATGCTCAGTGCGGCATCCCGGGCGGTCGCCGATTCGACAGTCCACTCCACATACGCGCCCGCGGCGTTGGGCGTGTTGACGAAGCCCGTGCCGCTGAAGCCGCCGTGGTCCGTGTCGACGGTCGATCCCGCGCTGTACGAAGCGTTCTCGGCCTCGTAGCGCACGGTGGTGCCCGACTGCGGGGTGGCCCGAATCAGCCGGGTCTCCCCCGGCCGCAGCGTGACGCTGTAGGAGCCGCTGACCGTGCCGCCGCTCTGGCCGGACCAAAGGTCGGTCACGGCCGCGGCGCCGGAGAAGCCGACCTGGGACCAGTTCACGCTGACGGTCTGGTTGCCGGAGGTGCCGGTGTTGAAGAGCGCGACGATGTAGTCGCCATTGGATTCGCGCTTGCTCCAGACCTGCTTGGGACTGGAGTTGACGATCCGTTTGGCGGCGATACCGTCCTGGTTGACCGCGATCAGCCGGTCGTTCGTCAGCATCGCCTTGTCGGTGGCGTTGAGTGCGGTGAGGTCGGTGCCGAGCAGCAGCGGGGACGCGGCCATCGCCCACAGCGTCATGTGGGAGCGCCGCTGGTCGGCGTTGAGGCCGACCTGGTCGCCGTTGCCGATCTCCAGCGAGTCCAGGTCGTTCCAGCCGCCGGGTCCCGCGTACTGCTGCCAGTTCGCCGCCGAGGTGAAGCGGGAGGTCACATGGTTCCAGTCGGTGAGCGGGAAGCCGCTGCCGTTGGGGCCTGGACCGCAGTAGCACTCGACATCGCCCTGGGTGCGCCAGCTGTTGGCGAGCTGTCGCCAGGTGGGCGCGTCGGCGATGGCGAGGTTGTTGGAGAGGGCGTAGTTGATGGGACGGCCGGAGGCGCGCAGTGCCTTGTCCCAGGCGCGGACGTCGGGGATGTCATGGCTGCCGACGCCGTCGATCTTGAGGTAGTCGACTCCCCAGGAAGCGAACTGGCGGGCCCAGGAGTTCACGAACTCCTGGGAGCCCGGCTTGCTGTAGTCGATGTAGTACATGTTTTTGCAGTTGTAGTTCTTCTCCTGCTTGGACGTGTCTGCGATGTCCTTGGCGTGGTACGAGGTCCCTTCGACCGGGGTGTTCTTGGTGACGGCGTTCTTGGCGATGCCGGGAGTGACGTAGAAACCGAACTTCAGCCCCATGGAGTGGATGTAGTCCGCCAGTGCCTTGATGCCGGACGGGAACTTCGCCTCGTCGACGGCCCAGCGCCCGTACTGGTCGACGACAAAGCCGTTGGAGTCACACTTCTGGTAGAAGTCGTCGAGGTTGATGTAGACGTAGCCGTGGTCCTTGAGACCACTGCTGACCAGGGCGTCGGCCTGGGCCTTCAGCTTGGCCTCGGTGGGCTGGCGGCGTACGAAGCTCCAGCTGGACCAGCCCATGGCGGGACGGACGGACAGTCCGTTGTCCGAGGCGGCGGCCGGTGGCGGGGCTGCCGTCAGTCCGGCGGCGAGCGGTAGCGCGAGCGCCGCGACCAGCACTGCTCTGAGCGATCTCGGCGATCTCATGGCGCCTCCACATCGAGGTGGTCGAGGTTGGGTGCGCCGTTCGCGGTGGTGGCGGTGACGCGTACGGAGTTGGCTCCGGCGGTGAGCGGGACGGTGAGGGTCGAGTCGGCCCAGGTGGTCCAGGCGCCGGTGCCGTTGAAGGCCCGGTTCGCGGAGACGACCGCGCCGTTGACGGCGATGTCCAGCGGGCGGCCCGCGGTGGAGCCGTTGGCGTAGCGGATCGCGATCGAGGCGGTGCGGGCGGTCGCCGATTCGACCGTCCACTCCACGGAGGCGCCGACCGCGTTCGGTGTGTTGACGAAGCCGGTTCCGGTGTAGCCGGTGTGGTCCGAGTCGACCGTCGAGCCCGCCGAGTAGACGGCGTTCTCGACCTCGTAGCGGTTCGGCGTCGGAGCCGTACCGCCACCCGCCGCATACGCGCTGCCGATCCACGCCTCGTCGATCCGCAGCCGCTTGAAACGGGCCGAATCGCTCGATGCCGCATGGGTGTTGACGACTTCGAGCCGGACATGGCGGGTGGTTGTCGCGGGGAGGTCGATGACGGCGACGCCGCGCCGGCTGGGCAGGGTGCCGCTCTTCACCGGGCTCCCCCAGTTGGTGCCGTCGCTGCTCGCGTACACCCGGTAGTCCCTGATCCGCGCGGACTGTTCGGTGCCGGAGCGGGCGTAACTCACCGAGTCCTCACGCTGGTTGACGCCGAGATACTGCACCCGCTCGGCCGATCCGAGGTCGAAGTTCAGCGACACCGGTGTGGTCTTGTTGCTGTCCCAGTAGGTGCGGTAGTCGCCGTCCGCGGCGGCTGCGGCGCCGTGCCCGCTCGCCGACGCGCCGGCGCTCATCGTGTACGAGGAGGCGGGAATGATGCCTTCGCGCCCGCCGGTGGTGACCTTGAAGACGGTGTCGTACGGGTCCCAGCCGCCGAGCCCGGTGAGGCTGAGCGTGCCGCCGCTCTGGCTGTACGCGATGGGCGCGCCGGTACGGAGGTTGGTCACCCTGGTCACCCGGTAGCCGTTGTCCCGCAGCCGCAGGGTCGATGTGGACGGCGGGGTCAGCACATGGATGTAGTGCTTGTCGGGGTCGGTCCTGCTGACGGTGGTGACGCCGTGCGCGCCGTCGTTCCAGAACCCGGGAGCGAGGCCGCCGTACATATAGCCGCCGCCCTCGGTGCCGTGCAGCGATTCGCCAATGGCGTCGAGATAGCCCTTGGCGAAGTTGTTGAACGCGACCTGGTTGGCGGGGAGTTTTCCGCTGAGCATGGCGGTCTCGGCCATCAGCGCCTTCACCGACGATCCGGCGTTGGTGATGAGCCGGCCGAGGGTGAGTTTTCGGTCGACCGCGGGATCGGAGCCGGTGTACCACCAGGATCCGGTGGAGGGGAGCTTGAAGTCGGCCTCGGTGAGACGGGGTCCCGCGGTGTAGACCGCCTGCGGGTAGTCGTAGGACGGGCTCATCCCGGTCTTCTGCTCATTGCTGATCATGTCCATGATCGGCGTGTCTTCGTTGTTGTTGCTGATCGTGTAGTTGGGGCGCTTCTGGTACACCTGCGCGTAGAGGTTGTGGCTCTCCCAGTACGCGTTGTCGTTGTCGATCCAGAAGCCGCCGAGCTCCGGATAGCGGTCCATGACCTCGAAGAAGTTGTCGTAGCTGAACTCCCCGAAGCCGTCCCGGCCGGTGAGATCGACCGTGCGGCCCTTGTACTTCGAGTACGCCGCCGAGTCGAGCCACTCGTGGCCGCCCTCGGCGTGCCACTGGGGGTCGTCGGTCATGTACAGGATGGTCTTGAGGCCCTTGGCCTTGGCTGCCGTGATCAGCTCGCCGAGGAAGTCGCGCTTCGTGCTGCAGCTGCCGGGGATCTTGGACGGCCAGGGGCGCGCGTAGCCGAGGCGGCTGTGGAAGGTGGCGAGCACCAGGTACTGGGTGTGCAGCTTCTGCGCTTCCTGGACCCAGTAGTCGGGTGTCCAGCCGCCACCCGTGACATCGGTCTCCCACTGGCTGCAGCTGTTGTGCGACGGGGCGGTCCGCTGGCCCCAGTGCAGGAAGAGTCCGCCGACGGAGGAGCGCAGGAAGTCCTGGCGCGGGTGCTGCAGATCGGCGCGGGCGGGTCCCGGCAGGGTGAGCGCGCCGAGCAGCAGCGCGCCCACCAGCGCCAGCCGCGCCCAGAGGCGTCTGGTCATGCCGGGCCGTCCAGATAGTCGACGTTGGGTGCGCCGTTGGCGCTGGTGGCGGTGGCGCGGACGGTGTTGGCGCCCGCCTTGAGCGCGACGGGCAGGGTGAGGGTGCGCCAGGTGGTCCAGGCGCCCGTACCTCCGAAGGGCGATGCGGCCGCGACGGTGACGCCGTTGACGGCGATGTCCATCGGACGGGCGGTGGTGGTGCCGTTGGCGTACGCGAGGGCGAGATCGGCGCTGCCTGCGGCGATGGCGTTCACCGTCCACTCCACGTATGCGCCTGCCGCGTTGGGTGTGTTGACGAAGCCCGTGCCGCTGAAGCCGGCGTGGTCGGAGTCGACGGTCGATCCCGCGGAGTACGTGGCGTTCTCGGCCTCGTAGCGGGCGGTGGGCGCGGGGCCGCCGCCGTCGCAGTTCTGGCTGGAGCCGGTCTGGCTGACCCGCAGCGCACCGCCGCCGGTGTTGGTGCTGTTGGCGACGCAATAGCCGTTGACCGTCTGGAACAGCAGGTCGGAGGGGCTGCTGCTGCCGCGCTGGGCGGTGAAGCGGTCGAAGCGGATGCCGGTGCTGTTGTTGGCGATGACGGCGGGCCTGCCGTCGTTGGAGGCGAACCGCACCTCGCTGTCGGTGAAACGGATGTTGTCGGCGTTACGGATGTACCAGCCGTAGGCGGGACGGGTGCCGATGGCCTTGGGGTTGTAGTCCTTCGGGTCGTTGCTCGGCGGGTTGGTGGACATGGTGCCGTTGCCGCCGGGCACGGTGATGTCGACGTTGTTGAAGGTGATGTCGTGGATACGGCCGCTGCCGGACTCGCCCCACAGGGTCGGCGAGAAGGACGGCGTGGTGCCGGTCGCCTTGATGTTGGTGTATGTGATGTTGCTGATGGAACCGACGCCAGGGTTGTTCCCGCACCGTTTTCTCGTACCGACCTTCTGCATGATCGGGGAGCGGACATCGGTCATGGTGATGTCCTTGTAGTGGACGTCGGAGATCTTCGCGCCGTCCATGGAGACCAGGCCGAGGCCGGACTTGTCGGAGCCCTTGATGGTGATCCGCTCGAAGTTGTAGTCGGTGAAGTCGCCGCAGGTCTCGGAGCCGAACATCAGCGCGTTGCAGCAGCCGGCGGAGAGATAGGAGTCGGTGACGGTGACATGCCCGTTGTTGAGCTTGGCGCCGAGCGCGTAGTCGCTCTTGAAGGCGAGCGCGTCGTCGTTGGCCTCGAGATGGGCGCCTGTGATCTTGACGTTGGTGGTGGAGATGATGTTCCAGCCGTCGCGGTCCATCGCCGTGTCGATGGTGAGATGGTCGGAGACGACGTTGTCGCAGTTGTTGAGGAGCGCCGCGAAGTGGCCGCCCTCGCGCAGCGTGATCCCGCTGAGGGTGAGGTACTTGCAGCGGGTCAGCGAGATGATCTTGTCAGCCTCGCCGGACTTGGGGTTGCCGGTGATCAGCGCGCCGTCGCCGTCGATGACGCCGGAGCCGGTGAAGCCGATGTTGGTGAGGTTGTCGCCGTAGATCATGGCGTTGTGGAAGTGACTGTGACCGTAGTCCTGGTAGTCGTCCCACTGGTTCGACTCGGGCGGGTCATAGGTGTCCGCGGCGTTGCCGCTGATCGTCGACCCGGCGTCCAACTGCAGGGTGACATTGCTCTTCATCCTGATCGTGTTCTTCGACTCGTACGTCCCCGAGGGGAAGCGGACGATGCCGCCGCCTGCCGCATTGGCGGCCGTGATGGCCTTGTTGATGGCGGCGGTGTCGTTGGTGGAGCCGTTGCCGACCGCGCCGTAGTCACGGACGTTGAACTCGGCGGCAGCGGGTGCGGGTGCCGCTGCCGCCGCGGGGGCGGCGAGTGGGGGTGATGCGGGCGGCTCGGCCCCGGCCGGCGGCTGGGCGATGCCCAGCGCGACCGCGAAGCCCAGTAGGGCGATGGCGGCGGTTCTCCGTAAGCTCAACATGTCGTCGTCCTCCTCAGACGAGCTGGTAGCCGCGCATATTGGTGAGGAGCATGTGGCAGTTCTGCAGCGAGCCCGAACTGTCGCCCAGGGAGCGGTAGATGCCCCACTTGGGGCGCACCCGGTCCGCGAGGAAGGTGTCGACGCCGGACTTCGACTTGTCGATCACCGTGGCGCCGCCGCTCTTGAGGATCCAGCGGACGGAGCCGGACGTACCGTTGCCGATCTTGATCTGGAAGTCGACGTCGGTCCACTTGTTGTGCAGTGGCTCGAGGTTCGTACGACCGACCAGGACGTCGCCCTCGATGACCTTGAGCTCGATGGTCTGCACACCGTTCACGCGACGCAGCGACTGCACCACGATCGGCGAGGAGCCCGCGCCTGGCTGCTTCATCTGCATGATGTGCGTGAAGCTGGTGGTCGCCTTCAGCGTGCTCGGGATGTACATCGAGTACGTGACCCGCCAGGTCTGGCCGGACTTCCACTGGAGGTAGGAGCTGCCGTTGCGCAGGCCGGTCACCTCGTGGCGCTGCCGGTCGGTGCTGGTGTCCCGGTCCACCGTGTGCATGTTGAACCGGAAGTTGTCACCCTCGGCGAAGATATGCGGCGCGCCGGCCGGATGGGAGTCCGCCCGGTCGTCCTCGATCGTCTCGAAGGCCTTGAGCTTGTCGCTGCTCGCGGAAGGCGACCAGCGCAGCTGCCAGCTTGCGGCGCTCGCCGGGGTCGCGGGCAGTCCCGCGGCTGCGGCACCGCCGAGTGCCGCGCCGAGTATCGCTCTTCGGGATGCTGTCATTTCCCTCACCTCGCCCGGAGTTGTTCGTTCATGATGAGAAAGGCGCCGAGACCGTGGAAGTCATTGGTCTTCCGGTCGCGTTTGATGTAGTAGCTGTAGTTCCCGACATTCGTCCCGATGGAAATGTCGGTGAGATTGGTGCGGCCGTCGCCGCCGAGTGCGACCTTCGCCAGCACACCCTGGTAGCCGCGCTGCGCCACCTGCGCGTAGTGCGCGTCGACATATCCCTGCTGTACGGAGCGGGAAATGGCGAAAGTGAACATGCTGGAGCAGGAGGTCTCGGTCCAGTTGTCGCTCTGCGAGCCCTTGTCGACGACCTGGAACCAGCGGCCGGTGGCCGGGTCCTGGTATTTCTCGATACCGGCGGCGAGCTTCTGCAGCCGGCCGAGGAGTTCGGCGCGGCGCGGATGGCCGGCCGGTACGGCGTCCAGGACATTGACGATCGCCATGGAGTACCAGCCGATCGCACGGCACCAGTGCTCGGGCGCGAGACCGGTCTTCGGATCGGACCAGCTCGCGTCGCGCGACTCGTCGAAGGCGTGCTTCAGCAGTCCGTTCGCGACCTGCAGATGGCCGCCGTAGACGGCGAGTTGTCTGGTCGCCTCATTGCTCGTGTACGCCGAGTCGCCGAATTCCTTTCCGTACTCGACGAGGAACGGATTCACCATGTAGACGCCGTCGGCCCATAGTTGGCTGCGCCGCGAGTCCGATGTCGAGTGCCAGAATCCTCCGTCCGCGGTGCGCGGATAGCTGTTCAGGCGGTTCCGGATCTTCTGCGCCGCTTTCTGGTAGCGCGCCTGACCTGTTTCGTGGTGGAGGATGTTCAGCAGTCTGCCGGCCTGCATGCTGTCGAGGTTGTTGAAGCTCTGCCCGATATTTCCGCTGCTGTCGACGAAGCGGTCGACATAACTCTTGATGTAGGTGAGATAGCGGGCGTCGCGGGTGCGCTGATAGACGAGGTACTGGCCGTATAGATACAGCCCGACCGGGTAGGACCAGCCTCCGATGGTGCTCGGGGAGTAGCGTGCCATCGTGGACTCGACCATCGCGACCGACCAGTCCGTGGCTGCGGAGCCGTCGTCGGTGACGGTGAGCGAGTCGAGATTCGGGCCGCCGGACGCGGTGGCTGAGGACACTCGTACGGTGTTGGTCCCCGCCTTCAGCTCGGCCGTGAGGCTCTTGGTCTGCCAGCCGGTCCAGCTCCCGGTGGTGGGAAAGGCCAGGTCATCGGCGACCAGCCGGCCGTTGACCCTGATGTCGAGGGGCCGGTTGACGGAGGTCCCGTTGGCGAATCTCAGGCCCAGCGTGGCGTTTCCGGCCTGTGCGGAGTCCACCGTGAATTCGACCTGAGAGCCGGCCGCATTGTCGTAATTGACGAATCCGGAGCCGGTGAATCCGGCGTGGTTGCTCTCGACGACGCCGAGGCTGATGGCGGCGTCCTCGGCCTCGTACCGTACGGGCGCCGCCGGCGCGGCGGGGTTCGCGACCGCGGGCACGGCGGAGAGTGTGCTGCCCGCGAGTGCGGCCGCCAGCAGCAGAGTCGTTAATCGCTTCATGATCCTTCCTTGCGGTAGGCGTACGCGGGGGCCGCGACGCGTTCGGGGATACGCGGACGGTCGACGAGGTCGCGTACGAACGCGTGGTCGGGCGAGAGATGGCATGCCGGATCGGTGCGGGTGGCATCGCCGGTGAGGGCGTACGCCTGGCAGCGGCAGCCGCCGAAGTCCTTGGTGCGCAGCTCGCAGCTGCGGCACGGGTCCTGCATCCACTCCTCGCCGCGGTAGATGTTGAAGGCCTTGGATTCGCGCCAGATCCACTCCAGGGAGTGGTCCTTGACGCTGGGTGCGTCCAGGTGGGGCAGTGCGGCGGCGGCCGGGCACGGATAGACCGTGCCGTCCGGCTGGACGGTGAGCGAGACCGCTCCCCAGCCGCCCATGCAGGGCTTGGCCGTACCGTCGACGTAGTCCGGCACGACCCAGACCAGGTCCATCCGGCCGGCCAGCCGTGTGCGCCACCGCTCGACGGACTCGCGGGCCTCGGCGATCTGTTCGCGGTCCGGCAGCAGGGCGTCGCGGTTGCGCAGGGCCCAGCCGTAGAACTGGGTGTTGGCCAGCTCGATCCGCTCCGCGCCCCAGGCGAGCCCGAGTTCGACGAGGTCGTCGAGGGCCGCGAGGTTGGCCCGGTGGAGTACGACGTTGAGACCGAGCGGGAGGTCCGCCTCCCCTACGAGCCGTGCGGCGCGTTCCTTCGCCGCGAAGGAGCGGGCTCCCGCGATGAGTTCCGAGGCGACGGGGTCGGCATGCTGGACGGAGAGCTGCACGCTGCGCAGCCCGGCCGCCATCAGGGCCGCCAGCCGCTTCTCGTGCAGCCCGACGCCGCTGGTGACCAGCTGCGTATGGATGCCCGCGCCGTCGGCCGCGGCGACGATCTCGATGAGATCGCGGCGCAGCAGCGGTTCGCCTCCCGAGAGATGGCTCTGAACGACGCCCAGGTCAGCGGCCTGCTGGAACACTTCGGTCCACTGAGCGGTGGTCAACTCATCTGACCGACTGACCAGTTCGACGGGGTTGGAGCAGTACACGCAGTGCAGCGGACAGCCGTGGCTGAGTTCGGCGAGCAGTGCCCACGGCGGATCGACCTCCGCCGTTTTCCGGCCTGTTGCTTCGGCGGTTGTTTCAGCGGTTCTTTCAGCGGTTGTTTCAGCCGTCACTTCAGCCAGCCCTCCTTGCGCAACCGCCCCAGAAACGCGGGCACTTCATCGGCCACGGGCGCGCCCGGGTGTCGCTCGGCCAGCTCCGCGACAATCGCGTCGACGTCGCGTCGGCCGTCGCAGAGCCGCACGATGGATCCGGCATTGCCCTGGAGCACGACCACGCGCTCGGGCAGTACGAGCAGATCGGCGCCGCGCACCCGGTCGTGCCGGAAGACGACCGACCGCGCGAGCACCGGTTTCCAGGTTTCGCTCATGCCCGGTCCCCCGCGTGTTCCACTGCGTCCAGCAGCGACCAGAGCACCTCGCACTTGAAGGAGAGCGCCGCCACAGCCGCCTCCTGCTCGCGCCGGGTCACGGCCCACTCCAGGACGAGCTCGAGTGCTTCCGCACTGTCGCGACGGCCCTGCCCGATGCGGTTGCGGAAGTAGATCAGCCCGTCGGCCTCGATCCACCGGTAGTGGCGTTCGAAGGCCGCGATACGCGTGCTCATGATGCCGGGCGCGGCAAGTTCGGTCAGCGAGGCGGCGACGGCTTCGAGCGGCGAGCGCAGCCGGCAGAAGTTGACGTATCCGTCGACCGCGAGCCGTACGCCCGGAAGTACTTCCGCGCCCGACCGTAGCCGCGCCCGGTCGATCCCGGCGGCCTCGCCGAGCCGCAGCCAGCGCTCGATACCGCCCTCACCCTCCACCGCCCCGTCGTGGTCCTGGATCCGGCGCAGCCAGGAGCGCCGCAGCGCGGAGTCGTCGAACTTGGCGAGGATCAGGGCGTCCTTGACGGGTATGTGGCGCTGGTAGTGGAAACGGTTGAGGATCCAGCGCCGCAGCTCGTCGGGGGTGAGGGCGCCTTCGTGCATACGCACGTTGAACGGGTGGCGGTCGTGGTAGCGCTCGGCGGGTACGGCACGCAGCCGCGCCGTGAAGTCCTCCGGGCTCCACGGCTCACGGGCCTCCGCTGCTCCCGTTGTGCCCGTAGCGCCCGTCGATCCCTTTGCTTCCGTTGCGGGCAGAGCGAATGTGCTCACAGCTCGATCACCATCCGGTCGGCGGCAACCTCGAGTCCCCATTCGCCGAGCAGCGCGTGCTGCGAGGCGTCCGGGTCCACGAGGGGGTTCGTGTTGTTGAGGTGCGTATAGAGGCAGCGGGCGCGCAGCCCGGCGAGCCGCCGTGCGGTGCCGTTCGGCCCGGCGATCGGCAGATGCCCCATCCCGGTTGCCGTCTTGGCCGAGATTCCGGCCCGTACCGGCTCGTCGTCGTCCCAGAAGGTGCCGTCGAGAATGACGCAGTCGGCCTGCTCGACCGCATCCTGGAAGTCGTCGGTCCAGCGGGCGAGCGCGGGCGCGTAGAGCAGGCTGCGGCCGGTTGTGGTCTCGCGCAGCCGAAGTGCGACCACCCAGGTGCGCTCTTCGGTACCGGTGCCGACGGCGTAGCGCGGTTTTTTGGCCGAGACGGGTACGGCATCTATTTCTACGGTGCCGCCCTTGACGAGCGGTTCCGTTTCGCGGCTCAACTCGCGCCATTCGATACGGGTGTACGGGGCGAGTACCTCGCCCAGATGCAGCCGGCCGAGCAGTGCGTCTCGTACCGGCCGGGTGGCGAGGATGTCGAAACCGTCGGCCTCGCGCAGCCGGGCGATGCCGAGCGTGTGGTCGAGTTCGGCGTCGGTGAGGATCACTCCGGCCACGGGGGATTCGCGCTGCCCTGGCCCGGGCCGCAGCGCGTGGCTGTCCTCGATCTGGTCACCGATGTCAGGGGTGGCGTTGACGAGATACCAGCGGCCCTCGTCCGCGCACAGGGCGAGTGAGGCGTGACGACGGCGCCGGTGCGGGTGTGCGCGTGCCCCGGCGCAGCCGGGACACGCGCAGTTCCACTGGGGCAGTCCGCCGCCCGCCGCGGTGCCGAGCACCTGCAGCAGCATGGCGGCGGGGTCTACCGGTCGGTGAGGGCGTAGGCGGTGACTTCGAGCGCGGTCTCGACGACCACGAACTCGGGAGTCTGCCAGTTGACCGTCTCCTCCGATGTTTCCTTGGTGTCCTTCATGTGCAGTACCTGCCTTCCTGAGATGTGGGGGTCAGGAGTGATTCAGGAGTGGTTGCTCCGTAACGCATGGTTGAGCAGGGCTGAACATCCGTTCACATGAGTGTCCGGCGTTCAGTTATGTGCCATAGAGTTGCGTCTTGATGAGACGCGGTCAATGGTCCGGACCGATAAGGTCGGAGCTGTATCAGGCCAACTTCGAGGTCGGGAATGCGTCCAGGGGGACGGTCGTTGACCACAGAAGAACCAACCGACGACGTAAGGATCGACCGCTCGTGAGCAAGGTCCCCTCCATCCCCCTCAACAATGGCGTCGCGATGCCGCAGCTCGGTTTCGGCGTCTGGCAGGTGCCCGACGACGAGGCGGCGAAGGCGGTCGGCACGGCTCTGGAGGCCGGCTACCGCAGCATCGACACCGCGGCGATCTACGAGAACGAAGAGGGCACCGGCCGGGCGATCGCCGCCTCCGGCATCGCCCGCGAGGACCTCTTCATCACCACGAAGCTGTGGAACAGCGAGCAGGGTTACGACTCGACGCTGCGCGCCTTCGACACTTCGCTGGACAAGCTGGGCCTCGACTACATCGACCTGTATCTGATCCACTGGCCGGTGCCGTCCAAGGACGCCCACGTGGAGACGTACAAGGCCTTCGAGAAGATCTACGCGGACGGCCGCGCCAAGGCCATCGGCGTTTCGAACTTCCTCCCGGAGCACCTCGAGCGCCTCATCGGCGAAACCTCGGTCGTCCCGGCCGTGAACCAGATCGAGCTCCACCCGCAGCTGCAGCAGGCCGAGTTGCGCGCCTTCCACGCGGAGCACGGCATCCAGACCGAGGCCTGGTCGCCGCTGGGCCAGGGCAAGGGCCTCCTCGAGGTCCCGACAGTCGTGGCGATCGCACAGAAGCACGGCAGGACGCCGGCCCAGGTGGTGCTGCGCTGGCATCTGCAGATCGGCAATGTCGCGATCCCCAAGTCCGTCACCCCGTCACGGATCCGGGAGAACTTCGATGTCTTCGGCTTCGAGCTGGACGCCGACGATCTGGCGGCGTTCGCGGCGCTGGACGAGGGCAAGCGGCTCGGCCCCGACCCGGCGACGTTCGACTACGGCGCCTGACTCCTGCGCATGAACGACCACATCGCCGCCCGGTTCACGCCGGGCGGCGATGCTGTTCCCGCAGCCGGAGGCACGCGTGGCCGGTGGCGAAATCCAGCCGGTACGAGGTGACCACCGCCGCCAAGCGGGAACACAAGCGCCGCCGCCGCGTACAACCCGGCTGCAGCAGCGCGACCTGCGCAGCTCGCGCCTTTGATACGCAATGCGACGCAAGGTGATTCATGCCGAGCGTGTCGATTCATCATATTTGCTGCCAATATGCCTAGGGTCGGCGCTCGGAAGTTCCCTCACCCTGGAGAGTCTCAATGGAGCGTTTCAAGCTCGCATCGGTTGCGGCGGTCGCGACGGCCGCCGCGCTGGCCGCGTCGGTCGGTGTGGCCATGGCCGTGGTCGCCCCGACACATCCCACGCCGAAGACGGTCACGAAGCCGGCGATGGCACAACCGGCACTGACGGCGAGAGCCACGGTCAGTAGCGTCGGAGCATGGGAGCAGTTCCGCGTGTACGGCGCCACCCGGCTGCTGGCACCGGGCACGGAGGTGACGCTGCAGCAGTGGCAGGGCGACCGCTGGGTGACCCTGCCCGCGTCGATGAACACCACGCACAGGTCCACCTACAATATGCGGGTCCTCCTCGGCCTCATGGGTCGGAACGATCTCCGGATGGTCGGCGGCGGCGTCGTCTCGGACCCCTTTACCGTCACGGTGTACTGACAGCCGCGGGGCGGGAGTCAGGGAGCGGGCACCCACGACTTCGCTGCCCTCGCCGCACCGGCCGGTGCAGTACGCCGATGAGCACGCTGCTCACCGGACGGTCCACAATCGGCCCATGTCTACGAAGATGACGCCCGGTCTCTACCTGGTGCGCAATGTCGCCAGCGGACTGCTGCTCGAGGTGTACGGCGGAGCCAGGGGCAGCGGCGCCAATGTCCAGCAGGGCAAGGAGACCGGGGCTCCGGCCCAGCAGTGGCAGATCGACCCGGTGCCCAATGGCAGCGGGCTCTACCACTTCGTGAACGCCGCCAGCGGCAAACGGCTCGACGTCGCGAACGCCTCGACCGAGAACGGCGCCAACATCCAGCAATGGAAGGCCAACAACTTCGGCGCCCAGGAGTGGATCATCGAGCAGCACCTGGACGCGCCGGGCACGGTCACCATCGTCAGCTTCATCAGCGCGCTGCTGCTCGAAGTCGCCGACGGCAGTACGGACGACGGCGCGAATGTGCAGCAGTGGGAGGACACCGACTCACCGGGGCAGTGGTGGCAGTTGGAGCGTGTCATTTCCTGAGCAGCAGCACGGCCGCCCCGACGGCGCATGCGGCCAATCCGACACCGCCCGCGCCGATCGCGCCCGCGGCCAGGAAGCCGCGGGAGGAGCGCCAGGAGAGCACTGACGACTTCGACTGCGCGGACAGCAGCGACCCTGTGCTCAGCCACGAACCCGCCGAGAGCAGCGACTGGGCGGACCCGATCGAGCCGACCGACAGGGTGCTGCCGACCGAGCCGACCGAAAGTACCGACCCGACGGAACCGATGGAGAGCACTGACCCCACCGAGCCGATCGACAGCACGGAGTCCTTCGACCAGAGTGACAGCGTTGATGTGGACCTCGTGGACTGACTGGTCTGCTTGGCCATGAGGCCATCCTGCCGCTGATTCAGCCCCGGCGAGCGGTGTGCACCGTGCGCGCCGTGAGCAGTACGCGTCCGGGCGGTGCCGCAGCCCCTGTGGGTCGTCCGGGTTCTCTCCGGGCCCGGTCGGCCGATGCCGATATCGCGCCGCCGGTGCCGTCACGGCGAGCGTTGTTTCCGTTCCGGCAGAACGGTTCCCGTACGGTGCTCCAGCGGGCTGATGCCGCGTACCCGTTTGAAGGCCGCGCTCAGTGCGAACGAACCGCTGTAGCCGACCTTCCTGGCGACCGCCTCCACCGTAGCGTCCGTCTCCCGCAGCAGATCGGCAGCGAGCGCGAGCCGCCAGTCCGTGAGGTACGCCATCGGGGGCTCCCCCACCAACTCGTGGAAACGGCGCGCCAGTCCGGCCCTGGAGACCCCGCACTTCGCGGCCAGTGAGGCGACGGTCCAGGGGTGCGCGGGATCGTCCTGCAGCAGCCGCAGCGCGCGGCCGACCACCGGGTCGCCCATGGCCAGGTACCAGGCGGGAGCCTCGGCGTCCGGGCGTGAGAACCAGGAGCGCACCACAGCGATCAGCACCAGATCCAGGATCCGGTCGAGCACCACGCTCTGGCCCGGCTCGTCGCGGGAGATCTCGTCGTCGAGCACCGGCATCAGCGGGCAGTTCCAGACCTCGGCGGGCAGATGAAGCAGCATGGGCAGCGCGTCCAGCAGCCGCCCACTGACCTCGCCCTTCATCTGGTACGTCCCGACCAGCATGGTGGCCGATCCTTCGGGGTCGTTGCCCCAGCTCCGTACGCCCAAATGCATGGACTGCGCGAGCGGTTCGCCCTGCAGGGTGTGGCAGGTGCCGCCGGGCCCGATCAACGCCGTTGGCTCGCGGGTGAGTTGATCCGCCGTGGTGTACGCATCCGGGCCGCGGGCGATCGCGACGTCGCCGGGGCGCAGCAGCACCGGGTCACCGGTGTCCGGAATGATCCAGGCCTCGCCCGCGGTCATGCAGAGCAGGCTGAGCGGCGCGTGATCCTCGATCCGTACGGACCATGGCGGCTCCATCACCATGCGGAGCAGAAAGGCTCCCCTGGCGCGCGGTCCGTCCAGAAGTCCGGCAAGAGCGTCCATGGCTCACAGCGTAGACGCACGCATATGGCATTGAGCCTCTGGAGCATGGAGAGTCCAAACGCGGACCGCGAACCTTGACGCATGGCAGAGAACCTGAAGCAGGAGACGGTGTTGGTGACGGCGGCCTCGGGCAAGACGGGCCGCCGGGTGGCGGAGCGGCTCGCGGCGCGCGGAGTGGATGTGCGGGCGGGCTCGCGCAAGGGGGAGGTGCGGTTCGACTGGGAGGACGAGTCCAGCTGGGCGCCGGCGCTGGACGGCGCGGACGCGGCGTATGTCGCGTACTACCCGGATCTGGCGGCTCCTGGGGCGCCCGAGGTGATGCGGGCCTTCGGACGGGTGGCGGCGGAGAGCGGAGTGCGGCGGCTGGTGCTGCTCTCCGGCCGCGGCGAGCCGGACGCGGTGGTCGCCGAGGGCGCGCTGCGGGAGTCCGGCATGGATCTGACCGTGGTGCGGTCCAGTTTCTTCGCACAGAACTTCAGCGAGGGCCCGATGTACGAGGGGGTGGTGGCGGGTGAGATCCCCTTCCCCGCGGGTGCGACGGCTGAGCCGTTCATCGACGCGGACGACCTGGCGGACGTGGTGGTCACGGTGCTCACCGAGGAGGGCCATGCCGGGCTCGTGCACGAGGTGACGGGTCCGCGGCTGGTCACCTTCGAGGAGGTGGCGGCGGAGATCGGCCGGGCCACGGGCCGGGAGGTGCGGTACGTGCCGGTGTCCGGCGCGCAGTACGCGGAGATGCTCCAGCAGTTCGGGTTCCCGGAGCCGGAGTCGCAGTGGCTGGCGGACCTTTTCACGATGCTGCTCGACGGGCACAACGCGTCGCTGACGAACGATGTGCGGCAGCTGCTCGGCCGCGAGCCGAAGGCCTTCGCGGCGTTCGCGCGGGACGCGGCACGGGCGGGTGCCTGGAGTGCGTGACCTGCGGCGGCACGGTCCGGATCGATGACGGTCTGCTCCCGGCGACCGCCGGCTGTCGGCTGTCGGCTGTCGGCTGTCGGCTGTCGGCGAGTGTCCGCCGAGGATCAGCCGGAGGCGTACGTCGCCGCCAGCGCGTCGGCCGTCGCGGCCATACGGGCGCGGAGTTCGGGTGGTCCAAGGACCTCGATCTCCGCGCCCATGGCGAGAAAGTCGCCATGCGCGTGGTCGGTGGACTCGATCGGGAGCAGCGCGCGGGTCCAGCCGTCCGGTTCCACCGTGCCGCTGTCGGCGAGGGCGCGGGCGGCCGGTCCCTTCAGGCGGGCCGCGGCGCGCGGCGAGAGCCGGACCAGCGCCTCGCCCCCGTAGAGGCGGGCGTGGAAGTCAGCCTGGTAGCGCTGCCAGTACGCGGCCAGGTCGAAGTCCTCGAGCGGCTCGAACTCTTCCGCCAACTCCCCTTCCTCCGAGACGATTTCAAGGATCTGGTCGACCCGGTACGTACGTGGTCCCGGTCCCGCGACGACGTACCAGCGGCCCGCCTTGAGCACCAGTCCGTACGGCTCGAGACGCCGGTCCACATCGGTCGGCTCCTTCCATCGGCGATAGCGGACGTGGAGCACCCTGCTGTGCCACACCGCGTCCGCGACGGCCGTCAGATACGGAACCTCCTCGTCCGGCGCGTACCAGCCGGGCGCGTCCAGGTGGAACCGCGAGCGCATCCGGTCGGCCTGGTCACGCAGCTCGGCGGGGACTGCCGCACGCAGCTTGAGCTGGGCGGCGGCGAGGGCCGAGCCGAGCCCGAGTTCGGCGGCGGGCCCGGGGATCCCGGAGAGGAACAGCGCCTCCGCCTCTCCGGCGGAGAGCCCGGTCAGCCGGGTGCGGTAGCCGGCGAGCAACTGGTAGCCGCCCGCGTGGCCCGCGTCCCCGTACAGCGGCACACCGGCCGCGTGCAGCGCCTCGACGTCCCGGTAGACGGTGCGTACCGATACTTCGAGCTCCTGCGCGAGCTGGGCGGCTGTCAGTCGGCCCCGGGTCTGGAGCAGCAGCAGGATCGACACAAGACGGCTGGACTTCACTGACACAGGATGTCAGTGAAGCGGGCTTAGCGTCCTGGCATGACCTTCGCAGAGAAACGGCTGTGGTCGCCGCCGCCGATCGAGGTCGGCGGCCGTCACATCAAGCGCTACCACGTCACCGGCGACCCGGACGGAATCGATCCCGCGGTGGAGAAGGCCGCGTACGCGATCCTTCCCGAGCTGCTGCCGGATCCGGACGGCACCCCGCCGGCCACATTCGTCGTCCTCCACAGGGGAGGGGACGACGGCGCGTACCTCAACGCGTACAACTGGGTGTGGGACAACGTCCTGCACTTCGGCGCCGCGGCCGCGGGCCAGCCGGTCCTGGACTGCCCGGACAGCGATCCGACGCATTTCGTCAGGCTCGACAGATCCTGGATCGGCTGTGTCTGGGAGCTGCCGCCGATCCAGCACGAACGGGACGCCTGGGTACGCCACATGCTCGCCCCGGACCGTCCCGACCTGGACGCCTACCTCACCGACTCCCTTCCCGACGGCACCACAGGAGACCGCTCATGAGCACCACCCACGACTTCGACTTCCTGCACGGCGAGTGGGCGGTCGCCAACCGTCGGCGTGCGGACTTCCTCGACGAGGCGAGCACGTGGGAGAAGTTCCCGGCCGTGAGCCGCGCGTCGCGCCACTTCGGCGGCCGGGCGAACTTCGACGAGATCAAGTTCCCGACGATGGGCTTCAGCGGCCTGACGCTGCGGCTGTACGACGCCGAGCGCGAGGAGTGGTCCCTGTACTGGTCGAACGACCGCGTCGGCGTACTCTTCCCGCCCGTGGTCGGCCGGTTCGGCACGGACGGGCGAGGCGAGTTCTACGGGGACGACACCCACGACGGCAAGGACGTCAGGGTCCGCTTCGTCTGGTCGGGCATCAGCGAATCGGCGGCCCGCTGGGAGCAGGCGTTCTCCGTCGACGGCGAGCGGACGTGGGTGACGAACTGGGTGATGGAGCTGTCGCGCCCCGCGTCCTGGGCCGCGTGACGGCCGTCAGCTCGCGCCGTGCCCCGCGGCGATCTCCTCCACCCGCTGGGCGAGCTCGAAGTCCTTCTCGGTGACCGCGCCGCCCGCGTCGTGGCTGTTCACCGACAGGGCCAGCGTGTTGTAGCCCAGGGTGAGATCCGAGTGATGGTTCAGCTCATCCTGGATCTGTGCGATGTGCACGACCATCGCGGTCGCCGCGAAGTGCGTGGAGAGGCGGTAGGCGCGGGCGATCCGGTCGCCCTCCAAGGTCCAGCCGGGGAGCTCCCGCAGGCGGTCCTCGATCTCCTTCTGTGACAGCGGCTCTGTGGGCATGACCGGGATCCCTTCAGAAGGCGGCTCAGGAAGCGGCAGCGGTTTCGGCCACCATAAATGGGATGCCCGCTCAAACGCGCTATGTGTACGTTCCAGCGGTGGAACCACTGACCGAAAAGCAGATACGCGGATCCTTCGTCAACTGCACGAAGGGCGAGGCCACGCGTATGAAGCTGCCCGCCGACTTCGGCGAACTCCCTTGGGACGACCTCGACTTCCTCGGCTGGACCGACCCGGGTGCGCCGCTGCGCGCACATTTCGTGCTGCCACGGGAGGGCCGCCCGGTGGGCGTCACCCTACGGGTGCCTTCCACCAGACGGACCAGTGCCGTCAAGTCCAGCATGTGCCAGGCCTGCTTCACGGGGCATGCCTCGTCCGGGGTGACCCTGTTCGCCGCCCCGCTGGCCGGGGCCGCGGGACGGGAAGGGAACACCCTGGGCACGTATCTCTGCGCCGATCTCGCCTGCTCGCTGTACATCCGCGGCAGGAAGCAGCCCAAGCTGCGCGGCGGACTGCACGAGGAGACGCTCACGCTCGAGGAGCGGATCACCCGTACGGTCGACAATCTGACGGCCTTTGCCGAAAAGGTGATGGGGCTGCGCTGACCGGGTTCAGCCGCGCGAATCCAGGACCTGGTCGATGGTGTCGGCCTGCTCGGCCGGCTTGTCGGGGCGGTGACGCAGGACGCGTGCGAAGCGCAGGGTGACACCGGCCGGGTAGCGCGGGGAGCGCTGCACTCCGTCGTAGGCGATCTCGACGACGAGTTCCGGACGGACCGTCACCGTGAACCCGTCGTCTCCGGTTGCCAGTTCGCGCAGCCGCTCCGTCTGCCAGCCCAGCATCTCGTCGGTGAGGCCCTTGAAGGTCTTGCCGAGCATCACATACGTACCGTCGGCGGTGCGTGCGCCGAGGTGCAGGTTGGAGAGGAGTCCGGTACGTCTGCCGTGGCCCCATTCGGCGGCCAGGACGACGAGGTCGAGCGTGTGGACGGGTTTGACCTTGAGCCAGGAGCGACCGCGGCGGCCGGCGACGTACGGCGCGTCGAGGGCTTTGACCAGGACCCCCTCGTGGCCGCGGCGCAGGGTGTCGGCGAAGAACTCCTCGGCGGCGGCGACCTGTTGGGCGGATGCGGGATCTTCGACGACGGTACGGCGGACCCGCATCGGTTCGGGGACGAGGCGGGCGAGGACGGCGTGCCGGTCACTGCCCGGGAGGTCGAGGGTCGGCTCGCCGTCGGCGGCGAGGACGTCGAAGAAGACGGGTGACAGGGGCAGCGTGGCGCGGGCCGCGTCCACGTCGACGCGGGAGCCGACGCGGGACGCGATGTCCTGGAAGGGGACGGGCCTTCCGGCGTCGTCGAGGGCGATCACCTCGCCGTCGAGGATGAAGCGATCACCTGTCATCTCGCTTGCCGCGGCGGTGACTTCGGGGAGACGGTCGGTGATGTCGTCGAGGGACCTTGTGTAGATGCGGATGTCCTCGCCGCTGCGGTGCACCTGGACGCGGATGCCGTCGAGCTTCTCCTCGACGGCGCACGCGACTTCCAGCGCCTGGACCGCTTCGGTCACCGACTTCGCGGTATGGGCGAGCATCGGCTGCACGGGACTGCCCACGTGCAGCCGGAACTGTTCGAGCGCGACCGGCCCGTCGGCGAGCAGCGCGCGGGCGACGCGCGGCAGGGAACCGTCCAGCATCACGGCGCGGCGTACGTCACCGGCCGGCGCGTCCGCGGCCTTGGCGACGGCCTCCAGGGCGATCGCGTCCAGCGCGCCCTGGCGTACTTCGCCCAAGAGCAGCCGCATCAGGAACTGCTGCTCCTCGGCGGTGGCGGCGGCCATGAGCTCGCGCACGAGGCGTTTGCGCTCGGCCTGGGTGCCGGGGCCGGTGACGCCGGCGAGGCGGGTGAGGGCGGCGTCGGTGTCGGAGACGGTGAGGCTCGGGGTGCCGACGGGCGGTGGGGGGTCCTTGAGGACGCTCCAGCCGATGCCGATGCGGCCTTGGGGGACGCGTCCGGCGAGATACGAGATGACGAGGGCGACGTCGGCGGGGCGGGTATCGGCGAACAGCTCGGCGAGCGCGCCGATCTTGCGCGAGCGCGCGGAGGTGGCGGCGACCTGTTGAGACATATCGGCGAGTCGGGCCAGCAGCATGGTGCCCATGGTGCCGTGCGGCGCGACGGGGCGCCTCCGGCGGGGGTGCGGGTGCTTGTGGCCCGGGCCTGGGGTCCTCCGGTCTTGTCCGGCGCGGGTTGCCTCCGGCGGGGGGCGGGGTCTTGTTGCCCGGGCCCAGGGTCGTCCGGTCTTGTCCGGCGCGGGCTCCGGTGCCCCTCCGGGCTCGACTCCTCGGGGTCGGCGGCGTACAGGGGCTTGTCTCGTGACCCCGGTCTTGCCGCCAATCCCCTGCGGGGCCGACCCTGCACGGCCCCTCCCCACGTGTACGAGACAAGACCGCTCGCCGGGGGCTCAGGCGGTTCGCCGGTGGAAACGACAGTGCACGGCCCCTCCCCACCCGAACGAGACAAGACCGCTCGCCGCGGGGGTACAGCGGTTCGCCGGTGGAAACCACCCACCGGACAGCAACCACGAACGCCCCCGGCCCACGCTCACCACATGACCGAGCAACTGAGGAAACCACCCACCGGACAGCAACCACGAACGCCCCCGGCCCACGCTGGCCACATGACCGGGCGACTCCACCAACGTCCCCGGCCCACCCCAGCCACATGACCGAGCAACTAAGCCCGGGTGACTCCCCTATATCCCGAACAGCCGCGCCACGTGCAGGTCCAGCAGACTCAGCGCCCGCTCCGGCGTGTGCACCTCCAGCAGTGTGTACGCCGTCAGCCCGTCCACCAGGCTGATCAGCAGCATCGCCTCGTCGTCCGGGTCACGGTCCGCCGACACCTCGCCCCGTTCCATCGCCCGCCGCAACAGGCCTGCGAAGAACTCCGCCAGCTTGGGGATGCCCTCCCGCGCCTCCGCCCGCAGGCGCTCGTCATGCACGGCGCGAGCAAAGTACGCCGCTCCCACCAACGTCCCCACCCGGCTCTTCTCGTCCAGCGGCAGCATCCCCGCCAGGCACTCGCGCAGCACCGTCCGCGGCGGAGGCTCCTCGTCCAGGTCCGCCACGACCGCGTCGATGCGCTCCCGGATCCGCCGGTCGGCAAGCACATTGATGTGCCGCAGCGCGAAGACCAGCATCTCGTCCTTGGTACGGAAGTAGTGCTGCAGCCTGCCGAGCGAGATGTCCGCCTCCGCCGCCACATCCCGCAGGCTCACCCCGTCCAGCCCCCGCGTGCTCGCGATGCGCCAGAGCGCCTCGGCGATCTCCAGACGTCTGGCCTCATGGTCCACCTTCTTCGGCACCGGCAGCCTCACTCCCTTTTACAAGTCACTTGTACCGTTGTAACGTATCGCCATCCAATACAGTTGACTTGAAAAGCGGTGACGCCTCCCATGTCCCTCCACGCCGCCCCGCACCTGCGGCCGCCCCGTCACCGGGTGGACCCCCGAGCCCGGCGCTGGTGGACCGTCCAGGCGCTCCTCTCCGTGAGCGGGCCGATGCTGCTGACGGCCCTCACGCTCGCTCTGCTCTCCGCTCTCTTCTTCGCCGGCGCGCTCCCCTGGCTCGCCCCCCTCCTGCTGGTCACACTCGTCGCGCCGGCACTCGGCTATCTGGTCCTCATGCCGCGCCGCCGGTACGCGGTGCACGCCTGGGAGCTCGGCACCCACTCCGTCTACGCGGCCGGCGGCTGGTTCTGGCAGCAGCGCAGGATCGCTCCGCTCTCCCGGGTGCAGACCGTGGACACGCTGCGCGGCCCGGTCCAGCGGCGGTACGGGCTCGCGACGCTCACCGTCACCACCGCCTCCACCGCGGGCAACATCAAGATCGCGGGGCTGTCCGACGCCGATGCCGAGGAGCTGGCCCGGCGTATCGGGGAGGCCGCCCAGGCCGTGCCGGGAGACGCGGCATGACCACTCCCACCAGGCCTGCCGCCGCCTGGCACCGGCCCGCCCCGCGCACCCTTCTTGTGCACTGCGGCTGGCTGGCCCCGCCGCTCGGCTCGCTCGCGCTGACCGCGCTCGCCACCGGCGGCCGGATCCCGGCGAGCGGCTGGATCACCCTCGCCGCTGTCGCCGCCTCGTTCACCGTCATCACCGTCATCGGCCTGATCCGCTGGTCCCGTACGCACTATCAGGTCACCGCCGACTCCTTCGCACTACGGAGCGGGGTGCTGAACAGGCGGCTGCGCACCGTCCCGTTGCACCGCATCCGCAGCGTAGATCTGACCGCCACGCCGCTCCACCGGCTGCTCGGTCTCACCGTCGTCCGGGCAGGCGCCACCACCTCGGGCGACGGCCGCGGCGAGATCGCGCTCGACGCGTTGACGGTCCCCGACGCGCACCGGCTGCGTACCGCCCTGCTCGCGCGCGCCGACGTTCGCGCGCTCGCCGATGACCCGGTGCTCGCCCGGATCGACCGGCGCTGGCTGCGCTATGCGCCGCTCACCTTCTGGGTGGTCGGCGGTGTGGGCATCGCCTTCGGCACCGTCTACCGCGTCTTCGACGGCATGGGCATCGAGCTGTGGCGGGTGGGCTTCATCCAGGACGCGTTCACGGAGTTCGGCAACAGTGCACTGTGGCTGACGGTCCCGTGCGCCCTGTTCGCCGTGATCGTCCTCGGTTCGATCGGCGCGCTCGCGCTCTATGTCGAGAACTGGTGGGGGTTCTCCGCCGTATGGACCGATGCGCGCACCCTGACCGTGCGGCGCGGGCTGCTGACCACCCGGGCGGTGACCGTCGAACGGGCCCGGCTCCACGGCGTACTGCTCCGTGAGCCGCTGCTGCTGCGGGCCGCCGGCGGGGCGACCGCCATGGTGGTCGCCGGCGGGCTCGGCGACCGGGAGGAGGCCCGAAAGCGCAGCGCCCTCCTCCCGCCCGCACCGCGCGACGAGGCGCTGCGCGTCACCGCGGGCGCGCTCCGTGCGACCCGACACCCCTTCGAATCCGTGCCGTTGACCGCGCATCCACGGGTGGCTCTACGACGCCGGATGATGCGCGGCCTCCTCTTCTTCGTACTCCCGGTGACGGCCACGCTGCTCGTTCTCGGGGCGCTGCTGACGACTGTCCTGCTGCACTGCGCATGGATCTTCGCGCTGGTCGCGACGCCGGTGGTGTGGCTGCTCGCCCGGGACGCGTACCGCAGTCTCGGTCACGCGCTGAACGGCCCTCATCTCCTTGTCCGGGCGGGTACGTTCAGCCGCGACACGCTCGCTCTGGAACGTGACGCGATCGCGGCGTGGACCTTCTCCAGCTCGCCCTTCGCCCGGCGGGCCGGGCTCGTCACGCTCACCGCGGCGGTGGCCGCGGGCGAACACGGTTACCGGGTGCGGGACTTCGCCGCAGACGAGGCACCCGCCTTCGCGGCGACAGCGGCACCGGGGATTCTGGACGAGTTTCTGCAAAAGCGGTAACGGCCGGGTCCAGTCTCCCCACGGTTAACACAACTCCCATAGCCTTCCGTCGATTTGATCGAACCGATGCAATCGACCTGAAGGCAGGGAACCCATGGGGAAGCTCTCACGCGCGGCCGCCACGACCACAGTCGCGGCCGGGCTGCTCGCCGTCGCACTCGCCCCGGCGGAGGCGTCCACGCCCCGGTCGGCGGACCCGGGGCAGCTGCCCTACTCCTCCGCCACCTGGGTCGGCGTGCACAACGCGTACGAGAAGGCGAAGTACCCGTACTTCGCGGATGCGCTCGACTCCGGCGCCGGGATGCTCGAACTCGATGTGTGGACCAATGTGTTCGGCAGATCGTGGCGGGTTTCGCACAGCAATCCCATAGGCAACAACAACAACTGCGTGAACGCGGCGACCGCGGCGGAGCTGCGCACCAAGGCCAGGAACCAGGACCTCGGCGGCTGTCTCGCGGACATGAAGGCGTGGCACAACGCCCACCCCGGCCATCGTCCGATTCTGATCAAGATCGAGATGAAGGACGGCTTCCAGAACAACAACGGCCGCGGCCCCGCGGCGCTCGACGCGCTGCTCTCCGCGCGGCTCGGTGACGCCCTGTTCCGCCCGGCCGACCTGGCGGGCGGCCGCCCTGAGCTCGACACGGCGGTACGGACGGACGGCTGGCCCGCCCGCTCGGCGCTCGCCGGCAAGTTCGTCATCGAGCTCATCCCGGGCACGGTCGAGGAGGGCAACCCCGCCGACTCGCTGTGGACCGACCGCGAGTACGCCAGCCATCTGCGGGATCTCGCGGCTGCGGGCCGGCTGCGCGAGGCGGCCGCGTTCCCGGCGGTCCACGGCGCGGCCGCCGGCGACCCCCGCACCCGGTACGCCGACGCCGGCATCCGCCCCTGGTTCGTCCTCTTCGACGGGGACGCCGGTACGTATGCGGGCGGCTCGGTCGACACCGCCTGGTACGACCGGAACCACTACCTGGTCGTCATGACGTCCGCGCACAGTGTGGCGCCCGCGATCGACGGCACGAATCCGACCGAGACGCAGGCCCGGGACCGCGTCGGGCTGCTGGCGGGCCGCCATGCGAGCGTGGTCTCGGCCGACTGGTATCCGCTGCCGTCGGTGCTCGCCACGGTGGTTCCGCGGGGCGGCGGCCAGTAACCGGGGGTTACACACATCACAGCAGATGGGGGCGGTGCGACGGAACAGCCAGTGATGGTTTACCGTTCATCTACATGTGGGTGTGGATGGGACAGTGTCCCCGGGCCTCACCTTTTGCTCGCAGGGACGATCGTTCGGCTGAAGCCCTGTGAAGCGTTTCGCCGAGAGGCGACCGCCATGCACACCCACCCCTGAGCTGCCCCGGCCGGAGACCCCCGCTCCGGCTGGGGCTTCTGCTTGCGCGAGCGGGCCCGCCGGCCGCGAGGCGCATGACCGAGGCCGCACCACGCGGACAGGCCGTATTACGGTCTGGGTATGACAACTGTCGCGCCCAGCTCTGGAGTAGGCCCGCTGCTGCGCGGCTGGCGCGAGCGGCGCCGGGTCAGCCAGCTGGAGCTGGCCCTGCGCGCCGACTCCTCGGCCCGCCACATCAGCTTCATCGAGACGGGCCGCTCCCGCCCGAGCGAGGACATGATCCTGCGCCTCGCGGAGCACCTCGAGGTCCCCGTACGGGAGCGCAATGCGCTGCTACTGGCGGCCGGTTACGCGCCGCGGTACGCCGAGACGGCCCTCGACGATCCGGCGATGGGGTCACTGCGCGAGGGCATGGAGCGGCTGCTGCACGGCTACGAGCCGTATCCGGCCGTCGTCGTCGACGGCACGTACACCGTGGTCGCCGCGAACCGCGGTATCGCGATGCTGCTGGAGGGCCTGCCGGAGCACCTGCTGACGCCGCCTCTCAACGCCATGCGGATCACGCTGCACCCCGAGGGACTGGCCCCGCGGATCCGCAATCTGCGGGAGTGGCGCGGTCATCTGCTGGCCCAGATGGAACGCCAGATCGCCCTGGCCCGCTCCGAGCCGTTGCGCAAGTTGTACGACGAGGTCGCCGCGTATCCGCTCCCGGAGACCGGCGGCAGCCTCGGCGACGTGGCGGACCCGGCGCCGCACTCGCACTTCGCACTTCCGCTGCAGATCGAGCACGAGGGCCGGGTGCTGTCCTTCGTGTCGTCCATCTCCACCTTCAACACGCCGATGGATGTGACCGTCGCCGAGCTCGCCATCGAGACGTTCCTCCCGGCCGACCCGGCGACGGTCAAGTACCTGCAGTCGCTCACGCCGTAGTGGTGGCGCGCAGCGCGGACCACTGGAGCGCGGCGAAACCGGCGACGGTGATCGCCTGCATGGGTATCCAGACGGCACCGGCGGTGGTCGGCTCGAACCAGAGCGCGAGGGCCGCGACGCCGAGTACGGCCCACAGCAGATTGGCGTCGATGACGAACATCACGGGCAACCGCGGCGGCTGCCGGCGCGAAGCGAGAGAGCCGACGCCCGCGGCGAACACAGTGAGGAAGACGCCCAGTTCGAGGAGGAGGGCGGATTCGACGCCGAGCAGCCGGCCGAGGGGCCCTGAGGCCGCGACGTAGGCCAGTCCGTTGACACCGGTGACGACGGCGTCGAGAGCAAGAAACCGGCGCAGCATCGCCTGCGGCTCGGTGGTGCGGGAGATACCGGCGAGCAGAGTGGCGGACATGGCGGATCAGCCTCCATCGAGGTCGTACGGGCCGGTCGGGGGCCCGGAGCTCGGACGGAGTGCGCCGCCCGAGTTCCGGTACCGCAAGACTGCCGGGCAGCGCGGGGGCGGTCGATTACGTGCGAGGTAATGCCCCGGTGCGGGCGGCGCCCTCGGGAGGCGTGCTCAGGCGTCGTTTCAGGCGATGGGCCGGTGGCCAGGAATCCACGTCTTGGCGTAGTCGACGGCGTCGACGAACTGCACGAGTCTGCATGTGGCCGCGCCCACGCTGCTACTGCGCACGGCACCGGGGATCTCCGCGCGTTCGAACTGTTCTCCCAGTACGCCAAAGTCGCTGTCGTCCAAGGCGACATCGTCGTAAGCCCACCACTGACGTTGGCCGTCCACGCGGATCACACACCGGTAGGTGCGACGCGGGGGAGAACTGACGCGGTACTCACCGAGATGGAAGGCGGTGCACCGGTCAAATCCAACGCCCATCAGCAGGATTCCCGCCCTCATTTCGTACAGCCGGGCGAGAGGCGAATCCTCTCCCAGATGGCAGTCGGGGCGGTGATCGGCGATGACGTCCTCAGCCTTGGGCCCCAGCGCGGCAAATGAGGTTTGTGGGTGTGCACTGCGCAAGGAGTCCGGGTGCCGTCGGACTGTCTCGGCAAGGATCCCCATTCCTGTTGACGGTGTACTCGCCGGATCGAAGGGCGGCAGGCTGTCCCGCACAGCCGCCCGGGCTTCTTCGCCAAGTCCACGGACGCGTTCCAAGTGAGCGCTCGACGAATCCGAGTTGTCGGATGTGAACGTCGGAACCACAACCGTGCCGTCAGGCCCGAGCACGCGGCGCAGCGAGCGGAGAACCATGGCCGGACCACCGTTCACTCTTCCGACGGCGCTCAGGGCTGCGTGGACCATCACGGTGCCGCCGCGCTGGATCCCCAGTTCATTCAGCTGATGTGCCAGCTGGGACTCAGAGACTTGGGTGCTGGTAGAGGTTGTGGGCAACGCTCCTCATTCCCGCCGCTCCGGTACCGCGTGGGGCGGCTGCTGGTCGATGCTGACACGCAGTGTTGATCCTGTGGCTGCACAGTGAGGCCCCGCCCCCAGCCAACCGCCGCTGCCGCTGCCGCTGCCGGTCCAGCATGCGACTGGCCGTATCCGCTGCCAAGGGCGCGCGCTGGTGCGGCGGGGCTCAGATCGGGCGCGCGCTCCTGGTTTCCTGACCGGGTGCGTTGCCGGCGAGCGGGGGTCAGGCCGACGGAGGCCGGGCGCCGTCCAGTTCGGCGTTGGCCCGGGCGGTGACCGCGGTCAGTACGCGGCTCGCCGCCGCCAGGTCTTCGGCCGGGAGGCCGCCGTACAGCCGCTCGGTGATCCCGGCGGTGGCGGTGCTGATCCGGTCCTGCAGTGCCCGGCCCGCGTCCGTGAGCCGGATACGGGACTCCTCGCCCGGCAGCGTCTCCACCAGCTTCGAGGCCGTCAGGTCGGCGATCGCCGCCAGCGCCGTCGATTCGTCGATCTTCAAGGTGCTTGTCATCCGGAGGACGAGCCGGTCGCGGTCCATGGCCGCGCCGCTGTCCGCGGTGGCGTTGAGCGCCACCACCTGGTGGAACGTGGCGCCGGTGCCGGCCACCAGGCGCTCCAGGACGGCCCGGGTGGCGTAGTGGGCCTGGCCTATGACCTGGCCGTTGAGGGTCGGGGCGGTGGACATGGCTACTCCTCGGTGGGGAAGTCGAGTGGTGTGTCGAGCAGGATCGCGAGTTCGCGGGAGAAGACTTCGGCACGCCGGCCGTCCAGCCCGCCCAGGGGCGCCATGAGTTGGTCGAGGAGCTGGTGGACGACGGTGATGGCGCGTCGGGTGACCTCGCGCCCATGGGGGGTGAGCGACAGCCGGACCGCCCGAGTGTCGGCGGGGTCCGGGGCGCGCTCGATGAGGCCGACGGCCTCCAGGGCGCGGGCCAGCTTGGAGACGTAGAGCGCTTCGAGGCCGGTGTGGTCGGCGAGTTGGCGCTGACTGGGCCGCAGCCCGGACCGCTGCATGCCGAGCAGTGACGCCAGCAGTGAGTACTGCGCATGCGTCAGACCCAGCGGCGCGACGGCCCGGTCGACAGCCACCCGCCATTTCATCGACAGGCGCCAGACCAGGAAGCCGGGCGTCGGGCTTTCGGATGCAGCATCGCTCATAGGTAATACAGTACATAGATACTATGTACATGGCTACTATTTTTACGCCTCCAGAGCCAACAGGTCGGCCGCCGATCCCACTCGGCAGCCGACCTGTTGACGTGTGGGCTCGTGGGCAGAGGCGTCAGACAGCGCCGTCGGCGTCGGCCGACGGGCGGCCGGCGTCGAACGGGTCCTCGGGATCGTCGGGCTCGGTCTTGGCGGAGCGTCCGTGCTCCTCCGGTTCGGTGGAGCGAGCGGCTTCGGCGCGGAGCATGGCGTTGAGTGCTGCGAAGGGGTCGATGGGCATGGCTGTGCACCTCACGGTGTGCTGTGGCTGATGGGGGCTCGGCGAAGACCGGGCTCTCAGCAGCGCAGGACCACACAGCGCGCGGTGCGCGGAGGAAGCGGCGGTTCCGTCGACCGGCATGTGCGGGGACGGTACGGGGCGGGGCCGACGGTCCCAGGACGCTGCCGGAGCCGGGTCTCCGGCGCGGCCGGCGGCGCCGGGCGGAAGGCCCGGCGGCCCGGCGCCGACTGTTCCGTGTCGGCCTCGTCCTGGTGGCTCTCTCCCACGGGCTCGGCAGGTGCCGAGGCCACGATCTCCATGGCCCCGGCCGGAGCGGCGGAGGACTGGATCACGCTCAGCAGGGCCAGGAACAGCACCAGCAGCAGGGCGGCACGGCGGGACGCGGCAACGGGCGTGGGCTGCTGCATGAGGCACGACCTCCTGGACATGCCTCCACTTCCCAGGAACCGCCCCGTTCTTCCCCGGCAGGGGCGAGATCCGCTCTACCGGGGTACGCGTATTACGCCGAATTCACGGAGGCGTGCGGTGTGATCACCGTGACGCCCGTTCCGGACGCGCCGCCCAGAGCAACGACCGCCGCCGGTGCCTCGTCGAGGCCGATCTCCGTCGTCACCAGCAGATCCGGTCGCAGTGCGCCGGAAGCAACCATCGCCATCATCTCCGGGTAGGCATGCGCGGCCATTCCATGGCTGCCGAGGATCTCCAGCTCCAGCGGAACGACCCGGTCCATCGGCATGTGTACGCCGTCGGGCAGGAGTCCGACCTGCACATGCCGGCCCTGGCGGCGCAGGCTCTGTACAGAGTTCACGCAGGTCACCGGCGCGCCCAGGGCGTCGAGCGAGAGATGGGCGCCGCCGCCGGTCGCCTCGTGGACCGCATCGGCGACGCTACCGGTCAGGGTGGAGGCGTCCACGCACACGGTCGCGCCGAACGTCCTGGCCAGCTCCAGCGCGCCGGGCGAGACATCGACGGCGACGACTCCGGCCCCGCACGCCGCGGCGATCATCACCGCGGACAGGCCCACTCCGCCGCAGCCGTGCACCGCCACCCACTCCCCCGGCCGCACCCTGCCCTGTCCGACCACGGCGCGGAAGGCGGTGGCGAACCGGCAGCCCAGGCTCGCGGCCGTGACGAACGACATCGTCTCGGGAAGGGCCACCAGGTTGGTGTCGGCGTGGTGCACCGGGACGTACTCGGCGAAGGAACCCCAGTGGGTGAATCCGGGCTGCTCCTGGCGCTCGCACACCTGCTGGGCGCCGCGCGCGCAGGCGGCGCATCGGCCGCAGGCGCAGATGAAGGGCACCGTGACCCGGTCGCCGGGCCGCCAGTTGACGACGTCCGCGGCGACCGACTCGATCACGCCGGCCAGTTCATGACCGGGTACGTGCGGGAGGGTGACGTCGGAGTCGTGGCCCATCCAGCCGTGCCAGTCGCTGCGGCAGAGACCCGTCGCCTCGACCCGGATGACCGCGCCGTCGTGGGGCGGTTCGGGGTCGGGAACCTCCCGTACCTCGAGCGGCTTGCCGAACTCTTCGAACACCACAGCACGCAACAGGTACTCCCTGGTCAGCCGGATCATCCGTCGCCTCAACGTATCCGGGATACCTGGCCCCACGGAAGGAAAACCCCTGGTCCTCCTGGCCCCGGGTCCTCCTGCTCCCTGGACCTCCTGACCCTCCCGCCCCCGGCTCAGGCTGCTCGGTCCGGCGGGGAAGCCTCAGCAGCACCGATCGGCACCTGCGGCCCCGCGCACTCGCGCAGCCAGCGCCTCAGCACCCGGTGCACCTGTTCCGCGCCGACCAGTTCCGCGCCGTCCGCGACAGGCGCCGACAGATCGACCGGCGACAGCAGGAAGGGCTGGGACTGTTCACCGCCGAGCCCGCCGTGCGAGCCGATCTGCTCCTCGAAGGCGTGCACCGTGCCCGCCTCCGGGTCGTGCATCGAGTTGACCATGATGTCGGCGACATGCGGGAAGGAGTCGCTGCGGCGTACGGCGTCGGCCGCGCCCCTGCCGAAGACGGCCAGCGGACCGCTGTCCGCCAGCTCGGAGACCGGCACCTCCACACCGCCGGGGCCGAGCACCACCGAGCCGTGCTCCTCGCTGCGTACCAGCAGGAAACCGATGCCGGGATGGTTGGCGAGCGTACTGAGCAGTGCGGGATGGCGGTGCTCGATCTGCTCGCGGCTGAGGCGTTCCGCCGTATCGGGGAAGGAAATCAGCGCGAGATTCCCGGAGGCCAGCACGATCGGATCCGGGCCGGGCGCCGGATGTTCGTCGGATTCCTCCGCCACCCGCCGGTGGAGCGCGCTGCGCAGGGCGTCGCCGGCGGCGTCGCGCGCCTCAGCGCCGCGCTTGGAGCGTTCCGCCCGACGCGAGACCGGCAGTCCGCAACCGGCCCGCACAAGGTCCTTGAGGGAGAGTCCGTACGCGCCCTCGAAGGTCTCCCCCGGGCTATGGCCGTGGTCGGACAGCAGCACGATCCGATAGCCGCGCGGCGTGTGTTCGGCAACCTTGGCGATCATCGCGAGCGAACGGTCGAGGCGCTCGAGCACCATCGAAGCGTCCCGGCTGTGCGGTCCTGAGTGGTGTGCCACTTCGTCGTAGGCGACGAGGTCGGCGTAGACGGCGTTACGTCCGGCGAGCATGTCCCCTATCACCGCGGCCACCACCACATCCCTCTCGACAACGGTCGCGAACGCCCGGATGAGGGGGTAGAGCCCGCCCCGTTTGATTCGCGGCCGGTCGCCGCGCAGCCGCGCCCGCGTCGACTGGCCGATCTCACGGGCGACTTCGGCGACGAAGGACATAGCAGTACGGACGGCGTTGGCGGGATCGGAGAAGTATGCGAAGTAGCCGGCCCGGGAGCGGGTGGCCCGGCCGCGCCTGGCGGCCACCGACAGAACGAGGGCGACCTGTTGGGCTCCGCCGCTGAAGAGATTGCCGCGGCTGGCGCCGTCGACGGTGAGCAGCCCCCCTTCGCCGGTGCGCTGGATGGCGCGGCGCTGCAGTTCGGCGGCGCTCGCGGGCCGGTTGCTGACCATGACCCGGCCGCTGTCCTTCTCGTACCAGCGGAAGGCTGGCACATCGTGGTTGGAACCGTGCAGGATGCCGAGCTGGCTGGCGCCGGTCTGGCTGGACCAGTCGGTGCGCCAGGGCGTGAGCCGGTGGCTCTCGTCCATCCAGCCGGCGACGGTCGGCATCACACCGTCCTTGGCCGCGCACCGCAGCACCTCGTGTCCGACGCCGTCGAGCTGCAGGAAAACCGTGCCGGGGGTACCCGCGCGGCCACCGTCCTCGCCGCGCCTTCGCCGACGGCGGTCGGCGAGCCGGGAGAGCCTGCGGCGGTAGGCGTCGTCGTCCCGGACGGCGAGCGCGGTGGAGGTCGCCGATGCGACGGCGGACATCACCGCGGCGACGACCACGGCAGTATCCAGGTCGGCCGCGCCGCGTCCGTCGGGGATCAGCCAGAGGGCGATCAGCAGCAGTGAACCGTTGAGGAAGAAGACCAACAGGCCGAGTACCAGGGCGGATACGAGCAGCAGCGCCCGTACGACGACCGGCCAGACCAGCGCGGTCAGCAGACCGAAGGCCCCCGCGCCCCAGGCGGCGGTGACCGCGGTCCTGGTGATGCTGTCACCGTCGTCGGACTGGAGCTGGAAGTCGGGCAGCAGCCCGGCGAGCGCGAGCATCGTCAGCGTGGACACCGCCCACACCACGATCACGCGCAGCAGGGCCCTGCCCGCCGTACGCCATCGCCCTTCGACCACGCCGCCTTCACCTCACCCGTGGAGCAGATCTCCAGCGTGGCACAGCGGCGCACGCGATCCGATGGAGCGCCGCCGGGCCGTGGGCAGGGCGGTCGGGTGGGCGGGAGCCGCGGTCAGCAGCCGTCGTAACCGGCCGTCGGCATCGAGAGCCTGCGGTGGACATTGGCCTTCATCGCCGCGTCGTAGGCGGGCTCGTCCAGGCCCGCGGTCTCCAGCCGTACGCCCCTGCGCCCGCATTCGGCGAAGAAGTCGGGCACGGACGTCAACGCCCTCGACAGCACACGCTCGTTGGGGGCGACGAAGAGGTCCACCTGACCCGCCTCGACGTCGGACCAGAGTCCACTGTGGTCGGGCCGCAGACCGTAGAAGAGCAGGTGACGGGTGACGACATAGCCCTTGTCGGCCGCCCAGCGGGCGCACATCGCGTGCTGACTGCGGGTATCGACCAGGAAAGGGTCGCGGTCCAGCTCCTCGAGAGGGGTCAGGCTGGCGATCGCCGCCACTCGTACGCCGTCCATGGCCGTCCCCCTGTGCTCGCTGTCCCGCCGACCCTACTCCGATCGCCCCCGCCCGAGGAGGCGCGCACCGGCGCGCTCAGCCCGCGGGACATCTAGGCTCGTACGGGAGCGGGGAGCGGGAGCAGGGAGCGGGAACGAGGAGGCGCTGCGTGCCGGTGGAGGTCACCTGGTGGGGTCATGCCACCTGCACGATCGAGGACTCCGGGGTCCGGGTGCTGACCGACCCGCTGTTCGTGCGACGGCTCGCGCATCTGCGCCGAAGGCGCGGTGAGCTGCCACCGGCCGAGGCCGCGGTCGCCGAGGCGGTCCTCGTCTCCCATCTGCACGCCGACCATCTCCATCTGCCGTCGCTCGCTCGACTCGCGCCCGGTACCCGGCTGCTGCTGCCGAGCGGTGCGCGCCGCTCCGTGCCCGGGCTGAAGCGGCTGGCGAGCGCGGCCGGGCTACGGGTCACGGAGGTGGCGCCCGGCGACGAGGTGAGCGTCGACGAGCTGCGGGTGCGGGCCGTGCCCGCGCTGCACGACGGGCGGCGGCTGCCGCTGGGGCCGCACCGTTCGCCCGCGCTCGGCTATGTGATCAGCGGTGAGACGCGTACGTACTTCGCCGGGGACACCGGGCTCTTCGACTCGATGGCCGAGGAGGTCGGCCCGGTCGATGTGGCGCTGCTGCCGGTCGGCGGCTGGGGGCCGTATCTCGGGCATGGGCATCTGGACGCGGCCCGGGCCGCGCAGGCGCTCGCCGAGCTCGCACCGCGCGCGGCCGTGCCGGTGCACTTCGGCACCTACTGGCCGATCGGGATGGACGGGATCCGGCCTCATGAGTTCTACGCGCCGGGCGAGGAGTTCGTACGGAGGGCGGCGCGGCTGGCTCCGCAGGTGGCGGTGCATCTGCTGGGGCACGGCGAGCGGGTCAGACCGGAGGCCGCCCGGTGAGCTCGGAGTTGTCGCGAACCCTCGGGCAGCTCTCGGAGGTGGTGGGGAGACTGCCACCGGAGTCGACACAGCAGGCAGTCGGCTATCCGTCGCTGTTTCTGCTGGTGGCGCTGGGTGCGCTGGTGCCGGTGGTGCCGACGGGAGCGGTGGTGAGTTCGGCCACGGTGGTGGCCTTCCATCAGACGACTCCGCTTTCGCTGCTGTTCGTCTTCCTGGTGGCGTCGTCCGCCGCGTTCCTCGGGGATGTCGGGCTGTACTGGCTCGGGCAGCGCGGGACCCGGTCCAGGAACGGTTCGCGCTGGCTGGCGGCGCTGCGCGACCGCGCCGCGCCCGACCGTATCGAGCAGGCGCGGCGCAAGCTGGACGAGCACGGGGTGATGGTGCTGGTGCTCTCCCGGCTGGTGCCCGCAGGGCGGATACCGGTGATGCTGGCGTGTCTGCTCAGCGGGATGCCGCTGCGCCGCTTCGTGCGCGGGGACATCCCTGCGTGTCTTGCCTGGGCGGCGACGTATCAGCTGATCGGGATCCTGGGCGGTTCGCTCTTCGACGAGCCGTGGAAGGGCGTGGTCGTCGCGGTGGCGCTGACGGTGGCGATCAGCGGGGCGCCGGCGCTCTGGCGCTGGGTGCGGCGGGCGCCGCGGTCCGGCTCGTCCGATTCACCGGGCCCATCCGATTCACCAGGCCACGATTCACCAGGCCACGATTCACCAGGCCAGGATTCACCCGGCCCATCCGATTCACCCGGCTCATCCGGTCAGCACGCGTGAGCCGCCGACCGGCAGGTCCCACAGTTGTCCGCGCGGGCGGCCGGTGCGTTCCCAAGCGGCACGCACTCGGGTGAGCGGCTCAAGAACCGGCTCCGCGGAGAGCACGAACGTCGCCCAGTGCATCGGTGCCATGTTCCGCGCGCCGAGGTCCTCGAACGCGCGCACGGCCTCCTCCGGATCGGTGTGTACGTCACTCAGCCACCAGCGCGGGTCGTAGGCGCCGATCGGCAGCAGCGCCAGATCGAGGTCCGGGTGACGGAGGCCGATCTCCTTGAACCAGTGGCCGTAGCCGGTGTCGCCCGCGAAGTACACCGACTGGCCGTGCTGGTCCGCCAGCACCCAGCCGCCCCACAGGGAGCGGCAGGTGTCGGTGAGGGTGCGCTTGGACCAGTGGTGGGCCGGTACGAAGTCGAAGCGGACACCTTTGAACTCAGCGCCCTCCCACCAGTCGAGTTCCGTCACCCGGGTGAAGCGGCGGCGCCGGAACCAGCGTCCGAGGCCGGCCGGGACGAAGAGCGGGGTGCGGCGCGGAAGTCTTTTCAGGGTGGGGGCGTCCAGATGGTCGAAGTGGTTGTGGCTGATGACCACGGCGTCGACGGGCGGCACATCCTCCCAGCGCACCCCGATGGGGGTGATCCGGACCGGAGTGCCGAGGATCCGGCGCGACCAGACGGGGTCGGTGAGCACGGTGAGCCCGCCGATGCTCAGCACCCAACTGGCGTGTCCCGCCCAGGTGACGGCGACGGTCGCGGTGTCCACTGCGGGCAGCGGTTCCGGCGCGAACGGCAGCAGCGGAATGTCCTGGAGCCCGTCGGGGCCGGGGCGTACGGCGCCCTCCCTGGCGAGCCGGGCCATGGCGCGTACGCCGGGGAGCGGAGCGGTGAGGCGATCGGCGAAGGATCGGGGCCAGTGGCGGATCTCGCCGAGGGGGCGGGTGAGGGGGCGGGGCCGTACACCTCCGGCGGTGCCATGGGAGGGGCGCGGGGCTGCGGTGCGTCCCGCCGCACCCGGCGCTCCCGCCACGCCCGCCGCTTCTTCTGTACCCGCAGCTTCTTCTGTACCCGCCGTACCCGCCGTACCCGCCGTACCCGCCGTACCCGCCGCTCCCGCTTGCCCTGCGTGCCCTGTCTGGCCTGCCTGTCCCGAGTGCTCCGCCTGCTCCGTCTGTTCCGTCATCCGGGGCTCCGTTCAACGCAGTTCGTCGAAGGCCGTTCCAAAAATCCTCAACGCCTCGGCCATATGCGGCAATTCCAGAGGTGCCGGAGAGGTGAGAGATTCCAGGCGCTGCTCGGGAGTCGCTCCCAGCAACGGCCCGGTGGCCAGCCGTACGCGCAGCGCGCCCAGCTCGTCGCCGAACCGGTGGCCGCCGGGCACGGGGGTCCCGAGGCGGTCGGTCAGATACTCCTCGAGCTCCATGGAGTCGCTCACGCCACGTTCGGCGAGACGGGCGCGCAGCGGTCCGAGGTCGGCATACAGATGGCGGCCCGCCTGCGGCGGTCGGGCCAGCGCGCCGGCGGCGAGCACCGCGTGGTGCGCCGCGGCCGCCACGCGCGCGTGCAGCTCGGCGGCCTGATCCGTCCTGGCCGTGACCGGTCCGGGCTCGCCGAGTGCGTGGGCGGCGGCGGCCGCGACGGGTGCCGACACCACCGCGCCGAGGGCGGTGAGGATGTCGAGCGTCCTCGCGCGGCGGACGGTCCCTCGCTCGGTGGACGGGAATCGGGCGACGGCGACCGGCCAGGAGGCGGGAGTGAGCGCGCCGGCCAGATCGCTGATGACGGTCACGTGCTCGGGGAACATCTCGGCCGGGCTGAGCAGCACCGTCTCCTGCGGCCGGTGCAACGTGTCCCGCCAGGTCTCGTCGCTGATGATGTGCAGCCCCTCGCCGACCGCGGCCTCACAGGCCTCGCTCACGGTCTCGGGCGGCGCGACGGTCGCGGTGGGGTCGTCGACGACGGAGAGCAGCAGCAGCCGGGGCACACCGCCCTCGGCGCGCACTCTGCGTACCGTCTCGAGGAGCGCGAACGGATCCGGCACACCACCGCACTCCGCCGGGGTCGGCACATGGTAGGCGGGCCGCCCCAGCAGCCGCGCCTGCGGAGTCCACCAGGCGGGGCACGGACGGGGCATCAGCACATCTCCGCCGTACGCACCGATCAGCGCGAACAGCAGCGGCTGCGGGCCGGACGCGGCGGCCACCTCGTCGGGCCGGCTGCGCAGACCACGCCGCCACCAGTAGCCGCAGGCCGCCTCGCGCAGCTCGAAACCGCCGCCGGGCGGCTCACCGTGGGCACGGCCCGCGGCCGACGCGAGCACGGTGGCGAGCTCGGGCAGCACGGGCAGTCCCGGCTCGGGCGCGGGCGGACCGTAACGGACGGGGCCGCGGCCTTCCGGAGCGGTCCGCTGCATGCCGTCACCTCCGCTGCTCGGATCCCGGAACCTCCGCCCGGCCCACGAGCCCTTTATACGGAGGTTTGGGTGAGCCCGCCGCGCGGGAGCAGCGGGGTTCGCGACCGGCGGGCGGGGAGACAGCCCCTTCTCCCCCGGCCCGGGCGCTGCTGCGGCCGAAGGCCCCCGTTTGGTCCCCGCCCCGAGTGGCCGCCGGGTCCACGGGGTACCCGCGATGCATGTCAGACGCTTACGCACAGGGAAATCCGCAGGTCCGCGCACGGGTCGCGGCGCTGCTCAGTGGCTGGGACCGACAGATCCTGCACACCGTCGCCGCCCGGCGATGGCCCGGCGCGGAGCCGGTGCTGCCGCGGCTCAGCCACAGCGCCAACCACGGGCTGCTGTGGTTCGGCATGGCCGCCGGGATGGTGGCGCTGGGGCGCGGGGTGCGCTCGCGCCGGGCCGCCGCACGCGGTGTCGCGTCCCTCGCACTTGCCTCCGCCACCATCAACACCATTGGCAAGCGCTCGGTGCGCAGGGCGCGGCCACTGCTCGACACGGTGCCGGTGATACGGCGGCTGAAGCGGCAGCCGTTCACAACGTCCTTCCCTTCCGGGCACGCCGCGTCGGCGGCGGCTTTCGCGACCGGTGTCGCGCTGGAATCGAAGACCTGGGGTGCGATCGTCGCACCGGTGGCCGCCTCGGTCGCCTTCTCACGCGTCTACACGGGCGTGCACTATCCGAGCGATGTGCTGGTGGGCGCGGCGCTGGGCGTGGGCGCGGCATTCGCGGTACGCGGGGTCGTGCCGACCAGGTCGCAGCTGCCCGCGCCGGGCCGGCCGCATGCCTCAGCACCCGCCCTGCCCGGCGGCCAGGATCTCGTGGTCGTGGTCAACCGGGAGGCCGGCTCGGCGGACTCCGCCGCTCTGGTGCGTCGGGCGCTGCCGCTCGCGGAAGTGGTGGAGTGCGCTCCGGACGAGCTGTCGGCGGAGCTGGAGAAGGCGGCTGCCCGCGGCCAGGCGCTGGGCATCCTCGGCGGAGACGGAACGATCAACCGGGCGGCTGCCGTCGCCGTCGCGCACGGCATCCCGCTCGCCGTCTTCCCCGGCGGCACGTTCAATCACTTCGCGTACGACCTGGGCATCGAGTCGGTCGATGACACCTGCCGGGCCCTCGTCGGCGGCGAGGCCGTCCGGGTCGATCTGGGGCGCTTCACACCGGGACCGGCAGGCGACAAGAAGCCGGGCTTCTTCCTCAACACCTTCAGCCTGGGCGTCTATCCGGAGCTGGTGCGGATCCGCGAACGCTGGTCGCCGCGCATCGGCGGGTGGCCGGCCGGTGTACTGGCGGCGGCGCTGGTGTTGCGCGGCGAACACCCGCTGGAGGCCGAGGTCCAGGGCCGACGCCGCCCCATGTGGCTGCTGTTCGCCGGGAACGGCATCTACCAGCGGGTGGGGCCGACGCCCGGCCATCGCCAGGATCTGGCGGACGGCCTGCTGGATGTCCGGGTGGTGCACGGCGGCAGGTGGCCGGGGCTGCGGTTGTTGGCCGCGGCTCTCGCAGGGCCGCTGAGCCGCTCGCCGGTGCACGCGGCACAGCAGTTGCGGCAGCTGCGGATCGGCGGGCTGGCACCGGGGACCCCGATGGCGTACGACGGTGAAGTGACCGAAGCCCCGAGGGAGTTGCTGGTGGACAAGGCCGTTCAAGTGCTCACGGTCTACCGTCCGCAGGCCCTGCTCTGACGGGGGAGGTCCCGCGATGGCTCCGGCCGTTGCCAGCTGTCCATATAGCAAGATTGGGGTCTTGCTATATGGAATCACGGCGTACCGTGGCCGTACTCGCCTCAGGAGAAGGAGTTCGGCCATGTCGAAGGAGACCGCCGTCTACACCCATGGGCACCACGAGTCGGTGCTGCGCTCGCACCGCTGGCGGACCGCCGCCAACTCCGCGGCCTATCTCATCGGTGAACTCCGCCCGGGCCTGGATCTGTTGGACGTGGGCTGCGGACCCGGCACCATCACCGCCGATCTGGCCGAGTTGGTCGCGCCGGGGCGGGTGACGGCGGTCGACGCCGCCCAGGACGTACTGCACCAGGCACGTGAGACCGCCGTCGGACGCGGCCTCGACCATGTCCGCTTCGCGGTCGCCGATGTCCACGCACTGGACTTCCCCGACAACTCCTTCGATGTCGTCCACGCCCACCAGGTGCTGCAGCACGTCGGCGATCCGGTGCGGGCGCTGCGGGAGATGCGGCGGGTCTGTCGGCCCGGCGGCATCGTCGCGGCACGCGACAGCGACTACGGCGCCTTCACCTGGTTCCCCGAAGTCCCGGCCCTGGACGGGTGGCAGAGCCTGTACCAGCGGGTGGCGCGCGCCAACGGCGGTGAGCCGGACGCCGGTCGCAGACTGCTGTCCTGGGCACGCGCCGCGGGCTTCACCGACATCACCGCCACGGCCGCCACGTGGTGTTTCGCCACACCCGAGGAGCGCGCCTGGTGGAGCGGACTGTGGGCGGACCGTACGACTGCGTCGGTGTACGCGAAGCTCGCGGTCGACGGCGGCCATGCCACTTTGGAGCAGCTGGCAGCGATCGCCGACGCGTGGCGGGAGTGGGGCGGCGAGGACGACGCCTGGTTCATGGTCCCGCACGGCGAAGTACTCTGCCGGGCCTGACGTCCGGAGCGGAGGCAGTGCCGCTGGTCGGAAGGCCGATCGGGGCCGAGCGCGGCTCGGAGTTGGAGCGGCAGCACCGGTCGGCGGGGGCGCTCATGCCTGGGCCGGGGACCTGCGCATCCCGCCCACAATCGGGCTATCGATTTCGCGTCCCGTCACCGCGAACTACGCTCGCCCGTATGGAGATCCTCGGAACCACGCTCCGCATCTGCGTCGACGACCTGGAGGCCGCGGTCGCCTTCTACGAACGCCTCACCGGTGCCACGCCGCTGCGCTTCGAGCGCGCCGGGGTCTCGGTCGCCGCGGTCGGCTGCTTCCTGCTGATGAGCGGCCCGGAGTCGGAGCTGGAGGTGCTGCGCAAGGTGACGGCGACCATCGCGGTGAAGGACGTGGACGACGCGTACGCCACGCTCACCGAGGTGGGCGCACGGATCATCGCGGGCCCCGTGCCGACGCCGGTGGGCCGCAATCTGATCGCCGTCCACCCCGATGGATCGGTCTTCGAATACGTCGACAGGAAGGCTGCCGAATGAGCGGCCGAAGGACCGGGCGCGCAACCTCGCTCCGAGAGGGCCGACCGCCACCTCAGCTCTGAGAGACCGCCGATCCGTTGCCGGTTGCCGGAGCGCCCGTGCCCGCGAGCTCTTCCGGGCGCAGCAGAGCGGCGAGCCGGTCGGCCGGGAGCAGCCCTCGCTCCAGCACCAGTTCGGCGACGCCGCGCCCGGTGGCGAGGGCCTCCTTGGCGATAACGGTGGCCGCGGTGTAGCCGATGTGCGGGTTGAGGGCGGTGACGAGCCCGATGGAGTTCTCCACGGTCGCGCGCAGCGTCTCGGTATTGGCGGTGATGCCGGATACACAGCGTTCGGCGAGGGTGAGGCAGGCCGCCCGCAGGTGGGTGATGCTCTCGGACAGGGAATGCAGGATGATCGGTTCGAAGGCGTTGAGCTGCAGCTGCCCTGCTTCGGCGGCCATGGTGATGGTGACGTCGTTGCCGATCACTTCGAAGGCGACCTGATTGACGACCTCGGGGATCACCGGGTTGACCTTGCCGGGCATGATGCTGGAACCCGCCTGGACCGGCGGCAGGTTGATCTCCCCGAGGCCCGCGCGCGGGCCGGAGGAGAGCAGACGCAGATCGTTGCAGCTCTTGGAGAGCTTGACGGCGATGCGCTTGAGCACGCCGGACAGATGGACGAAGGCGCCGCAGTCCTGGGTGGCCTCGACGAGGTTGGCGGCGGTGACCAACGGCAGGCCGGTGATGGCCGCGAGGTGTCGGCGGGCGGCTTCGGCGTAGCCCGCGGGGGCGTTGAGGCCGGTGCCGATGGCGGTCGCGCCGAGGTTGATCTCATGGATGAGGAGGACGGCCTCGGCCAGGCGGCTCTGGTCCTCCTCCAGCATCACCGCGTACGCGGAGAACTCCTGGCCCAGGGTCATCGGCACCGCGTCCTGGAGCTGGGTGCGCCCCATCTTGAGGATGTCGCGGAACTCCTCGGACTTGGCGGCGAAGGCCTCGCGCAGGATCGCCATCGCATCGAGCAGTTCATGTACGGCGATGATCGTGGCGACCTTGACGGCGGTCGGGTAGACGTCGTTCGTCGACTGGCTGAGGTTGACGTCCTCGTTCGGATGCAGGCGGCCGTAGTCGCCCTTGCCATGGCCCAGGATCTCCAACGCCCGGTTGGCGATCACCTCGTTGGCGTTCATGTTGGTCGACGTACCGGCGCCGCCCTGGATCACGTCGACGACGAACTGTTCGTGCAGTCGGCCGTCGTCCCGGATCTCCCGGCAGGCGGCGGCGATGGCGTCGGCCTTCTCCGAGGTGAGCAGCCCGAGGTCCTCGTTGGCGCGGGCCGCGGCTTCCTTGACGGCGGCGAGTGCGTCGATCAGGTGTGGGTACGCCGCTATCGCCGTACCGGTGATGGGGAAGTTCTCCGTGGCGCGCAGGGTGTGGACTCCCCAGTACGCGTCGGCGGGGATGTCGCGGTCGCCGAGCAGGTCGTGTTCGCGGCGGTGGCCGGCAGTCATGGTGACGGTGTTCCTTCGTGAGGTGGTGAGAGTTCTGTGCCGCGGGCCCGAGGGCGGGACTTCTAAAACCCGCCCTAGGCGACGGAGGAGGCAGCAGGAGCGGAGAGGCCGGCCAGCGCGCCCGCCGCCCGCAGGCTCCCGACCGCCACGCCGCCCCCGATGACGGGCGTTTCGGCGAATCCGGCAAGGATCTGCGGGTCGACTCCGCACAGCGCGAGGGCCGCCGCCGTCACAGGCATCCGGGCGCGGTCGGCGCCGTCGGCTATCTTCACGCCGACGGCCCGCCCGTCCGGGAGCGCCGCGATCTGCACGCCCTCGAACCCGTCCTTGGCGAGCAGGCCCGGCACCGCGCGCATCAGGCGCGCGACGTCCCGCCCGCTGCCGGCGACCATCTCCGGATACTCGCGCATGGCCTGCGCGACCTGGCCCTCCTGGGTGTCGGGCGCGGCAGTCGCCAGCCGGGCGGCGGCCCGGGTGAGGCCGTGCAGCGATACGGAGAACAGCGGCGCGCCGCATCCGTCGACCGTCACCCGGGCGATGCCCTGCCCGGTGAGCTCCTCCACGGTCGCGGCGATCGCCCACTGCAGCGGATGTCCGGGATCGAGGTAGTTCTCCAGACGCCAGCCACGGGCCCGGGCCGCCATCAGCATCGCGGCATGCTTGCCCGAGCAGTTCTGGGCGAGCCGGGTGGGTCCGAGGCCACGGCTGATCCACTCCTCGCGCACCGCCGTGCCGTACGGCAGATCAGGGACATTGCGCAGGTCGTCCTCGGTCAGCCCGGCGGTGTGCAGGATGCGCAGGGCCGTGGCCAGATGGCGCTCCTCACCGGAGTGGCTGGCAGCGGTGAGAGCGATCGCCTCGGCGTCCAGCGGCGGCAGTCCCGCGCGCAGCAGGCCGACCGCCTGGAGCGGCTTGAGCGCCGAGCGCGGGTAGAAGGCGGCCTCGATGTCGCCCGCGCTGAACTCCACACTCCCGTCGGCGGCCAGCACGACGACGGAGCCGTGGTGGACGCCCTCGACGACGCCTCCGCGCACTACGTGGGCGAGCGGGACGTGGGCCGGGGTGCGGACGGCGGGCGGCTCTGCCAGGGTGCGGCGGAACGGGGTGGTGTGGCTCATGCTCAGCTTTCGGTGTTTTCGTTGCTGTTGCGCTCGGTGTTCTTGGGCTCAAGGTTTTTGGGCTCAAGACGCTCGTACGCGCCGCTCTGGTGTGGCGGCCGCACGATGGTTGTCAGCGTCGACTCGACGCGCGCGAGATGGTGCGTCATGGCTTCCACGGCGTCGTGCTCGGAACTGTCGAGCAGCGCCTCGACGATCGCCCGGTGCTCCCGGTTCGACTGCTCGCGCCGGCCGCCGAGCTCGTTGAGGAACGCCGACTGGCGGGCCAGCGCGTCGCGGATCTCCTCGATGACTCTGCGGAAAACCGGGTTCTGGGCCGCCTGGGCGACCGCGAGGTGGAAGAGCGTGTCCATCGCCACCCAGGCGGTGGTGTCGGTCTCCCGCTCCATCCGCTCCAGCAGATGAGAGAGGTGGTCGAGGTCTTCGGGGGTACGCCGCAGCGCTGCGTACCCGGCCACCGGGATTTCCACGTGCCGGCGGACCTCGAGGAGGTCGCTGGCCGAGTAGTCGCCGAAGGTGGGGTCCTCCACCGGGCCGTTGGAGAGGACGAAGGTGCCCTTGCCGGTACGCGAGGCCGTGAGCCCCATCGTCTGCAGAGCGCGCAGAGCCTCACGCAGTACGGGCCTGCTCACTTCCAGGCGCCGGCAGAGTTCCGCCTCCGAGGGCAGCTTCTCCCCCACCGCGTAGTCGCCCCGCTCGATGGCGCCGCGCAAGTGCGTCAGCACCGCTTCGAGCGCGCTGATCCGCCGGGGCACATCGCCAGCTGTCTGGCTGTCTGACAGGTTCACCTTGCGATCGTCGACCTCGCAGGGGGGAACTGTCAAGCGGTGTGACGAACCCGCGCCGGCCGGATCGGCTCACAGCGTCGCCGGGGCCGGGCAGGCCGACCTGACACCGCCCGCCCGTCGCCGGCGGACAGAGACTCGGAAGTCGCTGCTCGCCCGACGCTCCCGACACCCCCGGCGTCCCCCGACGCACCCGACGCACCCGACGCACCCGACGCACCCGACGCACCCGACGCACCCGACGCACCCGACGCACCCGGGCTAGCTCGGCCGCGGCCGCTGAGGACGCATCCGGTAGTCGTACGCGTCCGGCAGCGGCTCGTCGGTGAGCGCCGACCACACCTCGTCCAGGATCTCCGTGCCCTCGCGCAGGTCCGCCACCTCGAAACCCGCCTCGAAGACGGCGCGAGCCTCGTCCGTACGGCCCTCGGCGATCAGCAGCTCGGCATCGATCAGGCGGAAGCGGCCGCGCTGCTGCACCGCCGGACGCAGCCGGGACCAGACCGCGCGGGCCTCGGCGGTACGGCGGACGGCGAGCAGTGCGGCGATCGCCTCCCGGCCGAGGGCCGCCGTCGCCGCCGTCCAGGACTCGCCGTCGTCGCGGCGCTCCTCGCAGAGGTCGTCGAAGGCCTCGGCGTAGCGCTCGGCGGCCCGTACGGCGTTGCCGCCCTCCAAGTCGGCGACGGCCAGGCAGCGCAGCAAGGGCCAGCGGGACGGCGCAAGTCCGAGGCCGCGTTCCCAACTGCGGACGGCCTGGGCGAGGTCGCCCGCGTGCCACTGGGCAATGCCGAGGTGGTACTCGGTCAGCGGGTCGGCCGGGGCGGTCTCCAGCATGTCGCGCCAGTGCGGTGCGACGAGCGAGGGTCCTGGCGGGGTGACCCTGCGGGGCTCGGGGAAGACGCCGGTCCTCAGCAACTCCTGCCAGGGCGCCTGCTCATCGCCGAGTGTCGACTCCTCGAAGGGTGTGCCGGGCAGCTTGTGCCGTTCACGCAGCACCTCGAGCGCGCCCCAGCCGGAGCCGGTGGCGAGCGACTCGGTCGGCTGGGCGTCCGCGTAGGGCCGCCATGCCTCGTACGCGGCGTCCACGGCCGCCCGGGGCAGCGCCTCGGACAGCCGGGCCTCCACCTCGGCGCGCGCCGCGCCCCAGTCCTGTCCGTGCACCGTCTCCGGGTCGGTGTCGAGCGGTCCGTACGACTCCAGCCAGCTGAACTCTCCGCCCCCGTCCAGGCGTACGTGCTCCAGCTGGGTGCGGGCGAGCCCGGCCTGGATCTCGGCGTAACCGGTCGTGCCCGGCTCGGTCAGCCACTGCTGCCAGCGGCGTCCGCCGCGCCCCGAGCCCCAGAGGAAGAGCTTGCGGCCGCGCAGCGCATCGGTCGAGGTCTGTACGAGCCCCTTCCCGGCAGCGTCGAGCGAGGCGATCCACTTACGGGCCTCGGCCGGCACCTCGTAGAAGTAGTCGGCGGGATACTCGCTGCGCAGCGGATACGTACGGTCCTCGCCCTCGAATTCCGGCACCGGAACCCGGCGCAGGTTGCGCTGGTATCCGAAGTGCCAGGCTTCCTCGGCGGGTGCGAGCACGCGCGTCGTCTCGTGCTCGTCGACGGCGATGTTGGACCACCAGTAGACGGGCGCGGTCCGTTCGTGCGGATTCCGGATCCGTACGCCGACATGGAGGAACTCGGAGTCGGCAGGCAGCCACAGATCGACCTGGAACGGCAGATCGCGCAGCCGCTCCCACTCCCAGAGGCGGACCATCTCACCGCCGTCGGGGGCCGGGACGAGTGCGGCGTGCAGCGGGGCGCAGGAGAGCGTGGTGTGGCCGGTGGCGCCGATGTTCCACTCGATGCCGCCGGAGAACCAGGCGCCGTTGAGCGCGAAATCCGCGGGCTGGAACACCGGGTTGCGGTAAAGGAGTTCACGCCCGGTCGGCTTGTGGTGCAGCGAGTGGATACGGCCGCCGAGGCCCGGCAGCACTGTGGCCCGCAGCCGTTCGTTCTCGATCACGATCGCGTCGAGGTCCGTCTGCGTGCGCTCACGGCCGTACCCGTCGAGCACCCGCACCGGCAGCAGGGTACGCAGCGGCTCGTATCCGATCTGCCGTGCCATCTCGCGCGGCAGCTCCTGTCTGGCGCGCTCGTCGAGAGAGTGCATCTCGTCCAGCGGCCGCAGGGCGGGCAGCGGGTTCGGCGCCCCGACCGGGGCTGCGGGCAGGGTCAGTACGGCACGCCGCACAGTGGTGGCCAAGGCAACCTCGCTTCGCTCGCGCGGGCTGCCGGCAGCTCCTGACGGCCGGCACTCCCGACGACCATGGAACACGGTGGGCTCTGCACTGACCAGGGGCTCTGTGGGTCAGTCTTCGGCAAAGGCGCCCACGATCAGGTCGGCGAACATCTCGCCCGCCGTGCCCTCCGCGTCGAGGTCGGGGTCGTAGACGGTCACGTTCAGCCCCACGCAGCGCGGAGAGCGCACCAACACCTTGAGCAGCAAGGCAAGTTCGGGCGGCAGCAGCCCTTCCGGATCGGGGCTGTCGACGGCGGGCATCACACTCGGATCCAGTACGTCCGCGTCCAGATGCACCCAGAATCCGTCGAGCACCGGCACTTCGAGGGTCTGTACCACGGCCCCCGCGAGCTCCGCCGGGCCCCATTCGCGCAGTCCCCCCACGGTCACCGTCGGGATCTTCAACTCGGCGAGCTCGGCCCGGTCTTCGTCAAAGGCGTCCCGGATCCCGAACAGCCGCACATCCTCGTCGCGCAGATAGGGCCTGAGCCCCTCCAGATTCGTCAGGTCCTCCTGTCCACGCCCGGTCGCGAGCGCCAGCTCCTCCCCGGCGGCGGCCCCGACCCGTTGGGAGTTGCCGGGGTGCCTGAAGTCGGCGGACGCGTCGACCGAGGCCAGCCCGTATCTGCCGAGACGGCGCAGCGCGAGCGAGGCGCCGAGCTGGATCGAGCAGTCGCCGCCGAGGACCAACGGGAAGTCACCGGCCCGCACATGATGCTCGATCCGGTCGGCGAGACGCCGGGTGTACGAGGCGATGGCGGCGGCGTTGAAGACTCCGTCGCCCTCCTTCCAGTCGCCGCGGTCGTAGCGCGGCGGTACGACGACCCCGCCTTCGAACGCTCCGAGCCGCTGCACGATCCGCTGCTCACGCAGAGCGCCGGCGAGCTTGTAGCAGCCGGGGACGGCGCCCGGGGCCGGGGGCCGCAGGCCCAGGTTGGAGGGAGCGTCGACGACCACGATATTCCGCATGCGGTCCATCCTCACCGCCGTACTCTGCATCTTCAATGCGTTTCTACGGAGTGTTCGACGAGCGGAAGGCAGCGGAAGAGATGAGCACGCAGCACACGTACCGGGTGATCGTGCGCGGGACCTGGGACGGGCTGACGGACGAGTCGCGCGGCAGTCTGCTCGCCGACGTGGACAACCACGGCCTCACGCAGATGCGGTTCACCGAGGAGGGCTCGCTCACCTACGACCGTGCCCTCAAGCACTTCTCGGTCCGCTATGTCGTCGTCTCGGACGCGGCGGACGGCGAGGAGATGGCCGCAGCGATCGCCGAGGACCGGGCGGAGACGGCGCTCAAGGCTCTCGGCTGCGGCTTCGGCGAACTGCGCTCGACAGTGACCGACATGGACACCATGAAGATCAACCGCAAAGGCCGCTGAGGGCCGGGGCAGTGGCGCGTCAGCGCTTGAGCATCTCCGCTGTGATGGCCCAGCGCTCGTGGTCGCGCCAGGCCCCGTCGATGTAGAGGAAGTCGGGCGAGAAACCCTCGAGCCGGAAGCCCGCGCCGCGTACGAGTCCGATCGAAGCCTCGTTGCCCGGCTGGATGTTGGCCTCCAGCCGGTGCAGGCCCATCGGGCCGAAGGCGTACCGCAGGACCAGGCCGAGGCCTTCGCCCATCAGGCCTCTGCCAACGGCGTGCGCGAAGGCGCCGTAGCCGATCGCCCCGCTGCGGAAGCCGCCTTCGACGATGTTGTTGACGTTGATGAAGCCCGCGATCCGGCCGGAGTCACGCGCGCAGACCAGGAAGCCGGCCTTCGTCGGGTCCTCGATGAGTTTCCGCGCGTACACGGCGTACATCTCCGCCGAGGCAGGCGGAAAGAGCCAGGGCCGGTGGTGCTCGGTGCTCAGGCTCACCAGCTGTGTGAACTCCTCGCTGTCCTCGTACGCGTAGTGGCGTATGCCGACCCGCGGACCCGCGGCGAGGTAGGGGGCGGCGGGGGAGGTCTCGGGCATCGCGCCAGACTAACCGGCTGCTCTCACCTGGCGCGCGTGAGCCGGGCCCCGGCCGCCGAACCTCCTGCTGTTCGGTGCTTCGCTGTGGCTCATGGGACCAGGACGAACGGATCCTGGTCCCATGAGGGCGGTGGAGCGGGCGGTACGGGTGAGCCGTGTCCGTCCGTCAGTGGTGGGCGAGGACCAGCTGCGGCTCCTCCTCCACCGCGACCGTCTCCGGGTCGGGACGCTGGATCAGCAGCGAGGAGACGACACCGATCGCGAGCAGGGCGAGGGCCGCGTACATCGCGTGCTGGTATCCGGCCTCGGTGGGCCCGTGCGCATCGCTGCCCGCAGTGATCATCGCGGAGGCGATGGCGATGCCGAGCGAGGCTCCGATGCCGAAGCACGCTCCGTTGAGACCGGAGAGCGAGCCGGGCTTGTCCTTCGGCGCCGTCGTGACGGCGAGACCGTTGAGGCCGGTGAGCATGAAGCCGCCGTACGTCACACCGAGCGCGGCCAGCGAGGTCACCAGGATCCACTGGTTGTCCAGGAAGAACGTGGCGAAGACGAAGATCGCGAAGTTTGCGGCGGCGCCGGTGACCACGACCCTGCGCCAGCCGATCTTCGGGCCGAGCCGGCCGGTCAGCGGCGCGGAGATCACACCGATCAGCTGGATGGGCGTGAGGAAGAGGACGGCGGCGGTGACGGCGGACAGACCGAGACCGACACGGGCGTCCTGAGAGAAGAGCGGAATGGTCAGTGCGACCGCACCAAAGGCGCCGCCGAGCGTGCAGACCGTGGTGATCAGCAGCGGCCAGGCGCGGCGGGAGGCGAGTACCTCGATATCGATGACCGGGTTGGCGGCGCTCTTCTGCGAGACGACGAAGAGGACCAGGGCCACGAGGCCGCCGAACAGGAACCCGAGGGTGAGCGGCGAGGCCCAGCCCCAGCTCGCGCCCTGGGCGAGGCCGACGAGGATGCCGGTGAGCCCGAGGGAGAGGGCGGCGATGCCGCGTGCGTCGAAGCGGGCGTCGGCGGTGGTGGGCGGGACATCGGGGACGTACTTCCGTACGCCGATCAGGCCCGCGACCGCGATCAGCGTGGAGCAGACGAAGATGCCGCGGAAGCCGATGGTGTCGGCGATCTGGCCGCCGGCGATGGCGTCGACGCCCGCGAGGCCACCGTTGACGGCGGTGATGATGCCTGCGGCCTTGCCGAAGCCGGCCGGGGTCAGCAGCTGGTTCAGGGTGAGGAAGGCAAGCGTGAACATCGCGGCGGAGATGCCCTGGAGGATGCGGCCCGCGATGAAGATCTCGATGTTCGGGGCGAAGACGCAGAGCAGATTGCCGGCGATCAGGACGAACGCGCAGACCACCATCATGGGCTTGCGGCCGCGCTGATCGCTGAGGCGGGCGAGCGTGACCTGGCCGATGGCCGCCATCAGGAAGAAGAGCGTCTGGGAGAGGCCGGCGGCCGCGGTGGTGGTGCCGAGACGCTCGATGACATCGGGCAGCGCGGGGCTGAGCATGGTCGCGTTGATCTGGTAGCCGAGCACGGCCAGCACCATGGCCAGCAGCATGGGCCCGCGGCCCGCCAGATCGGATGCGGCTCCGGAACGTGTCCGGCCGAGCGTGGGTGACATGTCGGCCCCTTTGCCTTGGATGTCATGTCTCGATAGGAACAGCGCAACCAACCTTGTCAGACAAGTTGCGCTCAGACAGACTGGAATCTACGTGCGTAGAACGTCAAGACCCTCCTGCTGTGAATTAGGCGTGAACCGAATCGCAGCTCACCCGAGATCCAGCGGCCATTGCTCCGCCGCTCGGGCTCACATAACTTGCTGACAAGTGAGCCGAGGAGGATCAGTGGTAGTCAGCGGGCAGCAGCGAAGGCCGGTCGTCGTCCTGTACGAGCGGATCGCGGACGCCATCCACGAAGGCACCTATCCGCCGGGCTCCACGCTGCCGTCCGAACCCCGGCTCGCCGCCGAACTGGGGGTCAGCCGACCCGCGCTGCGCGAGGCACTGCTGCTGCTCCAGGAGGACGGGCTGCTCTCGGTGCGCCGCGGGGTCGGCCGCACCGTCAACGACCGTCCACCGCGCCGCGGCTACGAGCACATCCAGCCGCTGGAGGAGCTGCTGTCCACCGGCTCCCCGCTCCGCGTGCGACCGCTGCTGCGCGCCGTGGAGGAGCCCACCGACTTCACCACCCAGCATCTGCTCGCACCGGCCGGGGCGGAGCTGCGGTTCTGGGAGTCACTGCTGGTCGGGGAAGGTACCGCGGCGGCGCTCAGCCAGGAGTGGGCGGCGGCGGAGCAAGTGCTGGACGTGGTGCATCCGGCCTTCGCCGCGGCACTGCGGGCCGCACCCGCACCGGCCACCTCGATGCTCGCGGTGCTGTCCGCGGCCTCGCGCGGTGTGGCGCTCACCGCACACAGCGGGGTGACGGCGACGCTGCTCGGACAGCGCCGCGGAGAGCAGCTGGGCCGGGCGGCCGACACCCCTGCCGTGCTGGTCACACAGGTGGTACGAGTCGAGGACATGCCGATCCTGGCGGCCAAGCACATGCTGCCGACCGGGGCGCCCGCCATGCCCGTACTCCAGTCGAACTGAGCGCTGGGACCGACTGCCCTCGAGCCGGGAGACGGCCGTCACGGCGCCATTTCCGGACGTGCCGTACACTCCCGGGCCATGCACTTGTCTGACATCCTCCGCGCACCCAAGGCCGTTCTCCACGACCACCTGGACGGCGGTCTGCGCCCCGCCACGATCATCGAGCTGGCCCGGGAGTGCGGCTACCGCGAGCTGCCCACCGAGGACCCGGCCGCGCTCGCGATCTGGTTCCGTGACGCCGCGGACTCCGGCTCGCTCGAGCGGTATCTGGAGACCTTCGCCCACACCTGCGCGGTGATGCAGACCCGCGAGGCGCTGCAGCGAATCGCGGCCGAGTGCGCGGAGGACCTGGCGACGGACGGGGTCGTCTACGCGGAGGTGCGGTACGCCCCCGAGCAGCATCTGGAGCGCGGTCTGACCCTCGACGAGGTCGTCGACGCGGTCAACGCGGGCTTCCGCGAGGGCGAGCGTCGCAGCGGCGGCCGGATCACGGTCCGCGCTCTGCTCACCGGCATGCGGCACACCGAACGCTCCCTGGAGATAGCTGAGTTGACGGTGGCGCACCGCGACCGCGGGGTGGCGGGCTTCGACATCGCGGGCGGCGAGATCGGCAACCCGCCGGCCCGCCACCTGCCCGCCTTCCAGCATCTGAAGCGGCACAACTGCCACTTCACGATCCACGCGGGCGAGGCCGTCGGCGCCGAGTCGATCCACGAGGCGGTGCAGATCTGCGGCGCCGAGCGGGTCGGCCACGGCGTCCGCATCACCGACGACATCACGGTCCACGACGACGGCACGGCGGACCTGGGTCATCTGGCCGCGTACATACGCGACAACCGCATCGCCCTGGAGGTCTGCCCGACCTCGAACCTCCAGACGGGCGCGGCGAAGGACTACGCCACGCACCCCATCGACCTGCTGCGCCGCCTCGGCTTCCGCGTCACTCTCAACACGGACAACCGCCTGGTCTCCGGCACCACCATGAGCCAGGAGTTCCAGCACATGGTGGACGCCTTCGGCTACGGCCCGGAGGTCTTCGAGGAGTTCACGGTCGCCGCGGTCGAGTCGGCGTTCCTGCCGCTGCCGGAGCGCCGCCGGCTGATCGACGAGGTGATCCGGCCGGGGTACGCGGCGCTCGGCCGGTAACCGGAAGACGCCCGGCGGCTGATCCGCTGATTCAGCCGCCGGTCCGGGTGCGGATGTCCCACCGTCCTGCGCCTGAGGTCCTCAACCTCGCCCCGCCGAAGGGAAGTTGAGGCAACCGACGGTGTCAGGTCAGCGCGGGCACCTCGAGCGTCAGCGTGCACGCGTCCGCGTCCAGCACCGCCGGCACCCCGAAGGGCAACGTCAGCGCGGGCACCCCGTGCCCGAAGCCGAACTCCTCCACGACCGGCACGCCAAGGCCGCCGAGCCGGTTCTGCAGCACCGCACGCACTCGCTCGTACGGACCGCACTCCGCCCACGAGCCGAGCGCGACACCGGCCACGCCCTCCAGCCAGCCGGAGCGCAGAAGTTGGGTGAGGACCCGGTCGAGCCGGTAGTCCTCCTCCCCCACGTCCTCGATCAGCAGCAGACCGCCGCGGGCCGAGGTGCGGGCCTGCGGTGTACCGAGATCGGCGGCGAGCAGACTGACACAGCCGCCGAGCGTGATACCGCGGGCCCGGCCGGGGACCATGGTGCGGGCGGTCTCCAGGCCGAGCGTCCGGACCGACTCGGGCTCGAAGAGCGTGGCACGCAGCGACTCCTGGGTGCGGACGTCCTTGAGGAAAGCCGCCGCGCCGACCATGGGACCGTGCAGCGTGGCCAGCCCCATTCGCACGGCGAAAGCCTCATGGAGGACCGTTGTGTCGCTGTAGCCGACGAGGATCTTGGGGCCGGCCGCGCGGATCGCCGTCCAGTCGAGGAGATCGACCATGCGCTGTGCGCCGTATCCGCCGCGGGCGCAGATCACCGCGGAGACGGACGGATCGCACCAGGCCTCGGTCAGGTCCCGGGCCCGTTCCTCGTCCGAGCCGGCGAGATACGAGAGCTCCTGGTGCCGGCCGCGGACATGAGGCATCACGACCGGAACCAGGTCCCAGCTCCGCAGGATCTCCAGTCCCGCTGCGAGCCGCTCTTCGGGGACGGGGCCGCTGGGCGCCACGACGGCGACCTTGGCCCCCGGCCTCAGTCGCGCGGGCCGGGTCAGGGATCGGGGGCCCGGGAGTTGCGCTCCGGCAGGACGCGGCAGGGTCACTTCTTGAGCTCCAGCGGGGGGACGTCGCGGCGGATGATGCCGAAGGTCTGGGCGTAGAGGGAGAGTTCGGACTCGAGCGCGCGGACCATCGTGTCGGCCCTGCGGAAGCCATGGCCCTCGCCCTCGAAGGCGATGAACGCGTGCGGGACGCCGCGCCCCGCCATCTGTGCCAGGAACCGCTCGCACTGCACGGGCGGGCAGATCACATCGTCGAGGCCCTGCAGCAGCAGGAACGGCGTGGTGATCCGGTCGACATGGGTCAGCGGCGAACGTTCGCGGTAGCGGCCGGGGACTTCGGCGATCGGGCCGATCAGCGATTCCAGGTACTGCGACTCGAAGTCATGGGTCCCGTCGGTGGCCCAGCTCGTCAGGTCGAGGATCGGATAGATGATGGTGCCGCAGGCGTAGACGTCAGTGCTGGTGAGGGAGGCGGCAGTGGTCCAGCCGCCCGCGCTGCCGCCGCGGATGGCGAGCCGCGCCGGGTCCGCCGTGCCTTCGGCGGCCAGCGTCTCGGCGACAGCCGCACAGTCCTCGACGTCGACGACGCCCCACTGTTCGCGCAGCCGGTTGCGGTACTCCCTGCCGTAGCCGGTGGAGCCGCCGTAGTTGACCTCGGCGACGCCGATGCCGCGCGAGGTGAAGTAGGCGATCTCGAGGTCGAGGACGAGCGGGGCATGACCGGTGGGGCCGCCGTGCGCCCACACCACGAAGGGCGGCAGTTCGTCGTCGGGCGCGATCCGGTCAGGGCTGTGCGGCGGATAGATATGGGCGTGGATCTCGCGGTTGTCGGGGCCGACGAAGGTACGGATCTGCGGCTCCGGGTAGTACACCGGGTCCACCGGATCGTCGTGCGCCGAGCCTATGACGCGGGTCCGCCCGGTACGGGTGTCGAGCTCGACGACCTCGTACGCGCTGCGCGGGCTGGCCGCGACCCCGATCGCCCGGTCACCGTGCACGGCGAGGGTGGACGACCACTCGGTCCAGGGTCCGGCGGCGTCGACGAGCTCGCCGGTCTCCGGGTCGAGAATCCCCAGCGCGGTGGCGCCCTTGCCGTGGATGACGGCGATCAGCCCGTTCTCCAGGGGGTGGAACCACTTGAGGCCGATCTTCCACAGCGGCCCGCCGAACTCCTCCCCGCGGCCGGGACAGAGACTGGTGCGCGATACGACCCCGGGCACCAGCCCCTCGAGCCGGATGCGCTGCAGCTCCCACCAGTTGCCGAGGTCGGAGACGAAGAGCAGCGAGCCGTCCGGGGCCCAGTCGACCTGGGCGACCGACTCGTCCGTCTCCCCGACGACGGGCCGCACACCGCCGAACGGGCCGCTCTCCGTCACCTCGCCGAGCATCACCACCGTGCCGTCCCAGGGCATCTGCGGATGGTCCCAGGCGATCCAGGCGGCGTGGCGCCCGTCCGGCGAGAGCCGCGGCCCGGTGACGAAGCGGTGCCGGTCGTCGGAGAGCTCCCGCACCGCGGCACGGTCCTCGACGGCCGAGCCGTCCAGCGGCACGGCCGCGATCACCCGGCGTACGTCCGTGGGCGCCGCGCCGGTGAACTCCTCGAGTACGCACCAGACTTCGCCTCGGTCCAGCCGGAGCTGCGGGTCGACCCAGCGCAGCCCGCCGCCGAGTGCCGACACCGGCGTGAGCGGACGGGGCTCGGCCTCGGGCGTGTCCGGCTCGTACACGTACAGCCGCTGGTCGGGGAAGTGGACAAAGACGATGAGCGGGCCGCCTTCGGCGCGCAGGGCTCCGGCCCATGGCTGGCCCCCGTACTCGATGACCCTGCTGCGGACGTTCCACGGGGCCGGGAGCACCGACTCCTCGCCGCCGTCGACCCGTCTGCGCATCAGGGCCCGCCTGCCGCCCTCGGTGGGGCGTGGCGCGGTCCACCACACCTCGTCGCCGACCATGCCGAGATACTCCGGGCGCCCGTCGTGCGAGGCGGCAAGCGCCGCGTCGATCGGTGAAGGCCAGGTTCCGTAGGCTCCCGTGGGTACCATTACCGACTCCCCCTAGGCCCTATGCGGACCGCAGATAGTGGTCGAGAACCTTTACGCCGAAGTGCAGTGCCTCGACCGGGACGCGCTCGTCGACCCCGTGGAACAGCGCCGCGTAGTCGAAGCCCACGGGCAGCTTCAGCGGCGAGAAGCCGTAGCCGGTGATGCCGAGCCGGGAGAACTGCTTGGCGTCGGTGCCGCCCGGCATGCAGTACGGCACGACATGGCCGGCCGGGTCGAAACGCTCGACGGCCGCCCGCAGCTTGGCGTAGGTCGGGGAGTCGACGGGGGCCTGCAGAGCCGCCTCGCGGTGGTGGAACTCCCACTCGACGTCCGGTCCGGTCAGCCGGTCCATCGTGTCGTGGAACTCGCCCTCGCCGCCGGGCAGCATCCGCCCGTCGACATACGCGATGGCGTGCCCGGGAATGACGTTGATCTTGTAACCGGCTTCCAGCATCGTCGGGTTGGCGCTGTTGCGCACGGTCGGCTCGACCAGCGCGGCGGCCGGGCCGAGCTTCGCCATCAGCGCGTCCACGTCGAAGCCGTCCGCGTGCACATCGGTCTCGATGCCGTGCAGCACGGCGAGCTCGGCCAGCGCGGCTCGTACGGTCGGGGTGAGGCGCACCGGCCACTGATGCTCGCCGATCCGGGCGACGGCCGCGGCCAGCCGGCTCACCGCATTGGCGCGGTTGACCTTGGAGCCATGGCCGGCCGTGCCCCGCGCGGTGAGTTTGAGCCATGCCGTGCCGCGCTCTCCGGCCGCGATCGGGTAGAGCGTCATCCCGGGCCCCGCGTGGAAGCTGAAGGCCCCCGACTCGCTGATCCCCTCGGTACAGCCCTCGAAGAGGCCGGGATGGTGGTCGGCGAGGAAGCCCGAGCCGTCGACGGCGCTGGCCTCCTCGTCGGCGGTGTACGCGATGACGATGTCGCGCCGGGGCCTGATGCCCGTGCGTGCCCATGCCCGTACGACCGCGAGGACCATCGCGTCCATGTTCTTCATGTCGACCGCGCCCCGGCCCCACACCACGCCGTCGCGGACCTCTCCGGAGAAGGGGTGCACGGACCAGTCGGCGGGCTCTGCGGGCACCACGTCCAGATGGCCGTGGACGAGGAGCGCGTCGGCGGACGGGTCGGTGCCCTCGATCCGGGCGACGACATTGGTGCGCCCGGGCGTGCGCTCCAGCAGGGCAGGTTCGAGGCCGGCGCCGGCCAGCCGCTCGGCGACATACTCCGCGGCGGGCCGCTCCTGGCAGTCCCCGCCGCCGCGGTTGGTGGTGTCGATGCGGATCAGCTCGGAGGTGAAGGTGACCACCTCGTCGAGTGCCCGGCTGTCCATGGGCGTTGTCACGTCAGCCATACTGCTCCTCCACCGCCGCAGAGACGATCGTCGTGACCGCTTTAAAGGTGCGAATGGCCTCATACATCGTCTCGCTGGTGTACGCGACACGTCGCTCACCGCTGCCTGTCACCCCGGGGACGACCGTCGCGGCCGCCGCGAGATGCTCCGCGTCGAACTCCAGCTCCACGGTGAACGGGCCGCCGCGCACCGGCTCGTGCCGTACGGCGAGTGCCGCGGCCTCCTTCGCGGCGGCGCGGATGTCGGAGGCGGTACGGGCCGGAGTGCGGCACACCGCCGCGTACCGCGACACATGGTCCTTCACCGCGACCGTGCGGGCGTCCGGCGCATAGCCGCCGGCATCCACGCAGGTCAGGTCGTCACCGGTGACCAGTACCACCGGCACGCCGTACTCCGCGACGACATGGGCGTTGAGCAGGCCCTCGCTCGCCCGCGCGCCGTTCAGCCACACGCCGGTGATGGAGTTGGCGAGGTAGGTGTGCGCGAGCACGCCCTCCGTGCCCGCGCCGGTGTGGTAGCCGACGAAGGCGATGCCGTCCACGTCGCCGTGCTGCACGCCTTCCACCATGGACAGTGACTTGTGCTTGCCTGTGAGCATCTGGGCCCGCTCGTCGAGCCGCTCGAGCAGGAGATTGCGCATGGTCCAGTGCGCTTCGTTGATGAGCACATCATCGGCACCACCGTCGAAGAAACCGAGGGCCGCTGCGTTCACATCGGAGGTGAACATGGAGCGACAGCGCTCCCACTGGGGGGTGCCGGGCAGCACATCGGCCGGCCAGGTCACGCCAGTGGCGCCTTCCATGTCGGCGCTGATGAGGATCTTCACGGCATCACGGTACGCGTCGGCGAACGCCCCGGCCAGGACTGTTGACAGTGCCAGAGGTCTGGTCCGCCGAATGCCGGTCCGGTCGGCCACGGGAGTCCGGTCGGCCGCCGAAACGAAAGGGCCCTACGCCTGTCCGGCGCTCTCCCGCCGACGGCGGCGGCGCACGACAAGCCCTCCGGCCCCTGCCGACGCCAGGATCCCGTCCGCCGCCGCACCGGGTGCGGAGCCCAGCAGCGGAAGCAGGGCAAGACCGGCGACGGCCGCGGCGCGGGCTGCTCCGCGGAACACGGCACTCCTCTCGTCGGCGGTTGCTCGACCGGGAAGAGGCAGTTCGGGCGTTACCCGTTCCGGCCGACGATCAGCCATTTCGACGGAAGCTCGATACGCGAGCCGTCCGATGCGTACTCCGTTGTCGTCAGCGGCAGTTCACCTCGAGCGATCACTCCGAGACCCGCCGTGGTGAAGAACTCCGCCACGTCCGCGTCGGGCACCGAACCCGGCTGGAGGCCGTGGCGGAACACCGGCTGAAGCTTCGGCGGCGGTCCCGCCGGTGCCTGCGCCAGGGCCCTCAGATGCTGCCCGGCCGCTTCCGCGAGCTCCACCACAAAGGCGCGTCCACGCTCGCCCACCAGTACGGCGATCGAGTCGGCCAGCGCCTGCCGGTCCTCCGCGTCGCACTGGTGGAGCACCCCGCGCATATAGACATTGGTGTCGCCGAGCTCGGCGTGCAGCTGCGCCACCATCGCCCCGTCCACCGCGTCGATCTCCCGGAACCGTGTCTCGCACTGTTTGTCCTGCCGTCTGGCCAGCTCGATCGCGGCGGCCGACAGGTCCACGCCGAGCACCTGAGGGAAGCGGTCGGCCAGGAAACGGGTCTGTGTGCCGTTGCCGCAGCCGAGATCCACCAGAGTCAGCCCGGGATCCGTCACATGCGGTTCGTAGACCGCGAGATGGGGCCCCGCGGTGAGTGCCGGCTCCGCATCCCAGAAGACCTCGCCCGGCTCGCCGGAGGCCTCGCTCCAGAAGCCCTCCCAGGCGTCTTTGTACCGACTCGTCACGCTCATGACCAGCTCCCCAGAATGTGACACGACGTCAAGATCGGTCTATCGCTCACGAGTTACGGCGACAAGTACCCGGCGCATTCCTTATACGTGGCGTTCGAGCCCACAGCCGAGCCCACAGCCGAGTCCGCAGCGAGCCCGCGGCCGAGCCGCACCCGCCCCGAGCGCGGCTACGGCAGCGCCAGCTCGAACCAGACCGTCTTGCCGTCGGCCGTCCGGCTGGTGCCCCACTCCCGCGCCAGACTGCTCACCACGCGCAGTCCCCGGCCCAGTTCGGCGTCGGGGCGGGCGTCGAGCAGCGTCGGCAGAGTGCGGTCCTCGTCGGCCACTTCACACAGCAGGGATCCGGCCCGTACCAGCCGCAGCTCCGCGCGACGGCCCTGCGCGTGCCGCACCGCGTTGGTGACCACTTCGCTGACCAGCAGCTCCACGGTTTCCGTCAGATCAACGAGTCCCCAGGACCGCAGCTGTCCACGGACCAGCCGCCGGGCCCGCGCCGCCTCGCGCGGCTCCAGCGACAGCTCCCAGGCCGCCACCGACTCGGGCTCGATGCCGTTCAGCCGGGCCATCAGCAGGGCGACGTCGTCCTTGCGTCCGCCTCGGACGTTCAGCGAGCGGATGATGGTGTCGCAGGCGTCGTCCATGGAGGCGGCGGGATGGGCCGCGGATTCGCAGAGCGTCGCAAGCCCGACGCCTATGTCCTCGCCACGGACCTCCACCAGGCCGTCCGTGCACATCACAAGGCGGTCGCCGGGTGCCACGGGCACTCGTACGCTCTCGAACGGCACTCCGCCGACGCCGATCGGCGCACCGGTCGGCAGTTCCAGCAGCTCGCTGCGCCCGTCCGCCGCGCGGACGATCACCGGGGGCACATGGCCGGCGTTCGCCATCCGGAGTTCATTGCGGATCGGGTCATAGACCGCATACAGACAGGTCGCGAGGTAGTGCTCGCCGAGTCGCTGGGCGAGGTCGTCGAGGTTCCGCAGGAGCTGCTCGGGCGGCAGGTCGAGGGCGGCCATGGTCTGTACGGCCGTACGCAACTGGCCCATCATCGCGGCGGAGTTGAGCCCGTGCCCCATCACATCGCCCACCACCAGCGCGGTGCGCGAGCCGGGCAGCTTGACGGAGTCGAACCAGTCGCCGCCGACCCTCCCCAGCAGGGTGCCCGGCAGATAGCGGGTGGCGGTGTCGCAGCCGGCCATCCGCGGGGTGACCTGCGGCAGCATCGAGTCCTGGAGGGTCTCGGCCACACTCTCCTGGTAGGTGTACATACGGGCGTTGTCGAGGACGAGCCCGGCGCGGGCGGCCAGTTCGGCCCCGGTGACCCGGTCCATGTCGTTGAACAGAGCGCGCTCCGCATGGCGCAGCAGGATCATGAAGCCCAGCACCACATTGCGCGCCTTCAGCGGCACGACGAGCATCGAACGGTTGGTGATCAGCGGCCGGATGTCGCGCTTCTCGAACTGCGAGGCGATGGCATTGCCCATCTGCTCGCTGATACGCGGCACCAGCACCGGATCGCCGGTGGTCATGCACTGGAAGAACGGGGTGCGCTCGGGGAACGGCATGGATTCGCCGACCGGCACCACATCGTCCCAGCGGCCCGGCTCGTCCACATGCTCGACGGCGACGCGGTGCCACATGGTGGTCGCGTCCGGCGGTCCGTCGGGGAAGCCCTCGCCCGCGATGACCTGTTCACGCAGATAAGTGCCCGCGACATCGGTGAAGCGCGGCACGACGGCCGCGCTGACTTCCTGAATCGTACGGGCGAGGTCGAGCGAGGAACCGATGCGGCCGCTGACCTCGTTGAGGAATTCGAGCCGCTCGCGGACCGCGGCGTACTCGAGATCCTGCTGGAGATCGGCCGTGTCGACCGGCTGCCCCGCCGCTGCCGCCTCCTCGGCGGCCCGTTGCCGCGCCTTGCGCTCCGTACGCCTGGGGACACCCCAGTCCGGGGTGACCGGCACCCGGTCGTGATGGCTGAACTCCAGCACGGGATAGCCCAGGTCCAGGATCTGGGAGACGATCCGCGCCGACTCCTGGACGCTCATGCTCGGCAGGATCTCGGGGAGCCGGCGCGCCAGCTCGTCGGAGCCGGGAAACTCGGTGTGCAGGGCGAATCCGGGCGCGATGCGCTCGACACTCTCGTCCTCGGCGCCGAACTGCGCGGCATCCGCGGCCAGTACGAGCAGACGCTCGTCGCCCGGACCGATCATGGGGTACGCCCACCACAGCACATCGACCCGGTCGCGTCCGGCTTCGGAGAGGCGGGCCCGGCCTGCAGCGGGGTAGGAGGTGAGGCCGTTCAGCGAGGCGTCGAGGCCGGGGCCCAGACCGCCGTAGTCGTGGTGCGCCTCGTACTCACCGTCCCCCGCGAGCGCGCCGGTGACCGGGAGCAGTTCGACGACGGGCTGTCCCACCGCCTGCTCCCTGGTGGGGCCGAAGAGGCGCTTCGCACCGGTCGACCAGTGCGACACCAAGCCGTCGCCGTCCACGACGACCACGGCAAGCGGAATCCGGCCGGCCACGGCGTACTCCCGTGGCGGTGTGGGCGGAACACCACTGTGCATGGGTGGGAGGCTCCTTCCCCGCCGCCAGGATCTGCGGCCTTGCCTCTACGGTACGGCGCGGCGCAGGAAGCGCGCCGGGCAACGCCGAAATGGGGTGGTGCGCCCCCGCGCGAAACTGACGAATTGTCAGTCCTCGTGCCCCAGCTGGAGATCGCGCTCGGCGCGTCCGCCGCCCGCGACCTGCAGGACTGTCGCGACCGGCGGATAACCCGCTGCGATCACCGTGTACTCCCCCGACGACAGATCCACGAACCGGAAACTGCCGTCGGGGCCCGTGGTGAGGGTGTCCACCACATTGCCGGCCGCGTCGAGCAGCGTGACCCGCGCGTCCTCGACGGGCCGGCCGCCACCGGCCCGTACGGTGCCGCGCAGCACGGCTCCGCCCGCGAGCTCGATGTCCTGCCGGGTCTCGCGGGACGCCTGCACGCTCACGGTCTGCGCGGCGGGGCGGAAGGCGGGCGCGCTCGCAGCCAGTGTGTACTCCCCGGCCACCAACTCCGTGATCGCGTAACCGCCTTCGCGGCCGCTGCGGGTGGTGACGACGACGTCGCCGCGCACGTCGGTGAGGGTGACGGCGGCGTCGCGTACCGGCGATCCGTCGGCCGTGACGACGGTCCCGGCGAGCCTGCCCGCGCCGCCGAGGACCACATCGAGCTCGACGGGCCGCTCGCCGACGGTGACGGTGACGGCCTGCGGCTGGTGTCCGCCGGCCGCCGCGATCATGACGTACGAGCCGGCTCCCGGCACGCTGAGCGCGTACCGCCCGTCCTCGCCGCTCGCGCCGCGTCCGATCTGCTGTCCCTGTACGTCGATGAGGGTCAGGGCGGCGCGCGGGACGGTGCTGCCGTCGTGGTGCTGGACGGTGCCGCAGACCGGGACGCCGGAGGTGTACGCGGGCGTGGTGCGCGCGGCACGATCGGCGCGCGCCGTGCGGGCCGACGGGACGGAGGCGGAGGTGACAGCGGGCTCGGCGGCCTGGGCGTTCTGGGACACCAGCGGTTTCTCCTTGAGGAAGAAGGCGATGAAGAGGCCGAGCGCGAGCACCGGCACGAAATAGAGGAAGATCCGCGGCATCGCGTCTGCGTACGCCTGGATGTAGGCGTCACGCAGCGCGGGCTCCATCGCGTGGACCATCTGCGGAGTGATGGATTCGACGTTCGGAATGGATTGAGCGGGCAGGCCCGCGCCGGCCGGGAGGCGGTCGGCGAGCGCGTCCGTGAGCCGGTTGGCGAAGAGCGTGCCGAAGACGGCGGCGCCGACGCTGCCGCCGATCTGCCGGAAGTAGTTGTTGGCGCTGGTGGCGGTGCCGAGGTCGGCGGGCGGTACGGCGTTCTGCACGGCGAGGACCAGCACCGGCAGCACAAGTCCGATTCCGACACCGAGCACGGCCTGCCAGATGCTGTGGTCGAGCCGGGGTGTGTCGGCCTCAAGGCGCGACAGCAGCCACATACCGACGGCCGAGATCGCGCTGCCGAGGACGGGGTAGATCTTGTAACGCCCGGTACGGCTGATGAGCCGGCCGGAGATGATCGAGGCTCCGACGATGCCGCCCATCATCGGGAGCATCAGCAGCCCGGACTCGGTGGCGCTGGCACCGTCGACCATCTGGATGAACGTCGGCAGATAGCCGGCCACGCCGAAGAGCGCGACGCCGACGATGGCGCCGACGAGGCTGGTGGTGGTGAAGATCGAGTCGCGGAACAGCCGGAGCGGGATGATCGGTTCGGGGGCGAAGGACTCAACGACCAGGAAGAGCAGGATGGTTCCCGCAGCCCCGGCCGCCAGTCCCAGAATCACGCGCGAGCCCCACGCGTACTCGGTACCGCCCCAACTGGTCAGCAGAACGAGGCAGGTGGACGCGGCGGCGAGGAACAGCGCCCCGAGGACGTCGAGTCGTGCTCTGGCAGCAGGCTTCGGGAGCTTCAGCACCGCGGTGACCACGATCAGGGTGACCAGGCCGAAGGGGACATTGAAGTAGAAGCACCAGCGCCAGGAGGCGTGGTCGGTGAAGAAGCCGCCGAGCAGTGGTCCCGCGACGGAGGCGAGTCCGAAGGCGGCGCCGATGAGACCCATGAAACGGCCGCGTTCCCGGGGCGGCACGATGTCCGCGATGATCGCCTGCACGCCGATCATGAGGCCGCCGGCACCGATGCCCTGGATGGCGCGGAAGGCGATGAGCTGGTCCATGCTCTGCGACCGGCCGGCCAGCGCGGAGCCGATGACGAAGACGACGATCGCGAACTGGAAGACGCCCTTGCGGCCGAGGAGATCACCGAGTTTGCCGTAGACGGGCAGGCCGATGGTGGCAGTGAGGAGATAGGCGGTGATCGCCCAGGGCATCCGGTCCAGGCCCTGCAGTTCGCCGACGATCTTCGGGAGGGCGGTGGCGACGATCATCTGCTCGAGCGCGGCGAGCAGCAGCGCGAGCAGCAGCCCGATGAAGACGAGGCGTACGCGGCGCGGGCTGAGCGCGGTGGCCTCGGCCGGTCCGGCAGGGGGAGGCAGTGCAGCCGCGGCCGGAGCCGTCTGCTCGTCCTTCACCAGAGTGATGCCGCCCACGTATCTGCTCCCCTCGTCACGCCTGCGCGGCGTAATTCTTCGCATTACGCGCCAAGGGGGAGCAAGCGGGACGTTATCCGTGCCGGGGGCGCACGACGGGGCCCAACTGACTCTGGCGGGGCGCACTTCGGGCGCTCATCAGGGGCTTTCCCGCGACCCGTGGCGCGCGGGGCGCATCACGGCGCCGCGGGGAAAACCACTCGAAACGGTGAGCGTTACAGCAACCCCGCAGGGCTACTTCACGGGCTACTTCTCGACCTCGGCCGCCAGCTTGGCGAGCAGCGCGTCGTAGATCCGGCCAAGTCCCTTGGGGGCGAAGGTCTTCTCGAAGAAGCCGCCGATGCCGCCCGCGCCGTTCCAGACGGTGCTGACGACGGCCTTCGACCTGCCCTCACCGGCCGGGGTGACGGTCCAGGTGGTGACCATCGAGGAGTTGCGGTCCTTCTCGACCAGCTGACCGTCGGTCGGCTCGGTCACCTCGAGCAGGCAGTCGCGGATCCGCTTGCTGGTCGCCTGGAGCTTCCAGTGGACGAGAGTGCCCTCGCCGTCGCCGCCCTCACGGACCTCGTACTCGCTGAAGTGCTCGGGCAGCAGCTTGGCGCGGGTGTTCTCGTAGTCGGCCAGCGCATCGAACACCTTCTCCGCGTCTGCCGCGATGATCCGTTCCGTGGTGGCCTCGACCTGCGCCATTCGCGTTCCTCCAGCACTCGGTTCTTCGGGGGTGCCGCTAGCCAATCACCTCGGGTCCGGCCGCCCAAATCCAGGGTCACCGCGCTCGTGGTCACCCTGGGCCGGGGGCGTGGTGGGTTGCTGTGACCGGTGGGTTCACCTGCGGGCATCCAGGGTCACCGCGCTCGTGGTCACCCTGGGCCGGGGGCGTGGTGGGTTGCTGTGACCGGTGGGTTCACCTGCGGGCATCCGGGGTCACCCCCGAGACGCACCGGCGTTGCAAGCGTCATGAGTCAGGAAGTTGGCAGAGTTTGATCTTGCTCGGGTCGGGATTCTCCATCTCTGGAGGGGCTCCTCATCGCCTTCGCGTGAGCGTGGGTAGGCGACCGGAAGTAGGCCTCGCGCGGTGTGCGGCCTCCGATCAGGGGCGGCGGCCCGCAAGGACGCAGAACTCGTTCCCCTCCGGGTCGGCAAGACAGACCCAGCTCTCATCGCCGGTTTGGCCGACGTCGGCGTGTCGAGCACCTAGGTCGAGCAGGCGACGGACCTCTTCGTCTTGCTCCCTGTCGGTTGGGGTGACGTCGAGGTGGAGCCTGTTCTTGGCGGTCTTGCCCTCGGGCACGTGCGCGAATGTCAACGTCGGTGGCACTGGACCAAGGCGGTTCGTGCCTCCAGGCACCGCAGGGGAGCCAATTGTGACAATTCCGTCGTCTTCGTCCTGCACCTCGTAGTCAAGGACCGAGCACCAGAACCGGGCGAGACCGTTGGGATCGGCACAGTCGATCGCAAGCTCGGTGAACTTACTGGTCATGTCAGGAACTCCAGTCAAGTAGCAGGTCCGCCAAAGGCCACACGCTAATCGCAGTGTTCGACGGCGAGGTAGGCCGCATGTGGGTGCGTTCGCCTAGGGCCCGGTCAGTGACAACTCGCCCTTCAACACGGCCAACACGACCTGGATCCGCTCGTCCACCGACACCCGCCGTGACGGCTTCTGCTGTCCGCTCACCCAGCCATCCTTCCCGACCCCTCAACCCAACCCCCTGCCGGAAAGTTTGCCTCACTCCACAAGCAATCAAGGGAACATGTGTTCTATTCTGTGGCCAGTGCTACCGAGGAGGCGCTCATGCGCTGGGACAATCTGGTCGAGAACCCCACGACGGCCGGGGACACCGCGCTTTTCGCTACGTCCGCGGTGACCACCAGGACCTTCGACACCCCCGAATTCCGGGGCATCACCTTCCACGAGATCCGCGCCCGTTCGATCCTGAACCGGGTGCCGGGCGCCTCGCGGATGCCGTTCGAGTGGACGGTCAATCCCTATCGGGGCTGCACGCACGCCTGTGTGTACTGCTTCGCCCGCAAGACCCACAGCTATCTGGACCTCGACACCGGGCTCGGGTTCGACTCCCAGATCGTTGTGAAGATCAACGCGCCGGAGCTGCTACGCCGGCAGCTGGCGTCCCGGCGGTGGCAGGGCGCTCATATCGCCATGGGGACGAACGTCGACTGCTATCAGCGGGCGGAAGGGCGCTACCGGCTGATGCCGGGCATCATCACCGCTCTGCGCGACCATGCGAACCCGTTCTCCATTCTCACCAAGGGCACGCTGATCCTTCGCGATCTGGACCTGCTGCGGCAGGCTGCGGAGGTGACCGAGGTCGGGATCTCCGTCTCGGTCGGCTTCACCGACCCCGAGCTGTGGCGCACGGTCGAGCCGGGCACGCCCTCGCCGGAGCGGCGCCTCGACGTCGTACGCACCCTCACCGAGCACGGGATCGGCTGCGGGGTGCTGATGGCGCCGGTCATCCCGTTCCTCGGCGACCACCCGGACCAACTCCGCGCCACCGTACGGGCGATCGCCGCGGCCGGAGCGACGTCGGTGACGCCGCTCGTCCTTCATCTGCGGCCCGGTGCGCGCGAGTGGTTCATGGCGTGGCTGGCACAGCACCATCCGCAACTGGTACGGCGTTACGAGCGGCTGTACGCGGAGGGGGCGTATGCGCCGAAGTGGTACCAGCGCCGGATCACGCGCCATGTCCATGAACTGGCCCGGGAGTTCGGCATAGGCCCGGCCGACCGGGGTGTGCCGCGGCGGATCCCGGTACCGGAGGAGCCGGAGCTCGCAACGCCGGAGCCGACGCAGCTGACTCTGCTCTGAGGCGGGCGGGCCGGGAAATCGATCGGGATTGACAGTGGTGTACGCAAGGATGAACGCATGACTTCGCGACTCACGCATGTACAGGCTCCCGAAGGTGTGGCTCCCGGCACGGGATACAGCCATGTCGTCTGGGGCACCGGCCGGTTCGTGGCGATATCGGGGCAGTGCGCCTTCGACCAGGACGGCAAGGTCGTGGGCGAGGGAGACCCGGCGGCACAGGCGCGGCAGGTCTTCGAGAACCTCCGCCGCTGTCTGGCCGCGGCGGGCGCCTCCTTCGACGATGTGGTCAAGCTGACGTACTTCGTCACCGATGTCGCACACCTTCCGGCGGTCCGTGCGGCGCGGGACGAGGTGATCGACGCCGGACGGCTGCCGGCCAGCTCGGCGGTCCAGGTGGCGGCCCTGTTCCGGCCCGAACTGCTCGTCGAGATCGAGGCGTTCGCGATCACCGGAGAGGAGGGCTAGCGGATGCCGGTACGTATACGGGACATGGGCATCGACGACTGCGAAGCGGTCGCTACGGTCCGGGTCCGGGGCTGGCAGCACGCGTACGCCGGGTTGATGCCGTCGTCGTACCTGGACGCGATGAGCATCGAGGAGGACGCGGCGAAGCGCCGCGCTTTCCTCGCGAAGGGCAGCAGGCGAGTGACCAATGTGGTCGCCGAGCGGGACGGCGAAGTGGTCGGGTGGGGCTGCTGCGGACCGAGCCGGGACGAGGACGCGACGGCGGGTATGTGCGAGCTGTACACGATCTACGTGCTGCCGGAACAGATATCCACGGGCGTGGGGCAGGCGCTGATGGCGGAGCTGACGGAGCGGGCCACGGCTGACGGGTTCCCTGAGATGCGGCTCTGGGTACTCAAGGAGAACGACCGCGCCCGCAGCTTCTACGAGAAGGCGGGCTTCACACCCGACGGCGCGGAGGAGCCGTTCGAGGTGGACGGCGTTGCGGTCCCGGAGGTTCGGTACGCCCGCGCCTTGACCGTGTAGAGCCATACGCGGTCGGGCGCGAGCCCGCACCACTAGGCGGCCCGCACCGAGCCGCGCCGCCCAGCCGGTTCAGCTCGGCTCCTCGGCCCAGCCGCCCACCTCTCGGCCCCTCAGCCCACCCGGGCCAGTGCCGCCTCCGCCGCCGCCATGAGCCGTGGGTGCGTGCGGGCCGAGCGGAGGATGCCGGCCGCCCGTTTGTCGCCCAGTGCGCCGAGGCCCTCGACGCAGGCCAGGGCCACCCGCCAGTGCGGGTCGCCCGGAGCGAGCCTGCGTCTCAGGACGGTGATCAGCGCCGGTACGGACTCCGGCGCGCGCAGCCGCGTGAGCAGCCGGACCGGAAGCAGGGCGTAGGCGACGCGCAGCTCATTCGTGGCGAGCGCGGCCGCCGCCCGGGGGGTGCGAGGGTCGTTCAGCCTCGCCAGAGCGTGTGCCGCCGAGACACAGCGCGCGGGATCGCGGTGATTGAGGAGCAGTACCAGCGCCTCGAAGGCCCGCCGGTCCCCCGCGCAGCCCAGCCGGAAGGCGGCGATCTCCCGTGCCCACAGAGGCCGTTCATGTTCGGTGAGGACTCCGGCGAGCTCCTCCCGGTCCTCGGTCACCAGTAGCCGTTCATACGCCGCCGAGCCGCCCGACTCACCGCGCAGCCGCCCCGCGAGCGACCGTAACTCCTCGTCCATGGCGGCCAGCGTATCGGCGGGAGACCGGCGAAGGACCTGCCAGGAACCAACCAAGGATCAACCAGGGATCAACAGAGGCCGGCCGGAGACCGGCCGAAACCGGCCAGAGACCGGCGAGAGACAGCCACGGACCGGCGATCCAGATCACACCCGCCCAGGTCTGGCGTGCTCGTTACCAGCGAGTTAAGCTCAGGTGAGCGGGTAACCCCCCGCAGCTCACGGTGGCCTGGTGACGCAGCCGCCGCGAGTGCTTTGTCGGTTCGGTAGTTCTGCACCACGTACGACGTGACTCAGGGACAGAGTCCGTCGGCTCCGCACCACAAGACGCATTTGCCGTGCGCCGAATTTCCGTGCGCGGTTCTGCGCAGTCATGCCGCCAGGCACGCGCCCTTCGGCGTTCCCGCTCGCGCGCGCTCCTCATCAGTCGTCACTCATCCCTGGAGTCCCCCGATGGACACCCCTCTCCACACCATTGCTGTCGTCGGCCTCGGCACCATGGGCACCGGCATCGCCGAAGTCCTCGCCCACGCCGGCCGTGAGGTCATCGGCATCGACATCAGCGACAGCGCGGCCCGCCACGCCGTCACCGCGCTCGAGACCTCCACCGCCCGCGCCGTGGAGCGCGAGCGGATCACCGAGGAGGAGCGCCGGAACACCCTCGCCCGCTTCCGTACCTTCTCCGATCTGCACGCCGCGGCCGAGGCCGATCTCGTGATCGAGGTCGTGCCCGAGTCGTACGAGGCCAAGCAGCAGGTCTTCCGTGCGCTGGACGCGATCGTCCGCCCGGACGCGATCCTCGCCACCGGCACCAACGCCCTCTCGGTGACCCGGCTCGCCGCCGACTCCCAGCACCCGGAGCGCGTGCTCGGCCTGCACTTCTTCAACCCGGCCCCGGCCATGAAGCTCGTCGAGGTCGTCTCCTCGGTGCTGACCTCCCCGCTCGCCGTCGAGACCGTCACCGCGCTCGCCCGCGAGCTCGGCAAGGAGCCCGTCGCGGTCGGCGACCGCCCCGGTTTCGTCGCGGACGGTCTGCTGTTCGGCTACCTCAACCAGGCCGCCGCGATGTACGAGGCCAAGTACGCCTCCCGCGAGGACATCGACGCCGCGATGAAGCTCGGCTGCGGACTGCCGATGGGCCCGCTCGCCCTGCTCGACCTGATCGGCATCGACACCGCCCGTACCGTCCTGGACGCGATGTACGCCGAGTCCCACGACCGGCTGCACGCGCCCTCCCCCATCCTCAAGCAGCTCAGCGAGGCGGGCCTGACCGGCCGCAAGACGGGCCGCGGCTTCTACTCGTACGCCGCTCCCGACACCTCGGTGCTGGTCCCGGACGCCCTCACGCCTCAGCCGGAAGCGACGGCGTCGGCCGGCCGCGAGGTCCGCTCCGTCGGCGTGGCCGGCTCCGGCACCATGGCGAGCGGTATCGCGGAGGTCTTCGCCAAGGCCGGTTACGACGTCGTGCTCGCCGCCCGCAGCCCGGAGAAGGCGGAGACGGCGAAGGCCCGTATCGCCAAGTCCCTTGCGCGCTCGGTCGACAAGGGCCGGATGACGGCCGAGGCCAGTGCGGCGACCCTGGCCCGGATCACACCGGCCGGTTCGCTCGACGCCTTCGCCGAGGTCGACCTCGCCGTCGAGGCCGTGGCCGAGGATCTGGAGATCAAGCAGGCTCTCTTCGCCACCCTCGACAAGATCTGCAAGGAGGGTGCGGTGCTCGCCACCACCACCTCCTCGCTGCCCGTCGTCGCCTGTGCCCGCGCCACCTCGCGCCCGCAGGACGTCATCGGGATGCACTTCTTCAACCCCGCTCCGGCGATGAAGCTGGTCGAGGTGGTCCGTACGGTCCTGACCTCCGACGAGGTCCACGCCACCGTCCGCGAGGTCACCACGAAGATCAAGAAGCACCCGGTGGACTGCAGTGACCGGGCCGGCTTCATCGTCAACGCCCTGCTCTTCCCGTACCTCAACAACGCGATCAAGATGGTCGAGGAGCACTACGCCACGCTCGACGACATCGACGCCGCGATGAAGCTGGGCGGCGGCTATCCGATGGGCCCCTTCGAGCTCCTCGACGTGGTCGGGCTCGATGTCTCGCTCGCCATCGAGAAGGTTCTGCACCGCGAATTCCGCGACCCGGGCCTGGCCCCGGCGCCGCTGCTCGAGCACCTGGTGGCTGCGGGCTGCCTCGGCCGCAAGACGGGGCGTGGCTTCCGCGAATATGCCCGGCGCTGATCACGGCGCGGGCTGGGGCGGGCTGCTCGGCCCTTCGGGCGGCCCGCCCCCGCAGGCGCGCCCTCCTGCACAGATGCAGTACGTTCAGGTCATGCCCCAGCCCGCCAAGCCCACCCGCGCCAAGGCCACTCCCGACGCTCCGGAAAGTGCGGCAGGCAGCCGCGCCGCCGCGCAGCGCCTCAAGATGCGGCGCGAGTTGGCGGCCGCGGCGATGGAGCTGTTCGCGACCAAGGGGTACGAGGCAACGACCGTCGACGAGATCGCGGCCACCGCCGGGGTCGCCCGCCGGACCTTCTTCCGCCACTTCCGTTCCAAGGAAGAGGCGATTTTCCCGGACCATGACGACACGCTCGTACGGGCCGAGGCGGTGCTGAACGCGGCCCCGGCCCATGAGCATCCGCTGGACACCGTCTGCAGGGGAATCAAGGAGGTCATGCGGATGTACGCGGCCTCTCCGGCGGTCTCCGTCGAGCGCTACCGGCTGACCCGTGAGGTTCCCACGCTGCGGGAGCGGGAGATCGCCTCGGTGGCCCGCTACGAGCGGCTGTTCACCCGCTATCTGCTGGGCCACTTCGACGAGCGCGACCACCACGTCGGCAACGACGATCCGCTGCTGGCGGAGGTGGCCGCGTCCGCGGTCGTCACGGCGCACAACCATGTGCTGCGCCGCTGGCTGCGGGCGGGCGGCCAGGGCGATGTGGAGTCCCAGCTGGACCACGCGTTCTCGATCGTCCGCGACACCTTCGGCACGGGCATCGGGGCGGGCCGCACCGCGCAGGCCGAGCGACCGGGTCCCGCGGCGGTGTCGGCGCGGACCAGTGGCGACGTCCTGGTGACGGTGGCCCGTACCGACGCGCCGCTGGACGAGGTCATGCGCACCATCGAGCGGGCCCTGGGCGACCGCAGGGCCTGACCCCGGGGCCCCGGGCCCCGCGCCTCAATCGCCGGCAGGGCTTGATGTGCCCGGGCATATCAAGCCCGTCCAGCGATTGAGGACACGCCCCCCGAGTGCGTTAGCCGGACACCCCCACCCGCACCCCGCCCCGCCGCCTCCTGGCGGTGCGTGCCGGGTCGAACCTCGCCGCGAGACCTGGGTCCGCCCCGCCGGTCAGCAGCCCGGTGACCAGACGCCCGGTCGCCGGGCCCAGCATCAGCCCGAGCATGTTGTGCCCGGTGGCCAGCAGCACCCCGGATGTGCCGGGTACGCGTCCGATGAGCGGCAGTCCGTCCGGGGTCATCGGGCGCGGGCCCATCCACTCCTGCTCGCGCCGCTCCCAGTCCGCGCCCCGCAGACAAGGCCGCGTGGCCGCGATGATCGCGTCCACCCTGCCCTGCCTGAAACGGTCCGGGTCGTGGTCGAACTCCATCGTCCCGGCGATCCGCAGGCGTTTGCCGAGCGGTGTCAGCACGGCCTTCGCCGCTCCCAGGTGGATCAGCCGCGAGGGCAGCGGGTCGACGGGCACCGAGAAGCTGTAGCCCTTGCCGGGCATCAGGTCGATGTCCACGCCGAGCCCGCGGCAGAGCTCGCGGGACCAGACTCCGGCGGCGATCACGGTCGTGTCGGCGGTGTAGGTACCGGCGGTGGTGCGCACCTCGGTGCGGCCGCCGCCTTCGCGTACGGAGGTGACCCGGGCGCCCTCCACCAGTTCGACTCCGCCGCGGCACAGCCGATCGGCCAGTGTGTCGACGAACAGCGAGGGGTCGATGGCCCATTGGCGCTCCACCAGGAAGCCCGCCCGGGCCCCGGGCCCCAGAGCGGCACGGCCTGGATGCCCGGATCGCGGTCGGGGACCCGGGGACGGGCGTGGCGGGGATGTGCGGCTCGTACCGGGACGCGGCCGCCGCACTGCGGATCGGCCCGGCGCTGAACCCGGGCGCCAGGGTCTTCGCGGTCGCCGGGCTGCGCGTGCCGCAGCTGGTGGCGGCGGCCGTGCGCCAGGAGCGTTCACGGTACACAGAGTCAGTGCTCGGCACGCTGCGTGAGCGCGGCGACTGGGCGGCGCTGCGCGAGACGCTGATCGCCTGGAGCGAGGGCGGTTTCAGTCTGCTGCGCGCGGCGGAGCGCCTCGGAGTGCATCGCAACACGCTGCTGTACCGGCTGGACAAGATCGAGCAGCTGTCGGGGCAGCGGGTGCGCGAGCCGGGTGCGGCAATCGCGCTGTATCTGGCATGTCTGGGAGACCTGCTGGACGCTCCGCACCACGGCCGGCCAATCCCCCGATGAGTCAGCCCTCATGACGCACCATCAGGTCAGGCGTCCTCGAGTTGGTCGGCACCGTCAGCGGCATCGATCCACGCCAGAGCGCGAACCGACTGCACTCAAGAGCACACAGAAGGTGACGGACCTCCGCTTCCGGGGCGGTCGTTTGTTGCTCATACGTGCCCGCCAGATGACAAGCGAGAGAAATTCCTGGCACCGAGTGTCTTGCGGCCTGGCACGGGGTGCCATACGTTGATGTTGTCCGGGCGGCCGGCGTGCAGAGACCTTTCGTACGCCGGCTGTCCCCGCAAACCATCGGTTTGTGCGCCCGGACGCCTGCGTCACAGGCAACCTCACGCGCCCACCAGCGCTGCCAGCAGCACCACCCGCCGAACCGACGGCACACCTCCACAGCAGCAGCACCCCGACGTTTCCCCTCAGCGTTCCCTCAAACGCGCTTCGCCGGAGGCACCCCGTGAAGGAAATCCTGGACGCGATCCAGTCGACGGACAGCAAGCCCGCCGACTTCGCCACACTGCCCATCCCCGAGTCCTACCGCGCGGTGACCGTGCACAAGGACGAGGTCGAGATGTTCGCCGGCCTCGAGACCCGGGAGAAGGACCCCCGCAAGTCCCTCCATGTCGAGGACGTGCCGGTGCCCGAGCTCGGCCCGGGCGAGGCCCTCGTCGCGGTCATGGCCAGCTCGGTGAACTACAACTCCGTCTGGACCTCGATCTTCGAGCCGATGTCCACCTTCGGCTTCCTCGAGCGGTACGGAAGGCTCTCCGAGCTCACCAAGCGGCACGACCTGCCGTACCACATCATCGGCTCCGACCTGGCGGGCGTCGTGCTGCGCACCGGTCCCGGCGTCAACGCCTGGCAGCCGGGCGACGAGGTCGTCGCGCACTGTCTCTCGGTCGAGCTGGAGTCCTCGGACGGCCACAACGACACGATGCTCGACCCCGAGCAGCGCATCTGGGGCTTCGAGACGAACTTCGGCGGTCTCGCCGAGATCGCGCTCGTCAAGTCCAACCAGCTGATGCCCAAGCCCCAGCACCTCAGCTGGGAGGAGGCCGCGGCTCCGGGCCTGGTCAACTCCACCGCGTACCGCCAGCTCGTCTCGCGCAACGGCGCGGGCATGAAGCAGGGCGACAACGTCCTGATCTGGGGTGCCAGCGGCGGCCTCGGCTCGTACGCCACCCAGTTCGCGCTGGCCGGTGGCGCCAACCCGATCTGTGTGGTCTCCAGCCCGCAGAAGGCGGACATCTGCCGCGCGATGGGCGCGGAGGCGATCATCGACCGCAACGCCGAGGGCTACAAGTTCTGGAAGGACGAGCACAACCAGGACCCGCGCGAGTGGAAGCGCTTCGGCAAGCGCATCCGTGAGCTGACCGGCGGCGAGGACGTGGACATCGTCTTCGAGCACCCGGGCCGCGAGACCTTCGGCGCGAGCGTGTACGTGACCCGCAAGGGCGGCACGATCGTCACCTGCGCATCGACGTCGGGCTACAACCACGAGTACGACAACCGCTACCTGTGGATGTCACTGAAGAAGATCGTGGGCTCGCACTTCGCCAACTACCGCGAGGCGTGGGAGGCCAACCGACTGGTCGCCAAGGGCAAGATCCACCCGACGCTGTCGAAGGTCTACTCCCTCGACGACACCGGCCAGGCCGCGTACGACGTGCACCGCAACCTGCACCAGGGCAAGGTCGGCGTGCTGGCACTGGCACCCCGCGAAGGTCTGGGTGTGCGCAACGAGGAGCTCCGCGAGAAGCACATCGACGCCATCAACCGCTTCCGGAACATCTGAGGCCCTTAGATGACTGAACGTCAGAAGGACCGGCCCTGGCTCATGCGGACGTACGCCGGTCACTCGACCGCCGAGGCGTCCAACGAGCTCTACCGGCGCAACCTCGCCAAGGGGCAGACCGGCCTGTCGGTCGCGTTCGACCTGCCGACGCAGACGGGCTACGACCCCGACCACATCCTCGCCCGCGGTGAGGTCGGCCGGGTCGGGGTCCCCGTCTCGCATCTCGGTGACATGCGCCGGCTGTTCCAGGACATCCCGCTGGAGCAGATGAACACCTCGATGACCATCAACGCCACCGCCATGTGGCTGCTGGCGCTCTATCAGGTGGTCGCCGAGGAGCAGGGCGTCGACATCACCAAGCTCCAGGGGACGACGCAGAACGACATCGTCAAGGAGTACCTGTCGCGCGGGACGCATGTCTTCCCGCCCGGTCCTTCGCTCCGCCTGACCACCGACATGATCACGTACACGGTGGCCAACATCCCCAAGTGGAACCCGATCAACATCTGCAGCTACCACCTGCAGGAAGCGGGCGCCACTCCGGTCCAGGAGATCTCGTACGCGATGTCCACGGCGATCGCCGTGCTGGACGCGGTACGGGACTCCGGCCAGGTGCCGGCGGAGAAGTTCGGCGATGTGGTCGCACGTATCTCCTTCTTCGTGAACGCGGGCGTCCGCTTCATCGAGGAGATGTGCAAGATGCGCGCCTTCGGCCGTATCTGGGACCAGGTCACGCGCGAGCGGTACGGCATCGAGAACGAGAAGCAGCGCCGCTTCCGCTACGGCGTCCAGGTCAACTCCCTCGGTCTGACCGAGGCCCAGCCGGAGAACAACGTCCAGCGCATCGTCCTCGAAATGCTGGCCGTCACGCTCTCCAAGGACGCGCGCGCCAGGGCCGTACAGCTCCCGGCGTGGAACGAGGCCCTGGGTCTCCCCCGGCCCTGGGACCAGCAGTGGTCGCTCCGTATCCAGCAGGTGCTGGCGCACGAGAGCGATCTGCTGGAGTACGAGGACATCTTCGAGGGCTCGCACGTCATCGAGGCCAAGGTGGACTCCCTGGTCACCGAGTGCCTCGCCGAGATCGGCCGGATCCAGGAGATGGGCGGCGCGATGGCGGCCGTCGAGTCCGGCTATCTCAAGTCGCAGCTGGTCTCCTCGCACGCCGAGCGCCGGGCCCGGATCGAGGGCGGCGAGGAGAAGATAGTCGGCGTCAATATCTTCGAGACCACCGAGGAGAACCCGCTCACCGCGGACCTCGACACCGCGATCATGACGGTCGACCCGGCGAACGAGGCGCGCGTCGTCGCGAAGCTCCACGAGTGGCGCGACAACCGCGACGAGATCCGGGCGAGCGAGGCCCTGGCCACACTGAAGAAGGCCGCCGCGGGCTCCACCAACCTGATGGCCGCCACCGTCGAGTGCGCCCGTGCGGGTGTCACCACCGGCGAGTGGTCGTGGGCGCTGCGCGATGTGTTCGGCGAGTTCCGCGCGCCGACGGGCGTGAGCAGCGCGCCGGTCGCGGTCACCGCCGAGAAGGGCACACCGCTCGCTCTCGTACGCGAGAAGGTGTCCCGTACGGCCGACGAGCTGGGCTCCGGAAGGCTGCGGCTGCTGGTCGGCAAGCCGGGCCTGGACGGTCACTCCAACGGCGCCGAGCAGATCGCCGTACGCGCCCGTGACGCGGGCTTCGAAGTGGTTTACCAGGGCATCCGGCTCACGCCCGAACAGATCGTCAACGCCGCGCTCGCGGAGGACGTCCACTGTGTGGGCCTGTCGATCCTCTCCGGCTCGCACGCCGAGCTGGTCCCCGATGTGCTGGACCGGCTGCGAGAGGCCGGCGCGGCCGATATTCCGGTGATCGTCGGCGGGATCATCCCGAACGCCGACGCCACCGATCTGAAGGCGGCAGGCGTCGCCGCCGTCTTCACCCCGAAGGACTTCGGCATCACGGAGATCATCGGCCGTATCGTCGACGAGATCCGGAAAGCGAACAAGCTCGACCCTCTGGAGGTCCCCGCATGACCACGCCCGTGAACCGTCTCCGTCCGCGGCGTTCCTGCCTCGCCGTGCCGGGCAGCAACCCGCGCTTCCTGGAGAAGGCCCAGGGCCTCCCGGCCGACCAGGTCTTCCTCGACCTGGAGGACGCGTGCGCGCCGCTCGCCAAGGAGGGCGCCAGGCACACCATCGTCGACGCGCTCAACAACGGCGACTGGACGGGCAAGACCCGGGTCGTGCGGGTCAACGACTGGACGACGCACTGGACGTACCGCGATGTGGTGACGGTCGTCGAGGGCGCGGGCCCCAATCTCGACTGCATCATGCTGCCGAAGGTCCAGGACGCCACCCAGGTCAAGGCGCTCGACCTGCTGCTGACCCAGATCGAGAAGACGATGGGCTTCGAGGTCGGCCGGATCGGCATCGAGGCGCAGATCGAGAACGCCAAGGGCCTGGTGAACGTCGACGAGATCGCCGCCGCCTCGCCGCGTCTGGAGACCATCATCTTCGGCCCGGCCGACTTCATGGCCTCCATCAACATGAAGACGCTGGTCGTCGGCCAGCAGCCGCCCGGCTACGGCGCGGACGCCTACCACTACATCCTGATGCGGATTCTGATGGCGGCCCGTACGCACGACCTCCAAGCGATCGACGGCCCCTTCCTGCAGATCCGCGACGTGGACGCGTACCGCGAGGTCGCGGGCCGTGCGGCGGCGCTGGGCTTCGACGGCAAGTGGGTGCTGCACCCCGGCCAGGTCGACGCCGCCAACGAGGTCTTCTCGCCCTCCCAGGAGGACTACGACCACGCCGAGCTGATCCTGGACGCCTACGAGTGGTGCACCTCGGAGGCCGGCGGTAAGAAGGGCTCGGCGATGCTCGGCGACGAGATGATCGACGAGGCCAGCCGCAAGATGGCACTGGTCGTCGCGGGCAAGGGCCGCGCGGCGGGCCTGCAGCGCACGTCCAAGTTCGAAGCCCCGGAGGCGTAAGCGATGCAGTTCGGACGCACGTACGAAGAGTTCGAGGTCGGCGCGGTCTACCGGCACTGGCCCGGGAAGACGGTCACCGAGTACGACGACCACCTCTTCTGTCTGCTCACCATGAACCACCACCCCCTCCACATGGACACCAACTATGCGGAGAAGACGACCGATTTCGGGAAGAACGTCGTCGTCGGGAACTACATCTACTCGCTGCTCCTCGGCATGTCGGTCCCGGATGTCTCCGGCAAGGCCATCGCCAACCTGGAGGTCGAGTCGCTCAAGCACGTCGCGCCGACCTTCCACGGCGACACGATCTACGGCGAGACGACGGTCCTCGACAAGACTCCGTCGAAGTCCAAGAACGACCGCGGGATCGTCTACGTCGAGACCAAGGGCTACAAGCAGGACGGCACCCTCGTCTGCGTCTTCCGGCGCAAGGTGATGGTCCCGACCGAGACGTACATCAAGGAGCGCGGCGGCGAGCAGCCCGGCCGCCCGGAGCTGAAGGCACAGGAGAAGTAGCCATGAGCCGACTCGCCCAGACCCACGGTCTGACCGACGTCCAGCAGGAAATCCTGGCCACCGTCCGGGATTTCGTCGACAAGGAGATCATTCCTGTCGCCACCGAGCTGGAGCACCGCGACGAGTATCCGACGCAGATCGTCGAAGGCCTCAAGGAACTCGGCCTGTTCGGGCTGATGATCCCGGAGGAGTACGGCGGCCTGGGCGAGTCGCTGCTCACCTACGCGCTGTGCGTCGAGGAGATTGCGCGTGGCTGGATGTCCGTCTCGGGCATCATCAATACGCATTTCATCGTGGCGTACATGCTCAAGCAGCACGGCACGCAGGAGCAGAAGGACACCTTCCTGCCGCGGATGGCGCTGGGCGAGACGCGTGGCGCGTTCTCGATGTCCGAGCCGGCTCTCGGCTCCGATGTGTCGGCGATCACCTCCAAGGGCGTCAAGGACGGCGACGAGTACGTCCTGACCGGCCAGAAGATGTGGCTCACGAACGGCGGAACGTCCAATCTGGTCGCCGTTCTGTGCCGGAGTGACGAAGGACACCCGGAGGGCACCGCCCCCCATAAGTCGATGACGACCTTCCTGGTCGAGAAGGAGCCCGGCTTCGGAGAGGTCCGCCCAGGCCTCACCATCCCCGGGAAGATCGACAAGATGGGCTACAAGGGTGTCGACACCACCGAGCTCATCATGGACGGACTGCGCATTCCGGCCAATCGGGTACTCGGCGGCACCACCGGCCGAGGGTTTTACCAAATGATGGACGGCGTCGAGGTCGGTCGCGTCAATGTCGCGGCGCGTGGCTGCGGAGTGGCGCAGCGTGCGTTCGAGCTGGGCGTCTCGTATGCGCAGCAGCGTCACACTTTCGGCAAGGCGATCGCTCAGCACCAGGCCATTCAGTTCAAGCTGGCCGAGATGGCTACCAAGGTCGAGGCCGCTCATGCGATGATGGTTAACGCGGCACGCAAAAAGGACTCCGGGGAACGAAACGACCTGGAGGCAGGGATGGCGAAGTACCTCGCCTCCGAATACTGCAAGGAAGTCGTCGAGGACGCCTTCCGAATCCACGGCGGTTACGGCTTCTCCAAGGAGTACGAGATCGAGCGCCTCTACCGCGAGGCGCCGATGCTGCTGATCGGTGAAGGTACCGCCGAGATCCAGAAAATGATCATTGGTCGTCGGCTGCTGGAGGAGTACCGATTCCAGGGTTGATTGTCGTATTTGAGTCGGTACGGCCGCGAAGAGGATCACACCGTGTCATCATCTTCCGGCCGCCGACTCGATTGCTGGCTTACCCAGTTGCGGCTCGCAACCGATAACATCGCCCGAAAGCCGCCGTCCCCCGTTGCCAGCGCGGCATCATCCGCTACGAAGGTCATCCATGCCCCACAGCCAAACCTCTGCACCACGCGGCCGCGTCCGCCTCGCGCGCGGAGCATCGCCGTGGCTTCTGCCGACCGTCGCCACCGCCGCACTCAGCTTGGCCCGATCGCGTCGCTCCAGGCGCGCCGCGGCCATCGCCGTGCCCACCACCGCGCTCGCGGCGGGCATGCTGTGGTTCTTCCGCGACCCCGAGCGCGAGATCACCCAGGGCCGGGTCATCTCGCCCGCCGACGGTGTGGTGCAGAGCATCATGCCGTGGAAGGACGGACGCACTCGCGTCGCGATCTTCATGAGCCCGCTGAACGTCCACGTCAACCGCGCTCCCCTCGCGGGCACCGTGACGTCCGTCGAGCACATCCCCGGCGGTTTCGTTCCCGCGTTCAACAAGGAGAGCGAGAACAACGAGCGCGTTGTCTGGCACTTCGACACCGAGCTCGGCGACATCGAGATGGTGCAGATCGCGGGCGCAGTCGCCCGGCGGATCGTGCCGTATCTCCCGCAGGGGACCAAGGTCGAGCAGGGCGAGCGCATTGGTCTGATCCGCTTCGGATCGCGCGTTGACATCTACCTTCCGGAAGGTGTCGACGTCGCTGTCGAGGTCGGTCAGACCACGACCGCGGGGGTGACTCGAATTGACCGTGATTGATCCTGACACACAGGCCGGCTGGGTCGCAGAGGCCGACGCCGAGGACGACGCGGAGGACATGCCGCTCTCTCTGCGGCTGTCGATAGCGGACACCCTCACGCTGGGTAACGCCACGTGTGGCTTCATGGCGGTGTACTTCACCACCACCGGGATCCTCATCCCGCACCTCACCGGCAGCAACGAGAGCGGCATGGCGCGCAACAGCGCCGCGACCGCCGTGATCCTGATGCTGCTGGCGGCGATCTTCGATCTCTGTGACGGGCTCGTGGCGCGCAAGCTGCGCAGCTCGCCGATGGGCGCGGAGCTGGACAACCTCTCCGACCTGATCAGCTTCGGGCTGGCCCCGGCGTACTTCGTACTCGTGTACGGAATGGTCGCGGACGACGCCCAGCAGAAGGTCTCGGCGGTGGCCGCGATCGTCGTGCTGCTGGCGGTGGTGCTGCGGCTTGCCAGATTCTCGTGCGTGACCATGAAGGACGGCATGTTCCAGGGCATGCCGAGCCCCTTCGGTGCGCTCACGGTCGTCTCGATCATCCTGCTCGAGCTGCCGTTCATCCCGACGCTGCTGGCGATCATCGGTACGGCATGGCTGATGGTGAGCCGGGTCGAGTACCCCAAGCCGCGAGGTGTCCTCGCGGTGGCGATGCTCGGCTGGATCGTCTCGGCGATGGGGATGCTGGCGGCGTGGGCGTTCGACGCTCCGGGCGGTCAGGTGCTGCTCCAGACCGGCTGCGCGCTTCAGATCGTGATGGCGGCGACGATTCCGCTCTTCGCGACGGCACGGCGTGTGAACACGTTCCGCGACAACCGCCGCGAGAACCGTGAGGCAAGGGCTGCTCAACTCCCCTAGAGCAGTGCATGTGCATGACGAGGGCCCGGGTGCGATCCGCACCCGGGCCCTCGTCATGTCCGTGGCCGACACCGATCCGGTCACCGCGGCCTCGCTGCTGGACGACGGCACGGAGCTGCCGGGGCTGCGGCCGGTCGCGATCGGCGGGGAACGGCTCCGGCTCGACGCGCAGGTACGGCTGGGGCGGGGGCTCGCCCCGGGCGCGCGGCCGATCAGCGGGTATGGGCCCACCGAGGGCGCCGGGTGCGAGACCTCGTTCGAGATCGGCCGGCTGCCGGGGCCGGTCGAGGATCCCGCGCGGCACGCCTGTCTCGGGCAGCCGTTCCCCGGCGGCGCAGCGCAGATCCGCAAGGGGCAGATCTGGCTCACAACGCCCGGCAGCGGTGACGCGGTTCCCACCGGGGATCTCGGGCGGCAGGACGGCTCGGGCCCGCTGGAGTTCCGGGGCTGGATGGCGCACCGTGTCACGGTGGACGGCTGATCGCCTCTGTGGACGCGCCTCAATCGCCGGACAGGCTTGATTTTCAAGCCCGTCCGGCGATTGAGGACATGCGGCCGAAGGCCGTATACGGGGGTCTGGGGGCGAAGCCCCCTGGTCCGCGCCGCTAAGCCGGCGCAGGGGGCGGGGGCTTGCCCCCAGAAGGGTGACTCAGCTGCCCGACTTGTACGACTCCGCCGACTTGGACACCGCCGCCGGCCGCACCACCTTCAGCCCCCCCGGCACCTTGAGGTCCGGCTTCATGATCAGACTCTGCCGGGTCGACGGCGCCGCCGGGTCCGAGAAGTTGTTCGTGATGCCGAAGCCGTTGTCGTAGGAGGAGACGGTGAGCAGCGCCTTGTCGATGCCCTCTCGTGTCAGGTCCTTGGCCGCGCAGGCCTTCTTCAGCACCTCGCCGTAGACGCTCGCCGCGGTGTAGCCCGCGACCACGCCGTTGTCGAGACCGTCCTTGGGGTAGGCGGCCTTGTACTCCTTGGCCAGCTTCGCCGGGCCCGCGCCCGGGTCGCCGATGGGGAGGGTGGAGGCGGCGACGTAGTAGTCCTTCGTCAGCGCGGGCGCCGCCGGGGTACCCAGCAGCTGCGGCGCGAAGGCGGAGTTGTTACCGATCATGGGGACCTTGAAGCCGCCCGCCGCGGCGACACCGACCAGCGAGGCCGCCTGACGTGGTCCGGCGCTGATGACGACCGCCTTGACGCCTGCCTTCTTGAGCGCGGCGACCTGGGCGGACATGTCGTTGTCGGTCGGCTTGATCTTCTGCTCGACGATGGTCAGACCCGCCTGCTGCGCCGCGTACTTCGAGCCCTTCAGCGCGTTCTCCCCGAAGTCGCCCTCGAAGTAGACGTGACCGATCTTGTCGCCCTTGGCGATGCGCTTCTGGCTGAGCAGATAGTCGACCGCGTTGATCGTCTCGATGTCGTACGTCGCTCCCACGACCCGGATGTACGGGCTGCCCAGCAGCGATGCCGACCAGGCCTGGGGCACCACGAGTGCCTTGTCCTGGCCGTCGATACGGCCCTTGACCGCGGCGACGAAGGGCGAGCCGATGAACTCGGAGAAGCCGAGCACCTTCGGTTCGAGTTCGGTGTACGCGGCGACGGCCTTCTGCGGGTCGTAGCCGTGGTCCCGGACGGTGAGCTCGATGGTGCGGCCGCAGATACCGCCGGCCGCGTTGGTCTGCTTCGCCCACAGCCGCTGCGCCTGGGTGACGCTCTTGCCGAGCGAGGCGTAGACGCCGGTCATGTCGGTGAGGACGCCGAGGTTGATGGTCTTGGCCGTGACGCCGTCACCGGTCTTCACCCCTCCGGCGTCCTTCTCGCCCCCGCCCCCGTCGGTGGCCTTCGAGCTGCATCCGGCGAGGCCGGCGCTGGTCAGGGTCAGGGCGGCGGCCAGCGCCGCCGCGTACAGACGTGGCTTCATTACTTCTCCCGAGAGGTGATGAGACGGGTGAGTCCGCCGGGCAGGAAGAGGACGACCGCGACGACCGCGGCGCCGTACAGGTAGCGCGATGCCTCGCCGGGTGAGACGCCGCCCGTACCAGGGGCGGAGACCAGCGGGAGGGTGTCGCTGTAGTGGGTGAGGAGCTGGGGCAGCAGAGAGACGAAGGCCGCGCCGACGACGGCGCCGGCGACCGTGCCGAGACCCCCGATCACGATCATCGCGAGGAATTCGAGCGACAGGATCACACCGAAGTACTCGGGGACGGTCCGCTGGAAGACCAGGGCGATCAGTACGCCGGCGAGTCCCGCGTACATGGAGGAGAGGACGAAGACGGCGGCCCGGTAGCGGGCGACCGGGACGCCCATGACACCCGCGGCGATGCGGTGGTCGCGGATGGCGTTCATGGCGCGGCCGGGGCGGCCTCGTAGCACTCCGCGGGCGAAGAGGCCGCTCCCGATGAGGGCGAGCAGTGCCACGTACCAGAGCTTCTCGGCGGACTGGAAGGGGACGGCTGCGATGACCGTCTCGCTGTCGTCGAAGTCGATGCCGAAGAGCGAGAGGGGCGGAACCGCCCGGCCGTTGAAACCTCCTGTCAGATCATGAGCGTTGAAGAGGACGTGCTGGCCGATGAAGATCAGCGCGAGCGTGGCGATGCCCAGATACGCGCCGCGCAGCCGTCCCGCGATGGGGCTGAACAGGCCGCCCGCCGCGCCCGCCACGAGCACCGCCAGTACGGCGGCGAGCCAGGTCGGGAGTCCGAGTCCGACGAGGCGGTGACCGTTCTCCACGCCGCTGTCGCCCGCCAGGATGCAGTAGCTGTAGGCCCCCACCGCCAGGAAGAACGCGTGCCCCATGGACAGCTGCCCGGTGGCGCCGGTGAGGAGGTTGATGCCGATGGCGCCGATCGCGGCGGCCATCGCGAAGAGTCCGGCCTGCAGCCAGAAGCGGTCGAGGTAGAAGGGCAGGGCGAGGAGCAGGACGGTGCCGGCGAACCAGACGTAGGCATGGGGACTCTTCAGGTACGCCCTGGGGCTCTTCACGTACGCCTTGAGGCTCGTTGCCACGTCTGCCTCGGGGCTCTTCAGCGTCTCAGACACGGGCGGGCTCCTTTGTGCCGAAGAGTCCGGCGGGCCTGAGCAGCAGGACGAGCACCATCACCAGATACGGCGCGAGATCGCCGATCCCCCGGCCCAGGAAGGACAGTTCGCTCTGGTAGCCGGTGGCGAAGGACTCGGTGACACCGACGATCAGACCGCCCGCGAGCGCGCCGGTGGTGGAGTCGAGCCCGCCGAGGATCGCCGCCGGGAAGGCCTTGAGTGCGGCGAGCGAGGTGGCGCGTTCGAGCCCCGGGGTCGGGAACACGGTGAGGAAGAGCGCGGCGACCGCGGCGAGCGCACCCGCGACCGCCCAGGCGGCGAGCGATACCCGGCCCAGGCGTACCCCCATCAGCGCGGCGGTCTCGGGATTCTCAGCCGCCGCGCGCATCGACACGCCCCACGAGGTGTACCGGAACGCGAGCAGGAACGCGGTGATGAGCAGGGCCGCCGAGACGAAGGCGGCGATACGGGTCTGCGCGATGGTGATGTCCCCGATGGTGACGACGCGGTCGCCCCACGGGTCACCGAGCGCGAGGACGTCCGTGCCGATACGGCGGGTGAGTTCGGTGGTCAGAAGGATGTCGACGCCGATGGTGACGATGGCCAGGACGCTGTGGTCGGAGCCCCGGTAGCGGCGCATGACGAGGAATTCCACGGCCGCGCCGACGAGGGCCGCGCCCGCGATGCCGACGGCGAGCGCGCCCCAGAAACCGATGTCGTCGTGGAGTACGGCGGTGACATAGCCGCCTGCAAGAAGCAGGGACGCGTGGGCGAAGTTGACGACTTCGGTGGCCTTGAAGATGACGACGAAGCCGAGCGCGATCAGCGCGTAGACGGCGCCGATGGAGAGTCCGCCGAGGAGTAGTTCGGTGAAGGTCGTCATGCCTGGGCCTCCGTTCCTAGATAGGCCTGTACGACGGCCGGGTCGCTCTGTACGTGGGCGGGGGTGCCGTCGGCGATCCGGCGCCCGAAGTCGAGTACGGTCACGGCGTCCGCGAGCCGCATCACCATCCCCATGTCGTGTTCGACGAGCACGATGGAGATGCCGAGGCTGTCGCGTACGCCCGCGATGATGGAGGCGGTCTGCCGCCGCTCGTCCGCGGTCATCCCGGCGACGGGCTCGTCGAGGAGCAGCAGCCGCGGCTCCATGCACAGCGCGCGGCCGAGCTCGACGAGCTTCTGCTTTCCGTACGGGAGTGCTCCCGCGGGCCGGTCCAGATCGCCGCCGAGTCCGGTGAACTCCGCGATCTCCCGTACCCGCTCCAGGTGTTCGCGCGCCTCGCGAGCGGCGGACGGCAGCCGCAGCCCGGCGGCGAGGAACCCGGCGCGGGTGAGCCGGTGTCGGCCGAGCAGCAGGCTGTCGGCGACGGTGGCGTGCGGCGGGAGCGCGAGGTTCTGGAAGGTACGGGCGATGCCGAGGGCGGCGATGCGGTCGGGAGGGAGCCCGGTGAGCTCGCTCTCGCCGAAGCGGACGCTGCCGGAGGTGGCCCGGTAGACGCCGGACAGGACGTTGAAGGAGGTGGACTTGCCGGCGCCGTTGGGGCCGATGAGGGCGTGGACGCTGCCGGGCTGGACGGTGAAGGAGACGGAGTCGAGGGCGGTGAGCCCGGCGAAGCGGACGGTGAGGTCGGTGACGTCGAGGGCGGGCACGGCGCCGCCGGATGCGGTGAGGTCGAGGGCGGGCACGGCGCCGCCGGATGCGGTGTCGGTCATCGGTGCCCCCTGCCGGATGCGGGCCGCAGTCCGCTGACCGGGGCTGCGCCCCGGATCCCGCGCCTCACCTGCCGGCCGGATTCCACAATGCTCATGCCGGCCACCTCCTCAGCGTCTGCGCCGCCGCCTGTGCGCGGGACGCATCCGCGGCCGCGTCCTCGTCCACCACACCCAGATACCGCCGGCGCACCTCGTCCGAGGCGGCGAGCTCGTCCGCAGGGCCCGAGAGGACGACCTCGCCCACGTCGAGTACGTACGCCGACGAGGCCAGCCGCAGCGCGATCGCGGCGTTCTGCTCGACCAGCAGGACCGATGTGCCGGTGGCGTTGATCTCCTGCACCGTCTCGGCGATCCGGGCCGCCATCAGCGGGGCGAGGCCGAGCGACGGCTCGTCGAGCAGCAGCAGCCGTGGCCGGGCCATCAACGCCCGTCCCATCGCGAGCATTTGCTGCTCCCCGCCCGACAGCAGTCCGGCCCGCTGGTGGGCGCGGTCGGCGAGGACGGGGAAGAGCTCATGCACCCGGGCGAGGGCCTCGGCGCTCGACCGGCGCCCGCCGGTCGAGCCCAGGGCGCCCGCCCGGAGATTGTCCGCGACGGTCATCCGCGCGAAGACCTGCCGTCCCTCCGGGACCTGGACGACGCCTGCGGCGACGACCCGAGCGGCGCTCAGTCCTTCGAGCGGGCGGCCGTCGAAGCGGATGCTGCCGGACGTGACGTGTCCGCGCTGAAAACCGAGAGTGCGGGAGACGGCGCGCAGCAGGGTCGATTTGCCGGCACCGTTGCCGCCGAGGACGGCGACGATCGCGCCCTCGGGTACATCGACTGTGACGTCGCGCAGTGCCCGCACCGGCCCGTAGCCGACGGACAGCGCACGCACTTCGAGTGAGGCGGCTGCCATGCAGACCCCCTTTCCGGGCTTGTTCGAAATTGCCTGTGGGGGCACACATCAGCACCGGTCGGACGTACCGTCCAGGCGGTATGCCCGAATCGCTGCGGATGACCAGCGGTGCGGCGCGCGCATTGTGCACCGGCACAAGGACTGGCATCCTCACAGGTCATGGGTGGTCGCAGTGCGCGCACCGAGCGTGAGTGGTCCGTCCTGGTGAGCGCCGCCCAGGTGCTTCTGGAGCGCGTGCCGCGGCTGACGGACCAACTCATCGAGGAACTTCGCGCCCACTCACCGCAGTTCGATTTCGCTGTGCCGCCGGACGAGCACGCTTGGTGGCCCCGCCGCCAAGGGTGACCCGGTCTTGTCCGGTGGCCGTTTGGGGTCCGCTCCGGGGTTGCGCCGGGACTGCATGATTTACGGCGCGTTGGGGGCGGTCGGAGGGCGGCTGCTTCCTGTGGCGCCACAAATCACGCTCTACGTCCCGACTCCACCCGCTGCGCGTCCCCCCGCCCGTCACCGGCAAGGACTCTCCGTCCTCTGCCCCGTCCGCTCGCGAACCGCCCGTGAAGCCCCTGCTCCGGTCGGGGACCCGGGGCTGCAGTGGTGCGGCCGGCGCCTGCGCCGTGTAGGTGTTGGGCCTCAGCCACACCTCATCCTCGGGCCGTGCACCCGAGCCGGCGCCCTGGGGGTGCGGGGGCGTCAGCCGTCGCGTCCGCCTCCAGCCGGGTCCGGGGCGGCGACCCGGTTTCGGGAAGGGACGGGGTGGGGGAAGCGCACCCCCCGCCCCGGCCCACCACCTCAGATCAGGAAGTCCCGCGCAATGCTCGCCGCCACCCGTTCCAGCAGCGGCCCCGCCTCCGCCATGCAGCGGGCCGGGTCCGGCTCCAGTGCCGTGAGGGCGTACGCGCGGCGGATGCCCGCGCGACCCAGCGCCTCCGGTGGCAGGGTCAGGCGGCCGCAGACCGCCACGACGTCGATGTTCTGCGCGCGCGCAGCCGCCGCGACGCCCGCCGGGGCCTTGCCGTGGAGCGTCTGCTCGTCGAGGGAGCCCTCGCCCGTGATGACCAGGGTCGCCCGCTCCAGCGCCGGCGCGAAGCCGAGCACGTCGAGCATGATCTCGATGCCCGGCCGGAAGCTCGCGCCGAGGGCGACCAACGCGCCGTAGCCAATGCCGCCCGCCGCCCCCGCGCCGGGCAGTTCGGCCTGCTCCGGGCCGAGGACGGAGGCGTAGTGCGCCAGCGCCGCGTCCAGCGTGGCGACGTCCTCCGGTGTCGCGCCCTTCTGTGGGCCGTACACCGCCGGCGCGCCCTTCGGCCCCGTCAGCGGGTTGTCCACGTCGCTCGCCAGGACCAGCTCCACGTCCTTGAAGCGGGGGTCCAGGCCGGACAGGTCCGCGGACGCAAGGTCGCGCAGTCCGCCGCCGCCCGGCCCCACCGGCTCGCCGTCCGCGTCCAGGAAGCGCGCGCCGAGCGCGGCCAGCATGCCCGCGCCGCCGTCCGTCGTCGCGCTGCCGCCGACGCCGAAGACAATCGTCCGCGCTCCCGCGTCGAGCGCCGCGCGCAGCAGTTCACCGGAGCCGTATGTCGTCGAGGTGAGTGGCGCGAACACGCCGTCCGGGAGGTGCTGGAGGCCCGAGGCCTCCGCCATCTCCACCACCGCGGTGCCCTCCCGCAGAGCGTACGCCGCGGTCAGGGACTCGCCGAGCGGCCCGGTCACCCGGACCTCGCGGCGCTCGAACCCGGCCGCCACCGCGGCGGCGACCGTGCCGTCACCGCCGTCCGCGACGGGCAGGGTCTCGACCGCCAGACCGGGCACCACCCGCTGGAGGCCCGCCGTCACCCGCTCAGCGACCTGTACGGCCGTGAGAGAGCCCTTGAACTTGTCAGCCGCGACGAGCACACGCGCGGGCTGAATAACTGCTCCGTCCGTCACCTTGCTATCCCTTGCTTTCGAACAGGCAGTCGCGCCTCCCCGACCCTATCCGCCAGGTCAGACGGCATGCCACCCCATCATGGTGCGACATTCCGCCACATAGCCGGGTGCTGCTCGGTCGGCCGACGTCCGCGAGCCGTATATCCGGCGCACCGCCCGGGAGCCGTCGCCGACCGGCAGCTGAAAGCCTTCGGGCACCCACCACCGCGCGGTTCCGGCGCCCATTCGGTAAACCGGACGTATGGGCCTACAGCACGCCGACCTCGCCGACCGGATCCTCGGCGGCTGGCTGGGCAGAGTCGCCGGCAACATGCTCGGCAAGCCGGTCGAGCGCGGCGACCACTGGACCCGCGACCGCATCGACCGCTATCTGCGCCGCACCGACGCCCTTCCACTCACCGACTATCTCCCCGAGCCGCCGCCCGACGCGGAAGCCGAGGGGTTCGAGCTGCGTCCCGAGTGGCGCCAGTGCGTACGGGGCCGGATCCACGGCAGTTGCCGGGACGACGACGTGGACTACAGCATCCTCGGCCTGCATCTCCTCCAGACCCACGGCTTCGACTTCACGACCGAGCAGGTGGGCGAGGCGTGGCTGCTGCATCTGCCGTTCCTGCAGACCTTCACCGCCGAGCGGGCCGCCTACCGCAACCTCGCGAACGGCCTCAAGCCCCCGCTCACCGCCACCCACGACAATCCCTACCAGGAGTGGATCGGCGCCCTCATCCGCGCCGACATCTTCGGCTGGACCTCCCCCGGCGACCCGCGCCGCGCCGCCGCGCTCGCCCGCCGCGACGCCGTCCTCTCGCACACCGGCAACGGCGTGTACGGCGCGATGTGGGCGGCTGCCCTGATCGCCGCCGCGTTCACCGCGGACACCCCGCGCGAGGCGATCGAAGCGGCGCTGGAAGTCATCCCCGCCAGATGCCGCCTCGCCCGCGCGGTACGCCACACCGTCGCCCTGCACGCGTCCGGGACATCCTGGTCCGACACGCTCAGCGAGCTGGCAGCGGAGACGGGCAGCCTCGGCTGGATCCACACCGTTCCGAACGCCGCAGTGATCACGGCAGGACTGCTGTACGGCGCCGGCGACTTCACCCCGACCATCGGCCTCACGGTCCGCGGGGGCCTGGACACCGACTCCAACGGGGCGACGGCAGGCTCGGTGGCGGGCGTGCTGTGCGGGGCCTCCGCCATCCCGCCGCAGTGGACCGACCCGCTGGAGGACCTGGTGCGCAGCGCGGTGTTCGGGTTCGACGGCGTACGGATCAGCGAACTGGCGGAGCGTACGGTGCAGTTGGCGGCGGTCGCCGCCGGTTGAGCTGAAACCGCTGCCGTCGGGGGGCCTCATCTGCACAATGGTCAGATGCCTGCGTACATGGAACTCGCGCTGTCGGACGGTTCACAGGTTCGCCTCGAGCTGTCCGAGGCCGGAGAGCCGCTCGCCGTACCGTCGCAGAGCAACGGCAGGGCCGATCTGCCGGAAGGGTTCGGTGCGGCCGAGCCCGTGGCGAGCGGCGCCGGACGGGCAGCGACGCTCGCGGCGGACGCACTGCGCACGGCGCTGCGCCCGCTCGGTCCGCTGCTGGACGAGGTCCACGGCGCGGTGTCAGCGTCCGAGAACCCGCCACAGGAGGTCACCGTCGCGTTCGGCGTCGAGATCGGACAGGACCTGAAGCTGGGTATCGTCGGGGCCAACGGCAAGGCCACCATGAGCATTTCGGCGACCTGGCAGACCGGGCAGGCCACGCAGACCGGGACACCGCAGCGCTGATGGGCTGGTTCAGAAGGCCGGCGGCCACCGCGCCCCGCGTCTCCGTGCTGCACGACGGCGCGTCGACCGCCGCCGGCGGCGCCGCACTGCTGTCCGCCCGGCGATTAGTGACCTGCGCGCATGTCGTCAATGACGCGCTGGGCCGCGATCTGTACGCCGCGGCGCCGCCGGCCGCCGACGCGCTGCGCCTCGCCTTCCACGGTCCGGGGTCGCCCCAGTACCGCACTGCCCGGCTCTCGGTGTGGGTGCCGCCGCAGTGGGGCTCGTCCTCAATGGTCTGGCAGGGCGATCTCGCTGTACTGGAACTCGAGGAGCCCGTCCCCGGGTGGCTGAGCCCCGTCGTCTGGCGCGACATGGCCGAGGGGCAGACACTGCGGGCGTGGCACGGCGGCGGGGAGGCCATCGCCTTCGCCGACACCGAAGTGAAGCTCCAGGAGGGCCGGTTCGGCTATCTGGACGGTCAGCTGTCCGGCGCCGCCATCGGCCCCGGCTTCAGCGGCGGCCCACTGTGGGCGACGGACGACGCCACGGTTGTGGGCCTGGTCGTGGCCCATGTGATGCCCGGCGACGGGCCGATGAGCCCGCAGACCACGGTGCGGCGCAGCTGGGCGGTGCCGTGGCAGGCGATCCGGGACGAGCTGGAGCGGGCGGGGGCGGCCGAAACCGTCGCCGAGTGCACCGTGCACCAGAGGGCGTACACGACAGCGGTGTGCGGCGACGGCTCCACGGCAGGCCGCCTCACCGCCGAGCTGTGGTCGCTGCTCGGCGACCCGGTGCGCCGGGCGCAGCACGCCCGCACGCTGGCGGCCCGGCTCGGATACGAACCCCCGGCCGGCGAATCCGCCCCGTCCGTGGAGGAGTTGGCGCAGCTGCTCGCCTCGGAGGAACGCGCGCTCGCGACGCTCACCGAGTCACTGGCCCCCACCGTCCAGGGCGGCCCGTCCCGCGCCGGGCTCGACCGGCTGCTCGCCCTGGGCAGGCTGACCGGTACGGCCCGGCTGCTCTCCCTCGACGAACACCTGTTTCTTTTACGGGAGTTGACACTGGCCGCCGTCGCGGACGCCGCGCTGCTGCCGCGGGCGGCCCGCGAGGCGCTGCGGTACATAGTCCCGCCCAGTTCCCTCAGCGGCACCAGGTTGAATCCGCGGGACCTCGATGCGGCGGTGACGGAGCTGGAGGCGTACCGCGACGGCGGGCAGCCCGCGGACGGCATCCCGCCGGTGCCCGCCCTGCTCACCTTGGTGGAGTATGTGGCCGCGGCCACCGCACCGCCGGTGCGCGAGGCCCTGCATGCCTGGTCGGAGCGGGTCGCGACACGGCTCGGGAGCCACCCGGCCGCGCTGCAGCTGCGCCGCGCGGACGCCGCGGCCTGGGCGGCCTACCGCCCCTCCCCCGTCGTCCGTCTGGTCGCCGAGATCTCCGGTCCGCCCGACCGGTATCAGTGCGCACTGTGGGAGGTGCGCCAGGACGGCGCGACGGCCTCGCTGGCCACTGCGGACCGGCCGCGCAGCGCGGCCGAGATCGCCCGGCTGATCCGTGAGGCGGCCGAGAACCCCCGGGAAGAATGCGGCCAGGGCGTCACCCATGTGGACATCCTCGTCGACCGGGAGGGACTCCAGCTGCCCTTCGACGAGTGGGAGGCGGCCAGTTCGGTGGAGTTTCTGCCGAGGGTCCCGCTCGGGGTGAAGTTCCGTATCGCGCTGCGCTGCCCGGAGGTGAGCGCCCGCGCACCGCGCCGCGAGGCCGAGCTGCGCCGCCGCTGGGAGAGTGCCCACACCGGGCCGCTCGTCGTCGACGAGAGCTGTGCGTCGCCGGAGAAGGTGTACGCGCTGCTCGAGACCAGCCACCGGGACACCGCTCAGGTCGTCCTGCACGGCCCGCGCGCCCCGCGCGAGGCACTGCTCCAGCTCTGTCTGGCCCTCGGCGTCCCGGTGGTCCTGTGGGACCGGGACGCCGAGAACCACGAACACGCCCATCGGCTCGACGACATCGCCCCCGCCGGACCACTGCACCAACTCCCCGAGCGCATACAGCACTTCAGGGCCGGCCAGTACGGAGCGGGCATCCCCTCGCCCGCCCGGCCCTCGCTGGTGTGGGAGAACACGGAGCTGCCACTGCCGGGCGGGCTCGAACTGCTTGACCCCGCGGAAGGAGCGGACATCCGATGAGCCCCGCCCAGGACAACAACCGGGACAACAACCAGGGCAACGGCGACTGGAGGCTGTTCCGCGGCGACGGACTGGCCCGTACGGTCGACTTCCCCGAGGCCCCTCCGTGGCGCCGCTTCGATCCCCCGTCCGCGGCGACAGGGGGTCCGCGGCCCCCGCTGCCGTATCTGATCGGGCCCGCCGAGGCCGATGTCGTCAGCGCCGCGCTGCATCTGCGCCGCCCCCTGCTGGTGACCGGCCAGCCCGGCACCGGCAAGTCGTCCCTGGGGCACGCCATCGCGCACGAGCTGCGGCTCGGCCGGGTGCTGCACTGGCCGGTCAACAGCCGGGCCACGCTGCAGGACGCGCTCTACCGCTACGACGCGATCGGCCGGCTCCGTGAGTCGAACCTCGGGCGTGAGGCGGGCGAGGTCTCCGACGATCTCGGCATCGGCTCGTACGTACGACTCGGACCACTCGGTACGGCGCTGGTGCCCGGCGCACGCCCGCGCGTTCTGCTCGTCGACGAGCTCGACAAGGGGGACGTCGATCTCCCCAACGATCTGCTGAACGTCTTCGAGGAGGGCGAGTTCGAGATCCCCGAGCTGGCCCGGCTGCCCGAGGACCAGGCCTCGGTCCGGGTGATGACGGCCGACCCCGACACCTGGACCGAGGTGGCCAGGGGCCGGGTGCGTTGCTCGGAATTCCCCGTCGTGGTCATCACCAGCAACGGCGAACGCGACTTCCCGCCCGCCTTTCTGCGCCGCTGTGTACGGCTCGCTCTGCCGGAGCCCGACGAGGACAGGCTGCTCGCCATCGTCCGCGCCCATCTGGGTCCGGCGGATCTGGACGGTAACGACGAGCTGCTGCGGGCCTTCCTCGCGCGGCGAGCCCGCGGCGAACTCGCCACCGACCAGCTGCTGAACGCGGTGTTCCTGCGCAAGGGCGGGGTGGACCTGGACGCCGACGGGCTGCTCGACGCCGTACTGCACCGGCTCGGCGGGACGGTGTAGCGCCGGTGTGGAGCGAGCTGCGGCGGATCCTGGCGGACGGCGGGGCGGAGCTGTCCCACGAAGAGCTGCTGGATGCGCTGTGGCTGGCCGGACGGCTGCCGGCGGGAGCGTCGTCGGCACTGGCCGAGGCGGGCGCCGTCGCCGATGACCTGCCGGAGCGGCAGGAAGCTTCTCCTGACTGTGATCCTGACGAGGACCCGCTCGCCGGCTACCGCCCGCCCTTGCTGGAGGAAGCGCGAAGCGCCATCCTCACAGCGCCGGACAGTCTGCCTCCTTGGGCGCGGCCCGGCGAGTTCCACGGCTCCGGTGTTCATGCCGCGCCGGCCGGACGGCGGCGCCCGCGGCGTGACCGGCCCGCCGTCCCCGTACGAGTCCCGGAGGAGAAGGCGCTGGGCTCCGTAGAGCTGCTCCTGGGCCGTGCATTGCGCCCGCTCAAGCAGCTGCGCCCCGACCGCCGCGAGTGGGAGCTGGACGAGCCCGCCACCGTGACGGCGATGGCCGAGACCGGGCTGCCCGACGCGGTCATGCGCCCGGGCCGCGCCCGCTGGCTGGATCTGGTGCTCCTCGTCGACGACGGGGTGTCGATGCTGCTGTGGCAGCGGCTCGCGACCGAGACGCGGCTGCTGATGGAGCGCAGCGGCGCCTTCCGCGACGTACGGGTGTACGGGCTGGACAGCCGGGGCCCCTCCGCTCCCCTGCTGGGCCGCCGTCCGTACGAGCAGGACACCGCCCCGCTGCCCGCGTCCGCAGTCACGGACCCGGCGGGCCACACACTGCTGCTGGCCATAAGCGACGGCGTGGGCGCGGCCTGGCGGGACGGCCGGATGCACGCCGCGCTGGAACGCGCGGCGCGGATCGGTCCCACAGCCGTGCTGCACGCGCTGCCCGAGCGGCTGTGGGAGGGCTCCGGCATCCGCGCCGAGGAGTGGGAGGTCACCACCCGCAGGCGTGGCGCGCCCAATCACACCTGGCAGGTCGCGGACCCTGTTCTGCCGCCCGAACTCGCTCCGTACGACGGGGTTCCGGTGCCGGTGCTGGCCCCGACCCCCGAATCCCTGGGCGCCTGGGCCCGGTTGGTCGGCTCGCCGGGCACATCGGCGGTGCTGCCACTGCTCGCGTCCCGTAGGCCTGCCCGCCCGTACGCGGCGACGCGCGCGCCCGGCGGGGACGGTCTGCTGCGATTCCGCAGGGCGGCCTCCCCGCAGGCGTACCGTCTTGCTGCCCATCTCGCGGCTGTCGCCCCGGTCTCGGTGCCGGCCATGCGGCTGGTCCAGGACGCGCTGGGCCCCGAGGTCGACACGGGGCATCTCGCGGAGGTGTTCCTGGGCGGGCTGATGCGGCGTACGGGTGGGGAGGATCTGCTGCCGCAGCACCGGGGTTTCGACTTCGCGGAGGACACCCGGCGCATCCTCCTGGACACGCTTCCGGCGGGCGATCTCGTACGCACCACCCGCGCGGTCACCGCACGCCTCGCCGAACTCGCCGACCGCCCGGCGGACTTCCCCGCCTGGCTGCCGCATCCCTCGGGGACGGACCTGCTGCCGGCGGACGGGCGCCCGTTCGGGTGGATGGACGAGCGGCTGCTGCGGCGGCTGGGGGTTCCGCGGATGGTGGAGGGGCCTCCCGCGGTCCCGCTGCCGTCGTTCGTCGACGCTCCCAACTCCAACTGGCAGTCGCTGGCCCCGGGAAACCCTCGGACGCTGGGTCCCTTCCGGCTGCTGGCCCGGAATCGGTACGGCTGGCCGCAGATGGGGCTGTATCTGGGGACCTCCGAGCAGCATTCGGGGATCGCGGTGATCCGTACCCCGGAGATGGCGCGGTCGTGGAGCGCCGCGCTGATCGCGACGGAGGCGGAGGCCCTGTCCCGGATGAACGGCGTGTACGCACCGCGGCTGCTCGACCATGACGCCACCGCTGTGCCCGCCTGGATCGCCGTCTCCTACGCACAGGACAAGCGCTCCTCCGGTCCGGCACCCAATCTGCACTCCCTGGTACGCCGCCAAGGCGCGCTCCAGGGAATGGAGTTCGTGTCGGTGGGGAGGCAGCTGGCGAACGGAATCGCACGAGCACACCGCAAGGGCATCATCCATGGTTCACTGATCCCCGCCTGCGTTCTCGTCGCAGGCCAGGAGGTGGAGATCACCGGGTGGATGACCGCCTCCCTCGACGGTGTGCACAACCCCCACCGGGTCATCCTGCGCCAGCAGCCGGAGTACCAGGCGCCCGAGCTGTGGGGCGACGACGAACCGCCCAGCGAGGCGTCCGACATGTACGCGGTGGGACGGATTCTGCTGGCGGCGGCGGCCGGTGACTGGGCCTACGATCCGGCCCGCGATCCGGCCCTGAGCGCGGCGGAGCCGGACGAGACGGGCAGTGTCCGCGCGCTGCTGCGCCGCTGCGTCGCGGCGGATCCCTCGGGCCGGCCCACCGCGAAGAGGCTCCTGGACGCCCTCGACGCCCGAGCCCACAGGGAGACCCTCCCTCAACTCCGCCCGGCTCAGCTCGGTGTGGGCGAGGACGACGGCCGACCATTGCTCCTGGACCTCAACGAACGGGCGTACGGCGGCGACGGCCCGCACGCGCTGCTGACCAGCTCCGACGTCCGGAAGAGGCATCGGACGCTCGCTACTCTCATCCGCGGCCTGGCGGAGGCGAACCCCGTGGATGCCCTCAGCTTTGTCTGCGCCTGGCACGGCGACTCGGAGCACCTCTCCGCCCTCGCAGCGCTGCCGCAGGTGAAGTGGGCCCAGGACCTGACCTCACGGTCGGACGCGGTGGGTGAACTGCGCGAGCTCCTGCGCGAGCAGCTGGACGAACGAAACTGGCTGCCCGCCCGTCCCCGGCTCGTGGTCGTCGTGGACGATTACGACCGGATCCGGCGCTCCGGCTCGGAGCTGAACATCGTCGGGGCGATCACGGCCGTCAGGTACATGGGCATTCACATCCTCGTCTCTGACCATTCCGGCAGCTCCGAGATCGGCCGGGGGTATCCGACCTGCCGCATCGACCTCGCCGGACCTCACGGCCAAGGTCTCTTCCACGACGGCGTGTCCCAGCCCATCCCATTCCGCACCGCCCCGCTGTCCGCCGACGAGCAGGCGGCCGAACTCGACGCCGAGCACGCCCGCGGGGTTCAGCAGCTGCGGCGGCGTGAGTGGGCGGAAGCGCATGCGGTGCTCAGCAGTGTCGCCTCCGCGCGGCTGGCGCTCCTGGGCCCCGGCCATCCGGCCACGCTCATGTCACAGTACGAAGCGGGCTTCGCGCTGCTCGGGCTCGACCGGTTCAGGGAGGCGCTGGCCCAGTTCCAGAGCGTCGAGCGGGGCAGGTCGGCGGCCTTCGGCCCGCACCACCCCGACACGCTGGACGTACGCCAGCAGGGTGCCTTCACCCTCGGTCTGCTGGGCCGGCACCGGGAAGCCCTGTCGCTCTACAACGAGGTGCTGGCGCGGCGTATGCAGGTACAAGGGGCCCGGCACCCCGACACCTTGCGCTGTCAGCACAAGGTGGCGTTCACCCTGAGCGCGCTCGGTCGGCACCGGGAGGCATACGACCTGGCCGGCAAGGTCCTCACCGCCCGGATCGGGGTGCTCGGCGCCGAGCACCCCGACGCTCTGGTGACCCGCCACGAGATGGCCCACTTCCTGCTCCGCATGGGCGAGCGGATCAGCGCCCTGGAGATGTACGACACCGTGGCCAGGTCCCGCGCGCGAGTCCTGGGAGCCGACGACCCCGACACCCAAGCCGCTCAGCGCGATGCCGACCGGGTCCGTACCCAGCTCGGCACACCACCCTCCGGCGAACGCCCTCCTCGTCCCAAGGGCTGAGCCCTGCATCCCATTACGCTTCCCCGAGTGACTACTCCTGACTACGCCACGTACATCGCCTCCCTGCCCCGCATCCTCGCCGGCGCCGCCGCGCTCATCCGTGACGGCCAGGGGCGGGTACTGATCGTCGAGCCCAACTACCGTGACGGCTGGGCACTGCCGGGCGGGACCATTGAGTCGGACCGGGGCGAGACCCCCCGGCAGGCGGCGCGGCGGGAGACGCTCGAAGAGATCGGGCTCGATGTGGAGCCGGGCGCGCTGCTTGCGGTCGACTGGGTGCCTGGCGAATCGCGGCCACCCATCGCAGCGTATGTGTACGACGGCGGGGTGCTGACCGAGGCGCAGTTCGCGGCGATCCGGCTGCAGGAGGAGGAGCTGATTTCCTGGCGGCTGGTGTCCCGTGACGAGATCGGCGAGCACCTGCTGGGGGCACTGGGGCACCGTGTGCTGGCCGCTCTCGACGCGCTGGAGAGGGGCAGCGGGACGGTGGAGCTGGAGAACGGGCAGCCGCCCGCCTGACCGCGCGGACCGTCGGGCCGGTCCAGGGGCGGGCCAAATCGGCTCGCCGCCGCGGGGGACCGCTGCGTAGGCTCGCCGCATGACTCTCGTCGCAATCCTCAGCGGCGCCGGCATCTCCACGGACTCCGGCATTCCCGACTACCGCGGGCCCAACGGCCTGTGGCGGCGCGATCCGGAAGCCGAGAAGCTCGTCACGTACGACTACTACATGGCCGATCCGGAGATCCGCCGCCGCTCCTGGCTGATGCGGCGCGACAGCACGACCTGGCGCGCCGAGCCGAACCCCGCGCACCGTGCCGTCGCCGAGCTGGACCGGCAGTCCGGGTTCGCCGTGCGGGTGATCACCCAGAACGTCGACGGACTGCACCAGCTGGCCGGTATGCCCGACCGCAAGGTGCTCGAACTGCACGGCACGGCACGGACGGTGGTCTGTACGCGCTGCCATGTCCGCTCGTCGATGGAGGACGCGCTGGTACGGGTCGAGGCGGGCGAGGAGGACCCGCCATGTCTGGCATGCGGTGGGATCCTGAAGTCCGCGACGGTGATGTTCGGGCAACGGCTCGACCCGACGGTGCTGGCCGAGGCGATGGCGATCGCGAAGGCCTGCGAGGTCTTCATCGCAGTCGGTACGAGCCTGCAGGTCCAGCCCGCCGCCTCGCTGGCGGGCATCGCGGCGGAGCACGGGGCGCGGCTCGTCATCGTCAATGCGGAGCCGACGCCGTACGACGAACTGGCGGACGAAATAGTGCGCGAGCCGATCGGCGAGGCGCTCCCGGCACTGCTGAAGCGGCTGATTCCGAGCCCCGCCGGCGATTGAGGCGTGGGGTCCTGGGCGGATCCCCGGTTCCTGGCACAGCGAGTCTCCTCAGAACAGCGCGTCGTCCGGCGTGCCGGACTCGAACGCCAGCAGACGCTGCTTACGGTCGAGCCCGCCGCCGTAGCCGACGAGTCTGCCCGTCGAGCCGATGACCCGGTGGCACGGCACGATGATCCCGATCGGGTTCCTGCCGTTGGCCAGTCCCACCGCGCGGGATGCGGCGGGATTGCCGAGCGACTCCGCCAGCTCGCCGTACGTACGTGTCTCGCCGTACGGGATCTGCCGCAACTGGTCCCAGACAGCTCGCTGGAAGGGCGTACCGTCCAGCCGCATCGGCAGGTCGAACTCCGTCAGCTCGCGGGCGAAGTACTCATCGAGCTGCCGGATCGTCCCGCCGAACGGGGCGGCGTCGGGTTCACCGAACGTCTCCTCGTCCGGGCGGTGGCGCTGCTGGACCATGTAGAGGCCACTCAGCACCCCGTCGGTGGCCACGAGGGTCAGCGGGCCGTAGGGGCTGTCGACGACCGTGTGCTGCCTGGTCATGGGTGAACTTCCTTACGCGGGGAGGCGGTTGATGGCGTGGTCCTCGGTGGCCCAGAGGTACTGGACGGCGTATGCCCGCCAGGGTCGCCAGGCCGCGGCGCGCCCGGTGAGCGCGGCCGGAGTCGAGGGCAGACCGAGTTCGGCTGCGGCGCGCCGCATCCCCAGGTCGCCGGGCAGGAAGGCGTCGGGGTCGCCGAGGGCGCGCATCGCGATCACCTCGACAGTCCAGGGGCCGAATCCGGGCAGCGCGGTCAGCTGGGCGCGCGCCTGCTCCCAGTCGCTGTCCAGGCCGAGCTGCAGCGAGCCGCCGGCGAGCGCGCCGACCAGGGTCGTCAGCGTGGTGCGGCGGCTGCGCGGCAGCGCCAGGGTTTCCGGGTCCAGTGCGGCCAGCGCCTCGGAGGACGGGAAGAGATGGGTGAGGCCGCCCTCGGGGTCGTCGATCGCCCGGCCGTGCGCGGTGACCAGCCGGCCGGCGTGGGTACGGGCGGCGGCCGTCGAGACCTGTTGGCCGAGCACCGCCCGTACCGCGAACTCCGCGGCGTCCACAGTCCTCGGCACCCGCCGGCCGGGGGCCTTGTCGACCAGCGGGGTGAGCAACTCGTCCGTACGCAGCTGGTCGTCGACGGCTACCGGGTCGGCATCGAGGTCGAGCATCCAGCGGCAGCGGCTGATCGCGATGGTGAGGTCGCGCGGATCGGTGAGGGAGAGCCGGCAGGCGATGTGGTCGGGCCGCGGGGTGAGGGCGACGATGCCGTGTCCGTACGGGAGGCTCAGGGTGCGGCGGTACGCGCCGTCGCGCCACTCCTCTACGCCGGGGACCCCGGTCGCGGCGAGATGCCCGAAGAGGTTGCTGGGGTTGAGCGGCACGCGGTACGGCAGGCGCAGTGCGATCACGCCGGGAGTCTGCGGCGGTGCGGACCTGCTGTGCGCGGCGCGGGTGCGCAGTTCGCTCGGGGCCAGCGCGAACACCTCGCGGACGGTGTCGTTGAAGGTGCGGATGGAGGAGAAACCGGCCGCGAAGGCGACCTCGGCCATGGGGAGGCCGGTGGTCTCGATGAGGAGGCGGGCGGTCTGGGCGCGCTGGGCGCGGGCCAGGGCGAGTGGGCCCGCGCCCAGCTCGGCGAGGAGCTGGCGCTCGATCTGGCGGGTGGAGTAGCCGAGGCGGGCGGCGAGGCCCGGCACGCCTTCGCGGTCGACGACCCCGTCACGGATGAGCCGCATGGCGCGGGCGACGGCATCGGCGCGGGCGTTCCACTCCGGCGAGCCGGGGCTGGTGTCCGGGCGGCAGCGCTTGCAGGCCCGGAATCCGGCCTGCTGGCAGGCGGCGGCGCTCGGGTAGAAGGTCATGTTCTCGACCTTCGGCGGCACCACCGGGCAGCTGGGACGGCAGTAGATCCGCGTGGTCAGTACGGCCGTGAAGAACCAGCCGTCGAATCGGGCGTCCTTCGACTGGACGGCGCGTACGCAGCGCTCGGTGTCGGTGTGCATGGCTCAAGCATCAGGGATGCCGAACGGCTGGAGCTAGCGAGAAAACGACATCAGCCTTGCGCTGCCAGGGCCGTCTCGAACTCTGTATACGCCTGCTCGTCGAAGAGCACGAACCGTACCTCGGTGACGGGTGCCGCGGCCGCCTCGCGCACCGTACGGATCGCGATGCGCGCCCCGTCGTCCATCGGCCAGCCGTAGATGCCGGTCGAGATGGCGGGGAAGGCGACGGTCTCGGCTCCCAACTCGGCTGCCACGCGCAACGATTCGCGGTAGCAGGAGGCGAGGAGGGCGGACCGGTCCTCCTGGCGGGACCAGACGGGGCCGACCGTATGGATCACATGGCCGGCATCGAGGTTGCCCGCGGTGGTGGCGACGGCCCGGCCGGTGGGCAGGCCCTTGCCGTAGTGCGAGGCGCGCAGGGCGCGGCACTCGGCCAGGATCTCCGGGCCGCCGCGCCGGTGGATCGCCCCGTCGACGCCACCGCCGCCGAGCAACGAGGAATTGGCGGCGTTGACGATGGCGTCGACCTGCTGCTGGGTGATGTCGCCGCGTACGAGGGTGATGGCCGGGTGGTGCTGTGTCATACGGCCATGATGCGCCGTCTCAGCGGGCGGCGCGGAGGCGGCGCCACACCGCCTTCGCCGCGAGGTGGCCGGACATGCCGTGCACCCCTGGGCCCGGCGGGGTCGCGGAGGAGCAGAGGAAAACGGCGGGGTGCGCGGTCGCGTACGGGACCCGGGCGAGCTTGGGGCGGATCACCGTCTGGAGTCCCGCGTAGGCACCGCAGGCGATGTCACCGCCGATGTAATTGGCGTTGCGCTGGGCGATCTGGGGCGGACCGGCGACGGCGCGGGCCAGCACGAGATCGCGGAAACCGGGCGCGAAGCGCTCCAGCTGCCGCTCGATGACCTCGGTGGCGTCGCCTTCCCAGCCGGCCGGCACATGGCCGTACGCCCACAGGACATGCTTGCCGGCCGGGGCCCTGGAAGGGTCGATCACGCTCGGCTGGGCGGTGATCAGGAAGGGGACCCTGGGGTCGCGCCCCCCGACGGCGGCGGCCAGGGCCGCCTCGATCTCACCGGCCGTGGGGCCGATATGGACGGTGCCTGCAGCGCGGGCCTCCTTCGCGGTCCAGGGCATCGGTCCCGACAGCGCGTAGTCGATCTTGAAAGCGGCGGCGCCGTACCGGTAGTGCTTGTATGCCTGGCCGAGACCGGCGATCCGGGCGAGCGCGGTCGGCGAGGTGTCGAAGATGTACGCGCGGGCCGGAGGCAGCTCGTCCAGCCGCTTCACCTCCGTGCCGGTGTGGATCACGCCGCCCTGTTCTCGCAGATACGAGGCGAGCGCGTCGGAGATCGCCTGCGAACCGCCACGCGGCACCGGCCAGCCCACCTCATGGGCGGCCAGCGCGAACATCAGGGCGATGCCGCCGGTGGCAAGCCCGCTGATGGGGGCGATGGCGTGGGCGGCGAGCCCGGCGAACAGGCCGCGCGCCCGCTCGCCCTCGAAGCGGCGCGAGAGCCAGCTGGCCGGCTGCAGCGCGGTCAGCCCGAAGCGGGCGAAGCGGTACGGGTCTCGGGGCAGCCCGTCCCAGGGCGCGCGCAGCAAATCGGCGGCGAGGGTGTCCCAGTGGCCGATGTAGGGGGCGACGAGGCGTCGGTACGCTCCCGCGTCACCGGCACCGAAGGACATGGCGGTCTCGCCGACCGAGCGGCTCAGCACGGCGGCCGTGCCGTCGGGGAAGGGGTGAGCGAGCGGTAGTTCGGGATGCAACCACTCGAGGCCGTGCCGCGCCAGGGGCATGGCGGAGAAGGCGGGCGAGCCGACGCCGAGCGGGTGGACGGCGGAGCACGGGTCATGGCGGAAGCCGGGGAGGGTGAGCTCTTCGGTCCTCGCTCCCCCACCGACCGTGTCCATGGCCTCGTACACCGCCACCGAGAAGCCACGGCGGGCCAGTTCGACAGCGGCGGTCAGTCCGTTGGGTCCCGCCCCCACGACGACGGCATCGAGCATCGACGGCACCTTCGGACTCCTTTGTCAGCCGATGGCCAAGGTCCCCAGGATATTCCCGGGCACCGACAGCGGGCGCGGCGGTGGGCTCCGCCGTGATGAATTGCACGATCGAATCGATGGCGCAGCAGCTCACCGCGGGTCTTGTTGCCCGGGCCCGGGGTCGTCCGGTCTTGTCGGGTGCGGGTTGCCTCCGGCGAGGCGCGGGTGCTTGTTGCCCGGGCTGCGGGGTGCGGGTTCTTGTCGGATGCGGGCTCCGGTGCCCCTCCGGGCTCGACTCCTCGGGGTCGGCGGCGTACAGGGTCTTGGTGCGTGACCCCGGATTTGCCGCCAATCCCCCCACGGTTCGCCGGAGGAAACCACCCACGAAGAGCAACCACCAACGCCCCCGGCCCACGCTCACCACATGACCGGGCGACTGGCGGGGCCGACACTGCACGGCCCCTCCCCACCCGAACGAGACAAGACCGCTCACCGCGGGGGTACAGCGGTTCGCCGGAGGAAACCACCCACAGACAGCAACCAGCAACGCCCCCGGCCCACCCCGACCACATGACCGGGTGACTCCACCAACGTCCCCGGCCCACCCCGACCACATGACCGGTCGACTGCCACCAACGTCCCCGGCCCACGCTCACCACATGACCGGGTGACTCCGCTCCCGGGGGTGTGGGGGCGTCAGCCCCCACACGACCCTTCCCCCGGCAGGGGTTCTGGGGGCAAAGCCCCCAGTTTCGGGAAGGGGCAGGGAGGGGAATCGCCGCCGGTCACCCCACACCTCTCGGCCGGGGTGGGGGAAAGCACCCCCGTCACCCCAGCAGCAGGCTCCGGACCCGGCGTGCCGTCTCCGCGTCGCGCGCCGCCGTGAACGGGAGCGCATTGCCTCCCCCGATACGGAACCGCTCACCCGCCACCGTCATATGCGCCCCGCCCGCCTCCGTCACCAGAAGGAGCCCCGCCGCGTGGTCCCATGCGTTCTCCCAGGAGAAGGCCACCGCGTCCAGCTCGCCCCGGGCCACGGCCAGATACTCCAGGCCCGCCGAACCGCAGGGACGACCACGCACTCCGGGCACGTCCAGGCCCAGGAGGGCGCGCTTCTGGTCCGGGGTCGTGTAGTCCGGGTGGGACATGGCCACCTCGAGCACCGCCTCGGGCGCGGGCGAACCCGACCGTATCGGCGCGTCGTTGAGCCGGGCGCCACCGCCACGTACCGCGATCGCCATCTCCTCCAGCACCGGCGCGTACGTCCAGGAGGCGAGCACCTCGCCGTGCTGGGCGAGGGCGACCAGCGTGCAGAAGCCCGCCTCGCCGCGGACGAACTGCCGGGTGCCGTCGACCGGGTCGACGATCCACACGGGCGCGTCGCCGTGCAGCGCCTCGTACACGGACGGATCCGCGTGCACCGCTTCCTCGCCGACCACCACGGAGCCGGGGAGCAGCGCCGTCAGGGATTTCGTGAGGTGCTCCTCGGCGAGCCGGTCGGCGATCGTCACCAGGTCGTGCGGGCCGCTCTTCTCGACGATCTCGTGCGCGGCAAGCTGCCGGAAGCGCGGCGTGATCTCGGTGGCGGCCGCCTTGCGGACCGCCTCCTCGACGTCGGAAAGATCACCGTTCAGGAAGTCATCGATCATGTTGCCAGCTAAGCACGGCCCGCTGACATCGGGCTGTCCGCTCAGCGCCCCACCGCGTAACCCTGCATTCCCCTCGGGTTCGCCGCGGCCGACAGCACGCCCGTCCGCGGGTCCCGGGCGACCGCGCACAGCCGGCCCTCCGACCAGCCGTCACCGACCGTCACATCGTGACCACGGAGACGCAGCTCGGTGATCACATCCGGGTCCGTACGGGATTCGACAGTCAGGCTGCCCGGCCGCATACCGCGCGGGTAGAAGGAGCTGGGGAAGCTGTCGTTGTGCCAGCCCGGCGCGTCGATCGCGCCCTGGAGGTCGAGCCCGCCGCGTACCGCCGGGCGCAGCGCCACGGCCAGGAAGAAGTGCAGCTGCCACTGGTCCTGCTGGTCACCGCCGGGCGTTCCGAAGGCCATCACGGGCACGCCGTCGCGCAGCGCGAGCGAGGGCGTGAGGGTGGTGCGGGGCCGGCGGCCCGGCGTGAGGGTGTTGGGCAGGCCGGGGTCGAGCCAGGCCATCTGGAGGCGCGTGCCGAGCGGGAAGCCCAGCTCGGGGACGACGGGGTTGGACTGCAGCCAGCCGCCGCTCGGTGTGGCGGCGATCATGTTGCCCCAGCGGTCGACGATGTCGAGGTGGCAGGTGTCGCCGCGGGTCGCGCCATCCTTGGCGACGGTGGGCTCGCCCACCCCCATGGGGCTGAATTCGGGCTCGTCGTCGGCCACGTCCCCGGCGTGCGTGCTCAGTACGGGCGTGCGGCCGCCGGGGCTGCCGGGGCGCAGTTCGTACGAGGCCCTGTCGCCGATGAGCGCGCGGCGGGCTTCGTTGTACGGCTTCGACAGCAGCGTGTCGAGGGGCACTTCGGCCGCGTCCCCGTACCAGGCCTCCCGATCCGCCATCGCCAACTTGCAGCCCTCGACCAGCAGATGGATGTAGGCGGCCGAGCCGTACTCCGGCAGCTCGTCGGGGAGCAGCGCCAACTGCTGGAGGAAAGCGGAACCTTGGCTCCAGCCGCCCGCCTTGCACAGGGTCCAGCCGTTCCAGTCGTACGTCGCCGGGGCTTCGTAGGATGCGGACCAGTCCGCCAGGTCGGCCGCCGTCAGCGTGCCTGTGTGGCGTTCGCCGCTGGTGTCCAGTGTGGGGCGGGCGGCCTGGCGCACGAGCGCCTCGGCGATGAAGCCCTCGCTCCATACTTTCCGCGCGGCCTCGATCTCGGCGACGCGCCCGCCGCCGGACGTCTCGGCGATCAGCCGCCGCCAGGTCGCGGCGAGCGCCGGATTGCGCAGCAGCCCACCAGGGGCAGGGGTGTTGCCGCCCGGCAGATACACCTCGGCGGACGACGTCCACTCCGTCTCGAACAGCTCGCGGACGCTCTCCACGGTCTCGCCGATCCGCTCGACGGGCGCGTGTCCGTCCTCCGCATATCCGATCGCGTAACGCAGCACGTCGGAGAGGGACTTGGTGCCGTGGTCGCGCAGCAGCACCATCCACGCGTCGAACGCCCCGGGCACGGCGGCGGCCAGCGGTCCCGTGCCGGGCACGAGGTCGAGGCCCAGGGAGCGGTAGTGGTCGACGCTCGCTCCGGCGGGTGCGGGCCCCTGCCCGCACAGCACCCGCACCTCGCCGCCCGCCGGCGCGAGGATGATCGGCACCTCGCCGGCGGGACCGCACAGATGCGGCTCGACGACATGCAGGACGAATCCCGCGGCGACGGCGGCGTCGTAGGCGTTGCCGCCGTCCTCGAGGACAGCCATCGCGCACTGCGAGGCGAGCCAGTGGGTGGAGGACACCATGCCGAAGGTGCCCTGGAGGGTCGGCCGGGTGGTGAACATGCCATGTGCCACCTTGCTGTTGGGGCGAATCCATCGGTCCGGTCAGCCCCAGATCCTCCTCCTGCTCGACGGCAGCGTGGGCGCTGCTCGGCCCCCCGGCACCTTGCTCTTCCTGCCGGACCGGTTCGTGCTCCGCATCCCCCACGGCTCGATCGGGCCACCGACCGCGGCATCGCCACGCCCGGCCGACGACCAATACTCCGCCTGGCCCCCCGTCATCCCCCGAAGGTTTTCCGGAGCCGACCACCAAGCATTACAAGCCCACTGGGGATCGTGCCAGGCTGCCGCGTGGTCGTGTCACATCCCGCCTCTCTGGAGCGGACGGCGGGCTGACAGGTCAGCCGACCGCCTCCCCGCCGATCATCGCCGCGCGGTCGGCAGGGCGATGGCCCCTGGGCTGCTGCGGTTCCGGTTGTACGGGCACCGGTGGCAGGGGACGCTCCACGGGCCGGGACACTCTGACGGTGAGCGGCTCGCCGTGGTGCATGATCTTCAGCGGGTCCCCCTCCACCAGGGTGTAGACGGCTGCGGAGCTGCGGATGTCCACATGCAGCCTGCGCCCCCGCACCAGCACGGTGAACCGAAGGCCGGAGAGACGCTCGGGCAGCCGCGGGGCGAACCCCAGATCGCCCGCACCGCTCTCCCCGTCGTACTGGCGCATTCCTCCGAGCCCGAGCACCAACGCCATCCAGGTGCCCGCAAGGGAGGCGATGTGAAGACCGTCGCGAGTGTTGTGCTCCAGGTTCTCCAGGTCCATCAGGGCCGCCTCGCCCAGATAGGCATAGGCCAGCCGGAGGTGTCCCGTCTCGGCGGCCATGACGGCCTGGCAGCACGCCGACAGCGAGGAGTCCCGTACGGTCAGCTGCTCGTAGTAGGCGAAGTTGCGGGCCTTCTCCTCGGCGGTGAAGGCGTCGCCGCAGGTCAACATGGCGAGGACCAGGTCCGCCTGTTTCACGACCTGCTTGCGGTAGAGGTCGAAGTACGGGAAATGCAGCATCAGCGGGTACTGCTCCGGGGAGGTGTTGTCGAAGTCCCACCGCTGGAAGCCCGTGAACCCGGCCGACTGCTCGTGCACACCGAGCATCTCGTTGTACGGCACGGCGATCCGGGCGGCGGCGTCCCGCCATGCGGCGGTCTCCTCGTCGTCGACCCCCAGTTCCTCCGCGCGTTCGACGTGGCGCACCGCCGCCTCCGCGGCAGCCACCAGATTCCGGCGCGCCATCAGGTTGGTGTAGAGGTTGTCGCGGGCGATGGCGCTGTACTCGTCGGGGCCCGTGACGCCGTCGATATGGAAGACGCCCTCCGCGTCGTGGTGGCCGAGCGAGTGCCAGAGCCGCGCGGTGTGCACCAGCAGTTCCAGTCCCGGCCCCCGCTCGAACGCCTCGTCGCCGGTGGCGGTCACATACCGCAGCACGGCGTCGGCGATGTCGGCGTTGACATGAAACGCGGCCGTGCCCGCCGGCCAGTACGCCGAGCATTCCGCGCCGGTGATGGTCCGCCACGGGAACGCCGCTCCGGCCAGCCCGAGCTGATGGGCGCGGTCCCGGGCCGCGGGCAGGGTCGTGTGCCGCCAGCGCAGGACCGGGGCGACGGACTGGGGGGCCGTGTAGGTGAGCACCGGGAGGACGAAGGACTCCACGTCCCAGAACGAGTGCCCGTCGTAGCCCGTCCCCGTCAGCCCCTTGGCGGGGATCGCCCGTTCCTCGCCGCGGGCCGCGGCCTGCAGCACATGGAACAGCCCGAAGCGCACGGCCTGCTGGATCTCCGCGTCCCCGTCCACCTCTACGTCCGCGCCGGACCAGAAGTTGTCCAGATAGGCCCGCTGCTCGGCGAGCAGCCCGTCCCAGCCGGTGCTGCGGGCGGCGGCGACCGCGCCGTCGACCTGGTCGCGGACGGCGGGCAGCGACCTCTCCGCGGACCACCCGTACGCCACGAACTTCACCAGCCGCAGCCGCTCGCCGGGCGCCAGGGCGGCGGTGACCGTGAGCCTGCTGACGTCGGGCTCGCTCTCGGCCGACCAGGCCGTCCCCTCGGGGCCCTCGACGATGTGGTCGGCCGCGGCCGCCACCCGCTGGGCGCTCCTCGTGGTGCAGTGCACCAGGCGCAGCCGCGTGTCCTGGGCGAAGTCCTCCTCCGCCTCGAGCGGGGACTCGACCGCGGCCGCGACCCGCGGGTCGCCGGTGTCGTGCGGCATCTGCTCGTTGGCGACCAGCTCGGACTGGACGGCCACGGTGGCCCCGGCGTCCAGCGGCTCCACCTCGTACGCGATCGCCGCGATGGCGCGCTGGGTGAACGACACCAGCCGGTACGAGGTGATGCGGACGGCGCGGCCGCCCGGGGAGGTCCACTCCGCGGTGCGGCGGAGGACTCCTGTACGGAAGTCCAGCACCCGCTCGTGTGCCGTGAGTTCGCCGTACCGCAGGTCGTAGGGGTGGTCGTCCACCAGCAGCCGGATGATCTTCCCGTCGGTGATGTTGATCATCGTCTGACCGGACTCCGGATAGCCGTAGCCGCCCTCGGCGTACGGCAGCGGGTGCAGTTCGTGGACACCGTTGAGATAGGCGCCGGGAAGCCCGTGCGGTTCGCCCTCGTCGAGATTGCCGCGCCATCCGATGTGGCCGTTGGCGAGCGCGAACACGGACTCGCTCTGGGCGAGGACGTCGAGGTTCAGCTCGGTCTCGCGCAGGCACCACGGTTCGACCAGATAGCTGGGATGGGTGATCATCGTGACTCCAGCAGTTCGGCGAGATCCTTCACCACGATGTCCGCGCCGTGCCGCCGGAGCTCCGCGGCCTGCCCAGTCCTGTCGATGCCCACGACAAGGCCGAACCTCCCTGCCCGGCCGGCTTCCACGCCCGCCAGGGCGTCCTCGAAGACCGCCGCGGCCCCCGGTTCGACGCCCAGGGCACGGGCGGCGGCCAGATAGGTGTCCGGTTGCGGCTTGCCCCGCAAACGCTGCTCCCTGGCGACGATCCCGTCGATGCGCTCCTCGAAGAGGTCCTCGATGCCCGCCGCGGCCAGCACATCGCGGCAGTTGGCGCTCGAGGAGACCACGGCACGCCGCAGACCCGCGTCCCTGGCGGCGCTCACATACGCCACCGAACCCTCGTAGGCCTCCACACCCTGCTCACGGATCTTACGGAGCACCAGCGCGTTCTTACGGGTGCCCAGGCCGTTCACCGTCTCCGTGTCCGGCCCGTCGTCGGGCGCACCCTCGGGCAGCCGGATCCGCCGCGAGGCGAGGAAGGTGCGCACCCCGTCCTCGCGCGGCCGGCCGTCCACGTACTCGTCGTAGTCGTGCACGGCGTCGAACGGCTCGAAGGGAACGCCTTCACGTTCGGCGCGCCTGCGGAGGTAGTCGTCGAACATCTCCTTCCATGCCGCCGCGTGCACCTTTGCGGTGCGCGTGAGGACGCCGTCGAGGTCGAACAGGCAAGTGCGTACGTGATCCGGAAGCCCGAGCATGCCGTCGAGGCTAGAAGGGTGAGGCGGTCGCCGGGGGCGGCAGATGCCGCCCGCCGCGCCATGCGTAGCCCGTGGGGATGATGTACCGGTGTCATACGGAGCAGCCGCGGGCGCGGCCGGGCACCGGGCCCGGCCGCACGGAGTCACTCGCGGGTGTCAGTGAGCGTCCGGCAGGCTCCACCGGTAGGGCGCGATGAGCCGGTCGACCGACTCCGGGCCCCAGGAGCCCGGTGCGTAGCGCTCGACCGGCTGCGGGTTCTCCAGCAGCGGGGCGGATGCCTCCCAGAGCCGCTCGATCCCGTCGGAGCGGGTGAACAGGGACTGGTCCCCGAGCATCGCGTCCAGGATGAGGCGCTCGTATCCCTCCAGTGCGTACATCGAGTTGACGGAGTCGGCGTAGTTGAAGACCATCTCGGCCTCGCTCAGGCGCATGGCGGGTCCTGGCTCCTTCACCAGGAAACGGGCGGCGATCCGGCCGGGGTCAGCGAAATCAATCACCAGTTCATTGTTCCGGGATTCTGTGCCGCACTGCACGGCCAGGGGGAACATGCGCAGCGCCGGTTCCCGGAAACCGAGCGTCACGACGTGCCGCCCCTGACCGAGCGCCTTTCCCGAGCGCAGGTAGAAGGGCACTCCGGCCCACCGCCAGTTGTCGAGTTCGACGCGCAGCGCGACGAAGGTCTCGGTGTCCGACCGCGGGTCGACGCCCGGCTCGTCGCGATAGCCCTCGTACTGGCCGCGGACGACCTGTGCCGGATCCAGCGGCCGCATGCTCTCGAAAACCTTCTCCTTCTCGTCCCGCAGGGGCTTCGCCGCAAGGGCGGTCGGGGGTTCCATCGCCACGAACCCCATGAGCTGGAAGAGGTGAGTGACGATCATGTCCCGGAAGGTGCCGGTCCCTTCGAAGAACTGTGCGCGGCCCTCGATGCCGATCTTCTCCGGCACGTCGATCTGCACATGGCTGATGTGGTCGCGGTTCCACACGGGCTCGAGGAGGCCGTTGGCGAAGCGGAGGGCGAGGATGTTGTCGACGGACTCCTTGCCGAGGAAGTGGTCAATGCGGAAGACGCGGGACTCGTCGAAGACCGCGTGGATCGTCGCGTTGAGGGCCTGGGCCGAGGGGAGGTCCGTGCCGAAGGGCTTCTCCACGATGACACGGCCGTTGTCGGCGAGGCCGGTCGTGCCGAGCAGCTCCACAACGGAGCCGAAGGCCTTGGGCGGCACGGCGAGGTGGAACAGGCGCCGGGGGTTGCCGCCGACGGCCCGCTCGGCCTCCCGTACGGCCTCCAGGAGCGGCTCGGGGGCGTCGGGGTCGGCCGCGCCGAAGGACAGCGCGTCCTCGAACTCCTGCCACGCCTTGCCCTCGGGCTTGGACCTTCCGAACTCGGCGACCGCCTCCCGGGCCCGCTTGCGGAATTCGTCGTCGCTGAGCGCGACCTGGGAGGGCGCCGAGCCGATGACACGGAAGCGGGGCGGCATCAGCCCCGCCTTGGCCAGGTGGAAAAGCCCCGGCAGGAGCTTGCGCCGGGCCAGGTCGCCGGTCGCGCCGAAGAGCACGATGACGTGGTCCTCCGGGACCGGGGGACGGCTTTCCGGCTGGGAAGGGCCGGCCACGGTTCACCCCGCCTTCTCGGCGTGACCGCCGAACTCGCCGCGCATCGCGGACAGCAGCTTGTCGGTGAACTCGCCCAGCCCGCGCGATTCGTACCGCTGTGTCAGCGCAGAGATGATGACCGGGGCGGGCACGCTCTCGTCGACCGCCGCCAGGACCGTCCAGCGGCCCTCACCCGAGTCCGAGACGCGGCCGGTGAACGTGTCGAGCTCGGGCGAGCGCGCCAGCGCGTCGGCGACGAGGTCGACAAGCCATGAACTGACGACCGAGCCCCGGCGCCACACCTCGGCGACCTCGGCGACGTCGATCTCGTACTGGTAGGCCTCCGGCTCGCGCAGCGGGGCGGTCTCGGCGTCGACGGCCCTGCGGCGCAGGCCCGCGTCCGCGTGCTTGATGATGCTGAGCCCCTCGGCGACGGCGGCCATCATCCCGTACTCGACTCCGTTGTGCACCATCTTCACGAAGTGGCCCGCGCCGCTCGGGCCGCAGTGCAGATAGCCCTCGGGCGCGGTCCCGTCGGCGCGGGTCCTGCCCGGGGTGGGCTCGACGCTCCCGGCGTCGGGGGCGATGGTGCGGAAGATCGGGTTCAGCCGTGCCACCGCGTCGTCCTCGCCGCCGATCATCAGGCAGTAGCCCCTTTCGAGGCCCCAGACGCCGCCCGAGGTCCCGCAGTCGACGTAGTGAATTCCGCGGGGAGCGAGCTGCTGCGCCCGGGCGATGTCGTCCCGGTAGTACGAGTTGCCGCCGTCGACGACGGTGTCATCGGGGTCGAGCAGCGCGGCCAGCTGGTCCAGTGTCGGCTGCACCACCCCGGCGGGGAGCATCTGCCAGACGTTCCTGGGCTTTTCCAGCTTGTCGACGAAGTCATGGAGCGAGGTGGCGGCCGTCGCCCCCTCCTTCTCCAGCTCCTGCACGGCCTCCCGGTCGAGGTCGTAGACGACGCATCGGTGACCGTCACGCATCAGCCGGCGCACGAGATTGGCGCCCATCCGGCCGAGTCCGATCATGCCGAGCTGCATGGGTGTGTCAGTGGTCATGTCCGGCTTCCCCGTTCTTCAGAGCGCGATGATGATGACGGATGAGGGCGTTGGTGGACGGCTCGTGGCCGAGGTCCGGCTCATGTCCTCGCCTCCTGCCGGGACTCCACCAGCTCCCGTGCGACCTCGGCCACCCGCTGCGGGGTGAACCCGAACTTCGTGAGCAGTTGTTTCAGGGGCGCCGAGGCACCGTAGGTGTGCATGCCGACGAGAGCGCCCCCGTCTCCCACGTAGCGGTCCCAGCCGAACGTCGATGCCTGCTCGATGCCGACCCGCGCGGTCACCGCCGGCGGCAGGACCTGGTCGCGGTACTCCCGCGGCTGACGGTCGAACAGCTCCCAGCACGGCATGCTGACCACCCGGGCCCCGATGCCGTCGGCTGCGAGTTCGTCCCGGGCGGCCAGCGCCAGGGACACTTCGGATCCGGTGGCGAGCAGGATCACCTGTGGCTCGCCGGAAGGCGGGTCCGCCAGCACATAGGCACCGCGTGCGACACCCGAGGCGGCGGCCAGCCGCGTTCGGTCGAGCGTGGGCAGCGCCTGGCGGGAGAGGACCAGTGCCGCCGGCTCGTGGCGCAGGCCGGCGACCAGCCGCCAGGTCTCGACGACTTCGCCCGCGTCGCCGGGGCGGAACACCAGCAGTCCCGGCATCGCGCGCAGGCCCGCCAGCTGTTCGACCGGCTGGTGGGTGGGCCCGTCCTCGCCGACGCCGATGGAGTCGTGCGTGAAGATGTGGACGACCGGGATCTCCATCAGCGCGGACAGCCGGATGGCTCCCTTGGCGTAGTCGGAGAAGATGAGGAATCCCGACCAGTACGGCCGCAGCTTGGTCAGGGCCATACCGTTGGCGACGGCCGCCGCGGCGTGTTCCCGGACGCCGAGGTGGAGGTTGCGCCCGGACGGGCTCTCCGGCTGGAAGTCTCCCGCGCCGTCGAAGGTGAGATGGGTCTTGGTCGACGGCGCGAGGTCGGCGGAGCCGCCGAGGAGCCAGGGAATGCTCTGCGCGAGGGCGTTGAGCACCTGGGCCGAGGAGTCCCTGGTGGCCAGGCCCTTGGGGTCGGCGGGGAAGTCGGGAATCTTGCTGTCCCATCCGTCCGGGAGTTCGCGGCGCTGCATGCGCTCCAGCTCGTCGGCGAGTTCGGGCCAGGCGGCGCGGTATGCGTCGAACCGTTTCTCCCAGGCGGTGCGCAGTTGTGAACCGCGCGCACCGATGCCCTGGCCGAACCAGTCACGAACCTCTTCGGGAATCCAGAACTGCTCGTCCTCGGGTATGCCGAGGAAGCGCTTGGTCGCCCGGACGCCGTCAGGTCCGAACGGTGCTCCGTGGGCCTTCGGTGAGTCCTCGACGGGAGAGCCGTAACCGATGTGGCTGTGGACCAGGACCAGGGTGGGGCGCTCGGTCTCGGCCCGGAAGGTGTGGAAGGCGCGGGCGACGGAGTCGAGGTCGTTGGCGTCGGCGACTGTGGTCACGTTCCAGCCGTACGCGAGGAAGCGGGCGGCGACGTCCTCGGTGAAGGTGATGCTGGTGTGGCCCTCGATGGTGACCCGGTTCGAGTCGTAGATCCAGCACAGGTTGGACAGCCGTTGATGCCCTGCGAGCGAGGCGGCCTCCGAGGCGACGCCCTCCATCATGCAGCCGTCCCCGGCGAGCGCGTACACATCGAAGTCGAAGAGGGGGAAGTCCTCCCGGTTGTACCGCGCGGCGAGCCACCTGCCGGCCATCGCCATCCCGACGGAGTTCGCCACCCCCTGGCCGAGCGGCCCGGTCGTGGCCTCGACACCGCTCGTCCAGCGGTACTCGGGGTGACCGGGGCAGCGGGAGCCGAGCTGACGGAACGACTTCAGGTCGTCGAGCGTCACCGCCGGCCGCCCCAGCACCTCGTAGTCCGGGTCGACGGCACGGACGCCGGTCAGATGGAGCAGGGACCACAGCAGCGTCGAGGCGTGCCCCTCGGAGAGCACGAAGCGGTCGCGGTTGGGCCAGATCGGGTCCTGGGGATCGAACCGCAGGAACTGCTGCCAGAGGGTGTAGGCGACGGGAGCGATCCCCATGGGCGTGCCCGGGTGGCCGGACTGGGCCTTCTGGACGGCGTCCATACAGAGACCACGGACAGTGTTCACCGACAGCGTGTCCAGGTCGGTCATGAGCGTTCCCCGATCTCGGTGGGTTCAGGTCGGTCCGCCGCCCGGCGCGCCTGGGCGACGGCAGTCCGGCGCCGGGTGGGCCGCGCAGCGTTGGGGATCCTGCTCGGAGGATGCCGGGAGCTCCCGCTGCGATGCGTCACCCGCGACGGGTGAAATGCGTCAGGCGTGCGGAACGACGGCGACGGGACAGGAAGCGTGGTGGATCACCGCGTGGGTGACCGAACCCATGTGCGCGCCCGACCTGCGTCGGCCGACAACAACAAGTCCCGCATCGGACGCGGCCTGGACGAGGTGGCTGGCCGCCCGCCCGGGAGCGGTCTCCTCGGACACCTTCACGCCCGGGAACCTGTCCCGGTAGGGGCGCACCGCGCCCGACAGCGCCGACTCCCGCTCCGCCTTGGTCCCCGGGTCGGGGCCGCCGTGCCCGGCAGCCGCGGCATGGTGGTGAAGGCCCGGAAAGTGCCAGGTGTGCACGATGTGCAACGGGACGGCGTGTCGTTCCGCGAAGTCGAACGCGAAGTCGAGAAGTTCGTCCTTCACATCGCGTACGTCCAGACCGAGGACCACTTTTCGGCGTCCATCGCCACCGGGGGCGCCGGCGCTTGCCTCGCGGTCGCCGTAATCCGGCCGTACGAGCACCACCGGGTGCTTCGCCTCCGCCACGACCTCCTGCCCCACCGAGCCGACGATGAAGCCGCCGACGGTGCCGAGTCCGGGCGACCCCAGGACGAGCAGGTCCGCGTCGGAGCCTGCGGCCAGCAGCGCCCTGGCGGGGGCGTCCTCGACCTCCTCCGTGGCCATGGCGACCCCCGACTGACGCGCCCGGACGCGCTCCTCCATCGCACCCAGCAGACTCTGCTCCCGGTCGGTCCGGGTCTCGCGGGACGGCTTCACGGCCTGAAGCTGGTGCTCCTGCCACTGCGAGGCGTTCACCAGCCGGAGGCCGGCGCCGCGCGCCGCGGCCTCGTCCGCGGCCCAGTCCACTGCCGCCAGGCTCTCATCGGAGTCGTCCACTCCCACAACGACGGGTCGGGACATGCTCTCTCCTTGCCTTGGGCTCTTGCGTGGACCGTCACGAGGGCCGTCACGAGGGCCGTCACGGGCATCCGCGCAAGAGGGCGCCTGATCAAGAAATTACCCATACACCGGAAATGCCGCTATTCGGGGCATCACAGACAGTGAACCGTGCCCTCCGCGGGCGGCAGGCACCGGTGGCCCGTGCGCGGACAGCCGGCCCGGTCCCGTACGGAGCGGAGCGGCTGGCGGTACGGAGGTTCGCTCGGCTGACTCGCTGAAGGAGTTCACGCGGTTCGGGCTGGAGCGGAACCCGGAGCCGGTTCGCGGTGTATCAGAGGCAGCACGGTCTCCCGTGCGCCGGTTCACCGCGGACCGGTCGGCCGAGGGCAGGAGAAGCTCAATGCGCAGGTGTACGGGGATGACTGCGGGCGTGATCGGGTTACTGACCGCGCTGCTGCTGACGGGCTGTTCGGCGGACGAGCTGTCGCGACCGCCGGACCGCGGGCAGAATCGGGAGCGGGCCGGGGAGTTGGGGCCAGGTGTGGACTTGGGGCCGGGCGGGGAGCGGTCGGTTCCGCTGCCTCGCATACCGTCCGCGCCGGGTCTGCCGGGCTGGGCTCACCAGGTGCGGTTCGCCGCCGACGGGAGCGGCTTCGCGCTGCTCGCCCAGTGTGTGGAGGACGCGGCGACGCCCGACAACAACTTCTGCAGGCAGTATGTCGCGGTACTCGACCGGGGCGGCTCGACCTGGGCCGTGCGCCGATCGCCGCTGCCTGTGGTGCGCGGCAGCGCGGGCATAAGCGCCGACCTCCATGTCCTGGGCCCGGCCCGTGCCTGGATCCGGGAGAACAGCGACAAGCGGCCACGCCGCACCTGGTTCACGGTGGACGGGGGCAGGTCCTGGCGGGCGGGTGACTGGAAGGCGCGCGGCACGGTGGCGGCGATAACGAAGGGCGCTGTGCTGTCCACCGAGTGCGTGTCTTCGCTCGACCCCGAGGAGCAGGAGTGCACCCAGTACCGAATCGCGGTGCTCTCGCCGGAGGACGGTCGGCGCCGGTTCCTCAGGCAGGGGCCGTCGCTGCTATGGGGCCTGCCCGCGAAGGCACCGATCGGGCAGGTACCACCAACTGCCCCTGGCCCACGGCAACCACGGACCGGGGTGACTCCCGTCCCGGTGCCCGCGAGTGTGGCCGAGCCGGACGGTTCCTGGTGGGTGTCGGGCAGCGATCCGGTCTCGGGCGCGGTGGCGGTCGCCGTATCCGGTGACGCGGGCCGCCATTGGTCGGTCAGCAAGCTGCCGAGCCCCACGAAGAAGCCCGGGCGCCATGTTGCGGTTTCAGTCGGCCGCGACGCGGTCTACGCGGCGGAGATGGGCGAGCTGGAGGGTGGCGAGCCCGTGAAGAACCCGATGCGTGCCCTGCACCGCTCGCGCGATGGCGGCCGCACCTGGGAGCGGATGTGGACGACGGGCCCCAAGGCGGAGCCCCGGACGCTGCTCGGCCAGGTGGTGCCCAGTCGCGGCGGCGAGCTCGTACTGCACGGGGAGAAGGGCGCCTATGCGAGCAAGGACGGCGGTCGCACCTTCACGCGAACGGACCCCGGCCTGTTGTACGCCCAGCGGACCCCGCTCGGTCTCCTGGTCGACCAAGGCGGATGCATCCACCGGATAACCCCGGACGGCGTGCGGTGGACCGAGTTCCGGCTGGCGTGCGCGTCCCCGTAGGGCAAGCCGCACGGCACGCCCGTAGGGAGTCCCCATACGGCACGCCCACGGCGGCGCAACACAAATGCCGCTTGTGCCCGTCAAGCGGCCCAGGTTGTCGATCGCCCGAGGTAGGAGAAGAAGACGTCCTCGGGGTCGTAGCGTGCCTTCAGCCGGCCCAGGCGGTCCCAGTCGGACGGGCTGAAGGAGCGGCGGGCTCGGGAGGGGTCGGCCGTGAGGTCGGCTTCCGCGATGTAGTGGCCCGTACCGAGGGGTTCGACGATACGCATGGCGTCCCGCAGCCAGCTGATGTTGGCGTCGTCCTGCGCCGCGGAGTCCCAGATCGCGAACGGGACGACGTAGCTGTCGCCGAGCACCGAGAAGGCCATGTCGTGCTGAAGTGCCTTCTCCTGTGAGACCGGTGACACGGGGGCGAGTACGAGGGACTTCTCCGAAGGGGCCACCGCGACCACAGGGGCGAGCCTCGACAGCAGGGTTTCGTAGTCCGCGCCCGACCACAGGGTGTCGGCGCCACAGCGGTGACTCGCCGGCCACACGGTCCCTGACGTCTCGTAAAGGACCTCGAGGGTGGTCGGCTCGTCGGCCTGCTGGAAGATGGCGTGGTCGGCGAGCGGGCAGACCCGCAGCGGCCCGAGGGAGCGGATCGCCTCTTCCTGGCTGTCCGCGAAGGCGGTGGCAGCGACGATGACGACCTTGGGCCTCGGTGTGGCCGCCGACATGGCCGGGTCGGCGGTGCCCAGTACGAAGGACAGCTCGACGGTCGGCGGAAGTTCGGTGGCGGCCTCGGTGACCCAGCGGGTCACGGGTACGACGTCCGCCAGCGGAAAGGCGTACGTGGTCGTGACGATTGCCGCCGGGCGCGGGTACAGGGCGAGGCGGAAGCCGGTGACAATCGCGAAGAAGCCGGGGCCGGCTCCCCGCGCCGCCCAGAACAGGTCGGAGTTCTCATCCGTGTCGCAGCTGACGACCTCGCCGGCGGCGGTCACGGCTTCTATCTGCCGCACGCTCGCGCAAGCCGGTCCCAGCGCGCCGGAATTCCAGCCGAGACCGCCGCTGAGGAGATATCCGCCGAGGGCGACGGATCCGCAGTGCCCGGTGGGGAAGGCCAGGCCGTGCCGGGAGAGTTCGGAGGCGAGTGCGCGGCCGGTGGCGGCGGGCTGGACAGTCGCCGTGGCGGAGTCCGGGTCGATATGGATCCGGTTGAGTGCGGAGAGGTCGATGAGCATGCCCCCTTCGCGCAGTGGCGAGCCGCACCAGCTGTGCCCGCCCGACCGTACGGCGATGCGCAGACCCTCGGAGCGGGCCAGTGCGACGGCTTCCGGGACATCGCGTTCCGAGGCGACGCGGACGATCACATCCGGGAACCGCGGGGGCTTGACGCCGTTCCACAGGATGCCCTGCCAGGCGTGCTCGTATCCGGGGTCGCCCCGCCGGACGATGTCTCCCTCGATACGCCGCGCCCGCGCCTGTCCGCCCATAGTGACCCCATTGGTCGACTCGTCGTCAGCCCGTGGTCAGGCCGAATATCAGGAGGAAGATCGCCCAGCACACCATTACGACCAAGGCGCCCGCCGCATTCGTACGCACGGAACGTGCCCGGTCGGGCAGCAGCCAGAATGTGAGGGCTCGGTTGACCAGCGGCATCAGCACCCAGGTCAGGATGGAGACGCTCAGCACATTGGAGAGGAACAGGCTCAGATACCCGGGTATGCCCCAGCCGGCGAATACCTTTCCCACCGTCAGATTCAGGACCACCACGGTCGGATACAGAGCCAGGACGACGGACATGGCCTGTTTCCAGTTGGACGGAATCCCTTCCTCGTCGCCCTCCCCGAAGCGGAACCAGCCGCTGAACGCCGACCCGATCTTGCGTACGTCGTACGAGGAGAAGTACTGATGCCCCTCTTCGAGCAGCTTTTCGCGGTCGGCGGAGGCGAGCCAATCGTCGAGATTGTCACGGGTGTCAAAACGGAAAGCGACCACCCACTTGTCCTGGATTCCCTCCACCGGCTGGAACAACTCGGTCCCCATGAAGCCGGGATGCTTTTCCTGCACCTTCCGGACTTTGTCCTGCCACCGCACAAAGTCGGGCTCCTTCCCCGGCCGCACAGAATGGGAGATGACCGCAGTGACAGCTTCCTGCTCCCGAGGGGCAGGCGCCCCGCCGGCCAGCACCTCTTGCGTCGGGGCACCCTCGAACAGCGGGCGCGCCTCATTCAGTAGCTCGCGGCGCGCGCCGGAGTCCAGCCATGTGGTCAGCTCATCGACACGGGAGAACCGGAAGACCGCCACCCACTCGTTCTCCTCGCCGGAGCCCGGTGGATACACCTCCGCGCCCTCGAAGCCGTCAAAGCCCTCGGCAACGTGGTTGGTCTTCTCCTGCCAGCGCTTATAGGCGTCAACCCGGCCCTCCCGGACTTTCTGGGAGGTCACGACGGTCGCGCCGTCGCCGCCCGGGACACGGCTTGCAGCAACACCCATACGGAGTAGCCTACTACGCAGGGGAGTTATCGGACAATTCGGTGATTACGCCGCAGTGAGCAGTGAAGCGGAGGTTCGTCATGGGGCACAAGGAGTTTCTGGCCGAGGCGGTACGGCTGGCCACCGAGTCCGTGGAAGAGGGATGGGGCGGCCCTTTCGGGGCGGTCATCACCCGTGACGGCGAGATCCTGGCCCGCGGGCAGAATCGCGTGCTCCTCACCGGCGACCCCACCGCGCACGCCGAAGTGGAGACCATTCGCAAGGCGGTTCAGCGGCTCAATCCCGAGGCGCCATCCATATCGCAGGAGCACCAGAACGAGAGCACGCTGGAATACGTGCAGCGCCCGGAAGGATCCCCCGATCGAGTACCGGAGAGGGCCCGGATGCTCAAAGGGTGCTCGATCTACATCAGCGGCGCCCCGTGCCCGATGTGCATGAGCGCCATTTACTGGTCGCGGATCGACAACGTCTATTTCAGCTGCGATTTGAAGGCCACGCGTGAGATCGGATTCGATGACGCCTTCCAGTACGAGGACTTCATGAAGCCCCTCGACGAGCGCAGGATCCAGATCGAGCAGATCCATCCCGAGTTGGGCGCGAAGGCCTACGAGGCGTGGAGCTCAAAGCCCGACCGGCACCCGTACTGAAGAATCTCGGCACTGAACCTCAGCGGTAGCGGACCTCGGCGAACGGCCAGTCGGCGGTGAGCCAGGCGCTGACCGCCTCGTACAGCGGCTGGTCGAGACTCCCACGGTCGGCCCGTACCCACGAACGCACTGTGGTGACGGCCGGGTCGTCCCGGTCCGGGTAGATGTAGACGCAGCCGACGACGACATCGGTCCCGGTCCCGGTCTCGAGGACGGTGTACGTGAAGCCCCGCCGCTGCTCGAAGTCCCCGGCGTGCCCGACCAGATCAGCCAGATTCTCCTCCGCCGTCATCCCTTCGGCCGGTGGCCAACTCCGGGTGAAACCAGGAGTCTTGCGGATGTGCTCGATGCTCGACGTCCACGCGGCGAGGTCGGCCTCGTTGTGCTCGGGCCCCAGCGGTTCAAGACGGAATGGCCCGCAGTCGAGTTCGCGCGGCACCACGAATTCATCGGGCACGAAGAGAGTGTTCGACATCTGTGCAGGGTAGCCGCCTACGCTCCCCGTCCATGAGCCAGTCCTCCGCCTCCGCGGCCCCGCCTTCTGTTGTGCTCACGGCGTTCGGCGCAGCCGAAGCGCCGGCCCTTCTCCCCGGCTGCCGGGGCTCGGCCTGGCGCTCCGGCGCGCTGGTGCTCAAGCCTGTTGCGACGGCGCCGGAGACCGCGTGGCGCGCGGGCGTGCTGCACCATCTGCCAGAGACCTCCGCCTTCCGGGTGGGCCGGCCGGTCCCGGCCGCCGACGGGTCCTGGGCGGCGCACGGCTGGGAGGCCTGGCGGCTGATCGGTGGATCAAGCGATCCACACCGCGCCGACGACGTCATCCGGGCGGGCGAGGCATTCCACGCGGCACTGGCGGACCTGCCCCGGCCGCGCTTCCTCGGCCTACGCGACAATCCCTGGTCACGCGCCGAGCGACTGGCCTGGCAGGAGACCGAACAGGCCCCGGACTACCCGCTGCTCAAACCGCTCCTCGCCGCGCTCCGCCCTGTCTCGGCCCCTGCCCAGATCATCCACGGTGATCTGCTGGGCAATGTCCGCTTCGAACCCGGCCTGCCGCCCGCCATCATCGACTGGCCGCCCTACTGGCGGCCCGCAGGCTGGGCCTCGGCGGTCGTCGCCGTCGACGCGCTGTGCTGGTACGAGGCCGAGCCCGCACTGCTCGACCGGTGGGCGCATCTGCCCGACTGGCGTCAACTGCTCCTTCGCGCCTTGGTCTTCCGTATCGCCACCCACGCGACACTTGGCGGCGCGGAGGAGTACGCGTACCGCCCGGTCGTGGATCTCGTCCTCGACCGCGGCTGACACGGTTGGGCAGGCCGCGTGCCACCTGCGCCTCGCCCGGTCGGCTGGCGGGCGGCCGCTCCCGCGAGCCGGTAGCGGGGTGTGGGTGGTTACCGCCCGGCGTCCTGGCTGACCGCGCCCCGCGCGAGCAGCAGCAGCGCGTCGACCAGGTCCTCGGCCGGCCCGCCCGTTGCCAGTCTGCGCAGTTGCAGGCCCATCACCAGCGCCACGGTGGTCGCGGCGAGTCGCTCGGCGTCCGGGACGCCGAGGCCGGTGAGGATCTGCGCCGCCAGCCGGTCGTATGCCGCGAAGGCCTCGGCGGCCGCCTCCCGCAGCCGCTCGTCGCGCCCGGCCTCGACATACAGCTCGAAGGGCGCGATGTGCTCGCTGTCGAAGGACGTGCCGCCCGCCACCTGCCCGGCCAGGGCGGCGGCGCCCGCGATGTCGACGCCGTCGCTCTGGCACTGGTCCGCGAGCTCGGTGAAGCGGCGGGTCTCCTCGCGCACGAAGTGCAGCAGGCTCTCGCGCAGCAGCTCGTGCTGGGTCTCGAAGTGGTACGTGACCGAGCCGAGCGAGACGCCCGCCTCCTTGGCGATCCGCCGGTTGGTGACCGCCGCGACGCCGTCCTTGCCGATGATGTGCAGGACGGCGGTGATGATGCGCTGCCGGGTCGGGGCGGAGCGGGCGGGGTTGGACATGACGGTCATTGTTCCACCGGCGCGCTCCCCCTGATCACCGGGGCAGGCGGCCGCTTCTCGTGCCACCGCTGGTCCGCCTCGAGTTGGGCGGCGAGTGAGATCAGGCGCTCCTCGCTGCCGGCCGGGCCGAGCAGCTGGGCACCGACAGGCAGTCCGTCACCGGTGAGGCCGGCCGGGACATTGACGCCGGGCCAGCCCAGTACGTTCCAGGGCCAGGCGTACGGGCACGCGGCCGCCATCGTCGAGTCGGTGCGCCAGGCGCTCATTCCGTCGAAGGTGCCGATGCGCGGCGGCGGCGCGGCGGTGGTCGGGGTGATCACGACGTCGTAGGCGTCGAAGATCGCGCCGATCCTCTGGTGCTGACGCGCCTCACGGGCGCGGGCGGCCCGCACCACACGGCCGCCGAGCCGTCGGCCGTTGCGCATGGCGCTGCGCGTGCGCGGGTCGAGGAGGGCGGGATCGGGGTGCAGGGCTGCGACTTCGGCGATCCCGGCGGTGGCGCGCGGCACGAAGGCGAGGCCGATCAGCCCGTAGCGCGGTCTGGCTTCCTCCACCTGGTGGCCGAGGCGGGCGAGGGCCTCGGCAAGTGCGGTGACGGCGCGGCGCACTTCGGGGTGGGGCATGGCGCGGGTGAGGGTGAGCGGGGGGCGCCAGGCGAGCGCGATGCGCAGCCGGCCCGGATCGCGGCGGGCGGCGGCGGAGGCGTCGATCGCGTCCGGCTGGTGCAGATCCTCGGGGTGCGGGCCCTGCACCACATCGAGGAGCAGGGCGGCGTCGGCGACGGTGCGGGCGAGCGGGCCGTTCACGGCGAGGCCCTGGAAGGCGTCGGCGTAGGGATGCAGGGAGACGCGTCCGCGCTGTGGCTTGATGCCGACGAGATGGGACCAGGCGGCCGGGATGCGGACCGATCCGGCGCCGTCCGAGCCGAGCGCCGCGGGTACGAGCCCCGCGGCGACGGCGGCCGCGGAGCCGCCGGAGGAGCCGCCCGGGGTGTGGTCGGTGGACCAGGGGTTACGGGTCGCTCCGAAGGCAGGTCCCTCGGTGAACGGCCACTGGCCGAGTTCGCAGGAGTTGGTCTTGCCGACGATCACGGCGCCGGCCGCGCGGAGGCGGCGTACCGCTTCACCGTCCGCGGCGGCCGGGGCGAGTTCACCGTTGCAGCCGAAGAGAGTGGGCAGCCCGGCCACATCGGTGTCGTCCTTGACGGCGAGCGGCACGCCGAGGAGCGGCAGCCGGTCCCCCGCCGCCAGTCGCCGGTCCGCGTCACGGGCTTCGTCGAGCGCCCGTTCGCCGCGCACCCAGCGGAAGGCGTTGATGGTGCTCTGGCTGGCCTGGATGCGCTCGATCGCGCTGGTCACCAGCTCCTCGGACGTGGTCCGACCCTCCCTCAACTGCCGTACATGTTCTGTCAGTCCGGCGAATTCATCTGTGGACACGACCGCCCCGCCTCCCTATTGTTCGTTCGAACGAACAGAACTGGAGGGTAACCAGATGCGCATCACCGGAGCAACCGTTCTGCTGACCGGGGTCACCGGCGGTATCGGCGGCGCACTCGCCGCCGAACTCGCCGGGAAAGGCGCCAAGTTGGTGCTGACCGGGCGCCGGCCCGACGCGCTGGAACCGCTTGCCGACCGGTACGGGGCCCGCACGATCGTCGCCGACCTCGCGGACCCGGCGGATGTGGCACGGCTCGCCGCCGAGGCCGCCGGCACGGACATCCTGATCGCCAATGCCGCGCTGCCCTCCAGCGGCGACCTGCTGGACTACACCCCGGAGCAGATCGACCGCGCCCTGGCGGTGAACCTTCGCGCCCCCGCGATGCTGGCCCGGCTGCTCGCCCCCGCCATGGTCGAGGCGCGACGGGGACATCTGGCGTTCGTCGGCTCGATGTCGGGCAAGACGGCGACGAAGTACTCCGCGCTGTACGACGCCACCAAGTTCGGTCTGCGCGGCTTCGCACTCTCGCTGCGCCAGGATCTGCACGACCACGGGGTCGGCGTATCGATCGTCCAGCCCGGGTTCGTGAGGGACGCAGGCATGTTCGCGGCAACCGGCGCGGAGGCCCCTGCGGGCCTGCGCACGGTCTCGCCCCGGCAGGTCGTGGCGGGCGTCTTCCGCGCCATCGAACAGGACCGGGCCGAAGTGAACGTCGCCCCGGTCGAGATGAAGGTGCTCACCGCGATCGGCGGTCAGTTCCCGGGCTTCTCCGAGCGCGTCCAGCGCCGCGCGAGCGGGGCGGACCGCACGGTCCGCGACATTGTGGAGGCGCAGCGCGACAGCCGCTGAGGGGAGCTGCCCCGCCGGCGATTGAGGCCCGGGGGCTCGGGGCGAAGCCCCGACCAGACCGCCCGGCCGCCGGGTTCGTCCTCAAACGCCGGACGGGCTGGACCTTCCCGTGAGCCGGTTCGTCCTCAACTACCGGACGGGCTGGATCTTCCGCCCGACGGGAGCAAAAACCAGCCCCGCAGGCGATCGAGGCGCGTGGTTCGGGGCGGAGCCCCGACAAGGCCGCCGGGCAGCGGGTTCGTTCTCAAACCCCGGACGCGCTTGAAGACGCCGCACGGCCCCGCTCCGGCAGCATCAACACCACATAAAGCACCAGCGACGCCGCCAACCCCACCGCCCAGCCATAGTCCGCGAGCGGCTTCAGGAAGGGGATCAACCCGTCCTCGGGGAACGGCCCCTTCCCCTCCGCCGAGTGTGAACCGCCCACCGACAGCAGCCCCCCGACCACGAACGCCGCCACCGCGCGCAGATTCCAGCCGGAGGTGTACCAGTAGCGGCTCCCCGGCGTGTAGAGCCCCGCCAGATCGAGGACCGTACGGCGGACGATCCAGTAGTCGGCGATGAGGATGCCCGCGACCGTGCCGAGCAGTCCGCCGACCAGACCGAGCCAGGTGAAGATGTAGAGCTCGGGGGTCTCGGTCAGCTTCCACGGCATTATCAGGACGCCGACAACGCCCGTTATCAGCGCACCTGTACGGAAGTTGACGATTTTCGGCGCCAGATTCGCAAGATCGTACGCGGGCGATACGACGTTCGCCGCGAGGTTCACCGAGATCGTCGCGATCAGCACCGTGACCAGCGCGAAGAGCAGACCGAAGACATTGTCGGTCTTGGCGGCGAGCTGGACCGGGTCCCAAACCGCCGCCCCGTACACCGCCTGGGAGCCGGAGGTGACGAAGACCGACAGCAACGCGAAGAGCGTCATCGTCGTCGGCAGACCCAGCGACTGCCCCCAGATCTGGGCGCGTTGGCCGGCCCCGAAGCGGGTGAAGTCGGGGATGTTCAGCGACAGCGTCGACCAGAAGGCGATCATCCCCATCAGCGAAGGGAAGAACACCGGCCAGAAGTCCGCGCCCCAGCCGAGCTCGGAGGGCTGGTCGAGCAGCGGTCCGAGTCCACCTGCCTTCGCGGTGATCCACACCAGCAGCACCAGCGCGCCGACGATGACAAAGGGCGCGGCCCAGTTCTCGAACCGTCGCAGCGTCTCCATCCCCCGGTAGATGATGGCGAGTTCGAGTACCCAGAAGAGCAGGAAGCAGACCCAGAGCGTCCACGGCTGCCCGCCGATCTCCGAGGCCTTGGCCCAGCCACCGAAGATCTTGCCGAGCAGTACGAAGATGCCCTGACCGCCGATCCAGGTCTGGATGCCGAACCAGGCGCAGGCCACCCCGGCCCGGATCAGCGCCGGCAGATTCGCGCCGCGCAGTCCGAAGGACGCCCGCGCGAGCACAGGGAAGGGAATGCCGTACTTGGGCCCCGCGTGCCCGGTGAGCAGCATCGGCGCCAGCACGATCAGATTGGCGAGGCCGATGGTGAACACCGCCTGCTTCCAGTCCATCCCCAGCGCGACCAGACCCGAAGCGAGCAGCCAGGACGGGATGTTGTGGGCCATGCCGACCCACAGCGCGGCGAAGTTGTATGTCGTCCAGCGGCGCTTCGCGACCGGGACGGGCAGCAGATCGTCGTTGACGAAGCGATGGTCGGCGGGGACCGCGCCGGGCGCGAGCTCGACGCGGCCCGACAGGTCCACTATCGGTCCTTCGGACGGGGCGGGCGGGACGGTCGCGGTCATTGCTGCTGGACCTTTCAGCGGTTGAGTGCCGGGATGATCTCGGAGCCGTACGCGTCGATGGTCGCTTCCTTCGCGTCGTGCATGTTGTAGACCGCGAACTGGTCGACGCCCAGCTCGCGCAGCGCCGTCAGCTTTTCGATATGCGCCGCTGCGGGCCCCAGCAGACAGAAGCGGTCGACGATCTCGTCCGGGACGAAGTCCGTGGACGGGTTCCCGGCGCGGCCGTGGTGGCTGTAGTCGTAACCCTCGCGTGCCTTGATGTACGAGGTGAGGGCCTCGGGCACCAGGTCGGAGTGCTCGCCGTAGCGGGAGACCAGGTCGGCGACGTGGTTACCGACCATTCCGCCGAACCAGCGGCACTGTTCGCGGGCGTGTGCCAGGTCGTCACTGACGTACGCGGGCGCGGCAACGCAGATGGTGATGGAGTCGGGGTCACGTCCGGCGTCGGAGGCGGCGGTGCGTACGGCCGTGACCATCGACGCGGTCAGATACGGGTCGGCGAGCTGGAGGATGAACCCGTCGGCCTGCTGGCCCGCGAGCGCCAGCGCCTTGGGCCCGTACGCCGCCATCCACACCGGCAGCTTTCCGTTTCGCACCCAGGGCAACTGCAGCGGCTGGCCGTCGACGACGGCTTCCCGGCCCTCGGCCAGATCGCGGATGACGCCCATCGCCTCGCCGAGCCTGGCCAGGGTGTTGGGCTTGCGTCCCGCGACCCGCATCGCGGAGTCGCCGCGCCCGATACCGCACACGGTGCGGTTTCCGTACATGTCGTTCAGCGTCGCGAAGGTGGAGGCGGTGACCTCCCAGGTCCTGGTGCCCGGATTGGTCACCATCGGGCCGACGGTGAGCTTCTCCGTGTGTTCGAGAATGCGGCTGTAGATGACGAAGGGCTCCTGCCAGAGCACCGCCGAGTCGAAGGTCCAGCCGTAGCGGAAGCCGTTGCGTTCCGCGCGTCGCATCAGTCCGACGACGGCCGAGGCCGGCGGGTCGGTCTGCAGGACAAGTCCGAAGTCCATGGCCTGGCCGCTCCTAGATGAGGTTCCTGGACGAGGTGCCCGGATGAAGTTCCTGGACGAGGTGCGTGGATGAAGTGGCTAGCTGAGGTACTGGCAGGTGCCGCGCGGGGTGTACTGGCCGTGTCCCGCCCGGCCGGTGAACTCCCGCCCGTCGATGACCACTTCGCCGCGCGACAGCACGGTCTCCACCTGGCCGGTGACCCGCTTGCCCTCGTACGCGGAGTAGTCGACGTTCATGTGGTGGGTCTCGGCCGAGAGGGTCTGTTCGGCGTGCGGGTCGTAGATGACGACGTCGGCGTCGGCGCCGGGAGCGATGGTGCCCTTCTTCGGATAGAGGCCGAACATCCGGGCCGGTGTCGCGCAGGCGATCTCGATCCAGCGGCGACGGGTGAGGTGTCCGTCGACGACCGCCTGGTGGAGCAGATCCATCCGGTTCTCCACGCCCGGCAGCCCGTTGGGGATCTTGGAGAAATCGCCGCGGCCGAGTTCCTTCTGGCCCTCGAAACAGAACGGGCAGTGGTCGGTGGAGACGACCTGCAGGTCATTGGTCCGCAGCCCGCGCCAGAGCGCGGCCTGGTGCTCGCGCGGCCGCAGCGGCGTGGAGCAGACATACTTCGCGCCTTCGAAGTCCGGCTCGGCGAGGTTGTCGGTGGACAGGAAGAGGTACTGCGGACAGGTCTCGCCGAAGACATTCAGCCCCTTGTCGCGGGCGGCCACCAGCTCGGCGACGGCTTCCTCGGCCGACACATGGACGACGTACAGCGGAGCTCCCGCGACCCGCGCCAGCTGGATGGCGCGGTGCGTGGCCTCGGCCTCCAGCAGGACCTTGCGCACCTCGCCGTGGTAGCGCGGATCGGTGCGGCCCTCGGCCAGCGCCTGCTCCACCAGGACGTCGATGGCGATGCCGTTCTCGGCATGCATCATGATCAGCCCGCCGTTGGTGGCGGAGCGCTGCATGGCGCGCAGGATCTGGCCGTCGTCGCTGTAGAAGACGCCGGGGTAGGCCATGAAGAGCTTGAAGGAGGTGATGCCCTCCTCCACCAGCTTGTCCATCTCCTTCAGCGACGACTCATTGACGTCGGAGAGGATCATGTGGAAGCCGTAGTCGATGGCGCACTTGGCGTCGGCCTTGGCGTACCAGGCGTCCAGGCCTTCGCGCAGGGCGCGGCCGACCGACTGCACCGCGAAGTCGATGATGGTGGTGGTGCCGCCCCAGGCCGCGGCCCGCGTCCCGGTCTCGAAGGTGTCGGAGGCGTGCGTGCCGCCGAAGGGCAGTTCCATATGAGTGTGGGCGTCGACGCCGCCCGGAATGACGTACTTGTTCGTCGCGTCGATGGTGCGGCCGACGGTCCAGGCCTCGGACACGGCGGAGCCATGGGCGGCGAGGGCCGCGATCCGGCCGTCCTCGATCAGTACGTCCGCGTGGATCTCGTCCGCGGCGGTGATGACCAGACCGCCGCGGATCAGGGTGCGGGTGCTGCTCATGCTGGTGCGCTCCCTCTCGTACGCTGAACTGGAGGATGAACTGAGTCCTCGACTAGACGCTGTGCAGGGCCCGTTCGAGGATCGAGGCGCCCTCTTCCGCCTCCGCGACGGTCAGCGACAGCGGCGGGGCGATGCGCAGGACGCTGGTGTTGTGGCCGCCGCCCTTGCCGATCAGCAGCCCGCCCTCGCGAGCCGCCTCCAGGACGGCCGAGGCCGCCTCGGGGTTCGCCTCGTCCGTGCCGGGCTTGACCAGCTCGACGCCGATCATCAGGCCTCGGCCGCGTACTTCCCGTACGGACGCGGCACTCGCTCCGATGGCCCGCAGCCGCTCGATCAGCAGACCGCCGACGCGGCGGGCGTTGCCCTGGAGGTCGTGCTCCAGGAGATACGAGAGGTTGGCGGCGCCGGCCGCCATGGTGACCGGGGAGCCGCCGAAGGTCGAAATGGAGTTGGCGTCGAGGGAGTTCATGATCTCGGCGCGGGCGACGACCCCGCCGATGGACATGCCGTTGCCGATGCCCTTGGCAAAGGTGAGCATGTCCGGCGGCCCGTTCTCAGCGTGCGCCTGCCAGCCCCAGAAGTGCTCGCCCGTGCGACCCCAACCTGTCTGCACCTCGTCGGAGATCCACAGGATGCCGTGCCGGTCGAGGACCTCGCGGAAGGCCGCGTACAGACCGTCGGGCGGCGAGGTGAAACCGCCGACGCCCTGGATGGGCTCGGCGATCAGCGCGGCGACGCCGCGGGTCTGCCCGAGCAGATCCTCGAGGTCGGCGACGCATTCCTCGATGAACTGCGCGTCGGACAACCGGGCGTAGGGGCCGCGGGTGCGGACGCCGCCGTGCACGTACAGCGTCTGCAGCGGGGAGAGGCTGGTGGGCGACCAGCTGCGGTTGCCGGTGATGGAGACCGCGGAGAAGGACCGGCCGTGGTAGCTGTTGCGCATGGCCAGGATCTGGTTGGAGCGGCGGTATGCGGTCGCGAGCAGCAGGGCTGTGTCATTGGCCTCGGTGCCCGAGGTGGTGAAGAAGACCCGCGCGTCGGGGATGCCGGAGAGGGTCGCGACCCGCTCGGCAAGCTCGACCATCGGGCGGTTGAGATAGAGCGTGGAGGAGTGGATGATCCGCCCGGCCTGCTCGCTCACCGCCTTGGTGACCTCGGGGAGAGCGTGAGCGGTCATGGTGGTGAGGATGCCGCCGAAGAAGTCGAGGTAGCGGTTGCCGTTCGCGTCCCAGACGTGGCGGCCCTCGCCGTGCGTGATCTCGATCGGCTGCTGGTAGTAGAGGGCGACCCAGTCGGGGATGACGGCCTTGTGGCGGTCGTGCAGGTTGGTCACGGCTGCACCAGCCCGTCGTAGGCGTCCGGGCGACGGTCCCGGTAGAACGCCCACTGCTGTCGTACGACATCGATCAGGTCGAAGTCGAGGTCCCGTACGAGCAGCTCCTCCTCCTTGTCGCTGGCGACCTCACCGACGAACTGGCCTCGTGGATCGACGAAGTAGCTGGTGCCGTAGAAGTCGTTGTCGCCGTACTCTTCCTGGCCGACGCGGTTGATGGCGGCGATGTAGTACTCGTTGGCGACGGCGGACGCGGGCTGCTCCAGCTGCCAGAGGTACCCGGAGAGCCCGCGCGAGGTGGCGGACGGGTTGTAGACCAACTGAGCACCGTTCAGGCCCAGTTGACGCCAGCCCTCCGGGAAGTGACGGTCGTAGCAGATGTACACCCCGACCCTGCCGACCGCCGTGTCGAAAACCGGCCAGCCCAGATTCCCCGGCTTGAAGTAGTACTTCTCCCAGAAGCCCTTGACCTGCGGAATGTGGTGCTTGCGGTACTTGCCGAGATAGGAGCCGTCGGCGTCGATCACAGCGGCGGTGTTGTAGTAGAAGCCGGCGCCCTCGATCTCGAAGACCGGGACCACGATCACCATGCCGGTCTCGCGGGCGAGCTCCTGCATCCGGCGGACGGTCGGGCCGTCCGGGACGGGCTCGGCCCAACGATAGTGCTCCGGCTCCTGGACCTGGCAGAAGTACGGCGCGTTGAAGACCTCTTGGAAACCGATGATCTTGGCGCCCTGGCGGGCCGCCTCGCGGGCGTGTTCCTCATGTTTGGCAATCATGGATTCGGTGTCGCCGGTCCAGGTCGCCTGGACGAGTGCGGCGCGTACGACATTGGCCATGAGTTGCTCCTTCGACGGCGCGTCAGAGAGCTTCTACGCACGTAGATGCGGTGCGTAGGAGGAGAACGTAAGCCCCGTCACACGGCGGGGCAAGACCATCGTCGTTAACCCGCAGAGTCGATCATGTTTCACACCCGAGCGGTCCACTCCGAACCGCTTCAGCCGCTGAGGTGACCCGCTACGCGCAGCGCGTGGACGAGATCGCGCTCATGCGCCGCGGACTGGGCGCGTGCGGCATCGAGCAGCTGCGGCACAAGGCGGCGCGGATCCCGTTCGGCGATTCTGGCCGTGTCCTCGGCGGTGTGCACCTGTACGTAGGCGGTCAGCAAAGCCCTTGCCTCCGCATTCCGGCTCTCGTCCTCAAGGGCGAGTACGGCGGCGGCGATGTCGTCGGCGGGGCGGGCCACGCCCTGGCGCAGCAGCTGTCGGCTGTCCTCGGTCCGGCCGGCGGCGGCGAGTGCTCCGGCGGCCGACGCGAGCCGCAGGGCGGGCTGCGAGGCGGCCTCCCACAGCAGGGTGGCCCAGTCGGCGTCGAGGCCGGCGCGGTGCAGTTCGGCCGCCAGGAGGGGCAGCCAGGAGGCGGGCCGGACGGCGGCCTCGCAGATCAAGGCATGCGCCTCACCACTCAGCCCCTGGGCCCGGAGCCGGCTGAGCGCGGCAACGGTCTCCCGCGCGGCCCTGCGCGCGCCGTCCGATGCGGCGGGGGCGGCGGGGGTTTCCTGACTGGGTGCGGCGCCGCCGTATCTGGCACCGCGCGGCACGTCGTCGGTGACGGGCAGCACGGGCACGGCGGCGATCTCGTCCCCGCTCCCCTCGACGCCGGCGAACCGGGCGCCCCCACGGGGCCGCCGTTTCTTGGCGGAACGGGTCTCGGGCTGAGCGGGCGGGGCGACCAGGGGGTCGGGCTGCACCTCGCTGCGGGTGCCGGCGGGCGCCACTGGACCGGGAGGGGTTGGACCGAACGCGGTCGGACGGGGCGACGCCGGGTCGCCGGGCTCGGCCGCGGCGGGCTCCGGCCGGAACCAGTCGTCGGGCAACGAGGGCCTGCCCGGCCGGCGAGTGGCATCGCTGTCCGGACGGGAGTACGCGTCGTACGCCGGGTCCGCACCCGGTCGTTCCCGGAGGGCGTCCCAGCCGTCGGCGACGGCCGCCCGGGCCTCGGCCGTGGTGGGCCGTTCGTACCGCCGAGCGAAGCCGGACCAGTCGTCCGCCTCCCGGCCGTGCTCCGCTCCACCGCCCGGTCCGTGCGGCCTGCCCGGTCCGTTCGGCTCGCCCTGTCCGTCCGCCGGGCGCGCGGGTCCGCCGAACACCGGGGCAGATCCGGGCCCCTCGGCCGTCTCATGGCCCCACCGGGGCCGGCCGTCCGCAGGGGCGGCGGGCGCATACCCGTCCGGCGCGGTGGACGTCTCCTGGTCCGCGGCCCACCCCACGCCCGAGCGCGCGCGTCCCTCCTGCACCCATGCCGACCCGGGGCCCGCCGAGGTGTCCGCCCGGCTGTACCAGCTGTCCGGCAGCACGGACGTCTCCTCGTCCGTGCCGAGCCCGTCAGGTACCGCCGCAAGCCGGCTCCGCAGCTCCCTCACCCGGGCGGTCGCCCTCGCGTGGTCGTCACGTGTCCAGGCCAGTTCGTTGGCGAGTTGCTCCGACGCCGGTGTGCCCTCCGGTTCCCCGGCCAGGCGCCGCACCAGCTCTTCCGCCCGGCCCGTCGCGTACACCTGCTCGCGGCGCATCAGTTCGAGCCGTTCCGCCAGCGCCTCGCGGCCGCCCGGCTGCCGGTCGTGCACCGCCGCCGAGGCCGTGTGGAGCCGTCTCGCGCGCACGGTTTCGGGCTCGGCGGACTGCGCCCCGCGCCCCGTCGCGAGGTCCTGGAGCAGCGACTCCACCACGTCCCAGGGCGGGATCTCGACACCGTCCAGGCAGGCCCGCATCCCCTCGGGGTCCCGCTGGCAGAAGATCCCGTACCAGCCGTCACCCGGGTCGAGCAGCGCGGTCAGATCTCTCAAGTACCGCGCGAACGTCCCGGCCTCTACCGGAAGTTGATGCACCGTCATCGCCGCCCCTGCGCCACTGCCCGAAAGCATCCGGTCCGGAGGCATTCGACCGCAGTCGTGTTACGGCTCTGCTACGGACAGTTTTCAGATGGTCACCGCGATGCCGGTGTGCGGCCGCTTCCCGCGTCGCACGATCGTCGCGGGCCAGTCGACCAGCCAGAACTGCCAGGTGTACTTGCGGGCGAGGAGTTTACGGATCGCGCCCATCGCGTCCCCCTCCAGCAGCCGCGCCGTGCCCTCCGCGCTCGGGGCGCCGTCCGCGATCCGGCCGCGTACGTCGCAAACCGTGACGACGACGCGGCTGTTGTTGCGCAGGCGCTTGACCTTCCAGGAGTCGGAGCGGGTCCAGAAGAAGATCTCACCGCCGTCCACCGCAAACCACACGGGTGTGGCGACGCCCGTCCCGTTCTTGCGGAACGTGGTCACGCTGATGTACTTGGCTTCGGCGAAGTCCTCGGGAGTCACGACGCGAGAGTACGCCGCGCCGGGGTCCGAGGCGTGCGCCAGGGGGTCCGGTTCAGGCGGCGGGCGCCAGCGCGCAGCTTGCGACCAGTTCGTCCATGGACAGGCCGAGGACCGCGGCGAGTGCCGCGACGGTGAAGAAGGCGGGGGTCGGGGCGCGACCCGTCTCGATCTTGCGCAGAGTCTCGGCGGACAGTCCGGCGGCCGCGGCCACTTCCACCATGCTGCGGTCGCCGCGCGCCGTGCGCAGCAACCGGCCGAGCCGTTCGCCGCGTTCACGCTCTTCGGGAGTGAGAGGAGTGCGCACCATGGCGTTATTCTAATGCCGGTATTAAAATACCGGAAGGACCGGTATAGTAATTGGCATGGTGGAGATCAAAACCGATACATCGATCGACGCGATGCGGGAGGCCGGCCGCATCGTGGCCCAGGCACTGACGGCGGTCCGGGAGGCCGCGGCCGTCGGCATCAGCCTCCGCGATCTCGACCGGGCCGCCCGCGCGGTCCTGGGTGAAGCCGGCGCCGCGTCGCCCTTCCTCGACTACCGCCCCGAGTGGGCACCGACCCCCTTCCCCGCCGTCATCTGCGCCTCCGTCAACGACGCGATCGTGCACGGCATCCCCGGCGACTACCGGCTGCGCGACGGAGACCTGGTGAGCATCGACTGCGGCGCGATCCACGGCGGCTGGGTGGGCGACGCGGCCGTCAGCTTCACCGTCGGCCGCGCCCGCGCCGAGGACACGAAGCTGATCCGTACCGCCGAGGAGGCGCTGGCGGCGGGCATCGCGGCGGCCGTCGTCGGCAACCGCATCGGCGACATCGCCCATGCCGTCGGCCGGGTGTGCCGGAAGGCCGGGTACGGGATCCCGGACGGCTTCGGCGGCCATGGTGTGGGCCGCCATATGCACGAGGACCCGGGCGTCCCCAACGAGGGACGCCCGGGCCGGGGAATGCCTCTGCGGCACGGCATGGTGCTGGCGATCGAGCCGATGGTGATCGGCGGCGGCACCGACAACCACTACACGGCACGCGACGGCTGGACGGTGCGCACCGCGGACGGCAGCCGTGCCTCCCACGCGGAGCACACGGTGGCCATCACGGACGACGGCCCGCGCATCCTGACCGCGCTCTAGAGCGGGTTCTGGAAGTCCCGCCGAGCAGGCCCGCCCGACCACCCCGCCCCACCATCCGCCTAGTTGTCCTGCAGGAACTTCTCGGCGAGGGAGTCACCGAGGCTCACCGCGGCACTGTGGCTCTCGATCGGAGAGACCTTGGAGTTCTTGAACAGGATGTACGTGACACCGGACTCGGCACCGCCGGTCTCCGGGTCCGGGTCGATGCCCAGCGCCTTGGCAGTGGCGTAGGACGCCTCGCCGATGATCTTGTTGGGGCCGGTGTCCCCGACGACGGCGTACTCCACCTTGTCGTTGTAGATGACGGCGACGACACCGCCGCCCTTGATCCCGGCGCTCGAGTAGTTCCAGATGCCGCTGCTGCTCGGCACGACGACATACGGCAGCTTCTCGGCGTTCAGCGGTTTGCCGTTGGACTGATGGAAGGCCGTGTCGTCCTGGAACCAGGGGTCGGTGTCGGCATTGCACTTGCTGGTGACCTGGCCGTCGCAGTCGACGTCCATGTCAGCCTTCCAGAACACGGCTCCGTTCTTCCCGCAGACCGGAATGTTCGCCGAAGTCTCGGTGTCCGACTTGTACTTGCCGTTGGAGATCTGCGAACAGTTCTTCACCTTGGCCAACAGGTCGGCCGCGCTGACCGAACCTTCCTTCACGCCGGCGGCCTTCGGAACGGCGGCATGCTGCGCCGAGTGGGCGGTGGCAGGCAGCGCCGCGGCCGCGAGGAGGGCGACGCCGGAAGCAGCGGCCAGCGCGAGCGTACGAGTGCGCATGGGGGATGGCCTTTCTGTTAGGAAAGTTTCCTTACCCGTTCGCGACCAAATGTGAGCCCTCTGCATGACCGCGTCAACCCCTGGCAGCACAACGCCCGCGACCCGACCGACCATTGAGGCCGGGGCCGCGGGCGTTCGCCTTTTTCGGTCAGCCGCCGGACTGAGTACCGCTCGGGTGGACGACCATCGCGGAGCCACCGCCCCGCCGTACCTTCTCGGCAGCCGCGAGCCACCGCCCGTCGGGCAGCCGCTCGATGCCCGTCGCCGCGCCGATCTCCGGGTTCTGCCGGAAGGCATGGCCGATTGCCTCCAGCTCGGCGCGGAGCGGGCTGTTCCACAGCGCCGGTTCGAGCTCCGTCGTCGCCTGGTTGCGCTGGCTCGCGCGTGGCGCCGCGATCGCGTCGACCAGCGGCAGACCCCGGTCCAGACGGCCCGTGAGCGTCTGCAGCACCGTGGTGATGATCGTCGCGCCGCCCGGGGAACCCACCGCAAGCACCGGACGGCCGTGGTCGAGCACGATCGTCGGAGAGATGGACGAGCGCGGACGCTTGCCCGGGCCCGGCAGATTCGGGTCGTGGACGGCCGGGTCGGCCGGAGCGAAGGAGAAGTCGGTCAGCTCGTTGTTGAGCAGGAAACCGCGCCCCGGCACGGTGATTCCGCTGCCACCCGTCGACTCGATCGTCAGGGTGTACGCGACGACATTGCCCCACTTGTCGGCGGCGGTCAGATGGGTGGTGTTCTCGCCCTCGTATGTGGTGGGGGCGGCCGTTCCCGACGACCCGCACGCCGCGGGCCTGCGCGGGTCACCCGGCGCCAGCGGGCTGGTGAGCACCGCGTTGTCCTTGATCAGGCATCCGCGCGAGTCCGCGAACCGCTGCGACAGCAGCTCCTTCGTCGGTACGTCCTCGAAGGCCGGGTCACCGACCCACCGCCCGCGGTCCGCGAACGCGATCCGGCTCGCCTCGATGAAGCGGTGCAGATACTGCGCCTGCGTGGCCTTCGAAAGGTCGCTCCGCTCCAGGATGTTGAGCGCCTCACCGACGCTCGTACCGCCCGACGAGGAGGGCGCCATGCTGTACACATCAAGACCCCGGTAGCCGACCTTGGTCGGAGCCCGGCGCTCCGTCTCGTACGACTTCAGATCCTCGGCCGTCAGATCGCCGGACCGCACGACCCGCGCCGCGCCCGGGGCCACCGGAGGCTTGCGCACCGTACGGACGATGTCCTGGGCCAGCTCACCGCGGTAGAGGGTGCCGACGCCCTTGCGTCCCAGTTCCTTGTACGTACGCGCCAGATCGGGGTTCTTGAAGACCGAGCCGACCACCGGCAGTTTCCCGCCCGGCAGGAAGAGCTTCGCCGTGTCCGGGAAGTCCGCGAAGCGCGCCTGGTTGGCCTCGGTCTGCGAGCGGAAGGTGGCGTCCACGGTGAAGCCGTCCTTCGCCAGCCGCTCGGCGGGCCGCAGCAGTTGCCGCAGCGGCCTGCTGCCCCAGGCGTCCAGCGCGGTGTCCCAGGTCGCCGGGGTGCCCGGTGTGCCGACGCCGCGACCGCTCGTCATGCCCTCCTCGAACGGGATCGGCTTGCCGTTCTCGAGGAAGAGAGAGGCGTCCGCGGACCGGGGCGCGGTCTCGCGGCCGTCGATGGTCTGGACCGTACGGGATGTGGCGTCGTAGTAGACGAAGAAGCCGCCACCGCCTATGCCCGCGGAGTACGGCTCCGTGACGCCGAGGGCGGCCGCGGTGGCCACTGCCGCGTCCACGGCGTTGCCGCCGTGCCGCAGCACCTCTATGCCGGCGGCCGAGGCATCCGCGTCGACGCTCGCGACGGCGCCGCCGTAGCCGGCCGCCACGGGCGTCTTGACCGGGGGCGTTACCGGCGGCGAGTGGCTCGGCGGCGCCGCGGCGCCGATCGAGACCACGGCCGCGGCAACGGCCAGAACCGACACATTCCGTGCGGTAGAGCGACGCATCCGTACCTCCAGTCAACGTACGTCCGCGCAGCGTAACTTTACCGCGACCGCCCCGTCAGGCCCGTCTCGAACAATGGTCCGCAAGACCGCTAGCATGCGCGCCCATGAATGACGACGTACGCAATATCGTGCTCGGCGTGATGGCCGCCGGGGTCAGCGCCACACTCGGCTGGCTCACCCGCACGTACCTCTGGCGGCGCAGACTCCACCGCAAGCAGGCCTTCTTCGGGCTGCCGGGGAATTCCGAGTCCCTGCTCGTTGTCAACCGCGAGGCCGGCCGCGACGGGTCCGTGCACCGCTTCGACGTCTTCGCGCTGCTCGAGCTCTCCGCGCTGATCAAGGACTGCGGTTCGCATGCCCAGATCATCTGGCACGACATAGCCCAGCAGGGCTTCGGCGAGCGTACGGAATTCTGTGTGGGCGGCCCCTTCTCCAATCGCCGGATGGCCGCGCATCTGCAGTCGCTGCTCCCCGGTGTGAAGGTCAACACGGACCCTGAGCCGGGCCCCGACCAGGGCTCCTTCCAGATCGGCCCGGAGCGCTACCGCATGGAGCCGGGCGTCGCCGAGTACGTCATGCTGGCGCGGCTCACGGCGGGGCAGGACGCGCGGCCCGTCTTTCTCTTCTGCGGCCAGCGCGCGATCACCAACCAGGCGGCCACCCGCTATCTGGCCCGCAACCACGAGAAGCTCGCCCGCAAGCACGGCGGGAACTCCTTCTGCCTGCTGCTCAAGGTCGTCAACTCCCAGGCGTACGGCCCCGATGTGGTGGAGCTGGTCGCCGATGTGACCCGGACGGCGCAGACGCCCGCCCCGGCCACGCGCAACTCCCACCGCGCCGCAAGCTAGGCCACGGTCAGCGGCAGCGACTTGATGCCGTTGATGAAGTTGGACACCAGTCGGCGCGGCGGGCCCGCGGTCGTCAATGGCGGCAGCACATCCAGCGCCTCCTCGTGCAGAACGCGCAGCTGAAGCCGGGCGAAGTGGGCGCCGAGACAGACATGCGGGCCGTCACCGAAGGAGACGTGCGGATTCGGGGAACGGGAGAGGTCGAGCCCGTGCGGGGCCTCGAAGACACGCTCGTCGTAGTTGGCGGAGGCATGGAAGACGACGACCTTGTCGCCCTTGCGGATCTGCTGCCCGGCGAGGCGGGTGTCCCGGGTGGCGGTGCGGCGGAAGCTGAGGACGGGCGGCTGGCGGCGCAGCAGTTCGTCGACGGCGCTGTCCGGAGCCACCTCTCCGGCCCGCAGCCTGCGCTGCTCGTCCGGGTGCTCCGCCAGCGTCAGGAAGCCGCCGGGAGCTGCGCTGCGAACGGTGTCGTTGCCCGCCACCGTGAGCAGGAAGAAGAACATCTCCAGCTCGGCGTCGGAGAGTTCCGACTCCGCGAGCGACGTCATGACGTCGTCTGCAGGCCGGCGCCGTTTGTACGCGGCGAGCTGCTGGGCGTAGCTGAACATCTCCTGGAGCATGGCGGGTGAGCGCGGGTTGACGGGCGTGCCGTCGGGTCCGAGCACCGGCGGCTCGTCCGGGTCCTGGTAGGCGATGACGCGCTCGGTCCACTTCAGCAGCAGTCCCCGGTCGCTCTCCGGGACGCCCAGCAGATCGGAGAGGTTGAGCAGGGCGTAATCGTCGGTGACGGCGCTGACCAGGTCGATGACAGGGCCCATGTCCCGTGCCACGGTGAGGAGTTGACGAGCCCGGATCCGGGCCGCTCCGGTGAAGCGGTCGATACGTCCCGGCGTGAAGGCGCGGCTCACCAGCCGCCGCAGCCGCCCGTGGTCCGACGGGGTCTCCCCCGCGAAGCGAGGGGAAGGGTCCTGGTTGAGCATCATGCGGCGGATGAACGGCAGATCGGCCGGGTCGGGGTCGCGGATCTGAGTGGCGCCGAGGTGGGACGAGAAGGTCCCGGCGTCCTTGAGGACCCGCACGACGTCCGCGTGGCGGGTGACCGCCCAGAAGCCGGGTCCGGCGGGCCAGCCGAGGACCTCGTACTCCTCCTGCCAGACCACGGGGTGGTGGTCGCGCAGCTCGCGGAAGGCGTCGTGCGGCAGCCCGGCGGCGTAGATCCGCGGATCGAAGACATCCGGCACGGTCCGGTCGGGCCTTGTCATACGGGCATTGTCATACGTCTCATACGCGGCCGTCCGCCCGAAGGAAGTCCTCGACCGTACGGATGAGCTGGAGCGGGGTCTCGTCCATCGCGTGGTGTCCGGCGCAGGCCAGCTCGGCCAGCTTCGCGCGTGCGTAACACCGCAGCCAGGTGCGGCGCATGAAGTCCGCGCTGATCGCCGGGTCGAGGGCCCCGGTCACCGCGAGCGCCGGCGTCGTCGAGCCCGCCACCTCGTCATGGAAGTCCTCCTCCGCCCAGGAGTCGAGCCAGGCACGGAAGGCGTCGGGGTCGCTGCGGTCCACGGACCGGTCGACCATCCGGTCCAGCCAGGCGTCCGGCCGCACCGACCCGGTGGTGAAGTCGATGATGGCGCGCCGGCTCTCCGGCTTCGTGGCCGCGGAGGCGAACAGCTCCCACTGCTCCGGCGGCATGTGCAGCCCGCTCGCGGGCACCGGCGAGATCCCGACCAGCCGCCGTACCCGGTGCGGGGCCGCGGCCAGGACGCGCTGGACGACCGATCCGCCCATCGAGTGCCCGATGAGCGAGAAGGAGTCCCAGCCGAGCCGGTCGGCGAGCGCGAGGATGTCGGCGGCGCCCTCTGTGGTGGTGTACGCGCCGGGGGCTTCCCGCGCCTCGCCGTAGCCTCGCAGATCGACGAAGACATAGGTGAAATTGTGCCGGTCGAGGTCCGGCAGCATCGCGGCATAGTCGGCACGGTCGGCGAGCCAGCCGTGCACGGCGATGATCCGGTGCGGGCCCGATCCGTACAGTGAATGGGGCAGGAGGAAAGGGGCCACGGCTGCTCCGATCGCCGAAAGAGGCCTACACCACTACGGTGGTGTCAACTGCCCCGCCAGGCAAGGGCGGAGAGAGGCTTGTGGAGGCCTACTGGCGCGTTTCGTCCGTCACCGTGAGCCCCACCGGCGCATACTGCCTGATGGCGTCCAGCAGTTCGGCCGGATCCAGCTCGAATACCAGTGTCTCGAAACAGAGCCCTTGGCCGCTCGCCGTACTGTCAGGGGCGGGAGCGAGTCTGCGGTACGCGGCGCGCAGCCGACAGGTCCGCGGCAGTTTGCCGACCGGCGCGCGACAGCCGACGACGACGTACTGCGGCAGTGCGGTCACCCGCGAGATGCCGGACCAGGGCACTGTTCTGGCCGGCCAGACCGGCAGCCGCACGGTCAGCCCGGCCGCGTCGGCACTCACCCGCAGCGGCCGCACCAGATGGCCCACGCAGCTGACCGCGAGGACGGCGATCGGCACCCCAATCACCGACATGGCGATCCCGCCGGCCGTCCCATTGGGACCGTCGACGATCGCCCCGGCGGCGATGGCCCAGACGACGGCCAGCACGAGCGCCGCGACGGGCACCCACTCGACCTGCCGTCGCAACCGGAGGGTCACCAGCGCCGCCGGCGGGGTGTCGCCCTTTGGATTCTCCACACCGAGAGCTTGGGACGTCCGCCACGGGAACACCAGAGGTCGGCTGAATTCCGCTCAGCCGGTGGCGAGCGAGCAGCGCTCCGGCCCGAAGGAACCGACGGTGCCGGTGGCGGTCACCTCAGTGTGCCTTCCGGCGATTCGGCGTGGTTCAGCGGCGCAGGCGCCGACGGGCGCCGGTCAGCAGTGCGGTGATTCCGGTGAGGCCCAGCGGACGCGCGAGCAGCGCGACGACCGCGACCAGCGTCAGCGTCCCGGCGCCCGCCGCCGCGAAGTCCCCGGCAGCGTCGGCGAACCGGGCCGCCGCGTATCCGAGCGCGCCCGCCGGCAGGCAGGCGAGCAGCAGCCGTCCGTGCATCCTCAGGCCGGGCGAGCGCAGCAGCGCGGGCCGGCCGCCGGTCGCGAGTCTGCGGTTCAGGGTGTACGCGGTGACGGCGAAGCCCGCGAAGAGCGCGACCGAGTACGCCCCGGCCATTCCGGTCACCGCCCAGCGCGCGGGCAGCAGCAGATAAGCGACCACGGAGAGTCCGGCGTTGAGCCCGACGATCACCAGGTTGAGGAAGAAGGGGGTGCGGGTGTCGGAGAGCGCGTAGAAGCCGCGCGAGAGCACGTACTGGCCTGAGAAGGCGATCAGTCCGGGCGCGAACGCCATCAGCATCCCGGCCATCACCGCGATGTCGTCCGGCCCGGTCCTGCCGTACCCGTAGACGCTCCCCATCACCCACGGCGCCAGCGCGAACATGGCACAGGCCGCCGGGACCACGACCGCCGCGCTGGAGCCGAGCGCATACGAGACATCGCGCCGGACGGCCGGGAGATCGCTGTCGGCCGCGGCCCGGCTCATCCGCGGCAGCAGCGCGGTGACGAGGGAGACGGTGACGATGCCCTGCGGAACGGCCCACAGCACATAGGCATTGGTGTACGCCGTGTACCCGGCCCCGCCCGCGAGTCCCGCCTCCACCGCGTGCTTCGCGGTGGACGTCGACAGCCGGGTCACCACCCAGTACGCGAACTGGTTGGTCAGTACGAGCAGCAACAGCCAGCCGGCCGACCGCAGCGGCCGGGTGAGCCCGCTGCCGCGCCAGTCGAAGCGCGGCCGCCAGCGGAATCCGGCCGCGCGCAGCGAGGGGATCAGCGCGAGCGCCTGGACGACGATGCCGGCCGTGGTGCCCCAGCCGAGCAGCCGGGCCTCGGACTGGCCGAGTGTGCCGCCGCTGCCGGCCGCGACCCCGAGGTACAGCCCGAACACCCCTATGACGACCAGGTTGTTGAGAACAGGCGTCCACATCATCGCGCCGAAGCGGCTGCGGGCGTTGAGTACTTGCCCGAGCAGGGTGAAGAGACCGTAGAAGAGGATCTGTGGCAGGCAGTAGCGGGCGAGGGCCACGGTGAGACCCGCCTGCGCGCCCGTGTAGTCGGTGTAGAAGGCGACGAGCGACGGCGCGGCGAGGACGGCCGCCGCCGTGATGAGCAGTAGTGCGACGGTGCAGGCGGTCAGCAGCCGGTCGGTGTACGCGGCTCCACCGTCCTCGTGTTCCTTGGCGGCCCGGACCAGTTCGGGAACGAAGACCGCGTTGAGCGCTCCGCCGATGAGCAGGGTGTAGAGGACGTTCGGGACGGTGTTGGCGACCGTGTAGCCGTCGGCGAGGAGTCCGGTGCCAAGGGCCGCGACGACGACGGCGGACCGTATGAATCCGGTGGCCCGGGAGACGATGGAACCGGCGGCCATCGCCGCGCCGCTGCGCAGTACGGACGCGGGCCGCGCGGCCGGCGCCTCGACGGTGGCCGTCATCGGCGGGCCGGACACGCCTGGAAGGCGCGGTACAGCGCGTTGTCGGTGGCTCCGCCCACTGGTCTCTCCCACTCGCCGAGGGTCTCGACGACCTGGCCTCCGGTACCGAGCCTGCAGCGCGCCGGCCCGGAAAGACGATCATCGTCGTCAAGGGTGGAGGGTACCCCTCGCATGTCGTGGTCGTCGGTGCCGAGGTCGTGCGCACCGCACATCATCAGCCACTGCAGGGCGTGTTGGGGTGAACCTCGCGGCGATGGCCGGCGCAGGCGCCGGACTCCACTCCCACTGACACGACGTCCAATAATCGTTACCCTCGCGTAACTTACCGAGTAGTTACCTCAAGTAAGTCCCCCAGGTTACCGTCGGGTCACTTTGCATTGACACGAGTGAGGAGTGACCCGTGGGACAGTCGCGCAAGGCTCTGCGCACGACCGCGATCGGTACGGTCTCCGTGGCGCTTCTCGCCGGACCGGCCGTAGGGGCGGCCGCCGGGGTGGCGCCCGCCGCCCGGACGGCCGGTGTTCAGGCCCAATCCGCCGCCCCGGACGTACAGTTCGTCGACATCGAGGGTGATGGCGGCACCGTACTCAAGGCCAATGTGGTTACGCCCGCCGACGCTGACGGCACACGGAAATACCCCGTGATCGTGCTGCCCACGAGCTGGGGCCTGCCCCAGATCGAATACCTCGCCCAGGCCAAGCAGCTCGCCGACTCGGGCTATGTCGTGGTGAGTTACAACGTCCGCGGCTTCTGGCAGTCCGGCGGCAAAATCGAGGTGGCCGGTCCGCCCGACATCGCGGACGTGTCCAAGGTGATCGACTGGGCGCTGGCGAACACCCCTGCCGACCCCGCCAAGGTCGGCATGGCCGGGATGTCGTACGGCGCCGGCATCTGTCTGCTGGCCGCCGGCCACGACAAGCGGATCAAGGCGGTCGCGGCGCTCAGCGGCTGGGCCGACCTCGTCGAGTCCATCTACAGCCGCCGCACCCAGCATCTGCAGGCAACGGCGATGCTCGCCGGAGCGGGGTATCTCACCGGCCGGCCGAGCGAGGAGTTCCAGCGGATCACGGCGGACTTCTTCTCCACCGACGTCAGCAAGGAACCGGGACTGATCGCCTGGGGGAAGAAGCGCTCTCCCCTCACCTATCTGGACCGGATCAACGCCAACGGCGCCGCCATCATGCTCGGCAACGCCTGGGGCGACACGATCTTCCCACCCAACCAGTACGCGGACTTCTACGAGAAGCTCACCGGCCCCAAGCGGCTGGAGTTCCGCCCCGGTGACCACGCCACGGCCGAAGGCACCGGACTGTTCGGCCTGCCCAACGACACCTGGACCAGCGCCCATCGCTGGCTCGACCACTACCTCAAGGGGGTCGACAACGGCGTCGAGCGCGAGCAGCCGGTCCGCCTCAAGTCCCGTTCCACCGGCGCGTACGAGAGCTATCCGGACTGGAAGTCGGTGGCGGCGACGGAGCGGAAGATCGACCTGGACGGCACCAAGAAGATCCACGCCAATATCGACTCGGGCGCCGACGGCGGGATCATCTTCCTCTCCAGCATCCTGGACCAGTTCGTCAAGGTGCCCCCGATGGCGTGGATCCCGCTGCTGCCGCGCCCTTTCGCCGCCGTCTGGCAGTCGGAGCGGTACGGCTCCGAACAGCGGGTGCGCGGCACCACGAAGCTGCACACCACGGTCACCGGCACCAAGGAGAGCGGCACCCTCGTCGCGTATCTCTACGACGTGGGCCCGCTCGGCCTCGGCAAGCTGGTCAGCAACGCGCCGTACACCTTCCACGGCGAGACACCCGGAAAGCCGTTCACCGTCGACCTGGAGCTGTTCTCCACCGCCTACGACGTACCGGCCGGCCACCGTCTCGCCCTGGTCGTCGACACCGTCGACCCGCTCTACATCGAGCACAACCCGTCCGGCGCGCAGCTGACCTTCTCCTCGTCCGCAGCCGACCCGTCATATCTGTCGGTCCCGCTGCACGAGAAGTGATCACCGGCTGCTGCCGGGCGGGCCATTGCCCCTGAGCTACTGCACACCCGGCAGCAGCGTCCCTGGTTCGGCCGGGGCGACATCCGCGGCCTCTGTTTTCGGGTTGCGCCGCTGTCGCCTGGCCATCCAGTTGGCGAACCAGGAGAGCAGCATGCACATCCCGATGTAGATAGGCGAGATCACCATCACCACAGGGATGAACGGCAAATCGTAGTCGAGATTCGAGGCGATGAGCTTGCCCGCGTGGAGGAACTCCTCATAGGTGATCAGATAGCCGAGCGAGGTGTCCTTCAGAGTCACCACCAGCTGGCTGATGATCGTCGGCAACATGGCGCGAACTCCCTGTGGAACCAGGACGTATGACATGACCTGGGTCTTGCGCATCCCCAGGGTGTACGCGGCCTCCCGCTGTCCGCGGTCGACCGAGTTGACGCCGGCCCGGAACACCTCGGCGAGCACCGAGCCGTTGTAGAGCGTCAGTCCGGCCACCAGCGCGGGCAGCGGCTGCACCTTCAGCGCCACGAAGATGAAGAAGATCATCACCAGTACGGGCATGGCGCGGAAGAACTCGACCACCGCGGTGGCCACCCAGCGCACCGGCCGGTGTTCGGAGAGCCGGCCGGTGGCGAGGACTCCGCCGAGGGCGAGCGAGAGCACCGCAGCGTAGGCGAAGGCCATGAGTGTGTAGCCAAGTCCGCGCAGCAGCAGCTCCTGAATGCCCTTGTACTCGAACGGAGTCCACTTGGTCGCGGTGAACTGTCCGGTGTCGAAGAGCAGATAGACGATCCAGCCGAACAGCGCCACGACCACGACGGTCGAGACGACACCGTAAGTGCGGTGGCGTTTGCGGGTGTTGGGACCCGGGATGTCGTAGAGGGCGGTGGAATCGGTCATCGGGCGACTCCATAGCGCTTCTCCAGCACATTGAACAACGCACTGATGGTCAGGGTGATGATCAGGTAGCCGACGGCGATCCAGACGAAGGTCCAGATGATGCTGTAGCCCAGTTCACTGAGGGGTTTGTAGGTGCCGAGCAGCTCGGTGACGCTGAACGCGCCGGCGATCGCGGAGTTCTTGGCGAGCGCGATGAGCGTGGAGCCGATCGGCGGGATGACGCTCCTGAATGCCTGTGGCAGGACGACGTTGTTGAGGGTCTGGCCGAAGTTCATGCCCAGGCTGCGGGCCGCCTCGCCCTGTCCTTTGTGCACGGTGTTGATGCCGGCGCGCAGTGCCTCGCAGATGAACGCGGAGGTGTAGCAGCCCAGCGCGATCACCGCGAAGAGCTCGAAGGGCAGGACGAGTCCGAAGCGCGGCAGGCCGAGCAGAACAGCGAAGAAGAGCAGCGTCAGCGGGGTGTTGCGCAGCACGGTCACCCACACCGTGCCCAGCACCCGTAGGGAGCGGACGGGCGCGATCCGGAAGGAAGCCATGATGAAGCCGAGGACCAGGGCGAGCAGCGAGGCGTAGACCGTCAGCTTGACGGTGCCGAAGAAGCCCTTGGAGTACAGGGAGAAGTTGTCGATCAGTACGTACACGGTGTCCTCAGCTCGCCGGGTAGCGGTCGATCGGTGGCGGCTGTGGGGCCGGCACTCCGGAGAGGCCGAGTGTCGCCTCGTAGGCCTTCTTCCAGTTCCCGTTCTTCTCGTTGGCCTCGAGGGCGTCGTCGATGGCGAAGCGCAGGGCGTTGTCGCTGCGCGGGACGCCGATGCCGTACGGCTCCTTGGAGAAGGGCTTGCCGACCACCTTGAGCTCTTCAGGCACCTTGGCCGCGTAGCCGGTGAGGATGGCGTCGTCGGTGGTGACGGCGTCGACCTGATAGGTCAGCAGGTTGTCCACGCAGATGGAGTAGGTGTCGTACGCTACGAGGTCGGCCTTCGGGTAGTCGGCCGCGATCCGCTGGTACGGCGTCGATCCGGCGGCCGAGCAGACGCGCTTGCCGGCCAGGTCCTGGGGGCCTTTGATGTCGTGCTCGTCGGTCCGTACGAGGAGGGACTGGCCGGCCAGGTAGTACGGGCCTGCGAAGCCGACGAGCTTCTTGCGGTTGTCGTTGATGGTGTAGGTGCCGACGTAGTAGTCGATCTGCCCGTTCTGCAGGGCGGTTTCGCGGTTCGCCGAGGCGATCGTCATGAACTGGACGGTGTTCGGGTCGAAGCCCAGTGAGGCGGAGACCATTTTGGCGATCTCGATGTCGAACCCGGTGTAGCGCCCGCTCGCCGGGTCCTTCTCGCCCAGGTAGGGCTGGTCCTCCTTGGCGCCCACGACAAGATGGCCGCGCTTTCTGGCCTTGTTCCAGGTCGGTGAGTCGGGCAGCCGAAAGCCGGTGGCCACGGTGTACCGCGGCAGCCGGTCGGTCTGCGGGCCCTTGACGGGCGGGCTCCCCTCCTTTCCGCAGGCCGCGGTGGCGGCGACGGCCAGGACGAGCGCCAGCGCCGCGAGAGCACGTCTCATACGTCTCGTACGCATCTGAGTCCTCACCCCCGTCAGTGCTTGAGGATCTTGGAGAGGAAGTCCTTGGCGCGGTTGCTCTCGGGGTTGGTGAAGAAGTCCTCCGGGGTGCGGTCCTCGACGATGCGGCCGTCCGCCATGAAGACGACGCGGTTCGCGGCGGACCGGGCGAAGCCCATCTCATGGGTGACAACGACCATGGTCATTCCGTCGCGGGCGAGCTGCTGCATGACCTCAAGCACCTCGTTGATCATCTCCGGGTCGAGGGCCGAGGTCGGCTCGTCGAAGAGCATGACCTTGGGGTCCATGGCGAGCGCGCGGGCGATGGCCACACGCTGCTGCTGACCTCCGGAGAGCTGGGCCGGGTACTTCTCGGCCTGGTCGGCGAGGCCTACGCGTTGCAGGAGTTCGCGGGAGCGCCTGTCCGCCTCCTCCTTCTTGCGGCGGCGGACCTTGACGGGCGCGAGCGAGACATTGTCCAGCACGGTCTTGTGGGCGAAGAGATTGAAGGACTGGAAGACCATGCCGACGTCGGCGCGGAGCTTGGCGAGCGCGCGGCCCTCCTCGGGCAGCGGCTGACCGTCGATGCTGATGCGACCCGACTCGATCGTCTCGAGCCGGTTGACCGTACGGCAGAGTGTTGATTTGCCGGAGCCGGAGGGGCCGATGACCACAACAACCTCACCGCGTCCGACGGTGAGATCGATGTCCTGGAGAACGTGCAACTGTCCGTAGTGCTTGTTGACGTTACGCAGCTCGATCAACGGATCGACGGCCATACGATGCCCCACCCACTCTCAGCTGTGTCGAGGTCAGCGCAAACTATCCAGCCCGATAAGAGACTTCGCACTCGACACGCATAAATGGGGCATAAGCCGTATTAAGTACGGCCGTCCATGATCGGCGCCGGGCCGGCGAGCCCGGCGCGACGTCAGGCCTCGGCCGCTTCCGCGTACACCTGGGAGAGCTCGGGCGCTCCATTGACCGCCCAGTCAAGACCCGCCTCCACCACGCCGATCTCGCGGCCGGAGACGAGCCGCACCACGGGATGGCCGGCCGGCCAGATGTGCCAGGTCGCGCCGGGGACCGTACGGACGATCACGGTGCCGAGGTAGAGACCCGCGTCGTTGCCCAGCCAGGGCAGCTCCTCCGGGTCGTCACGCCAGCGTGGAGGCAACTGGTCGAGGGCGGTCAACGAGGCCGGGGAGTCGTCCAGTTCGAGCCCGGCCTGCCCCGCTCGGACACGCAGCAGCTCACACTCGGAGAGCAGCTCGGCGATGGCCGCCGCTCTCTCCGGGTCGTTCTCGGCTCCGGCGGTGACCGCCATCTCCTCCAGGTCACCGCCGTGCCGCTTGAGCCAGTTGTCCAAGAAAGGGATGTTCATACTGCTCAGCCTCGCATCCCCGCGGCCGTACGCACCACAGGGCGCGCGTCAACCGCCGTCAGATGTCCAGATCGACAACAACAGGTGCGTGGTCCGAGGCACCCTTGCCCTTGCGCTGCTCGCGGTCGACATAGCTGTCCTTGACCGCCTTGGTGAAGGGTTCGTTGCCGTAGACCAGGTCGATACGCATGCCCTTGTTCTTGGGGAAGCGCAGCTCGCGGTAGTCCCAGTAGGTGTACGGACGGTCGTACTTCAGCGGGCGGGGCATCACATCGGACAGCCCGGCCTCTCGCAGCGCGGCGAGCGCCGCACGCTCGGCCGGGGTGACATGCGTGGCGCCCTCGAAGAGCGCAGGGTCCCAGACGTCCTCGTCGGTCGGTGCGACATTGAAGTCGCCGAGGACCGCGAACGGGCGCCCGCCCGCCGCGTCCTCGGCCACCGAGGCCTTCAGCGCCTCCAGCCAGCGCAGCTTGTAGGCGTAGTGGTCGTGGGCGATCTCTCGGCCGTTGGGCACATAGACCGACCAGACGCGGACGCCGTCGCAGGTCGCGGAGATCGCCCGCGGCTCCTGCGCACCCCCGTAGTCCGGTCCGCCGGGCAGGCCCTTGACGACCTCGTCCAGGCCGACCCGGGAGACCAGGGCCACTCCGTTCCACCTGCCGTTGGCGTTGACCGCGGAGTCGTAGCCGAGCTCTCGCAGCTCGTCGGCGGGGAACTGCTCCTCGGTGCACTTGGTCTCCTGGATGCACAGCACGTCCGTGCCGGTGCTCTCCAGCCAGGCCAGCAGCCGGGGCAGCCGAGCGGTGATCGAGTTGACGTTCCAGGTGGCGATGCGCATGCCCGACAGCCTATCCGGGGGGTCTGACAGTGAGCGGTGCGGCGGTCAGGGGGTGGCAGTCAGGGTTGTGGCTGTCACAGATCGGTCGCCTCGCCCGGGACCAGCCGGCCGTGCTCCGCGCCGCCCAGGGCGCCGATCTGGTTGTCGTAGATGGGCCGCGCGAGATCGGTGAGCAGCGCGTCGTGGATGTCGATGGCGCGCTGCGGCTTCACTTCGCGTACGTAGTCGATGACCTCGGAGATCTTGTTCCAGGGGGCCTGTACCGGGATCATCAGCGTCTCGACCGGGTGGTCCGGGACGGTGAGCGCGTCGCCGGGGTGGAAGACCGAACCGTCCACCAGGAAGCCGACATTGGTGATCCGCGGGATGTCCGGGTGGATCACCGCGTGCAGCTCGCCGTGGACCTGTACGTCGAAGCCGGCCGCGCTGAAGGTGTCGCCGTGGCCGACCGTGTGAACGCGGCCCGGGAAGGCCGCCGAGATCTTCTCGGCGACGCTCCGCAGGGTCCAGATCCCGGCTGCCGGGTTCGCCTCGAGGGCGGCGCGCAGCCGGTCCTCGTTGAAGTGGTCGAGGTGCTCATGGGTGACCAGGATGACGTCCGCGCCGATGGCCGCGTCCTGTTCGCTGAAGGTGCCGGGATCGATGACGAGCGTCTGCCCGTCCTTCTCGAGCCGGATGCAGGCATGCGTCTTCTTCGTGAGCCTCATGCTCCCCATCCTGCTACGCCTTGGGGGTGGTCTCCTGCTGGATCACGGCCTGGGCCACCTTGAAGGCGGAATTCGCCGCGGGGACGCCGCAGTACACGGCCGCGTGGATCAGGACTTCCCGGATCTCGGCGGGGGTCAGTCCGTTGCGCAGCGCGGCGCGGGTGTGGAAGGCCAGCTCGTCCAGATGTCCGCCCGCGACCAGTGCGGTCAGCGTCACCACGCTGCGGGTGCGTCTGTCCAGGCCCTCGCGGGTCCAGACCTCGCCCCAGGCGTAGCGGGTGATCAGCTCCTGGAAGTCGCCCGTGAAGTCGTCGGCCTCGGCCGTCGCCCGGTCCACATGCGCGTCGCCGAGAACCTCGCGGCGCACCTTCATCCCGGCGATATACGGGTCGGGGCGCCCTGTCCGCACGGCCTGCGGCTGCTCGGGCGAGGCCGCGGCGATCTCGGCCACGGGCGCCACGGGTGCGGAGATCGCGGGCCCGACCGGCGGCGCCGGAATGGCCGACAGCGTGTCCTGCCACGCCGTGGAGAAGTGGCGTTCGAGCAGATCGGTGACGGCGGCGGGCTGCTCGACGGGGGCGAGGTGGGAGGCACCCGGGACCAGCGCGAGCCGGGCATCCGGAATCCCGGCGACCAGCGTGCGGGCCTCCGCGGGCCCGGTGACCTGGTCCTCGGAGCCGACCAGGACCAGCGTGGGGACGCCGACGAGGCCGAGTTCGCCGCGGACGTCGAAGGCCGCGAGCGCCTCGCAGGCGGCGATGTAGCAGCCGGGGTCGGTGGTGCGGACCATCTGGACGGCCCACTCGACGATCGCGGGCTGGGCGGAGGCGAAGCCCTGGGTGAACCAGCGCTCGGGCGCGGTGCGCGCCATCGGGTCCAGGCCATTGGTGCGGACGATCACGCCACGCTGGCGGAACTCGTCGGCGGTACCGAACCGGGGCGAGGCGGCGACCAGTGCGAGGGAGGCCACCCGCTGCGGTTGGCGCAGTGCCAGTTCGATGCCGATCGCGCCGCCGATGGAGCAGCCCGCGTAACCGAAGCGCTGGATGCCCAGCTCGTCAAGGGTCGCGAGCAGCCGGTCGGCGAGCTCGGCGACGGCGGTGGCGGGATGGGCGGGCGCGCCGCCGTGGCCGGGCAGGTCGAACCGGAACACCCGCCACCGGCGGGAGAGCTCGGCAATCTGCCGGTCCCACATGTGCCATGTGGTACCCAGTGAGGGACCCAAGATCAGGACAGGAGCGTCTTCTGGCCCGTCAAAGCGGTATTGCAGGGTGTTCATCGGTGTCTCACTCACCCGCCTGACCCTCTCATCTGTCACGAGATGTCACATCGCCGGGGTGTCCCGCTCCGGCGCTGCCGGACCTGCCGATGAGAGTGATCCACAACCAGCAGTCGGACTCCGAACCCACCTCAATCCTGCTGGCCATACGGCTCGGCAAGTCGCTCGGCTGGTAGTCCGCATGGCTCACGCTTGCCCCTCCTCCGCAACTCCGTGCAGGCCATCCCAAGTGGTGGCGGCTCCGCGAAGATCCTCTACATCCGGCTTGACGTACCACCGCTTGGTCGTCTTGATATTTGTATGCCCGGCCCATCGCGCGAGGATGTGATCCGGGACACCGTTGTTGGCCAAGAAGGTGAAGCACGACGAGCGAGCATCGTAGAGCCTGACGCGACGGAGCCCGAGAAGCTCCATAAGCCGGTACGCGCGCCGGCGAAGTTGCTTGATCGTGAAGGCATCGCCCGCCTCGTGCACCAGCACATAGCCGGACACCGTGTACGCCTCCCCCAGAGCGAGCCTCTCCTCGGCATGGAGAGCCCGGAATGCTTTGAGGGCGCCCAGCACCAGAGCTGGCAGCGGCAGATCCCGCTCACCCGCGAGAGACTTGGTGTCCTTCTCCACCACGTACCGGTTACCCATCATCGTGCGCGTGTTGGCAATAACGATCGTGGCGTTCTCCAAGTCAACGTCTTCCCACCGGAGGCCGCAGACTTCAGCTGGACGAAGCCCCATCAGCGAAAGAAGGAGCGCAGCATAGAGACGCTCATCCCTAATACCATGGATGAACTTCTGAACCTCCTGGACGTTCCAGGGCGGCACCTCCTCTTTCCCCTTCCGCTCTTCCTTGCGCGCCCTCCGGGGAATTGCCACGTGGGCAGCAACATTGACGTACAACAATCGCCGGGTAACGGCTCTCCCCAGCGCTTCCTTCAGCCGAGCGAGGCTCATATCCACACTCGTGACACTGAGCGACGTTCCGGCCCTTTTGCCACGTACACGGCCATGCGCCAGCGCCCAGTCCCTCCACTCTTCCACGTGCTCTTCAGTAAGGTCCTGGAGGCGGATATTGCCGAGCCTCCCACGAACTCGGTCAAGGCTAATCCTGTAGTTGTAGATGGTGGTTTCTTCGAGGTCTTCCGCCTTCATGGCCAGCCATCGATCGAGCCACTCGTTCACGGTGATCTTGTTGGGCGGCACAAGCGACCCCTCATGCCGCCGATTAGTTATGTTCGCGTACTCAGCCCTAGCTTCCTTCAAGGAGTCGAAGGTGCGCCTCAACTGCTTACGCTTCCCAGTTTCGGGGTCGATTCCTACGTCGACAACAAATCGGTATCTAACCTTCCCCTTCGAGTTCGGCGGAAGCTTCTTGATGGGATCGGGCAGAACACTCACTCTCCTCGAACAGGCGGACATTTCTTCACAACGCCGCCTAGGCAAACTGGCGGCACCATCCGCTACGGCTCCACCGCCAAGCACAGCCGCGTGCGAACTCCCGCAATGGTCTGCACGATCCCCGGTTTCGGTAACCGGGGATCGTGGCCTATATTCCGCCCCGCATTCGGGCGCTACGACGTCAGTCGGTAGGACCTGAGCGCGGGGTGCACGTCGTCTTCGACCAGGGCCACGAGCCCGTCCTCGGTGAGTCGGCCGAGGTTACGGGTCACGACGCGTTCGGGGGCACCGACGGCTTGGGCGATGCCACGGGTCTCAGCACCTGGGTGGGCCGCGACGTGTGCGAGCACCATCAGGTCTTGGCGGTACCCGCGTTGGGTCAGATCCTCGCCGAACAGGCCGGCCGCGCAGACGACGCAGAGGCGCAGGGCTGTGGATAGGGCGTCTTCGTCCGGCTTTCGTCTGGGCGGTCCATGCGTTGATGGCGCCGAGCGCGAGGAGGATCGGTGCGGTGACGCGGACGGATCGAAGTGCGGATTTCGGCAGGTAAGCCTCCTTGGTAGGGGCCATGGCACAGAAAGACACGGGGTGGGGAGAGGTCAGCATCCTCGCCATCCCGAACGTCTCTGACCTGGTGTTTTCCGGGGAGCTTGTACGTTGACATGGTCCCCGGGGTGGTTCCAGTCCCTTGGGGCTCTTTCTCGTCTGCCGTGGGCGAATGCCCTGCCGACGCCCCGCGTGAGACGTGCGCCGCCCCGGACCTATCCGGGCGGGAGGAGCGTGCCGGCGCCCCCGCCGCGAAGGCTCTGCGCGACCTCGTCGACCACGGCCTGGTCGCCTCCGGTCGGCTGAGCGAATTTGACGTTCACCGCCGTGCCGCCCTCGGGGGCGAACACGGAGGCGATGACGTGCACTTGGGTGCCGGCGTCGTCGTACGCGGCGTGCGCGGAGCAGTCGGTGTGGCAGTCACCTCCCAGCGCCCCGAGAACGCCCAGCTCGATGCGTAGCGGGCGCTGGGCGGCGGGGACGTTGGTGAGCTCCAGGAGCTGGACAGTAATCGAGTCGCCGGCACGGTGTTCGGCGATTACGAACCCGGCACCTGTGGCGGCAGGAAAGCATCGGTGAGACGTACCGGGCGTGTCGTACCCCCCCCCAATTACCTTCTTGGTGGCCCTGCAATGGGGCGCCCGGCCTACGGAGTTGGCATGACTTTCTCCCCCTGTCGAACGCATGGCAATGCCGTGACTCTGTTGGTGATCTTGTGTGGGGTCATGCGGTGGCTGTGCACAGCGCGTGAAAGCGTGTAGTGCGGCGGCGGGTTCTGGGGGTGCTGGATATCCAGTCGGAGAGCCGGGTGACGTTGCAGGCCATCGCGGTGAGAACGTGTTGGACGTGGGTACGGGCCAGTCCGTGGTAGCGGGATCGGCGCAGGCCGTGGGCTCGGACGTTCTGGGAGATGGTGGCCTCGATGCCGGCGCGGATTGCGTAGCGGCGCTGCCATTGCTCGGTGCGCTGGTCGAGCCGGTTATGTATCTGGATCTCGTGCAGCGGCC
>NZ_JBIAQG010000013.1:0-324736 GCF_042888805.1 Streptomyces sp. NPDC002730
CCGCTGGAACAGCTCCCACAACTCATCCGGCACCAGCCGCTCAACGATCCTCGCCACGGCACGAGCTTACCCAGCCAAATGAGATGACGTCTAAGTGGCGAAGACAGGACCGAAGAAGGGTAAGAACTTCCGGCGCTTCGGAGCGGTACGCCAGTACCGCTCCGGCCGCTGGACGGCTACCTATCTTGATCTGCTCGGGGAGCGTCGACGAGCACCGGACACCTTCGCAACCAAGACCGATGCTGAGGTCTGGCTGAGTCAGGTTGAAGCAGACCTCACACGCGGAGACTGGCGAGACCCAGACGCGGGGGCGGTCAACTTCGAGGAGTACGCCTTGAAGTGGGTCGTGGAGCGCGGAATCGCGCCCACCACGAATGAGCTTTACCGGCGACTCCTGCGGCTGCACATCCTCCCGGCGTTCGGGCGATATGACCTGGATCAGATAACCCCACCGCGGGTCCGCGAATGGAGGGCCGAACGGCTCACATCGACCGGTGCCACGACGGTGGCCAAGTCGTACCGGCTCCTGAAGGCCGTACTTGAGACCGCCGCTGATGACGAGTTGATCCGCCGGAACCCGTGTCGGATCAGAGGGGCAGGCAAGGAGTCCGCGATTGAACGCGAGATCGCCACAGTGGAGCAGGTGGATGCGCTCGCGGACGCGGTCGGGCGCAGGTGGCGGCTCATGGTTTACCTCGGTGCGTACGGCCCGATGCGGCCGGAGGAGCAGGCCGAGCTTCGCCGTAGGGATGTGGACCTGGACCTGGACAGCATGACGATCCGAGTCCGCCAGGCCGCGCCGGAGCTGAGCACTGGTCAGCGAGCCGTGGGCGACACCAAGTCCGCGGCGGGCAGGCGCTATGTCGTTCTGCCGGCCTTTTTGCACACGGACCTGAGGAGACATCTCGACTGGTACGCGGAGAAGGAGCCGGACGGTCTGCTGTTCGTGGGGGAGAAGGGCGCTCCCTTCCGGCGTTCCTCCTTCGGACGGAAGTGGCGGAAGGCGCGAGCCAACGTCGGGATGCCGGATGGCTTCCGCTTCTACGACCTTCGCCACACCGGTCACACGCTGTCCACACGGTCCGGAGCCACGCTCAAAGACACGATGGTGCGCGCCGGACAGTCGTCGGAGAAAGCGGCGCTGATCTACCAGCACTCAGACCGCGAGCGTCAGAAGGAGGTGGCGAGGGGGTTGGACAAGATGGTCCGGGCCGCCCGGAAGAAGGGCTCTGACCAGCCTGAACAGGGTCCAAGTGGTGCGCGACGCCTGAATCGGTCTAGACAACACAAAGGCCCGGGTTGGGGATCATGTCCCTGACCTGGGCCTTATCTTTTGGAGCGGGTGACGGGAATCGAACCCGCGCTCTGAGCTTGGGAAGCTCATGTTCTACCATTAAACTACACCCGCGCGGCGGGCCGTCGACCGGCGACCGCATCGTCGCACACTGTACCCCATCGCTGGCCCCCGGTGTATTTAGGCGCGGGGCCTTTGTGCTGTCCAGAGGGCGGATGCAGTCGCTGTCGCCGACCCGGATGCGGCTGCGGCGTACGGGAGTTGAGGCGTACCGTTGCGTGCGGAGTGCCGCATGCGGGCGCGTCCCGTTCATCCCCTAATGTGGTCGTTCGTCCACATTTTGTTGGGGAAGGGACCCGATGGACTTGATGGAGCGCACCGTCGTCCGCTGTGCCGAGGGGCACGTCTTCAGTACCGCTTCGTTCCCGATGCAGCAGCTCGGCGCCGATCGGATCGGGCCCGGGCGGCTCATCCGGTGTCCGCGTTGCGCGCGGCTTCGCAGCGTCGTGCCTGTGGAGTCGGAGCGGTCGGCCAAGCGGTAGCCGGTAGCCGTAGGGAAGCGGCGGTCGGAGTGGGCGCGCGGGCTGTCCCGATTGGGGTGGGCCCGCGCGCTCTGCGTATCCTCGGTGCGTGCTTCTCTCAGACAAGGACATCCGGGCCGAGATCGACGCCGGACGGGTGCGTATCGACCCGTACGACGAATTCATGGTGCAGCCCTCGAGCATCGATGTGCGGCTCGACCGCTACTTCCGGGTGTTCGAGAACCACCGCTATCCGCATATTGATCCTGCTGTCGAGCAGACGGATCTGACCAGGAAGGTCGAGCCGGAGGGGGACGAGGCGTTCATCCTGCACCCCGGTGAGTTCGTCCTTGCCTCGACCTACGAGGTCATCTCGCTGCCGGACGACCTCGCCTCGCGGCTGGAGGGGAAGTCCAGCCTCGGGCGGCTGGGGCTGGTCACGCACTCGACCGCTGGGTTCATCGACCCCGGCTTCTCCGGGCACGTCACGCTTGAGCTGTCGAATCTCGCGACGCTGCCCATCAAGCTCTGGCCGGGCATGAAGATCGGTCAGCTGTGCATGTTCCGGCTGAGCTCGCCGGCCGAATTCCCGTACGGGAGCGAGCGGTACGGGTCCCGCTACCAGGGGCAGCGTGGGCCCACGGCGTCGCGGTCGTACATGAACTTCCACCGGACGCAGGTGTGAGCGATGAGTGAGGCACGGGAGAACCTGACGTACGAGACGTTCGGCGGGGCGATCCGTGAGCTTGCGCAGGCCATCGCCGACGACGGGTACGAGCCCGACATCGTGCTCAGCATCGCCAGGGGTGGCGTGTTCGTCGCCGGGGGACTGGCGTACGCGCTCGACTGCAAGAACATCCACCTGGTGAATGTGGAGTTCTACACGGGGGTCGGGACCACTCTCGAGATGCCGGTCATGCTCGCGCCCGTCCCGAACGCCATTGATTTCTCGAACAAGAAGGTCCTTATCGCCGACGACGTCGCCGACACCGGCAAGACGCTGAAGCTCGTGTACGACTTCTGCGTCGACCAGGTCGCCGAGGTGCGCAGCGCCGTCATCTACGAGAAGTCGCAGTCGCTGGTGAAGTGCGAGTACGTCTGGAAGCGCACCGACGAGTGGATCAACTTCCCCTGGAGTGTCCTGCCTGTAGTACGTAGGTCCGGGGAGCCGGTCACTCCGTCGAAGGAAGCCCTCTGACCTGCGGCTGAGAAGCATTCCTTCTCGTTCGTTGTAGTTCCACAAGGATCGACGTTCGCTGCTGCCACAGTTCCTGGTGGCTCAACAGGGCCTCCGCACTGTTCCGTGCCCGACTGGTCGAGGGTCGCCTCGACGATTCACCCGGCCCCGAGCAGGCGCCGGGTCATCCGGCTGTGCTCGAGTCGCCACCTGGGAGCCATGGCACGCGGAAATGGACACCATCAGGTGGCGCGTTGCTCCACGGCGACGTCAAGAGGCCCGGGACCAGCGGGCGCTTTCCCATATGGGAACGCCGTTCTCTGTCAAGTCCCGAAAAGCAGTGACGTGTCGCGATGGCAAAGCTCGGGGCCTACTCGAGAGGCGGGCTTTGACAAAGCCGGTGCATGATCAGTGCCTCCCGGACATGGAGCGATAATGGCCTTAGGGAGGCGAATGAGAATAATTCCCATTCCGCGATATCTATGCGGTTGAGGAGATTGCCGTGAGTTCCCTACCTCCTTCGTCCGAGCGCCCCACCGGCCCTCCCTCCGGTCCGCTGTCCGGCCAGCCCTCAGGTGAGCAGGCGCCGGTACCTCCGCCCCCACCCGGGCCTCCGCCCCCACCCGAGCCACCGCCCCCACCGGAGTCCATGGGTCCGCCCGGCGAACCGGATGAGCCTCATCGCGGAGGACTGCCCCGGTGGCGGACGCGGAGAACTTTGCTGGGTGCCGGCACTGTGGTGGTGGGTGCCGCGATGGCGGTGATCCTCACGGTCGCCCTCCCCGGCGGGAAAAAGGGCGGTGGGGAGGTCTTCCTCCAGACCGCCGCCGCGGCCGGCTCTGATCCGTTCACCCCGTCGACCGTCACCCAGGACAAGGATGCCGCAGCCTCGTCCACAAGCCCTGGTACGTCATCGGCCGGCGGCACGGGCACCCTCGTCGTCAACGGTTCCCACCCGGGACTGTACGGCGGTGCGCAGAACGTCGCGAGCTGTGACGTCGAGAAGCAGGTCAAGTTCCTCATGCAGAACGGCGACAAAGGGCAGGCCTTCGCCGGAGCCCTCAACATCCGGCAGCCCGAAATCCCCCAGTACATGAGGTCCCTGACGCCGACTCGGCTGGTCTGGGACACACGCGTCACGAACCACGGGTACAAGAGCGGCGCGGCGACCAGCTATCAGGCCATCCTGCAGGCCGGCACGGCCGTCCTCGTCGACGACCGCGGTGTTCCGCGCGTCCGCTGCGCCTGCGGCAACCCCCTGACTCCGCCCGTCGCCGGCGAGAACAAGCAGAAATACACCGGCAGGCAGTGGTCGTCGTTCCAGCCTTCCCACCTCGTTGCGGTCGCACCCGCCGAAAAGCCCATGAAGGCCGTGACGATGTTCGACCAGGAGCGCAAGGGCTGGTTCCAGCGTCCGAGCGGCGACCTCCTGGGCAAGAGCGACGCAAGGGTTCCCGCCCCGAAGGGCCAGCCTGCCGGAACGCCGTTCCCTGTCCTGCCCCCTCCTGAATCGACAGAGGAGCACCAGGACAAGGAGTACCCGGAGAAGGGCAAGCAGAAGGACGAGGACAGCAAGAAGGACGAGGACAGCAAGAAGGACAAGGACAGCAAGAAGGACAAGGACACCAAGAAGGACGAGCCCAAGGACCACCCGAAGGACGAGCCGAAGGACGCGCCCAAGGACGCGCCGAAGGACGCGCCGAAGGACCAGCCCAAGGACCAGCCCAAGGACGCGCCGAAGGACGAGCCGAAGGACCAGCCGAAGGACGCGCCCAAGGACGCGCCCAAGGACGAGCCGAAGGACGAGCCCAAGGACACGCCCAACGACGCGCCGAAGGACGCGCCCAAGGACACGCCCAAGGACCAGCCCAAGGACGCGCCCAAAGACGAGCCCAAGGACCAGCCCAAGGACGCGCCCAAAGACGAGCCCAAGGAGCAGCCCAAGGACGCGCCGAAGGACGAGCCCAAGGAGCAGCCGAAGGAGGAGCCGAACGACCAGCCCAAAGACGAGCCGAAGGACCAGCCGAAGGACCAGTCCAACCAGGACTACACAGGCGCCGGTTGAGCCGCCGGCCCCGGAGTCGCCGCGGAGCTGAAGGAGTCGAGCAGGAGCTCTGAGCTTGGGAATCGCCTTGCTTGCGCGAGCAGTTGGGGCGCTGGCCTGGGGGAACGGTGTTCTGTGCGTGCAGGGGGGTGCCCAACAGGCCGGCATTGACCGCTGTTTACCGGCTCTATGGGCACGCACCGGGCACGTGACCTCTTCGTCCCGACCTTCCGGCGGGGCGGTCGCTGCGGTCTGCTGGGCTGGTCAGGCGTCTGCGAGTACGGACATGGAGAAAGGCCCCCGGATGGCTCCGGGGGCCTCTGCGCGTCCGTAGAAAGTCCTAGATCGTGCCCAGCTTGATGATCGACAGCAGTGCGATCAGCTGGATCGCCGACGCGCCCAGCGCCTTCGGCCACGGCAGATCGTGCGACTTGCTCACCATCGACGTGAACAGCGCTCCCGCCGCCACCCATGTCGCCCAGCCCAGGATCTGGACCAGGGAGTTCTCGCCGCCCAGGAAGAGGGCGAAGATCAGGCGCGGGGCGTCCGTGATCGACATGATCAGCATGGAGAGGCCGACCGTCGGCTGCCAGGCGCCGTCGCCGCCGAGCTGGCGGGCCATGGTGTGGGTCACCGCGCCCAGGATCAGGCCGCCGATGACGAATGCGACCGCCGTCGTCAGTACGTACGGGATGGCCGCGGAGATCGTCGCGTTGATCGTCTCCTCGCGGGCCTTGTCGAAGCCGAAGAGCGCGAGCAGTCCATAGAGGAACGTCACGATCAGCGCCGGGCCCCACACCGGGTAGTCGCGCATCTGCCAGAACGTCGGTCCGGGGCGCAGCACAATGCCGCTCAGCAGCTGCTTCCAGTGCAGACGCGGGCCGGACGGGGCGGCAGCGGCCGCGCCCGCGCGGTAGGTCGCGCCGTCGCCGTACGGGTCCTCGTTGACGCTGAACGCCTGGGTGTGGCCAGGGTTGTTGGCGTACGGGTCACCGTGCGGGGGCTGCTGGTACGGGTCGCCGAAGTACTCCGGTTCGCCGTACGGGCCCTGAGGCTGCTGCTGATGATGACCGCCGCCGGCCTGGGGCCACTGCGGCGGTTGTTGCTGCTGCGCATACGGCGGCGCCGCACGGCCGCCCCCGCCCCGGTAGGGCGGCGGCGGTGCCTGCTGCGGTTGCTGCTGCTGCGAGGTGCGGTTGTCCCGGCCGCGTCCGATCCTGAATCCAGCCACGTATTCGAACGTACCTGGTCCCGCAGAGTGAGGTGCTCGACCCAGGGGAACAAGCGGTCCTTTGCTGCTGAGCTGTGACATCCCCTAGGGGAACCCCGGGGGGTCTGCCGTACTGCGCTCAGCTGGGCATTCGGCGGGCGCAGGGGCAGCCGTACGGCAGGCGGTCAGGTCAGGTCAGGGCAGGAAGACCGACGTACTGAAGGTGAGCAGCGCGCGCGTCCGCTCCGCCGCGGGGTACAGCGCCACGACGTCCGCGTGTTCGCCACGGTGCGTACGTGTCACCAGGTCCGGGCGCTTGTCGCCGTCGAAGTCCGCGTACTCGAGGACGTCGGTCGCCGGGCTTGTCTCGCCGGACGGGAGCGCGGGGGCCGGCGGCAGCTGTACCGGCTTGGCGCGGTACGTGCCGCCCTCGCGGCCGGGGCCGTCGGGGCCGCCGAGCAGCAGCTCCCCTTTGGCCGCCGCGCCCGGCCTGGGGGCGCGGGCCGACACCACCAGGTCGTCGTAGCCGTCGTCATTGGTGTCCGGCTCGGGTGCCGGTGCGGAGAGCGCCGGGCCGCCGCCCGGGACAGGCGCTGCGGCGGCGCGCGGGGCGCCGGCGCGGGTGAAGGGGCCGCGCAGGAAGCTGACATGGCCCGCGGAGGCGGTCACCGCCAGGTCGGTGCTGCCGTCGCCGTCGAAGTCGCCGCAGACGGGGTGGTCGGGCCAGTCGTTGCCGTATCTCGCCTGGTCGGGGATGCGGAGGACGACCGCCTTGCCGCCGAGGCCGGTGGGGGAGCCGAAGAGGAGCTGGAGCGGTACGGGTGGGCGGCCGATGCCGTTGTACGGCGGGTCCGTGGCGACGATCAGGTCCGCGAAGCCGTCCTTGTCGAGGTCGCAGGAGGCCTCGGCGTCGAAGGCGGCGGGGAGGGTGCCGTCGACCGGTGCGGCGTTGGCGCGCGGGGTGAGGATCTGGCGTCGGGCGGGGTCGAGCCGGCGCAGGGCGGCGGTGCCGTAGACGATTCCGATGCCCGCGTCGTCGCCGTGGCTGTCGTCGGGGGCCTTCACCAGGTCGTTCAGTACGAGATCGCGGTGGCCGTCGCCATTGAAGTCCTCGGGGACGCGGCTGCCGGTGCCGTGGGGGACGGGGAGGCGCGGGGTGGCGGCCCGGCCGGCGAGCGGGGCGGTGTCGCCGTTCTTGGCGGCTGCGGGCCGGTCGGCCTCGGGGCTGCTCGTGCAGCCCGCCAGCAGCACTGCGCAGGCGCAGGCGGCGCCCATCGCCGCTGCTGCCGCCGTTCGTATCCGCACGACCCACCCCGTCCGTCTGTTCTGTGCTCAGTCGCCCCACGATGCTCGTTCGGCCGTCGCGGCAGGGCAATGGATCCGTCGTGATCGCAGGCCAATGGTTATGCGGTGGGTAGTGGGGTGGTCGCGGAATGCAGCGCAAAGGGCAACAGACACGATAAACCAGACACCGAACCACCCTGGGGGCCATTCGAGTGGCCCGCGGACACGCGAGTACGCACACAAGAGAGCGGCCGGTTCTGCCCCCGAGGCAGATCCGGCCGCTCCCGCGTTACGCAGGGACTACTTCACCGGCTCGGGCTCCGGCGCGTCCTCCGACTCCTCGGCGGCAGCCGGGTCGGCCGGAGGCGTACGCACCGAGTCGAGGAGCAGCTGCGCCACGTCCACGACCTGGAGCGATTCCTTGGCCTTGCCGTCGTTCTTCTTGCCGTTCACCGAGTCCGTGAGCATGACCAGGCAGAACGGGCAGGCGGTGGAGACTATGTCCGGGTTCAGCGAAAGGGCCTCGTCCACGCGCTCGGTGTTGATGCGCTTGCCGATCCGCTCCTCCATCCACATCCGGGCACCACCGGCGCCGCAGCAGAAGCCGCGCTCCTTGTGGCGGTGCATCTCCTGCTGGCGCAGGCCGGGGACGGCGGACATGATCTCGCGCGGCGGCGTGTAGACCTTGTTGTGACGGCCCAGGTAGCAGGGGTCGTGGTACGTGATCAGACCCTCGACCGGCGTCACCGGAATCAGCTTGCCCTCGTCGATGAGGTGCTGGAGCAGCTGCGTGTGGTGGATGACCTCGAACTCGCCGCCCAGCTGCGGGTACTCGTTCGCGATCGTGTTGAAGCAGTGCGGGCAGGTCGCGACGATCTTCTTCGACGACTTGGGCTTCTTCGTCGAGGGGTCCTCGTCGTCTTCGCCGTACGCCATGTTCAGCATGGCCACGTTCTCCTGGCCGAGCTGCTGGAACAGCGGCTCGTTGCCCAGGCGCCGGGCCGAGTCACCCGTGCACTTCTCGTCGCCGCCCATGATCGCGAACTTCACGCCCGCGATGTGCAGCAGCTCGGCGAAGGCCTTGGTGGTCTTCTTCGCCCGGTCCTCGAGGGCGCCCGCGCAGCCGACCCAGTACAGGTAGTCGACCTCGGACAGGTCCTCGACGTCCTTGCCGACGATCGGGACCTCGAAGTCGACCTCCTTGGTCCACTCGACACGCTGCTTCTTGGCAAGACCCCAGGGGTTGCCCTTCTTCTCCAGGTTCTTGAGCATCGTGCCCGCCTCGGACGGGAACGCGGACTCGATCATCACCTGGTAGCGGCGCATGTCGACGATGTGGTCGATGTGCTCGATGTCGACCGGGCACTGCTCGACACACGCACCGCAGGTGGTGCAGGACCACAGCACGTCCGGGTCGATGACGCCGTTCTCCTCGAGCGTCCCGATCAGCGGGCGCTCGGCCTCGGCGAGGGCCGCCGCCGGCACATCCTTGAGCTGCTCGGCCGAAGCCTTCTCCTCGCCCTCCATCGTCTTGCCGCCGCCGGCCAGCAGATACGGGGCCTTGGCGTGCGCGTGGTCGCGCAGCGACATGATCAGGAGCTTCGGCGAGAGCGGCTTTCCGGTGTTCCAGGCGGGGCACTGCGACTGGCAGCGGCCGCACTCGGTACACGTGGAGAAGTCGAGGATGCCCTTCCAGGAGAACTGCTCGACCTGGGAGACGCCGAAGACGTCGTCCTCGCCCGGGTCCTCGAAGTCGATCTCCTTGCCGCCGCTCGTCATCGGCAGGAGCGCGCCGAGGGCGGTCGAGCCGTCGGCGTTCCGCTTGAACCAGATGTTCGGGAAGCCGAGGAAGCGGTGCCAGGCGACACCCATGTTGGTGTTGAGCGAGACCGTGATCATCCAGATCAGCGAGGTGCCGATCTTGATCATCGCGGTGAAGTAGATGAGGTTCTGGAGCGTCGCGAGGCTGAGCCCCTTGAAGGCGAGGACCAGCGGATACGAGACGAAGTACGCGGCCTCGTAGCCCTCGACATGGTGGATCGCGCCCTCGAGCCCGCGCAGGGCGAGGATCGCGAGACCGATGGTGAGGATGACGTACTCGACGAAGTACGCCTGCCAGGCCTTGGAGCCCGCGAAGCGTGACTTGCGGCCGGCCCTGGACGGCAGGTTCAGCAGCCGGATGGCCATCAGCACGACAATGCCGACGACCGTCATCAGGCCGATGAACTCGATGTACATCTCGAACGGCAGGAAGCCGCCGATGACCGGCAGCGTCCAGTCCGCCTGGAAGAGCTGTCCGTATGCCTGCGCCAGCGTCGGCGGCAGGGTGAGGAAGCCGATCGCGACGAACCAGTGGGCGAAGCCCACGATCCCCCACCGGTTCATCCGGGTGTGGCCGAGGAACTCCTTGACCAGGGTGATCGTGCGCTGCTTGGGGTTGTCGGTACGGCTGCCCGCGGGCACGGCCTGGCCGAGCCTGACGAACCGGTAGATCTGCGCGACGGCTCGGGCGATGAGCGCAACGCCGACCACGGTCAGGACCAGCGACACGATGATCGCGGCGAGTTGCATTTGGGGGCTCCTCGGGCCTGCGAGGGTGGATTCAGCGACTACTACTAAGCGGTAACTTAATCAGTCCGTGCTGAGACTACCCACTTATTCCGCCGCACTGTAGCCGCGCACGCGGTGATCTGTGTCGCTCAGGCAAGCCTGACCGGGCGGGCCTGGCGGGGACGGACCGGGGGGCGCCCGGCGAAGGCGGCCGGGAGGGTCCGGGCCAGGATCAGTAGGTCCAGTCCCAGCCAATACTCCTCCATGTAGTGCAGATCGAGCACGGCCATCTCCTCCCAGGGGAGTTCGGAGCGCCCGCTGATCTGCCAGAGGCCGGTGATGCCGGGGCGTACGCCGAGACGGGCGCGGCCCGCACCGGTGGCGGGCTCGGACCTCTCCGGCGGCAGCGGCCGTGGGCCGACGAGGGACATCTCGCCGCGCACCACATTGATCAGCTGGGGCAGTTCGTCGAGGAAATGGTCGCGCAGCGGCCGTCCGACGGGTGTGCTGCAGCGGGTGCCGGCCCGCCGTGTGCGGAACGTCAGCATCGCAAAGGTGTGACCGCCGAGGCCGGTCCGGTTCTGGCGGGCCAGGACGGGCCCCGGAGAGGTGAGCGCGACCGCCGCGGCGACCGCGAGCAGTAGCGGGGACAGGAGCAGCAGCAGGATCAGACTGCCCGTCAGGTCGACGGCTCGCTTTGCAGGCATGGATACACGCCCTTCATCACGATTGACAGTTATTGACCGTTTTTGCGGCTATGACTTTCGCAGATGGACGCTTTGTGAACCGGTCCGCCACGCGCGCGGACCCCCGCACGGACCCCTGGGTGCAGGCTGGGCGCAGGACTTGGCCGCAAGGACCGGCAAGGGTGCTCGTAAGGGCCGGATAAAAGTTGAGTGGGGCCGACTCAGGTCTGTTGACTCGATCGACCCGGTCATGCATCCTTGAGCCAGATCCACTCAAGTCAGCTGGAGGAATCGAAATGGCACGTGCGGTCGGCATCGACCTGGGCACGACTAACTCCGTCGTCAGCGTTCTGGAGGGCGGAGAGCCCACCGTCATCACCAACGCCGAGGGTGCCAGGACCACGCCGTCCGTCGTCGCCTTCGCGAAGAACGGTGAGGTGCTGGTCGGCGAGGTTGCGAAGCGTCAGGCGGTCACCAACGTCGACAGGACCATCCGGTCGGTCAAGCGCCACATGGGCACCGACTGGAAGATCGAGCTCGACGGGAAGCACTTCAACCCGCAGCAGATGAGCGCCTTCATCCTGCAGAAGCTGAAGCGCGACGCGGAGTCCTACCTCGGCGAGAAGGTCACCGACGCGGTCATCACCGTACCGGCGTACTTCAACGACTCCGAGCGTCAGGCGACCAAGGAGGCCGGTGAGATCGCGGGCCTGAACGTCCTGCGTATCGTCAACGAGCCGACCGCGGCAGCCCTGGCCTACGGCCTCGACAAGGACGACCAGACGATTCTGGTCTTCGACCTCGGTGGCGGCACCTTCGACGTCTCGCTGCTGGAGATCGGCGACGGCGTCGTCGAGGTGAAGGCGACCAACGGTGACAACCACCTCGGTGGTGACGACTGGGACCAGCGCGTCGTCGACTACCTGGTGAAGCAGTTCGCCAACGGTCACGGCGTCGACCTGTCCAAGGACAAGATGGCTCTCCAGCGTCTCCGCGAGGCCGCGGAGAAGGCGAAGATCGAGCTGTCGTCCTCGACCGAGACGAACATCAACCTGCCCTACATCACGGCCTCCGCCGAGGGCCCGCTGCACCTGGACGAGAAGCTCACCCGGGCTCAGTTCCAGCAGCTCACCGCGGACCTGCTCGAGCGCTGCAAGACCCCGTTCCACAACGTCATCAAGGACGCCGGCATCCAGCTGTCCGAGATCGACCACGTGGTCCTGGTCGGCGGCTCGACCCGGATGCCCGCCGTCGCCGAGCTCGTCAAGGAGCTCACCGGCGGCCAGGACGCCAACAAGGGCGTGAACCCGGACGAGGTCGTCGCCATCGGCGCCGCGCTCCAGGCCGGTGTCCTCAAGGGTGAGGTCAAGGACGTCCTGCTCCTCGACGTGACCCCGCTGTCCCTCGGTATCGAGACCAAGGGCGGCATCATGACCAAGCTCATCGAGCGCAACACCACGATCCCGACCAAGCGGTCCGAGATCTTCACGACGGCCGAGGACAACCAGCCGTCCGTGCAGATCCAGGTCTACCAGGGCGAGCGCGAGATCGCGGCGTACAACAAGAAGCTCGGGATGTTCGAGCTGACCGGTCTGCCGCCGGCCCCGCGCGGGGTCCCGCAGATCGAGGTCGCCTTCGACATCGACGCCAACGGCATCATGCACGTGACCGCGAAGGACCTGGGCACGGGCAAGGAGCAGAAGATGACCGTCACCGGCGGCTCCTCGCTGCCGAAGGACGAGGTCGACCGGATGCGCCAGGAGGCCGAGCAGTACGCGGACGAGGACCACCGTCGCCGCGAGGCCGCCGAGAGCCGTAACCAGGGCGAGCAGCTCGTCTACCAGACCGAGAAGTTCCTCAAGGACAACGAGGACAAGGTTCCCGGCGAGGTGAAGACCGAGGTCGAGACCGCGCTCACCGAGCTGAAGGAGAAGCTCAAGGGCGAGGACACGGCCGAGATCCGTACCGCCACCGAGAAGGTCGCCGCGGTCAGCCAGAAGCTCGGCCAGGCGATGTACGCCAACGCCACGCCCGAGGGCGGTGCCGCTGCCGGTGCCGACGCCCCCGCCGGGGAGCAGGCCAAGGCTGAGGACGACGTCGTCGACGCCGAGATCGTGGACGACGAGAAGGACGCGAAGGGTGGTGCCGCGTGACCGAGGAGACTCCGGGCTTCGACGAGAAGCCCGACGTCCCCTCCGGCGCCACACCTGACGACGCCGCCGAATCCGCCGAGTCCTCCGAGAAGGAGGGCCCGGCGGCCCCGGCAGGGGACGCAGCAATGATCGTCGGCCTGACAGCACAGCTGGACCAGGTCCGCACGGCGCTCAACGAGCGCACGGCAGACCTCCAGCGGCTCCAGGCCGAGTACCAGAACTACCGCCGTCGCGTGGAGCGCGACAGGATCACGGTCAAGGAGATCGCCACGGCGACCCTCCTGACCGAGCTCCTGCCCGTACTCGACGACATCGGCCGCGCCCGTGATCACGGGGAGCTGGTGGGCGGGTTCAAGTCGGTTGCCGAATCTCTTGAGACGGCCGCCGCCAAGATGGGCCTGCAGCAGTTCGGCAAGGAGGGTGAGCCCTTCGACCCGACGATCCACGAAGCCCTGATGCACTCGTACGCACCGGATGTCACAGAGACCACGTGCGTCGCGGTCCTGCAGCCGGGGTATCGCATCGGCGAGCGGACCATCCGCCCCGCGCGGGTTGCGGTGGCCGAGCCCCAGCCGGGCGCGGCTCCGAAGGACGAGACGGCAACCGACGAGGAGAGCGGTGGCCCGGAAGAGGGCTGACGCAATGACCGGCCGAGAGGAGGGACGTCGATGAGCACGAAGGACTTCGTCGAGAAGGACTACTACAAGGTTCTCGGCGTCCCGAAGGACGCCACCGAGGCTGAGATCAAGAAGGCGTACCGGAAGCTCGCCCGCGAGTTCCACCCGGACGCCAACAAGGGCGACGCCAAGGCCGAGGAGCGCTTCAAGGAGATCTCCGAGGCCAACGACATCCTCGGCGACCCCAAGCGGCGCAAGGAGTACGACGAGGCGCGCGCCCTCTTCGGCAACGGTGGCTTCAGGCCAGGTCCCGGCGGCCCCGGCGGCACCTTCAACTTCGACCTGGGCGACCTCTTCGGAGGCACCCAGGGCGGGACGCAGGGTGGCGCCGGAGGCTTCGGCGGCGGCCTCGGCGATGTGTTCGGCGGCCTGTTCAACCGCGGCGCCGGCGGCGCCGCGGGTACGCGTACCCAGCCGCGCCGTGGCCAGGACATCGAGTCCGAGGTGACGCTCAGCTTCACCGAGGCGGTCGACGGGGCCACGGTCCCGCTGCGGATGTCCAGTTCGGCGGCGTGCAAGGCGTGTTCGGGCACCGGCGACAGAAACGGTACGCCTCGGGTGTGCCCGACCTGTGTCGGCACCGGCCAGGTCTCGCGCGGCGGCAGCGGCTCCTTCTCGCTCACCGACCCGTGCGTGGACTGCAAGGGCCGCGGCCTGATCGCACAGGACCCCTGCGAGGTCTGCAAGGGCAGCGGGCGCGCCCGCTCCTCGCGCACCATGCAGGTCCGTATCCCCGCGGGCGTCTCCGACGGCCAGCGGATCCGGCTGCGCGGCAAGGGCGCGCCGGGCGAACGAGGCGGCCCGGGCGGCGATCTGTACGTCGTCGTGCATGTCGGCGCCCACTCCGTCTTCGGCCGCAAGGGCGACAACCTCACGATCACCGTGCCCGTCACCTACACGGAGGCGGCGCTCGGCGGCGAGGTGAAGGTACCGACCCTCGGCGGTCCCCCGGTCACGCTGAAACTGCCCGCCGGGACGCCCAACGGCCGTACGATGCGGGCCCGCGGCAAGGGTGCGGTCCGCAAGGACGGCACCCGCGGCGACCTGTTGGTCACCGTCGAGGTCGCGGTACCCAAGGAGCTGAGCGACAAGGCGAAGGAAGCGCTGGAGGCCTACCGCGAAGCCACCGCGGAGGAGGACCCGCGGGCCGAGCTGTTCCAGGCCGCGAAGGGAGCATGACGCAATGGACGGACGTCGCCGACAGTATTCAGCTGTCAGCAGGGCTTACGAACTGACCGACGAGTCGCCGGTGTACGTGATCTCGGTGGCCGCGCAGCTCTCGGGCCTGCATCCGCAGACCCTGCGACAGTACGACCGGCTGGGTCTGGTCTCACCGGACCGTACGCCGGGCCGGGGTCGGCGTTACTCCGCCCGCGATATCGAACTGCTTCGCACCGTCCAGCAGTTGTCGCAGGACGAGGGCATCAACCTGGCCGGAATCAAGCGCATCATCGAACTGGAGAACCAGGTCGCGGCGCTCCAGCAGCGGGTTGTCGAGCTGTCGGCGGCCGTGGACGGCGCGGCGGCGGCGATGCAGCAGCGCGAGGCGCAGGTGCATGCCTCCTACCGGCGCGATCTGGTGCCGTACCAGGATGTGCAGCAGGCGAGCGCGCTGGTGGTCTGGCGGCCCAAGCGTCCCGAGTAGGACCGGAGTTGTACGGCCGAGGGGCCGGGGAGCGAGTCGCTCTCCGGCCCCTCAGCCGTGTGAAACATGGGACGGGACGCCAGCTTCTTACGTCCCTCTTCTCATGTCCTCCTACGCCCCCGCGGCATCCGGATCCCGCCGTTCTCGCCGGCCCCGCCGTGGGCCTCAGCCTTCGTGCTCCAGGATCCCCGACTGCGCGATGAGATAACCGAGTTGGGTCCGGCTGCCGCTGCCCAGCGAAGAGCCCAGCTTGGCGATATGGGCACGGCAGGTACGGACGTTCATACCGAGCCGCCGGGCGATGGCCTCGTCCACATGGCCCTCGACCAGCAGCTTGGCGATCGAGCGCTGGACGCCTGTGATGCCGTCCAGCGGGGGGCCGTAGGAGACCTGCTCCTCCCACGGGATGCCGTGCAGCCAGAACTGCTCGAAGACGCCGACGAGATACTCGACGATTCCCTTGTGCCGTAGCTCAAGTGCCGAGAGCCTGTCGCTACTTGCCGGTATGAACGCCACTTTCCGGTCGACAATGATCAGCCGGTCGATGATCTCCTCGAGCGTGCGCACCTCCACGCCGGACGGGCCGACCTGCTCCATGTAGGCCAGGGTGGCCGGGTGGTGGCGGGCCGTGTGCTGGTAGAGCGTCCGCATCCGTACGCCGCGGTCGATCAGCGGCTCCACGCGGCGCAGCGCCTTCTCCAGGATGTGCGGCTGTCGCCCGCTGCCGGGCTGCACCGTGAGAAGTTCCTCCGAACAGTCTGCGGTGACCTGGTCAAGGGTTGTGTTGATGCGGTTGAGACCCTCGAGGACGGTGATCCCTTGTGGGACGGTGGAGTTCTGAGCACTGAACGCCATGAATGGCTCAAGAGCATCGGTCAGAGCGACAGTTCGTCGTCGGCGCTCTTGGATCTCCCGCTCGATGGGGTGTATCAGCTGTGTCAGCGCAGTGGTCGGCGGAACCGGACGGAGCCATTGAGCGTCGTCGGGATCCGGATGCAGTAGGGCGAGATCGAAGAGACAGGGCGTGGGCTCCGCCTCTGACCGGGCTATTCGCCCGGTCCGCAGAGCGGTGATGTATAGATTCTTCCCCGCCTCGCACAACTCGCCGTCTGCGTGAGGGTGTCCCGTTTCGCCCCCCTTCGATGACATGTGCACCCCCTCAGGCTCCTGCATTACAGGAACATGATGCCTGCCGTCGCTGGTGCAAGCGTTCGGAGTGAGACATCGTCTTATGCGCGGGGGAGGAGGAATGATCAAAAGAGGTGGAGATCACCCATGTCTAGGACGCTTCGTGCTCTTTGTGCTCTTGCCATAGCGGCGGCCGCGCTCGGTGCGGTGGCTTCCGGCGAGCCCTCCTGGGGTAGCTCTCCCGCCGGCGCTGTGACGGCAACCCCTGGCGAACCTTCGTGGGGCTTCGTTCCCGCGGACGCTGTGGCAGCAACGCCCGGTGAGCCCTCCTGGGGTTTCGTCGCAGCAGACGCGGCGCTTACCCCTGGTGAGCCTTCCTGGGGTGTAGCACCGGCGGACGCGGCGCTTACCCCTGGTGAGCCCTCCTGGGGTGTCGCTCCGGCCCGCACGGACGCATGACCGTTCCACCGGACGACCGGGTCTTCCGGCGTGAAATGGCTACGGCCTATCGATCGGGGTGGCATTTCATCGACCTCGTCACGGCAATCCCCCACCGTGGCGACTCGTTGATGGTCACCCTCTTCGGAGAGCCGATCGTCGTGGCGCGCGAGGAGGATGAGGACGTCCGCGCGTATCGGTGCCTTCGCAGACCCCGTGGAGCTCCGCAGCCCGTCCGCTGTGCCATCCGGTACGGCATGATTTTCGTCAATCTTGACCAGCGGGACCACCAGCTGGTCGAGCCCGACACCACCACCGCCACCCCCCGCAGTGCCTGAGCGGTTCCCCCGTCGTTGTAAATCGCTCAGGTGCTTCCCCCACACAGCGGCGCCATCGTGGACCTGAAACACGATGGCGCCGCTGTGCTTTTCCCGTACGGAGCTTCTCCCGTAGGGAAGCGGGACGGCCGGCGGCAGCCGCGTCCCTCAGTCGCGTCCGTCAGCCGCGCCCCAGCGCCCGGTCCAGGGCGATTTCGATGAGCACCCGGTCCGGGTTGGGCGCCGGCATCCGCTCGTAACGCTCCGCGTAGCGCCGTACCGCGTCCTCGATGAGCTCCGGCTCCGTGCGTACGGTCGCTCGCCCCTCCAGCGTCGCCCAGCGCCCCCTGTGGACCTGACAGACGGCCACGCGCGCCCCGCCCTGCCGGTCCGCGGCCAGGATGTTGGCCACCTTCCTGCTGCTCTTGTTGGTGATGATGCGGGCGAGCCCGGCCTCGGGGTCGTACGTCACGCCCACCGGCACGACGTGTGGGCTGCCGTCCGGACGCTGTGTCGTGAGCGTGCACAGATGGTATTCACGCCAGAACGCGAGGTACTCGGGAGCGGGGTTGCGTACGTCGATGGCCATGCCCTGCAGGGTAGTGGGGGCAAGGGTTCGCGTCGGCATGTCCTGGCCTGCTCCATACTTGAGTGAAGTAGACTCAACTTAGTGCAGGTTGAATGAGTCAGTGTTGAGGGAAGAGTCCCTACAGCGAGGAGGAGAGGCCGCAGTGGACGCCGAGCTGACCAACAAGAGCCGGGATGCGATCAACGCCGCCACCACCCGGGCCGTGTCCGAGGGGCATCCCGATCTGACCCCCACGCATCTGCTGCTCGCGCTGCTCGCGGGCCAGGACAACGAGAACATCACCGATCTGCTGGCCGCGGTCGAGGCCGACCAGGCCGCCGTACGGTCCGGGGCGGAGCGTCTGCTGGCCGCGCAGCCCAGCGTCACCGGGTCCACCGTCGCGCCGCCGCAGCCCAACCGCGAGCTGCTCGCCGTCATCGCCGACGCCGCGCAGCGGGCCAAGGAGCTCGGGGACGACTACATCTCCACCGAGCATCTCCTCATCGGAATCGCCGCCAAGGGCGGGCAGACCGGGGAGGTGCTGGACCAGCAGGGGGCCACGGCGAAGAAGCTGCTGGCCGCGTTCGAGACGGTAAGGGGAGGGCGCCGGGTGACCACACCCGACCCTGAGGGGCAGTACAAGGCGCTGGAGAAGTTCGGTACGGACTTCACCGCCGCGGCCCGCGAGGGCAAGCTCGACCCGGTCATCGGCCGGGACCAGGAGATCCGCCGCGTGGTGCAGGTGCTGTCGCGGCGTACGAAGAACAACCCCGTCCTCATCGGTGAGCCCGGCGTCGGGAAGACCGCGGTCGTCGAGGGCCTCGCCCAGCGGATCGTGAAGGGCGACGTGCCCGAGTCGCTCAGGAACAAGCGGCTGGTCTCGCTCGACCTCAGCGCGATGGTCGCGGGCGCGAAGTACCGCGGTGAGTTCGAGGAGCGGCTGAAGACCGTCCTCTCCGAGATCAAGGGGAGCGACGGCCAGATCATCACCTTCATCGACGAGCTGCACACTGTCGTGGGCGCCGGCGCGGGCGGCGACTCGTCCATGGACGCGGGCAACATGCTGAAGCCGATGCTGGCGCGCGGCGAGCTGCGCATGGTCGGCGCGACGACGCTCGACGAGTACCGCGAGCGGATCGAGAAGGACCCCGCGCTGGAGCGGCGGTTCCAGCAGGTGATGGTCGCCGAGCCGTCCGTGGAGGACACGATCGCGATCCTGCGCGGGCTCAAGGGCCGGTACGAGGCACACCACAAGGTGCAGATCGCGGACTCGGCGCTGGTCGCCGCCGCGACGCTCTCGGACCGGTACATCACCTCGCGCTTCCTGCCCGACAAGGCCATCGACCTTGTCGACGAAGCCGCCTCCCGGCTCCGTATGGAGATCGACTCGTCGCCGGTCGAGATCGATGAACTCCAGCGCTCCGTCGACCGGTTGAAGATGGAGGAGCTCGCCCTCAAGAACGAGACCGACCCGGGCTCCATGCAGCGCCTGGAGAAGCTGCGCCGCGACCTCGCCGACAAGGAGGAGGAGCTGCGCGGCCTTACCGCGCGCTGGGAGAAGGAGAAGGAGGGCCTCAACCGCGTCGGTGCGCTGAAGGAGAAGCTCGACGAGCTGCGCGGCCAGGCCGAGCGGGCCCAGCGCGACGGCGACTTCGACACCGCGTCCAAGCTGCTGTACGGGGAGATCCCGGGCCTGGAACGGGAGTTGGAGGAGGCGGCGGAGGCCGAGAAGGAAGCGGCCAAGGACACCATGGTCAAGGAGGAGGTCGGCCCGGACGACATCGCGGACGTGGTCGGCTCCTGGACCGGGATCCCGGCCGGGCGGCTGCTCGAGGGCGAGACGCAGAAGCTGCTGCGCATGGAGCAGGAGCTGGGCAGGCGGCTGATCGGCCAGACCGAGGCGGTACGGGCGGTGTCCGACGCGGTCCGGCGCACCCGGGCCGGGATCGCCGACCCCGACCGGCCGACCGGCTCGTTCCTCTTCCTCGGCCCGACCGGTGTCGGCAAGACCGAGCTGGCGAAGGCCCTCGCCGACTTCCTCTTCGACGACGAGCGGGCGATGGTCCGCATCGACATGAGCGAGTACGGGGAGAAGCACTCCGTGGCCCGGCTGGTCGGCGCGCCTCCCGGGTACGTCGGCTACGAGGAAGGCGGCCAGCTCACCGAGGCCGTGCGGCGGCGTCCGTACTCCGTCGTGCTGCTCGACGAGGTGGAGAAGGCGCATCCCGAGGTCTTCGACATCCTGCTCCAGGTCCTCGACGACGGCCGGCTGACGGACGGGCAGGGCCGGACGGTGGATTTCCGCAACACGATCCTGGTCCTGACGTCGAACCTCGGCAGCCAGTATCTGGTCGAGCCGCTCACCTCGGAGGAGGAGAAGCGGGAGCAGGTCCTGGAGGTGGTCCGGGCGACCTTCAAGCCGGAGTTCCTGAACCGGCTGGACGATCTGGTGGTCTTCTCGGCACTGTCCCGCGACGAGCTCGCGCACATCGCGAAGCTCCAGATCGACCGCCTCGCGCAGCGCCTCGCCGAGCGCAGGCTCTCGCTGGAGGTCACCCCGGCGGCGCTGGAGTGGCTGGCCGACGAGGGCAACGACCCGGCGTACGGGGCGCGCCCGCTGCGCCGTCTCGTGCAGACGGCGATCGGCGACCGCCTCGCGAAGGAGATCCTCGCGGGCGAGGTCGCGGACGGCGACACGGTACGGGTGGACCGTTTCGAGGACGGCCTGATCGTGGGCAAGGCCGGCTGACGCGGTGCGGGGTCCGTCTTGCCGAGGCGAAAGGCTCCGGCCGGAAATGTCAGCCTGCAGCGGATCGGGTGAGTCGGGGGTTGCCATGCCCCGCCGGGCATGGGAGAGGATGGCGGGAACCGTACGAAGGGAAATACACGGTGACCATCGATCCGTCCTCGATTCCTAATTTCGGGGGCCAGCCCCAGCCGCAGGCCGCAGGACCGGCGGGCCCCGTCGTTCCCGATCAGGACCTGGTCAAGCAGCTCCTCGATCAGATGGAGCTCAAGTACGTCGTCGACGACGAGGGCGACCTCGCCGCGCCGTGGGAGGAATTCCGCACGTACTTCATGTTCCGCGGCGAGGAGGACCAGCAGGTCTTCTCGGTGCGGACCTTCTACGACCGTCCGCACGCCCTGGAGGACAAGCCCAAGCTCCTCGACGCGATCGACGACTGGAACCGCCGCACCCTGTGGCCGAAGGTCTACACGCACATCCACGACGAGGACGAGGACGCACCCAGCACGGTCCGCCTCATCGGCGAGACGCAGATGCTGATCGGCATGGGCGTCAGCCTGGAGCACTTCGTGTCGTCGACGGTCAGCTGGGTCCGGGCCTCGATCGAGTTCGACAAGTGGCTCGTGGAGCAGCTCGGCCTGGAGCCGGCGGACGAGCAGTCCGCCGACGAGAAGCCCGCCGACGACGAGGCCTGAGCGGCCTCCCGGCAGCACCGGCTACGGCGCCAGCGGGGACAGTGTCACCAGATACGTCCCGTAGGCGAACGACAGCCCGGCCAGCGCGACGGTCACCACGACCGCCGCACTCGGCCGGGCTTTCGTCATGACGCGGGCCACCGGCAGCAGCAGCGGAAAGGCCGGCAGCAGAAAGCGCGGCTTGGACTCGAAGAAGCCGGAGCCGCCGACCGTGATCAGCACCAGCACGATGGTGTAGACGAACACCGCCAACGGCGGCCGCTCCAGCGCGAACAGCACGAACAGCACCACCGCCGCCGCGACGATCAGCAGCGCCACCACGGGTGGGAACATCGCCGGGCGCAGCACGATGTCACGCACCACCTTCAGAGCTCCGATCCCGAAGTCGAAGCGCGAGTTCCAGCCGCGCTGCACGGCGAAGTACCCGTCCAGTGGGTCGCCCTTGCGGAAGCCGACGAAGAGCACATAGCCGCACCAGCCGAGCGGGGCCACGGCCGCGCCCGTCCAGATCCGCCACCCCGGGCGCTCGCCTTGCCGGTACGCCTTGGACACCTCGTACGCCGCCACCGCGAGCACCGCCGCGGCCACCGCGATCCCGTTGGGCCGGGAGAGCCCGGCGAGCGTCGCCAGCGTGCCCGCCCACACCCAGCGGCGGGTGAGCAGCGCGTACAGCGACCAGGCGGCGAACGCGGTGAGCACCGGCTCCGTGTACGCCATGGAGAGCACGATCGAGTGCGGCAGCAGGCCCCAGAGCAGGACCACCGCGGTCGCGATGCGCCGCCCGCTCAGCCGCTCGACGACCGCGTAGATGCCCCAGGCGGCCGCCGCGGCCGCGGACCAGGAGAGCAGCAGCCCGGCCGTGCCGCTGGTCACCGGCAGCAGGGTTGTCACCACGCGCAGCAGCCCCGGGTAGAGCGGGAAGAACGCCAGATCGCTCTGGACCGAGCCGTCCGGCCAGCTCAGGACGCGGCCGTAGCCGTGCTCGGCGATCAGCATGTACCAGTCGGAGTCCCAGGCGCGGGCCACGAGCATCCGGGGCGAGCGCCCGATGTGCCAGGCCCAGCCCGCCATCACCAGCAGCCCGGCCAGCCGCGCCGCCGCGAACAGCCCCAGCGCGGGGGCTGCCCTCAGCAGCGCGGCGCGCCAGCGGGGAGCGGGCCTGGCAGCCGCCGCCGCTGTGCTGTCGAAAGTGTCGGCGGACAGGGTGCACCTCCGGGCGCGCACAGGGGGTCGGTCAACCCGACCTTGTGCCGCCCAAGGCGCGCGCGCGAGCGCTGCGCAGCAGATGGTGCTGGTTCTTACCCGGTCGGCTGAAGGTGTGCGTGTCACTCGTGACAGCGGGCGGTTCAGCCGTTAATGAGCCCCTTCAGGCGGGTCACGGCCTCCTGGAGCACGGACTCACGCTTGCAGAATGCGAATCGGACGAACGGCGCGCCCTGGTCACGGTGGTCGTAGAAGACCGCGTTCGGGATGGCGACGACCCCGCACCGTTCCGGCAGCGCCCGGCAGAAGGCGAAGCCGTCGTCCTCGCCCAGGGACCGGATGTCGGTGGTGACGAAGTACGTGCCCGCCGGGCGGTAGACCTCGAAGCCGGCATCCACCAGACCCGCGCTCAGCAGATCCCGCTTGGCCCGCAGACCGTCCCGCAGGTCTTCGAAGTACGTGTCCGGCAGCCGTAGCGCCTCGGCCACCGCGTACTGGAACGGCCCCGCCGACACGTACGTCAGGAACTGCTTCGCCGACCGGACCGCCGTGACCAGCTCGGGCGACGCCGTCAGCCAGCCGACCTTCCAGCCGGTGAACGAGAACGTCTTGCCGGCCGAGGAGATGGTCACCGTGCGCTCGCGCATCCCGGGGAAGGACACGATCGGGACGTGCTCGCCGTCGAAGGCGAGATGCTCGTACACCTCGTCGGTGACGACGAGCAGATCACGCTCGACGGCGAGTGCGGCGATCGCCGCCAGCTCCTCGCGCGTGAGCACCGTGCCGGTCGGATTGTGCGGCGTGTTGAGCAGGATCAGCCGGGTCCGGTCGGTGATCGCGTCCCGCAGTTCGTCCAGGTCGAGGTGGTACGAGCCGTCCCGCGGCCGCAGTGTCACCGGTACCCGCGTCCCGCCCGCCAGCGCGATGCACGCGGCGTACGAGTCGTAGTACGGCTCCAGCGCGATGACCTCGTCGCCCGGCTCCACCAGCGCGAGCAGCGCCGCCGCGATCGCCTCCGTCGCCCCCGCCGTGACCAGGACCTCCGTGTCGGGGTCGTACGACAGGCCGTACCGCCGCTGCTGATGGTCGGTGATCGCGGTGCGCAGCTCGGGGATCCCGGGACCCGGCGGGTACTGGTTGCCGCGGCCGTCGCGCAGCGCCCGTACCGCCGCTTCCCTGATCTCCTCGGGGCCGTCCGTGTCGGGGAAGCCCTGACCGAGGTTGATCGACCCCGTCCGTACGGCCAGCGCCGACATCTCCGCGAAGATCGTCGTGCCGAATTCCGCCAGTCGGCGGTTGAGCAGCGGTCGTGGTCCGGGTTCGCGTCCAGTCATGGCCGACATCCTGTGCCCAAGCTCTGGAGTTGCTCAAGTCTGCTTTGGGTCTTCGGAGCCAGGGGCATCCCCCTCTCACACAAGAAGCGGTCACGCAAAGACGCGGGGGGCTCGCTTCGGGGGAACGGAAGGACGGTGAGAGCAATGGCAGCTTTCTTCGGGATTCTGCTGGTCGTCTTCGTCTTCGCTGTGATCATGGCCGGCAAGGCACACGCGAAGAAGAACAGCAGGGTCAGGACGGTCAAGAGCCGTCGGCGCGGCGGGGCCGGTGGCAGCAGTGGCAGCTGGTGGGCGGGCGGCGGCGGCGCGTCCTGCGGCGGCTCCTCGTCCTGCGGGGGCTCTTCGTCCTGCGGGGGTGGCTCCTCGTCCTGCGGTGGCGGTGGCGGGGGCGGATGCGGTGGCGGAGGCAGCTGACACGGGGCAGCCGGTCCGCGACCACTGATGGCACCCGGCGGGTGAACTCCCGCCGGGTGCCTCCTTGTTGGCTGCTCCGTCGGCCGCCGCGCGGCACGCTCCACGGCTCACCGTTGTCGGACCCTGTCGACCCTTTTTTGTTGAACAGTTGAACTGTAAGGCCCCCGAGGGGATGGAAACCCAACCAAGTTGGGTAAAAGCGCTGTGGGTGCCGCGTAGTTCATGATTCCCTCGCTGTTGGAACCTGTAGGAACCATCCAGCCCCTCGTTCCTCATGTGGACCCGAGCAGGCGTTCCCCGCTTTTTTGACCTTCCCCCCTCCGGGGCGCCCCCGGTCCACGTGTCCACCTGCCGAAGCGTGTTTGCGGAGCCGACCCATGCTCACGACCCTCAAGACCGCCTATTCCGACACCAGTGCCGACGACCTCGCCTGGGCGTTGGGCCGGGAGCCGCTCCCTGCCCTGGCCGTACTCGATCTCGAACTGTCGGGTGCGAAACTGCAGTTGAGACTGCTGGGCGCCTCCCATCAAGTGCTGCTGGAGGAGGAGCGGGGCAACTGCTCCGAGACCGTCGCCTGTATGCGCGGCAGCAGTACCCCGCTGCCGCTCGGCGTGGCCAAGCGGCTCGGCGACTGGGAGTACGAGTTCGCGGCCCATGTCGAAACGCTCACGAAGGGGTCGTTCGCGGGGCGCGCGCAGGAGCTGCTCGCGCTGGTCGCCGACCACCCGAACGGACTGGCCGGCACCTTTCCCGGCTCGCCGCACGCGTTCACCGCGATGCTGGCACAGCGGTTCGATGACCAGGTGCGGTGGCGCACCTGGCACGCCTATCCGCAGGAGGGGCGCCTCGTTGTCACCCGAACGCGTGTCGGTGCCCGTATGCCGGCCCTGCTGTAGTCGCACCCTTGTGGGTGACAGAGTGAAGGTGTGCAGTGACGTAGCGTTACAAACATGATCGACCAGCGGCCGACCTCACCGCCCGAGAGCGTGCTGCGGCTGCCCGTCCGCCCGAACGCCGGCCGGTATCTGGTGCTGGTCGCGGTCTTCGTCTGCGCCGCCTGCGGACTGGTGTACGAGCTCGAACTGGTCGCCCTCGCCTCGTACTTGATCGGCGACTCCGTCACCCAGGCATCCGTCGTCCTCTCGGTGATGGTCTTCGCGATGGGCGTCGGCTCGCTGCTCGCCAAGCGGCTGCGCTGCCGGGCCGCAGTCGGCTTCGGTCTGCTGGAGGCCGCGCTGGCCCTGATCGGCGGCTGCTCGGCCATGGTGCTGTACGCCTCCTTCGCCTGGATCGGCGAGTCCCGGTTCGTGCTGGTCGTGTTCTCCCTGGCCATCGGCGTGCTGATCGGCGCCGAGATCCCGCTGCTGATGTCCCTGATCCAGCGCATCTCCCGGCGCGACGCGGAGGGCACGGTGGCCGATCTGTTCGCCGCCGACTATGTGGGCGCCCTCGTCGGCGGACTCGCCTTCCCGTTTCTGCTGCTGCCGTGGCTGGGTCAGCTCACGGGCGCGCTGCTGACGGGAGCCGTCAACGCGGTGGCGGGCGGGCTGCTTGTGCTGTGGCTCTTCCGCCGTGATCTGACGACCCGTTCGCGCTGGTGGCTGCTCGCCGCCAATGTGGCGGTGCTGGCGGTGCTGGCGGCTGCGGCGGTCCTGGTCGACGACTTCGAGCGGGCTGCGCGCAGCGCGGTCTACGGGCACCAGGTGCGGGTCGCCGTCCACACCGGCGTACAGGAAGTCGTGCTCACGGGCGGCCGGTCGGGGCCGCCGGATCTCTTCCTGGACGGTCGGCTGCGTGTCAGTGGGCGCGACGAGTACCGGTACCACGAGGCGCTGGTCCACCCGGCGATGCGTGGGCCGCACGCACGCGTACTGATCCTGGGCGGCGGCGACGGGCTGGCGGCGCGCGAGGCGCTGCGCTATCCGGATGTCCGGTCCGTGACCGTCGTCGAACTGGACCCGGGCGTCGTCCGGCTGGCGCGCACGGACCCGGCGCTCGCCACGCTGAACGCCCACGCCTACCAGGATCCGCGGGTGCGGTTCGTCCCCGCGGACGCCTTCTCCTGGCTGCGTGCGCCCCAGGGGACGTACGACGTGGTGATCTCGGACCTCCCCGACCCCGGCATCACTCCCAGCACCAAGCTGTACTCCCAGGAGTTCTACGGGCTCGCCGCACGGGTCCTCGCGGACGGCGGGCGGCTGGTCGTGCATGCGGGGCCGCCGGCCTCCCGTCCGCACACTTTCTGGACGGTCGACGCGACGCTGCGCGCGGCCGGGTTCGGCACCCGGCCGTACAGCGCGACCGGCCGGCTCCCGGGATTCGCCGCAGGACCGGACCGTGTGACGGGCACTGCCGCCGCATCGCGCGACTGGGGGTTCCTGCTCGCCGCCGTGGGCCGGGTCCCGCGGCTCGGACTCGACGCCGACGTACCGCGGCTGCGGGCACTGGGCCCGTCCGCGCTCGCGGCGGGGGTGCGCGCCGCCGAGCGGACCCGGCTGCCGGACCTGCCGCCGTCGACGTTGGTGCACCCGCGGTACACAGACTGAGTACGGACTGCGCAGTACACGGACCGAAACGCTGACGTAGCGGTCCTGCCTGGGTAGGCTCGGCTCCCATGGAGCATGAGGTGTTCGTTCCGCTTCCGGCAGAGACCCTCCGACAGGCGCTGCGGGACCCCGCGCGGGTCGCCCGCTGCGTCCCCGGGCTCCAACAGGCCGCGGAGGAGTCGGCCGGCCCGCTCTCCGGGCGGCTGAAGATCCGGATCGGCGGACACACGATCACCTACCGCGGCACCCTGCGCATTGTCGAGCAGGACGACACCTTTGCTGTCGAGGGCGAGGGTGTGGAGGCGCGCGGCACGGGCTCGGTCAAGGTGACCCTGACGATCCGTCCGGAACCCACCGACGGCGGTACGAGGCTCTGCTTCACCGGGACGGCCGGCGCGGAGGGCCGGCTGGCGGAGCTGGCCGACTCTACGACGGCATCGGCCGCGCACCGGCTGCTGGACCGGTTCGCCGACCGGCTTGCCCTGACGGCGGAGCCGACACCGGAAGAGCTGGAACAGCCGGTCGACGGCGGCGAGGCCCCTGCGGACGCCGTGAAGCCGTCCGTGTTCGATGCGCCCGTGCCGCCGCCGTCGCTCGACCCGGTCGCCGAGGAGCAGTTCGACGCAACGGACGTGCCGGACGTGCCGGAGGTGCCCGGCGTACCGGACGTGCCTGCCGTACCGGACGTGCCTGCCGTACCGGACGTGCCTGCCGTACCGGACGTGCCTGCCGTACCGGACGTGCCTGCCGTACCGGACGTGCCCGATGTGCCGGAGGTGTCCGACGCATCCGAACCACCGGAGCTGCAGGAGCTCCCCGCCGTCCCCGACGAGCCGCCCGCCGAGGCCGCGCACGCCCGCCGCACCATGATCGGGCGCAGCGCCGAAGAGGTCGACCATGCCCCGCCGCGCGGCCGCTACGCCCCCACGCCCGCGCCCGACGCGGGCACCGCCGGCGCGACCCTGCGCTGGCTCGCGCCCGCCGCGGCCCTCGCGCTCGCCTCCGCGGTCGTCGTCGGACGGGTGCTGCGCCGCCGCAAGTAGTGGCCGGTCGCCAGTACTGTCGTCGTGTGAGTAGCAGCGAAGAAAACATCCGGCTGGCCGCCGGAGACGTCGAGTTGACCGTGCATCCGCAGAACGGCTGCCGCATCGCGAGCCTGCGCATCGGCGGCACCGAGGTGCTGCGCCAGGGCGAGCGGTACGGCTCCTTCCCGATGGTCCCCTGGTGCGGCCGCGTCGGGAACGGCCGGTTCAGCAACGGAGACGTACGGCATCAACTGCCGCTCAACTCACCGCCGCACGCCATCCACGGCACGGGCCGCGACACCGCCTGGCACACCGCCCGCGCGAGCAAGAGCGAGGCGGCCTTCACCTATGACCTCGCCGACCCCTGGCCGTACAGCGGACGCGTCACTCAGGCCTTCGAGCTGGCCGAGGACTCGCTGATCCTCACCATGGGCGTCGAGACGTACGAGAACTCCTTCCCGGCCCAGGCCGGCTGGCACCCGTGGTTCCTGCGCAACCTCGGCACCGGTGAGGACGCACGGATCGACTTCACGCCCGAGTGGCAGGAGGAGCGTGGCCCCGACCATCTGCCAACCGGCCGGCGCGTCGCCCCGCTGCCCGGCCCGTGGGACGACTGCTTCGGGATGCCCGACGGTGTCTCGGTCACGCTCACCTGGCCGGAGCAGCTGGAACTCACGGTCACCAGCCGCGCCGAGTGGGTCGTCGTCTACGACAACGAGGGCGAAGCCATCTGTGTGGAGCCGCAGTCGGGCCCGCCGAATGGTCTCAACACCCACCCGCAGCTGGTCACCCCGATCGAGCCGCTGGAGATCGCGACCACCTGGGCCTGGCGCCGCCTTTAAGCTCATGGGCATGACTGACGTACGTGCTGAGCTGCTCCAGCAGATCAAGGACAAGGCCGTGGTGCACGGCAAGGTGACCCTCTCCTCGGGTCTTGAGGCCGACTGGTACATCGACCTGCGCCGGATCACGCTGGACGGCGAGGCCGCGCCGCTGGTCGGCCAGGTAATGCTCGATGCGACCGCCGAGCTGGACTACGACTGCGTGGGCGGTCTGACGCTGGGCGCCGACCCGGTGGCGACGTCGATGCTGCACGCCTCGGCGGCGCGCGGGCAGCGGCTCGACGCCTATGTCGTACGCAAGACGGGCAAGGCGCACGGTATGCAGCGCCGGATCGAGGGCACCGACGTCAAGGGCCGCCGCTGTCTGGTCGTCGAGGACGTCTCGACCACCGGCGGCTCCCCGCTGACCGCCGTCGAGGCGGTACGGGAGGCCGGCGGCGAGGTTGTCGCGGTCGCCGTGATCGTGGAGCGGGGCGCGGCTCCGGCCATCGCCGAGGCGGGGCTGCCGTATGTCAACGCGTACTCGCTCGACGAGCTCGGGCTCGCCTGACCCTCCTTCGCCGACTCGTGACCTAGGTCCCGAGACAGGCTCTGACCTGCGATGACGTCGAGGGGCGTGCCGTTTCACGTGAAACAGCACGCCCCTCGTGCAGGTCGGCGACCCACGCGGGGTGGAGCCGCGCGCAGAGTCTGGAAAGATGGGCGCCGACGATGACGTCGCCCCCAGGTCAGGGCCAAGCACCACACACCCGCACATCACAAGGAGCGGACACATGCCCATCGCGACTCCCGAGGTCTACAACGAGATGCTCGACCGGGCGAAGGCAGGCAAGTTCGCCTACCCGGCTATCAATGTGACCTCGTCCCAGACCCTGCACGCTGCGCTGCGCGGCTTCGCGGAGGCCGAGAGCGACGGCATCGTCCAGATCTCCACCGGTGGTGCCGAGTTCCTGGGCGGCCAGTACAAGAAGGACATGGTCACCGGCGCGGTCGCGCTCGCCGAGTTCGCGCACATCGTCGCCGCCAAGTACGACATCAACGTCGCGCTGCACACCGACCACTGCCCGAAGGACAAGCTGGACGGCTATGTCCGTCCGCTGCTCGAGATCTCCGCCGAGCGCGTCAAGGCCGGCCAGAACCCGCTGTTCCAGTCCCACATGTGGGACGGCTCGGCCGAGACCCTCGCCGACAACCTGGCCATCGCCCAGGAGCTGCTCGCGCAGGCCGCCGCCGCCAAGATCATCCTTGAGGTCGAGATCACCCCGACCGGCGGCGAGGAGGACGGCGTCACCCACGAGATCAACGACGAGCTGTACACCACGGTCGACGACGCGCTGCGCACCGCCGAGGCGCTCGGCCTGGGCGAGAAGGGCCGCTACCTGCTGGCCGCCTCCTTCGGCAACGTCCACGGCGTCTACAAGCCGGGCAACGTCGTCCTGCGCCCCGAGCTGCTGAAGGACCTGCAGCAGGGTGTCAGCGAGAAGCACGGCCTGAAGGCCGGAAGCCAGCCGTTCGACTTCGTCTTCCACGGTGGCTCCGGCTCGACGGTCGAGGAGATCGCCACCGCGCTGGAGAACGGCGTCGTGAAGATGAACCTCGACACCGACACCCAGTACGCCTTCACCCGCCCCGTCGCGGACCACATGTTCAAGAACTACGACGGTGTGCTGAAGGTCGACGGCGAGGTCGGCTCCAAGAAGACCTACGACCCGCGCACCTGGGGCAAGGCGGCCGAGGCCGGTATGGCCAAGCGTGTCGGCGAGGCCTGTGCCGCCCTGCGCTCCGCGGGCACCAAGCTCAAGTAAGCGGCTGGGGCAGGCGGCCCAGGCCGGCAGCCCGAACAAGCGTCATCCGTACGCCGGGCCCGGCACCCCTTCCCGGGGTGCCGGGCCCGCGGCATGTGGGAGGACTCACCGTGAGCTATGACTTCGACACTCCCGTCGACCGGCGCGGCACCTGGTCCGTGCAGTGGGACGGCGTCGCGGACCGGTTCGGCGTGGACGGGCTGCTGCCCTTCACCATCTCCGACATGGACTTCGCGTCCCCGCCCGAGGTGCTCGACGCGCTTCAGCGGCGTATCGCGCACGGGGTCTTCGGCTACACCGACTGGCGCCACGAGGACTTCCTGTCCGCGATACGTGACTGGTTCGCCCGCCGCTACGGCACGGACATCGACACCGACCGGATCGTGTACGGGCCGTCCGTGCTCAACCAGCTCTCGCAGCTGCTGCAGATGTGGACCGGGCCGGGCGACGGCGTGGTCGTCCACACCCCGACGTACGACGGCTTCCTGAAGGCGATATCGGGCCTCGGGCGGGAGCTGCGCGGGGCACCGGCCGGCGACACGGCGGCCCTGGAGCGACAGCTCGCGCGCCCGGACAGCAAGGTGCTGGTGCTCTGCTCGCCCCACAATCCGACCGGCAGGGTGTGGACGGAGGCCGAGCTGACGGAGTTCGCGCGGCTTGCGGCGGCGTACGACGTCGCGGTCATCAGCGACGAGATCCATGCCGACTTCGTACACACCGACTTTGTGCCCGACGGGCGGCGCCATCTGCCGTGGACGCGGTTCGGGGCAGGTCGCTGGGCGCTGATCACCTCCGCGACCAAGGCCTTCAACTTCCCGGCACTCAGTGGTGCGTACGGGATCATCGGCGACGCGGACGACCATGCGGCGTTTCTGCGCCGGATGCAGACGGGCGAGGGGCTCGCCTCGCCCGCCGTACTGTCGCTGACCGCGCACATCGCCGCGTACCGGGACGGCGGGCCGTGGCTGGACCGGCTCAACGCCTATGTGGCGGGGAATCTGCGCCTCGTCGCCGAGCGGCTCAACTCCGCCTTCCCGGAACTTCGCTGGCAGCCGCCGCAGGCGGGCTATCTGGCCTGGATCGATCTGCGGCCGCTCGGCGTCGACGACGCGGCGCTGCAGCGGGAGCTGATCGAGCACGAGAAGGTCGCGATCATGCCGGGCACGACGTACGGCTCCGACGGCTTTGTACGGTTCAACGTCGGATGCCCCCGTGCCAAGGCGGAGCAGGGTGTGGACGCTCTGATCCGTGCCCTCCACCGGCTGGCCTGAGCCGCCCGGCCCGAGGATGATCCGGGTATGGACAACAGGCCGGGGGAGACAAGTCCGGAGGAGAGGAACTCGGGGCGGAAGAGCCCGGGACGGAAGAGCCCGGGACGGAAGAGCCCGACAGAGATGAGTCCGGCAGGGATGAGCCCGGGCGAGAAGATTCCGGGCGGCATCAGGCTGTCCACGGCCACCGGCCGCTGGGTGATTCTGACGACGGTGCTCGGCTCCAGCATGGCCCTGCTGGACTCGACCGTCGTCAATGTCGCACTGCCCCGCATCGGGGAAGATCTCAACGCCGATATGGCGATCCTCCAGTGGACCATCAACGCCTACATGCTCACCCTGGCCGGGCTGATCCTGCTCGGCGGGGCGCTCGGCGACCGCTTCGGGCGGCGGAAGGTCTTTGTGCTCGGCGTGGTGTGGTTTGCGCTTGGCTCGCTGCTCTGCGGGCTCGCGCCCAATGACCTTGTGCTGGTGGGCGCACGCGCTCTGCAGGGCGTCGGCGCGGCGCTGCTCACACCGGGGTCGCTGTCCCTGATCCAGGCGAGCTTCCACCCGGACGACCGGGCCCGCGCGGTGGGGCTGTGGTCGGGGCTCGGCGGTGTCGGCGCGGCGGTCGGTCCGTTCCTCGGCGGCTGGCTGGTCGACGGGCCCGGCTGGCGCTGGGTGTTCCTGATCAATGTGCCGCTGGCCGCGCTGTGTGTGCCGGTGGCGCTGAAGCACGTGCCGGAGTCGCGCGACCCGCAGGCCCACGGCCGCTTCGATGTGCTGGGTGCGGTGCTCGGAGCCGCGGCGCTGGCGCTGGTGACGTACGCGCTCATCGGGCCGTCGGTGTGGGTGGGCGTCGCGGGTGTGGTGGTCGGGGTGGCTTTCGTCCTCGTCGAGAGGCGGCGGCCCCTTCCGATGCTGCCACTGTCGATCTTCGCGAACCGGCAGTTCACCGCGGCCAATCTGGTCACGTTGTGTGTGTACGCCGCCTTCAGCGGCTTCTTCTTCCTGACCGCCCTGCAACTCCAGGTGGTGGCGGGCTATTCAGCACTCGGCGCCGGTACGGCACTGCTGCCCATCACCGTGCTGATGCTGCTGCTTTCGGCGAAATCCGGGGAGCTGGGGGAGCGGATCGGCCCGCGTATCCCGCTCACCGTCGGCCCGCTGCTCTGCGCGACGGGCATGATGCTGATGCTGCGCGTCGGTGAGAACGCTTCGTACGTACGTGATGTGCTGCCCGCGATGGTGGTCATGGGCATGGGCATGGTGACCCTGGTCGCGCCGCTGACCGCGACCGTCCTGGCCTCCGTGGAGACCGCGCGGGCGGGGCTCGCGAGCGGTATCAACAATGCGGCGGCCCGCGCTGCCGGTCTGCTCGCGGTGGCCGCGCTGCCGCTGCTGGCCGGGATGGGCCCGGAGGCGTACCGCTCGGCGGCGGAGTTCGGCGCGACGTTCCGGCGGGCGATGCCGATGTGTGCCGGCGTGCTGGTCGTGGGCTCGCTGATCGCCTGGTGGACGGTGCGGAAGCCGGTGCCGGAGGCGGCGCGGGCCCGGCCCGAGTGCAGGATGAACTGCGGGCTGTCGTCGCCGCCGCTGGAGCCGACCGCCGTGGTCAGTACTGAGCCGGGTCGATCTGGTTGAGGATCCAGATGAGCTCGGGGTCGGTCTGGTAGTGGAAGACCAGGGTCTGCTTCTCCCCGTACGCATTGATCCTGGTGAGGAACTCGCTCGCGGTGATCGCCTTGCGCTGCCCGGCGGGGGCGAACGGCGTGGTGACGGTGATGTGCGCGTTCTCGTTCAGCGGGAACGGGCGTGCCGTCCCGCCGGTGGCGGTCCAGGTCGCCCTGTCCTTGCCGTGGCAGGTGAAGTGCCCCTCGCGGATGACGAGCCGGCCGGTCCGCCCCGCGCCGGAGCCGCTGTGGACCTGGATGTACGGGCCGTGGTCGCCACCGCAGAGATCGCCGTCGTACGGGAAACCGTCCGTCCCGCCGGCCGGGGCCTGCTGGGACGGGGGCGGGGGCGCGGTGGGCGGCTCGGGTTCGCCGGCCCCGCCGCTGCCGCCACCGTTCCCGCTCGTACCGCCACCGCCACCGCCGCCGTCGTTGGAACCTCCTGAACCGCCCGAGCCGCCGGAATCACCCGTGGCTGGGCCGCCCGTGCCCGCACCGGCGGTCGTGGTCGGACCCGGTGCCGGTGAGCCCGCTGAAGCGCTGCCGGAGGGCTTCGCGGGCACCGAGGGCGAGGGCGTCGCGGGCGCAGAGGACGTCGAGGACGTCGAGGACGTCGTGGACGGAGACAGCGAGGGTGGGGCCGACGGCGGGCGCCACGCCTCGTCGTGCCCGCCTTTGCCGCCCGGTTCACCGCACCCCGTCACCAGGCCCAGGACGACGACCGCCCCCAGTGCCATGGCCTTCCACCCGCCCGTGACCCTGCCCATGACAACGATGGTCGCCCCCGTCGCACAGCACCCGCACCGCTTCCACGGATTCCCCACCGACCTGTGACACTGGAGCCCATGTCCATCCATGAAAACCTGCTCGGGGGACCCGCCCCGACCCACCTGCCCGACGACCCCGAGCCGCGCGAGCTCCTCGCGACCGGGGCGGCTCCCGCCGACGTCGCCGCCAAGTACCCGACCTCGTCGCTGGCCTGGGCACAGCTCGCCGACGACGCGTTCGAGAACGGCCGCGTCGTCGAGTCGTACGCCTACGCGCGCACCGGCTACCACCGCGGCCTCGACTCGCTGCGGCGCAGTGGCTGGAAGGGCCACGGCCCGGTGCCGTGGGAGCACGAGCCGAACCGCGGCTTCCTGCGCGCGCTGCACGCGCTGGCCCGCGCCGCGGAGTCGATCGGCGAGCAGGCGGAGTACGAGCGCTGCTCGACGTTCCTGCGGGACTCCTCGCAGACGGCGGCCGACACGCTGAGCTGAGTGAAAACGAACCGAAGGCCCGTATACCCCGTCTGTACAGAGGGGGCGCGGGCCTTCGGCCGCTAATGATCGTCCGCACTGACAATTCGCATGCACCGGCGACTGAGGTGGGGGACGTTCTGTTGGGCAGCCAGAGCCAGAGCCAGAGCCAGAGCCAGAGCCAGAGCCGCAGCCGAAGCAAGAGCCGCAGCCAGAGTGAGAGCCAGAGCCGAATCCGCAGCAGTAGCCGTAGCCGCCGAAAACAGGCGGCCCGCCCCCCGCTCGCGCGCTTACTCCTGCTCGGCGCGGCCCTCGTCGCCCTCGCGCTCGGCGGCGGCGCGGCCCTCGCGCACTGGCGCGGCACCGCGCAGCCCACAACCCAGGCGGCCGATGACACCGTCCAGCCGCACGTAACGCCGTCCGAGGCCCCGGAGGCCGTCGACCTCGAGCCGCGCACCACCCCCTCGACGCCCTCGCGACACCGTCCGCCGGACGCCGAGCCTCCGACGCGGAAGAAGAAGCCGCCCGCCAAGGTCCCCGCCTCCGGCAAGGGCACCTTCACCACCGCGCAGGCCTCCGGCAGCGCGGCCGGCTCGGGCCCGCTGCGCCGCTACCGCGTACAGGTCGAGGACGGCGTCGACATCCCCGCGAAGGACGCCGCCGCCGAGATCCAGCAGATCCTTGCCCATCCGCGCGGCTGGGCAGCCCACGGCAAGGGCTCCTTCCAGCTGGTCACCTCGGACGCCGACTTCGTGATCAGGATCGCCACCCCGGCCACCGCGGACCGGCTCTGTCTCGAGCAGGGCCTCGACACCCAGGGCGAGCTGAACTGCGAGACCGCCGATGGTGTCGTGGTGAATCTGCGCCGCTGGATGCTGGGCTCGCCGACGTTCGCCGGGTCGCCCGCCGAGTACCGGCATCTGATCATCAACCATGAGATCGGGCACGAGATCGGCATCCGCAAGCACCTGGGCTGCGCGGGCCCGGGAAAGCCCGCGCCGGTGATGATGCAGCAGATCAAGGGGCTGGACGGGTGCCGTTCCAATGCCTGGCCGTACGACGAGAACGGGACGTACATCACAGGCCCGACGCTCTGACCCGCAAAATGACCACCGGCTTATGATGCCGGTGGGGACCGGGGCTCCCGAGCCAACAGGAAGGGGCGGACCGCTACCCGGACACGTCGAGGAGACAGCGATGTCACATGACGCGGCCCCGAATCTGGATTTCGCGGGCACCACTCCGTACGAGGACTATGTCCAGGCGGACGTTCTCACCCACCTGCAGCATCCGCTCTCGGACGATCCGGGAGAGATGGTCTTCCTGGTCACCACCCAGGTGATGGAGCTGTGGTTCACCGTCATCGTCCATGAGTGGGAGACGGCGGCCGGCGCGCTGCGGGAGGACAATTTGCCCGTCGCTCTCGCCGCGCTGAAGCGCAGCACGTACGAGCTCGAGTCGCTCAACGCCTCCTGGGAGCCGCTCGCGCACCTCACCCCCGCTCAGTTCAACTCGTACCGCAGCGCTCTGGGCGAAGGCTCCGGCTTCCAGTCGGCGATGTACCGGCGGCTCGAATTCCTCCTCGGCGAGAAGTCGGCGTCGATGCTGGTGCCGCACCGGGGCGCGCCGCGGGTGCACGCGGAGCTGGAGAAGGCGCTGCAGGAGCCGAGCCTGTACGACGAGGTGCTGCGGCTGCTCGCGCGGCGCGGGATGGCGGTTCCGTCCGCTGTCCTCGACCGGGACCTCTCGCAGAAGTATGAGCCGTCGGCGGAGATCGAGGAGGTCTGGGCCGCGGTGTACGGCGGTGCGGACCAGGACACCGAGCTGGTACGGCTCGGCGAGGCGCTGACCGATGTCGGCGAGCTGGTGTGGCGCTGGCGCAACGACCATCTGGTGGCGACCCGGCGGGCCATGGGCTCGAAGTCGGGCACGGGTGGTTCGGCGGGCGTGGCCTGGCTGGAGAAGCGCGCCCGCAAGAACGTCTTCCCCGAGCTGTGGACGGCGCGCAGCCATGTCTGAGTCACGGGCAGGGAAGGCCGCGGCGCTGGACGCCGCAGATGAACTGGCCGGTGCGCGCAAGCTGTTCGCGCTCGACGAGGCCGTGTACCTGGACGGCAACTCACTGGGCGCGCTGCCTGCCCATGTGCCGGCGCGGGTCGCCGATGTGGTGACCCGGCAGTGGGGCGAACTGCGGATCCGCTCGTGGGACGAGAGCGGCTGGTGGACGGCGCCGGAACGGATCGGCGACCGAATCGCGCCGCTGGTGGGTGCGGGGCCGGGGCAGGTGGTGGTCGGAGACTCCACAAGTGTCAACGTCTTCAAGGCGGTCGTGGGCGCGATACGGCTCTGCGAGCGCACCGGCGATCCCTCCCGTACGGACGTCCTGGTCGACGCGACGACGTTCCCGACGGACGGCTATATCGCCGAGTCGGCGGCCCGGATGACGGGCAAGCGGCTGGTCCCGGTGGCGCCTGCGGACCTCCCGACGGCGCTCGGCCCGAACACGGCGGTGGCGCTGTTCAACCACGTCGACTTCCGCACGGGCCGCCTCCACGACCTGCCGTCCCTGACGGCGGCGATCCACGAGGCGGGCGCGCTGGCGGTCTGGGACCTGTGCCACAGCGCGGGCGCGCTGCCGGTCGGTCTGGACGCGCACGGCGTGGACCTGGCGGTCGGCTGCACCTACAAGTATCTGAACGGCGGCCCGGGGTCACCGGCGTATCTGTACGTCGCCGAACGCCATCAGGCAGCCTTCGACTCCCCGCTGCCGGGCTGGAACTCGCACACGGACCCGTTCGCGATGACGTCCGCCTACGAGGCGGCACCGGGCGCGGTACGGGGCCGGGTCGGGACGCCCGACATCCTGTCCATGCTGGCGCTGGAGGCGGCGCTGGATGTGTGGGACGGAGTCTCGGTCGACTCCGTACGGGCGAAGAGCCTGGCGCTGACGGACTTCTTCCTGGAGTGCGTCGAGTCGTACGTCCCGCAGGGCCGCGTCACTTCCCTGACCCCGCTGGAGCACGCGTCGCGCGGCAGCCAGATCGCGCTGCGCTGCGAGCAGGCGCCCGCGGTGATGGAGAAGCTGATCGCACGGGGCGTGGTGGGCGATCTGCGCCGCCCGGATGTGCTGCGCTTCGGGTTCACACCGCTGTACGTGGGCTTCGCAGACGCGGAACGGGCGGCGTCGGTACTGGCGGAGGTACTGGCCGAGATACCGGCCGCCTGACGCTGTGACGATCTGATCAGCGGGGGCTGGTACCGTCCCCGCTGGTCAGGTCAATTCCGCTCCTCTGTCGGAAGGTTGGAGCAGCAATGCCGGACCCCGCCGCCCGTGACGCCGCCGAGAGCGACTCCTTGTTCTCGCATCCCGTCGTCGCGCCGGATGCCTCCGCCGCGTACGGCGAGCACCCCGACCAGGTCGTGGACTTCTACGCACCCCGTGGCGGGCTTGTCGACGTGCCGCTCGTCGTCATGCTGCACGGTGGTGCCTGGCGGGCGCGGTACGACCGGCAGCACGTCACTCCCTTCGCGGAGTTTCTGGCCCGGCGCGGGCTCGCCGTCGCCAATGTCGAGTACCGGCGCGGGAGCGAGATTCCGCAGCAGCGGGGGAGCGAGCCCGTCGCCGGGCGGTGGCCGGAGACCTTTGACGATGTCGCCGCCGCGATGGACGCGCTGCCCGGCCTGGTGAAGGACGTCCTGCCGCAGGCCGACGCCCGGCGCACTGTCGTCACCGGGCACTCCGCCGGCGGGCAGCTCGCGCTGTGGGCCGCCGCCCGACATGTGCTGCCGGCCGGCTCGCCGTGGCGGCTGGCCGCGCCGCCCACGCTGCGCGGCGTCGTCGCGCTCGCGCCGATCGCGGACTTCGCGAAAGCCGTCGAGCTCGATGTGTGCGGCGGGGCGGTGACACAACTCCTGGGCAGCGAGGCGGAGTTCGATGGGCGCAGTGCGTACGCGGACCCGGCCGCACTCCTGCCCACCGGCATCGCCACCACCGTCGTACAGGGCCGTACCGACATCGTCGTGCCGTACGCCGTCTCGGAGGCGTATGTCGACGCCGCCGCGAAGGCCGGTGAGACCGTCGGGCTGACGCTCCTCGAGGACGTCGGGCACTTCCCGCTGATCGACCCGGCAGCGGATGCGTGCGCCGTCGTCGCGGAGGAGATTGCCCAGCTGGCCTGGTAGCCACCGGGCCCTGCCCGTACTCGTCATACCTCAGAGCTACGTCACAGGTGCGTTCCCCAGCGGGACGCCGACCACACGCCGCGATTCATAACTTCTGTTCCGAGAGAAAGCATTCAGCACTCGGAACGGAAGGAAAGCCATGGCGTCCCGCCTGCGTCGTACCTTGCTCGCCGCGCTCGTCACCGCCGCGGTGACCGTGCCGGTGTCGGCGGCGGCGCGGCCCGCCGCCGTCCCCGCGCCCGCACCGGTCACCCTCGCGCCGCTCACCGCCGCCGAACTCCCTCTCCTCGGGGACAGGTTCGCGGCCGGCCGCGCCGATATCCGCGCGGCCGCGGAGACGGCCACCGCCCATGGCGATCAGGGGCGGGCCGCCCGGCTGCGCGTCATGGCGGACCCGGCGCGGCACTTCCTCTCCTTCGACGGGCGGGACGGCGGCCGCACTGCCGAGGTCTTCGGCGATCTGGCGCGTGCCGAGCGGATCGCCGTGCTGGTGCCGGGCTCGGACACCAACCTCGATACCTACGAGCGTTTCCGGGCCGGCGCTGTCGCCCTTCACGACGAGCTCGGCGGCCGCGCCGCAGTCGTCGCCTGGCTCGGCTACGCGACGCCGGGAACCATAAGCCCCGAGGTCCTGACCGAAGGGAGGGCGGACGATGCCGGCGCACAACTACAAAATTTTGTGCGTGAGTTGAAGGGAGCCAAGCCCGGCTCACGAGTGTCGCTGCTCTGCCATTCGTACGGTTCCGTCGTCTGTGGACGCGCCGCCCCCTCCCTCGACGTCGCCGACATCGCCCTCTACGGCAGCCCCGGCGCCGGTGCCGACAACGTCGCCGACCTCCACACCCCCGCCACGGTCTGGGCCGGACGCGGCTCCGACGACTGGATCGCCCATGTCCCGCACGTCCGGCTCGACATCCTCGGCACCACCCTCGGCCTCGGCGCCGACCCCGTGTCGGACGGCTTCGGCGCCCGCACCTTCGCCGCCGGTGACGGCGGGCACAGCGACTACCTGAAGCCCGGCTCCGTATCCCTGAAGAACCTCGCCCGGATCGCCCTCGGCCGCGCAACGGAGGTCACTCATGCCTGACTCACGGCTGCGTGACCTGGCACGCTGTATCGACGCGGCCACCCCGCCCGACCGCGATCGCGCCGTCGACGCCCTGCGCGCCCTCGCCATCCTCGGCGTCGTCCTCGGGCACTGGCTCGTCACCGCACTCGTCATCGACGGCGGCGCGCTGCGCGGCGCGAGTCCGCTGGAGCATCTGCCCCAACTCGCCCCGATCTCCTGGATGTTCCAGACCCTCGCCGTGTTCTTCCTGGTCGGCGGGCAGGTGGGCACGTCGAGCTATGCCTCGGCCCGCGCCAACGGCACGACCTACGGGCAGTGGCTCGGTGTCCGACTGTCCCGTCTCTTCCGGCCGGTCGCCGCCGTACTGACGCTGTGGACCGTGGCGGCCGTGTGCATGCTTGCCTCCGGTACCGGCCTGGACACCGTGACCACCCTTCTCAACCTCGTCCTCTCACCTCTCTGGTTCCTGCTGGCCTTCGCGGCTCTGACGGCGGCGACGCCGCTCGTCGCCCGGCTGCATCTGCTGTGGCCGCTCGCCGTCGTTCTGCACATCGACCTGTTCCGGTTCGGCCTGGGCGGGCCCGCCTGGCTGGGCTGGATCAATGTGGCGGCCGGTTGGCTGGTCCCGTACTGCCTGGGCGCGGCGTGGGCACGCGGTGAGTTCCGCTCCCGTACCAGCGGCTGGGTACTGCTCACCGTCGGCGTTGCCGCCACCGCCGGGCTGGTCGTGTTCGCCGGGTACCCGGCGTCCATGGTCGGGGTGCCCGGCGCCGAGATCTCCAACCTCAACCCGCCCACTCTCGCTGCCGTGACCTTCGGTCTCGCCCAGTGCGGGGCGGCGATGCTGCTGCTCGGCCCGCTGCGTCGGGTGCTTCAAAGGCCCGCGGCATGGGCGGCGGTGGCGCTGGTCAACCTCTCCGCGATGACGGTCTTCCTGTGGCACCAGACCGCGATGATGGCGGTCACCGCGACCGGCCTGCTCGCGGGCACGGCGCTGCCCGGACTGCACACCGAGCCCGACGGCCCCGGCTGGGTGCTCGCCAGGATCGCCTGGCTGCCGGTGTTCGCGGCGGCGCTGCTGGTGTGCTGGGCCGCGTTCCGTACGTACGAACAGCGGCGGCCCCGGAAAGGCAGCCGGGTCGTACGGGCCCACGAGCCCGCCCGGGAACGGGAGATGGGCCGTGTTTAGGGTTGACGCCGTGGACAACGACGACAAGGCGCGCCTGGCCCCGGCGGCCCAGACCCTGCGGTCGTTTCCGCGCACCCTCCGTGAGGACCTGTGCACCCTCGCCGCCGACCCGCTGCCGCGCATCACCAAGGTGCGATGGCTGGCCCGGTTGCCGCACGTCATTGTGGTGTGGCTGTCGATTCCGCTTTTCCTGGCCAACAGCGATGAGCTGGAAAACCGCATCGGCCTCGTTGGGCAGTACGGGTTGCTGCTCGCGGCGCTCCAGTCGGGCGCGGTCATCCTCGCGATGTTCCGTCCGGTGCCCGCCTGGTGGCTGTCCCTGGTCCCCACTCTCGTCGTCGCGGTCGGCGAGCCAAGGCCGGACGATCCGTGGCCGTGGCCCGTGACCGGGATCCTCGCGCACGCCGGCGTACTGCTCCTGCTGTCACTGCGCGTACGCCCCCGGGTTGCGGTCGAGGCGCTGCTGCTCAGCTGTCTGGCGGGCCTGGTCCTCGAGGCGATCGGCGACCGCCCCCACGACACGACGGCCCCGGTGGCGGCGCTCGTTTTCACCGTCGTCGTGATCGTGGGCGGATCGCTGCGCGGCCGCCGCGAGGCCCGCACCAGGCTGGTTGAGCAGGAGGTGCTGACCGCGGAGGAACGCGCCAGGCGCACGCTGCTGGAGGAGCGGAGCCGTATCGCACGCGAGCTGCACGACGTGGTCGCCCACCATATGTCGGTGATCTCCATCCAGGCGCAGGTCGCGCCGCACCTGGTCGAGGATCCGTCCGAGGAGCTGAAGGAGAATCTCGCGGGCATCCGAGAGAACGCCGTCGACGCGCTGACCGAACTGCGCCGGGTGCTCGGCGTACTGCGGTCCGAGAACCCCGAGCCGAACGACGAGTCTCAGACCCCGCAGCCCACGCTGGCGCGGCTCGGCGCCCTCGTCGACAACGTCCGCAGCGCGGGCCTGACCGTCACCACCGAGGTCGACGACGGCACGCGCCCGCTGTCACCCGGCATCGAACTGTCGGCCTTCCGCATAGTCCAGGAAGCGCTCAGCAATGCGATGCGGCACGCGCCGGGCTCGATGGTGCGGGTGCGGATCGCGTACGACCCGGCCGGGCTGACGGTCCGGGTCACCAACACCGCGCCGGCCGGGCCGGTCCCGGCATCCCCGGGCGCCGGCCACGGTCTGCTCGGCATGCGCGAGCGCGCCGTGATGCTGGGCGGCGAAGTGACGACCGGCGCTACGGCCGACGGTGGGTACGAAGTGACCGCGACGCTCCCGTTGAACGGGAGCCCTATGAAGGACAGAGCATGACGATCCGCGTGATGATCGCCGACGACCAGGCGATGGTCCGGCAGGGCTTCACGGTGCTGCTCAACGCCGAGCCCGGTATCGAGGTGGTCGGCCAGGCCGTGGACGGCCTCGACGCCGTCGCCAAGGTCGCCGAACTCGGCCCCGATGTCGTTCTGATGGACATACGGATGCCCGAACTCGGCGGCATCGAGGCCACCCGCCGGATCACCCAGGCCCCGGACGCAACAGTCAAGGTCCTCGTACTCACCACCTTCGACCTCGACGAGTACGTCTACGAGGCGCTGCGCGCGGGTGCGTCCGGCTTTCTGCTGAAGGACGCCTCGGCCGCTCAACTGGCCGAAGCCGTCAGGGTGGTGGCGGCGGGCGACGCGCTGCTCTCGCCGAACATCACCAAACGGCTGATCCTGGAGTTCTCCCGGACCCTCGGCGCACCGCGGGCCCCGCTCAAGGAGCGCGTCGGCGATCTGACAGAGCGTGAGACCGAGGTGCTCGCGCTGATCGCTCAGGGTCTGTCGAACGCGGAGATCGCCCAGCGGCTGGTGGTGGCGGAGCAGACGACGAAGACGCATGTGAGCCGGATCCTGCTGAAGCTGGGGCTGCGGGACCGTACGCAGGCGGCGGTCTTCGCGTACGAGACGGGTCTGGTACGCCCCACCGGTTACTGAGTCCCCTTGAGGACGGCTCCAGTTGAGGACGGGGTTGGGGAGGTCAGGCTCTGGTGAGGTCGGGAGCTGTTGCGGACAGAAGCTGACCGCAAGCCTTTCTACGTTGTTCTCATGACGAATCCCGAGAACATCCTCGTGACCGGTGCCACCGGAACCGTCGGCCGCCAGGTCGTCGCCGAACTTCTTGACCGCGGCCACACGGTGCGCGCCCTCACCCGCGACCCCGCGAAGGCGGATTTCCCGGCGGGCGTCGAGGTCGTCCAGGGCGATCTCACCGACCCCGACTCGCTCGCCGCCGCCCTCGAGGGCGTCACGGGTCTGCATCTGATCACCTTCGGCGGGGCGTACTTCGCGCCGCTGGAGACCGGCCCTCGGATTCTCGAGCTGGCCCGCGAGGCCGGCGTGCGCCGGGTCACCGTGCTGCACGGCGGTGGACCCTCGCTGCTTGAGGACGCGGTACGCGCCAGTGACCTGGACTGGGCCGTGATCATGCCGGTCGAGTTCATGTCCAACGTCCTGGAGTGGGCGGACGGGATCAGGACAGGCGACGAAGTGCGCGAGCCGTTCGCCGGCCGGCTCAGCGCCATGGTCCACGAGGGCGACATCGGCGCCGTCGCGGCGGTCGCTCTCACCGAGACCGGCCACCGCGGCCGGGCGTATGTGGTCACAGGCCCGGAGGTGCTCACCCTCAAGGACAAGGTGGACGCGCTGGCGGCGGCCCGGGGCCGTGGGATCGCGCTCGTGGAGCTGACCGAGGAGGAGGCGGTCGCGCAGTGGCGGGCGGCGGGCCACTCGCAGGAGGTGATCGGCTTCCTGCTGGAGGCGTTCGGGAACACCCCGGCCGTGGGCCGTACCGTCGTCGACACCGTGCAGAAGGTCACGGGCCGCCCGGCGCGGAGCTTCGCCGAGTGGGCGGCCGATCACGCGGACATCTTCCGGTCCTCGTCACACGCGGTGAGCAGGTAGTACTCAGGACGGACGCGGCAGGATCCGTAGCGATGCTGACGACCGCGTCCGTCCTTCCGCTTACCGTTCTGTACGTGACCGAGAAGACCCGCAGCCCCGAGTACCGCCTGGCCATGGGCGCGCTGAGCGGCCTCCGCCAGGACCTGTTCCATGACGCCTTCGCCTACCGACCGCTGCCGCCGATGCGCACGGACGGCCCGCTCACCCGCCGGCTCCCGGGCCGGATACGCGACGGCGCGAGGTGGACCCCACACGCCACGGTGCTGTGCTTCGCGTTCTTCGTGGTGCTCATGGCGGGCGTCTCCGGCGACAGCCGGGGTGCCGGGCTGGAATTCGTACTGACCGGGTGCATCCCGGCCGCCGCGGTGGTGATGACGCTGCTCAGGCCGGTCGGCGCCTGGTGGATGTCGCTGCTCAGCACCCCCTTGGTCGCCGTCTTCGCCAACGACTGGGACGGCTATCCGTGGCCGCCCAGCGCCTTCCTCTCGTATCTGACGGTGATGACGGTGGTCGCGATGCGGACGCGCCCGCGGACCGCCGGCTGGATGTGGGCGCTGACGGCCGTATACGGCATCTTCGCCGAGGTCGCTCCCAACCGCGGGTACGGCGTCTCCGACACTCCCCAGTTGCTCTTCGTCGCCGCGCTCGTACTGCTGGTGGTGACCGTGCTGCACGTCCGCCGCGAGGCGAAGCAGGAGGTCGCGGCGCAGCAGACGGTGACGGCCGTCGAGCGCGACAAGCGCACGCTGCTGGAGGAACGCACCACCATCGCCCGCGAGCTGCACGATGTCGTCGCGCACCATATGTCGGTGGTCGCGATCCAGGCGGAGGCCGCGCCGTACCGGGTGGAGAACCCGCCGCCCGAGCTGGAGAAGGCCTTCGCCACGATCCGCGAGAACGCGGTGGCCGCGCTGACCGAACTGCGTCGCGTCCTCGGTGTCGTACGGGCGGAGGACTACCAGGCCCCCGACGCGCCGCAGCCGGTGCTCGCCGATATCGAGAACCTGCTCTCCAATGTCCGCGAGGCGGGCCTGGACGTGGAGAAGACGGTTACGGGCGCGGTCCGCGATCTGCCGCAGGGCGTCGAGTTGTCGGCCTACCGGATCATCCAGGAGGCGCTCAGCAACGCGCTGCGCCATGCGCCCGGGTCGACGGCAAAGGTCGAGATCTCCTACGTACTCGGTGGCCTGGGCCTGCGGATCGTCAACACCGCCGCGCAGAGCCTGGTCAAGCCCTCGCCGGGGGCCGGCCACGGCATCACGGGCATGCGGGAGCGTGTGACGATGCTGAACGGCGAGATGACCGCGGAGCCCACGGAGGAGGGCGGCTACGAGGTGACCGCCTTCATTCCCGTCGCCGTGACCGAGTCCGCATCCGAGGAGACCTCATGACGATCCGCGTCCTTATCGTCGACGACCAGATGATGGTCCGTGAGGGTTTCTCGGTCCTGCTGAACGCGATGTCCGACATCGAGGTCATCGGCGAGGCGGTGAACGGCCGCGAGGCGGTCACCAAGGTCGCCGAGCTCGCGCCCGACGTCGTGCTGATGGACATCCGTATGCCGGAGCTGAACGGTATCGAGGCGACCCGCGAGATCGTCGCGGCGCACAGCGAGTCCAAGGTGCTGGTGCTGACGACCTTCGACCTTGACGAGTACGTGTACCAGGCGCTGCGCGCGGGGGCTTCCGGCTTCCTGCTGAAGGACGCGTCGGCCCGCCAACTGGCCGACGGCGTACGGGTGGTGGCGGCCGGCGAGGCCCTGCTGGCCCCGACGGTGACGCGCCGCCTGATCACGGAGTTCTCGAAGCTCTCGCAGAACCCGCGGCCGCCGGCGCTGGCGCAGGTCGGCGATCTGACGGAGCGCGAGACGGAGGTCCTGGTGCTGATCGCGCAGGGTCTGTCGAACGCGGAGATCGCCTCGCATCTGGTGGTGGCGGAGTCCACGATCAAAACGCATGTGAGCCGGGTGCTGGTGAAGCTGGGGCTGCGGGACCGTACGCAGGCGGCGGTGTTCGCCTACGAGGCACGCCTGGTGACCCCGAGCTGATCAAGCATCGCCGGACGGGCCGGGTTTCCCGGGTATCCGAGCCCCTCCGGCGTTTGAGGAGCGGGGCTTGGGGCGGAGCCCCAACAGGAGCCTCGCCGGCGATTGAGGCGCGGGGTCCTGGGCGGAGCCCCGGGTACGGGAGGCGACCGGTAGCGTCGGTGCATGGCCGCCTTCGACCCCTGGTCACCCGCATTCGTCGCCGACCCCTACCCCGCCTACGCCGAGCTCCGCTCCCGCGGCCGGGTGCACTACTACGAGCCCACCCGCCAGTGGCTCGTCCCGCACCATGCCGACGTCTCCGCGTTGCTGCGCGACCGGCGGCTCGGGCGGACCTATCTGCACCGCTTCACGCACGAGGAGTTCGGCCGTACGGCACCTCCGGCCGCGCATGAGCCGTTCCACACGCTCAACGACAGCGGGATGCTCGATCTCGAGGCGCCCGACCACACCCGGATCCGGCGGCTGGTCTCCAAGGCCTTCACACCGCGCACCGTCGAGGCGCTCGTGCCCACCGTGCGCAGGCTCGCGGCCGAGCTCGTCGCGGGGATCACCAACGCCGGAGGAGGTGATCTGCTGGCCGAGGTCGCCGAGCCGCTGCCCGTCGCCGTCATCGCGGAGATGCTCGGCATTCCGGCCGCCGACCGCGCGCTGCTGCGGCCCTGGTCGGCCGCCATCTGCGGGATGTACGAGCTGAATCCGGCCGGGGAGACCGCCCGCCGCGCCGTGGCGGCCTCGCTCGAATTCAGCGCGTATCTACGGGAGTTGATCAACGAGCGGCGCAGCTCGCCCGGCGCCGACCTGATCTCCGCGCTCATCGCCGCGTACGAGGAGGGCGACCGGCTCAGCGAGCAGGAGATGATCTCCACCTGTGTGCTGCTGCTGAACGCGGGTCACGAGGCGACGGTCAACACCACCGCCAACGGCTGGTGGACGCTCTTCCGCCACCCCGGGCAGCTCGCCGCTCTCCGTGCCGACCACGCACTCCTGTCCACAGCTGTGGAGGAGCTGATGCGCTACGACACTCCGCTCCAGCTGTTCGAGCGGTGGGTCCTCGACGACATCGAGATCGACGGGACGGTCGTCCCGCGCGGCTCCGAACTCGCCCTGCTCTTCGGCTCGGCCAACCGCGATCCGGAGAGGTTCGGCCACCCGGACACCCTCGACCTCGCCCGCGCCGACAACCCTCATGTCAGCTTCGGCGGCGGCATCCACTACTGCCTCGGCGCGCCGCTCGCCCGTATCGAACTGGCCGCGTCCTTCGGTGAGTTGCTCCGCAAGGCTCCGACGATGCGGCTCGCCGCCGAGCCGGAGTGGAAGCCGGGCTATGTCATCCGCGGCGTCAAGGAGCTCCTCGTCGAACTCTGATGCAGGGTCAGGTCTGCATGTCCCTTCTGCGCAGACCGCCGAGTCCCGCCGCCACCAGTGCCGCCGCCACCGCGGTCAGCAGCAGCGCCGGCGTCCAGGTCATCTCCGGGCCCGGCAGCTTCGGCAGGTGGCTGAACGGCGACAGGTTCATCACCGACTCGGGCAGGTTCAGCGCCGGGCCGATCCAGCCCAGGGTCAGGCAGATCCCGACCACCGCCCAGGACGCCACGGCCGCCTTCGGGAAGAGCCCGTACAGCCCCACCGCGAGCCCGCCCAGCAGCCAGACCGCCGGCAGTTCGACCAGGACCGCGCCCATGATCGGGCCGAACTCCTCGCCGTGGCCGATCGCCAGCCCCAGGCCGGCCATAGCCATGATCACGACCGCGCCGCCGAAGGCGATGACGAGGTGGCCCGCCGCCCAGGCGAGCCGGCCGACCGCGTTCGCCAGGATCGGTTCGGCGCGCTGTGAGGTCTCCTCGCCGTGCAGCCGCAGCACGGACGCGACCGTGTACAGCGCGGCGACCATGCCGAACATGCCGATCATCGCCGCCAGGAAGGCCTCGGTCATCCCGGCCTGCCCGCCCATCCGCTCGAAGATCTCCCGGGCAGCCTCGTTGTCGCCGACCAGGTCCGTCGCGCCCTTCGCCATCCCGCCGAAGACGATCCCGGCGAGGAAGAAGCCGACGACCCAGCCGAGAACGCTGCCGCGCTGAAGCCGCCAGGCGAGCCCGGCCGCGGTGGCGATCCTGCCTTCCGCGGGCCCGGGGCGGGTCGGCAGGAAGCTCATGCCGACATCGCGCCGTCCGGCCAGCACATAGGCGACCGCACCCTGTGCGACGACCGCGACCGTGAGGAGCAGCAGGACCCACCAGCGCTCGTTCGCGTACGGCCGTACGTTCTCCGCCCAGCCGAGCGGCGAGATCCAGGTCAGTACGGAGGAGCCGTCGTCCGTCGAGGCGTCGCCCGCCGCCCGCAGTACGAACGCGATGCCGAGCACCGCGGCCGCGAGGCCCTTGGCGAGCCGCGCGCTCTCGGTGAGCTGCGCCATGATCGCCGCCATGCCCGCGAAGAGCATGCCGATCGCGCCGATCGTGAGCCCGACCCCGAGCGCGCCGGCGCCGGAGCCGGTCGGTCCCGTGAGTCCGGCGGCGATGATCAGGGCCAGCACCGCATTGGCGACGAACGCCGTCAGCAGCGCCGAGGTCAGCGGAGCCCGGCGGCCCACCATCGCGGAGGACAGAAGTTCCTGACGGCCCGTCTCCTCCTCTTCCCTGGTGTGCCGGACGACGATGATCAGGCTCATCACGGCCGCCAGTACGGCCACGAAGCCGGCGAAGCGCCAGGCGACCAGGCCGCCGAGGGAGTCGCTGAAGACCGGTCCGTACATCGCGCGCAACGAGCCGTTGGTGGACAGGGACTCGGCCAGGTCGGCGCGCTTGGCGGCGGTGTCGTACAGCTTCTCCAGCGAGCCGGAGCCACTGGTGACGACGGCCCCGAGCACCAGGACCCAGACCGGCATCATCAGCCGGTCCCGGCGCAGGGCCAGCCTCAACAGCACTCCCGTACCAGCGAGTTGACGCGTTCCGCCGGTGCGCGGGGCGAACCCGCTCGCATGGGTCACGGCGGTCATCGCGACATCGCCGCTTCGGGTGCGTAGTGGCGGAGGAAGAGCTCTTCGAGCGTGGGCGGGGTGCTGATCAGCGAGCGGATCCCGGACTCGGTGAGCGAGCGCAGCACCGCGTCCAGTTTGTCGGTGTCGACCTGGAGCTTGACGCGGCTGCCCTGTACGTCGAGATCGTGCACGCCGGGCAGCTTGGCAAGACCGTTCGGCGCCCCGGCGAGCTCCGCCGTCACGCTCGTACGCGTCAGATGCCGAAGCTCCGCGAGCGAACCGGTCTCGACGGTCCGGCCCTTGCGGATGATGCTGACCCGGTCGCAGAGGGTCTCCACCTCGCTGAGGATGTGCGAGGAGAGCAGGATGGTCCGGCCGCGGTCCCGCTCGTCCTCGACGCAGCTCTGGAAGACCTCTTCCATCAGCGGGTCGAGCCCGGAGGTCGGCTCGTCGAGGATCAGCAGATCCACGTCGGACGCGAAGGCGGCGACCAGGGCGACCTTCTGGCGGTTGCCCTTGGAGTACGTACGCCCCTTCTTGGTGGGGTCGAGCTCGAACCGCTCGATGAGGTCCGCGCGTCGCGCCTTGTCGAGGCCCCCGCGCAGCCGGCCGTAGAGGTCGATGACCTCGCCGCCGGAGAGGTTCCGCCACAGGGTCACATCACCCGGTACGTATCCGCCACAGGGTCACATCACCCGGTACGTAGGCGACGTGGCGGTGCAGCTCGACCGCGTCGTGCCATGGATCCCTGCCCAGCAGCTGGGCCGCGCCGGAGTCGGCGCGCAGCAGCCCGAGGAGGACCCGGATGGTGGTGGACTTCCCGGCGCCGTTGGGGCCGAGGAAGCCGTGGACCTCACCGGTCTCGACGGCGAGGTCGAGGCCGTCCAGTGCGTGCGTCCGGCCGAACGACTTGTGCAGTCCGGCGACGGTGAGTGCCTTCGTCATGGTTCTGAACGTACGGTAGTTTCACGAACTTGTGAAGTTAAGGAAGCGTATAAAGTTGGGGCGCAGGATGGGTGAGGGGACGAGGGAAGACGATGAGGCCATGAGCGGCGAGAACAGCGTGACGGGGCGAGCCGGGGACGAGGGTGTCTCGCGTTTTGTGGAGCGTTTCGCGGCGGAGCTGACCGAAGCCGGTATGCAGCGGATGGCCTCGCGGGTCTTCGCGGCGCTGCTGTCCTCGGAGAAGGGCAGCATGACCTCCGCGGAGCTGGCGGAGCAGCTCCGGATCAGCCCGGCCGCGGTCTCGGGCGCGATCAGGTACCTCAACCAGGTCAACATGGTCAGCCGCGAGCGGGACCCGGGCTCGCGCCGGGACCGGTACGTCCTGCACAACGAGCTCTGGTACGAGACCTTCACCCGTCGCGACCAGCTGCTGTCCCGCTGGGAGAAGGCACTGCGCGACGGCGCGGAGACGCTGGGCCCGGAGACGGCGGCGGGCAGGCGGGTGGCGGAGACGGCGGAGTTCTTCGAGTTCCTGCAGGGTGAGATGACGGGCCTGATGGACCGCTGGCGCGCCTATCGCGAGGCGCGGGGCATGGCCTGAGGGCTGCCCTCACACTGCCGGACGGGCTCGACACTGCCGGACGGGCTTGGAGCCGAGCCTGTCCGGCGCTTTCGGACGAACCGGCTGCTCCGGGCCCTCCCGGCCACTACCCGCCCGTCGCCACCGCCGCCGACGGCAGCGTCAACCCCCACGCCCCCGGCCGCAGCGTCCACGTCCGCGTCCGGACCGGGCCAGTGATCAGCGCGTCCGCCCGGTAGCGGAAGTCCGCCCCGGACACGGTCACCGTCAGCGCCCGCGCCGTGACCGGCTCCGCGTCCGCGCCGTGCCGGACGACCACCTCCGCCCGCCCGCCGCCCGCACGCACCGTCACGTCCTCCACCAGCCGGTCGAGATCCGTCAGCAGCACTCCGTCCGCCTCCACCCGCAGCCGGTGCGTACGCATCGCGGGCACCGGCGGCGCCGGGCGGACCAGGGTGCGGACCAGCGAGCGGCAGGTGCCCCACACCGACGCCCCGTTCGCCGCCGCGCCCGTCGCCGCCCGCGCCGCCGGGATCGACAGATCCCCCAGCACCACGCCGTCGCTCTCGTCCACCAGCAGATCAAGACGCTGTACGGTCCCGTCCAGCACCGCCCGAGCCGCCGCCACCGCACCCCTCGGCACGCCCAGCGCGTGCGCGAGCTCTACGGATGTGCCCACCGGGACCAGCGCCAGCGCCCCGTCGCCCAGCCAGCGGTCCCGGTGCAGCAGGGCCACCGCCCGCAGCAGCGCACGGTCGTCACCGACCACCACCGGCCGCCGCGGGCCCCTGCGTGCCAGTGCCCGCGCAAACTCCTCCGGGCTCTCGGGAAGGCAGATCTTCGCCTCCGCGCCGCCACACAGCACATCTTTCGCGATCCGCACGGACTCGCCGTCACTTCGGCGGGCGACCGGGTCGATGACCACCAGCAGCTGGTCGTGAGCCGACACCTCGGTCCTTCCTCGGGTAGCATCTTTGTGCAAGAGCCCCTTGCGCTATTGCGCCAGGGGCTTCGTCTATTCCGGGGCAACCGGTCCGAAGACTCAGGCACGGCTCAGGCCCCCTGACCTTGGTCTTGCCCCGCCCGGAAGGGGTGTACGCCTGTGCCCGCACTTGTGCTGCTCGGTGCTCAGTGGGGTGACGAGGGCAAGGGAAAGGCCACCGACCTGCTCGGTGGATCCGTGGATTATGTAGTGCGTTACCAGGGCGGCAACAACGCCGGCCACACGGTTGTCGTGGGTGACCAGAAGTATGCGCTGCATCTCCTCCCTTCCGGAATCCTCTCGCCCGGATGTACTCCGGTAATCGGCAACGGCGTCGTTGTGGACCCGGCGGTACTGCTCTCCGAGCTGAGCGGGCTGAACGACCGCGGCGTCGACACGTCCAAGCTGCTGATCAGCGGAAACGCCCACCTGATCACTCCGTACAACGTCACCGTCGACAAGGTGACGGAACGGTTCCTCGGGAAGCGGAAGATCGGCACGACCGGCCGCGGCATCGGCCCGACGTACGCGGACAAGATCAACCGCGTCGGTATCCGCGTCCAGGACCTCTACGACGAGTCGATCCTGGAGCAGAAGGTCGAGGCGGCGCTGGAGTCCAAGAACCAGCTCCTCGCCAAGGTGTACAACCGGCGCGCGATCGAGGCCGACAAGATCGTCGAGGAGATGCTCCAGTTCGCTGAGCAGCTCAAGCCGTACGTCGCCGACACCACGCTGATCCTGAACAACGCCATCGACGAGGGCAAGGTCGTCCTCTTCGAGGGCGGCCAGGGCACGCTCCTCGACGTCGACCACGGCACGTACCCCTTCGTCACCTCCTCGAACCCGACCGCGGGCGGCGCCTGCACGGGCGCGGGCGTGGGCCCGACGAAGATCAGCCGGGTCATCGGCATCCTCAAGGCGTACACGACCCGCGTCGGCGCGGGCCCGTTCCCGACGGAGCTCCTCGACGAGGACGGTGAGGCGCTGCGCCGCATCGGCGGCGAGCGTGGCGTGACCACCGGCCGCGACCGCCGCTGCGGCTGGTTCGACGCGGTCATCGCGCGGTACGCGACCCGGGTCAACGGCCTGACCGACTTCTTCCTCACCAAGCTGGACGTGCTGACCGGCTGGGAGCAGATCCCGGTGTGTGTGGCGTACGAGATCGACGGCAGGCGCGTCGAGGAACTCCCGTACTCCCAGACCGACTTCCACCACGCGAAGCCGATCTACGAGATGCTGCCGGGCTGGTCCGAGGACATCACCAAGGCGAAGACCTTCGCCGACCTGCCGAAGAACGCGCAGGCGTATGTGAAGGCGCTGGAGGAGATGTCGGGCGCGCCGATCTCGGCGATCGGTGTCGGCCCCGGCCGCACCGAGACGATCGAGATCAACTCGTTCCTGTAGGACTCGTGGGACTCGCAGGACCTGCGGGCCGCGGAGGCGTCGGTGTTCCGAGCGCCTCCGTGGCCCGGCCGCTCTCGGACTCCCGCCCCTGTTCGCGATAGAGGCCGAGGGCCTGCGCCCAGGCCGTGCGGGCCTCGTCCGGCCGGTTGAGGGCGCTGTGCGTCTCGGCGATCCTGGCCAGAGTGTCGGCCTCGTCGTAGCCATCGCCGAGCGCCCGGAACTGCGCCAGCGCCTGCCGGTAGAAGTCCAGGGCCGCGGCGTGGTCGCCGGTGTGGTGGGCGATGTATCCGAGGCTGTCGAGGGTCGACGCCTCGTCGCCGGGCCGCCCGTGCTTCAGGAAGAGGTCGCACGCCCGCTCACAGAGGGTCCGCGCCTCCTCGTACGAACCGAGCTGGGCGTGCATCCAGCCGACCGCGTTGAACTGGTTGGCCTGCCAGATCGGGTTGTCCAGCGCCTGGTACAGGCGCAGCGCCCGGGTGGCGTACGAGAGGGCCTGCCGGTCATCGCCGTGCATCTCCCAGAGCCTGCCGAGAGTGCGGCAGATATGCGCCTGAGCCGCCGTGTGCCCGGACTCCTCCGACAGCTGCAGGGCACGGTGCAGATGGTCGAGGGCTTCGGAGTGCCGCCCGCTCAGCCCATGGAAGTGCCCCAGCCGCCAGTGCGCGAGCACGCGCGGGACGACGGTCTCTTGCTGCTGCTCGGCCGCAGCCAGAGCTGTGCGCCAGACGCGGGAGTACTCCTGCAGATGGTGTGAGCCCAGCTGGTACGAGATCAGGGTCCAGGCGAGCTGCACGGCCTGGGCGGGCCGGCCCGCGGCGAGGGCTGCTTCCTGAGCCGCGAGCAGGCAGTCGTGCTCCTCGGTGAACCACCGCAGTGCGTCGGAGGTGTCCGAGGGCGTACGGGGGCCGCACCCCTGGGCCGGCGGCTCCGGATCGGGCCGGAAGGGCGTGTGGGCGCCGTCGAGAAGCAGATTGGCCGCGAACGCGGTGTGGAGATAGAAGTCGACCAACCTCGACCGGGCCTCGGTGTTGTCCTGCGCGCGGTCCTGGGCGGCCAGTTCGCCGGCGTACAGCTGGGCGAGGTCGTGCATCCGGTAACGGCCGGGCCGGTGCTGCTGGATGAGATTCGCCGCCTCCAGCTCCGCCAGCAGCATCCTGGCGCGGCTGCGGGTGATGCCGCCGAGACTCGCGGCCGCGTCCAGACCGATGTCCGCGCTCGTCACAAGACCCAGCAGATCGAAGAGCCGGCCTGCCGGGCTGCTGAGGGCTTTGTGGGACATGGCGAACACCGCCCGCAGACTCACTGTCAGACCGCCGGTGTCCAGCGCGTCGAGGCGGCTCGATGCGTCTGTGAGCTCCTCGGCCAGGGCGGCGAGCGGGAACTCCGGGTGCGACGCGGCACGGGCGGCCACCAGACTCAGCGCGAGCGGAAGGCCCGCGCAGTACTCCACGACGGCCGCTACGGCCCGGGGCTCGGCGTCGAGCCGAGGGGAGCCGAGGCGCTGGGCGAGCAGCTCCCGCGCCGGCGATGCGTGGAAGACGCTGGGCGAGACGGTCAGGGCGCCATGGGTGACGACCAGGGAAGTGAGCCGATTGCGGCTGGTGATCAGCACGGTGCAGGTGCGACTGCCGGGCAGGAGAGGGATGACTTGCCGGGCGTCATGGGCGTCGTCCAGCACGATCAGGACCTGCTTGTCGGCGAGCAGGCTGCGATAGAGGCCGCCCTGCGCCTGGAGGTCCTCGGGTACGGCGTCGGGGGACACCCCGAGCGCGTCGAGGAATCCGCGCAGCGCCATGACCGGTGACAGCGGCTCCCCGGTGGGGTCGAAGCCCCGGAGATCCACATAGAGCTGTCCGTCGGGGAAGCGGTCCGTGTGCTCGTGGGCCCAGCGGAGGGCCAGCCAGCTCTTACCGACGCCGCCGGCCGCCGATATGACCACGATGCTGCCCGACTGCGACTGCGACTCCCGCTCCGACTCGGGCTCCGGCTGATGTGGGACGAGGATGCCGGCCAGCTCCTCCATTTCCCGGTGCCGGCCGATGAAGCCGATAGGAGCCAGAGGCAGTTGACGTGGGCCGGCGGCTGCTACGGATCGTGCGGCGGAGGGCGGCTCGGTGGGCTGCGGCTCGGCGGGATCGGCGGCCGGGGAGGAGGTCGAAGAAGCGGCCGGGGAGGCGGTCGGCGGCCCGGCCGGTCCGGCCGCGAGGACCTGCTTGTGCAGCCGCTGGAGCGCGGCGCCGGGGGTGAGTCCGAGTTCCTCGTCGAGGTTCCGCCGCAGCACCTGGTAGTGCTCAAGGGCCTGAACTGTTCGGCCCTGCCGGTGCAGCGCCAGCATCAGCTGCCCGGCCAGCCGCTCGTCGAAGGGCTGCGCGGACGCTCCGGCGATCAGCCGCGGCAGTACCTCCGCCTCCCGCCCCTGCCGCAGGAGTACGTCGTTGAGGTCCAGCTCGGCGGCCTGGCGCTCGGAGGCCAGGACTTCCCGGACATGGGTGAACCACGGTGTGTCCGCCGCGGGAAACGCCTCGCCGGACCACAGCCGCAGTGCCTCCTGCAGCAGTTCGGCCGCCTCCCCGTCCGCCGCCCCGCGGGCCCGGTCGACGAGGCCGCGGAACCGGTGCAGATCGACGGCGTCGGCGTCCGTCTCCGCGATGTATCCCCCGGGGCGGCGCACCACCCGTAACTCGGGAGTCGGCAGCGCCCGTCGCAGCCGGGACAGATAGCTGTAGAGCGTGTTCACGGCGCTGCGCGGAGCTCTCTCGCCCCAGACGCGGTCGACCAACTGGTCCACGGGAACCGGCCGGTTGGCCTCCACGAGCAGCACAGCCAGCACATGGCGCTGCCGGGCATGACCGAGGTCCACGTCCTGGCCCCGCACCCGGGCCCGGACCTCGCCGAGTACGCAGAATTCCGCAGCCGTCATCGCGCTCCCCCTCAGCTGTCGGGGGATCCAGTCTTCGCAGCGCAAGGCGTGGATTCAAGGAATATCCAAGACATCGTTCAAGGATCGCTCCCGAACTGCGCAATGCCCCGTCAGCACGATGAAGGTGTTCAGTCACCACAACGGAGGGACAGAAAATGATCAAGGGTATGGTCCGGGCAGCCGCGGTGATCGGCGTGGTGGGCAGTGCGATGGTGGCGGTGCCGGCGACGGCACAGGCGGCCCCCGAGGGTGTACGGACGGCGTCGAGCGCGGCGGCTCCGTGCCCGGGCGGCTACTGGATGTCCAACAGCAGTACGTCGGCGCGGGTGTTCTGCGACGGGAACGGGCCCACCCGGTATCAGTTGGTCCTTGCGTGCACCAGGGGCAAGGCGGCGGCCGGCAACTCGCCGTGGCTCGGTGACAGGCGGGGCTCGTACGCCAAGTGCCCGAGCGGCACCACCATCGTCGACAAGTACGTCCTCATCGGCTAGATCCGCAGCAAGGGGGGACCTGAGGCGGCGAGGGCCGGGCGGTGTCCGCTCAGTTCTCGCCGCAGATCCGCAGTCCCTTCGGCGTCCCGCACGGCAGATGGCCATGCGTGCGGATGACGTCCTGCCCGCTGCCGCGGGTCAGATAGCCGAGGAAGCTGGAGGCCAGCGAGTCGGCGGGCGGCTGCCCATAGGTGTACGCGTACTCGATCTCCAGATACGGATACGTGTAGTTGCTCTTGCCGATCTCGTCGACGTTCGGTGCCTGCCGGTCGATGCTCAGCCGGTGCGCGCCCTTCAGCCCGCTCCCGCCACGCAGCTCGCTGTACCCGATGGCTCCGGGCAGCCGCGCCACCGTGGCCAGCACCTGCTCCGTGCTGTCGAGTTCGCAGCGTACGACGGGGGCCTGGGAGTCGTCCCGGTTGGCACAGTCGCGCGAGGAGTTCGCGGGCTCGTTGCGGTGCAGCACCTGGCGCTGGAAGACCTCACGGGTACCGGAGTTGGCGTCCCTGCTGACCAGGAGGACGGGCAGATCGGGGCCGTTCAGCTGCTTCCAGTTGGTGACCTGGCCCTGGTAGATCCGGCGGACGTCGGCCAGCGAGAGATTGCGCACGGGCACCTTGTCGTTGACGACGAGGGTGAACAGGGAGATGGCGACGCGGACCTCGCGCAGCTGCGGATAGCCGCCGGGCTTGGGCCCGTCGGAGAGCGCGACGAGCGCCGGCGCCTTCTCCTCCTTCGCACCCTTGTCCGCCAACTCCCGTATCCCGGCGGTGCTTCCGTGCGCGTCGACGACGACGGTCGAGCCCTCGCAGTCCTTCTCGTACTTCGCCGCCAGCTCCCGCACGACGGGCGCGAAAGCCGTCGATCCGGTGAGGGTCAGAGTGCCCCGCTGACAGCCCATGGGCGGCGGCGCGTCCTCCCGTACGACGATGATCGAGGCGAGCGCGATGACGCACGCGGTGAGAACGACGGTGATCGTGCGGGCGGCCCGGCTGAAGACCGGGGGCGTGTCGTCCGGTGTCGTACTGCGGTTGGGCCGCACCTCGCCGTCCCGGATGCCGCCCGTGACCGTGACCGGGCTCCCGACGCCCCCGCCCGTCAGCAGAACGAGCAGCTTGAAGTGCACACCCCGGTTGAGCGGTACGCGCGGCAGATGGATGATGCCGTCGCTGTGCCGCAGCCCGGCCGCGGCGGTGAAGTGCTCCATCAGATGGTCGGCGTCCGCGGGCTGGGTGACCGCGATGGCGCGCACGGTCCGGCCGGTGAACTCCGCGGTGAGGCCGTGGACTCCGCGCCCGGTGTAGTCGTCGCCCGCGATGGACTGCGCACCGTCGTTCTCGATACGGAGCAGCACGAGCGTCGCGTCGGACATGTCGGGCGTCTCATTGAACAGCCCCAGGCGTACGTTCCCACGGCCGCCGCCCGGTGCGTCGCTGCCGATCGGGGTGTCCAACTGCACGCGATATCCGATGCGCTTGCGCCGCGGCACCCGCCGCTCGTACCAGAGCACGGCGCCTGAGACCAGCACACCGAGGAGGGCGGTGAGGACGGCGATGACGTTCTCGGGGGTGAGCCACTCCACGGGTTCTCCTCGGACTCCCTGCGCTGCCTGGCGGGCGGTAAACGTAAGAGGCGTGCGGGGGAGCGGGTGGGCGGCTTACGGTCCCCGATGCCGGATGTTCGCCCCCGAGTCACCCTGGGGGGTGAACTCTTCAGGGAGGTGGCGGCTGTCTGCCGTCCGTCGATTCGACCCCATTTTTGGCAAATGTCGACCTGATTTCGGGCTTTGAGTAATTCGAACTACGGGTTTGGCATAGTCAGTTGGCACTTGCGTCGATCGCTGTGCGTGGCGGTACGGTCACCCGGCAGTCAATACGACTTCAAGCGAAGTGGAGCGCCGTGACCATCGCATTAGAGCGCCCTGAAACGGTATACCGGCGGTATACTGTGATCATGGCTGACACCACCATCAAGGTCGACCCCGCGGTCAGGGACCGCCTGTTGGAGCTGGCTCGCGAGCGCGGGATGACCATGCGCGACCTCGTCGCGCAGCTCGCGGGTGCCACGCCCACCAAGGAAGAGCTCCAGAAGCAGTACGAGGAGACCAAGGCGTACGTCGAGGAGCACTTCCTCGGCAGGCCGTACACCGAGGAGGACGAGCGGGCCGGCGAGCAGCTCTGGGCAGACCTCGAGGCCGGACGGATCGGGGAGGTCCAGTGACGGCCCGCAAGGAGTACCCCCTGCCGCGTGCCGTCGTCTTCGACGACACCGCTGCCCTGGCGCTCGGCGCAGGCAACAGCATGGCCTCGCGCCTCGTCACCGAGGCCGAGAAGAACCCGGCGCAGCGCGTCTACATCCCGGCCCTGTGCCTGACTGCCGCAGAGGCGGAACGCGCGGGCGTGGCCGAGCACATCGGCGCGCTGCCGTCCGTGGACATCACGGCGCTCGACTTCGCGGGAGTCATGGCGGTCGGCAAGCAACTGCGCTCCGACGTGGACGACGACGACCCGGAGAAGGCGGAGAGCGACTGGAGCGGTGCGCACGCGCTGCATCTGGCCCGGCCGTCTGTCGAGTGGCCGCGCGGTCGCCCGGTGCTGACTCGCGCGCCGTCGCGGTACCGCGGCACGGGCATCCGGACGATCCGGATCGTCGAGTAGTACGCGGCGCGGGGCCCGGAACCGTCCGGGCCCCGCGCCTTCGCGTCAGGTCACTGCGCCCCGTCCACCCGCCGCAGCGCGCACCGCGCCGGGCCCGCGGCCCGCAGAGTGATCCCGGTGTCCACCGGAACCTCGACGTCGACCGCCTCCAGCTCGTACTCCCGCAGGATCATCGCCAGCGCCAGCACCGACTCCAGCATCGAGAAGTGCTGACCGATGCACGCCCGCGGCCCGCCGCCGAACGGGAACCACGCGTACCGCGGCCGCTCCTTCTCCCGCTCCGGCGTGAACCGTTCCGGGTCGAAGCGCTCCGGATCGTCCCAGTACCCCGGATGCCGGTGCGTCACCCACGGCGCGACGATCACGTCCGCGCCGGCCGGGATCGTGTGCCCGCCGACCTCCGCCGCCGCGACCGCCTGACGGCCGATGACCGGGCCCGCCGGATAGAGGCGCATCGCTTCCTTCAGCACCTGTGTCAGATACGGGAGTGCGTCGAGATCCGCGGCCCCTGGGGTCCGTCCGTTCAGTACGCGTACGACCTCGTCCCGCGCCCGTGCCTGCTGCTCGGGGTGGCGGGCCAGCAGATGCAGCGCGAACGCCAGCGACGTGGCCGTCGTCTCGTGCCCCGCGAGCAGGAACACCAGCACCTGGTCGCGGATTTCGGACGGGTCGAGGGATCCGTCCTCCGCGCTCTCGGCCTGGGAGAGCAGGGTCAGCAGATCCTCACCCTGGGCCGCATCCCCCTCCGCCCGCCGCTTCTCGATGATCCCGTCGCACACCGCGAACAGTTCTTCCATCGCGGTGGCGGCCCGCCGGTTGGCGGGAGTCGGCCAGCTGCGCGGGAAGTTGGCGGGGGAGTAGCCGCGGGTGAGCGTGTACTCCCCGATGATCGGGAAACAGCGCTGCACGACGTCGACCGCCGCCTCGACGTCCGTGCCGAACAGGATGCGGGCGACCGCCCGCAGGGTGAGCCGGGTCGTCTCGTCGACGACGTCCACCGTGGCGTCCGGGGCGGTGCGCCAGGCGGAGAGCAGAGCAGAGGTTTCGGCGGTGACGGCGTCGGCGTAGCCGTCGACCCGGCGGCGGGTGAACAGCGGCTGCACAAGCCGCCGCTGCCGGAGGTAGTCGTCGTCCTGGCTGGTCAGCAGGCCGTTGCCGAAGGACTCCCGGACCTCCTGGTAAAAGGCGTTGTCCTTGCGGAAGTTGGCCGATTCCGTCGCCAGCACCTGCTGGGCGCCCTCCGCGGAGAACACTGCGTACAGCTCGGCCCGCAGCCCGGGCGGGCCCGCGGTGATCCTGACGACGTCTCCGTACTCGCGCTGTGCGTTGAGGAAGGTGCCGAGCGAGTCCCGCTTGAGCTCGAACATCGAGCCCAGTAGCGGCAGACCCGCCGGACCCGGTACCGCTGTGCCCGTCATCGTCATGGCTTCTCCTCCGTACGGGTTCAGCTCGCCCAGTCGAGGAAGTTCGTCCAGGTGGTGGGGGCGACGGCGAAGGTGGGGCCGTCGGTGACCTTGGAGTCGCGGATGTGGATGGTGTGGGGGCAGGCGGCGACCTCGACGCATTCGCCGCCGCCGCTGTCGCTGTACGAGGACTTGCGCCAGTCGAAGGCCACTTCGATGCAGTCGCCGCCGCTGTCGCTGCTGTAGCTGGACTTGAACCACCGCAGGGTGTTGCTCATTGCTGGTCTCCTGCCAACCGCTCGATGAGGCCCAGCGATTCACGAGGACCCAGGGCCTGTGCTCGGATCTTCGCATAGCGCTGGGCGTATGTACTCACCTTTGCGGGGTCGGTGATCAGCAGGCTTTCGTCCTGAGGCTCCAGGTACACCAGGTGGTCGTGTTCCGGGGTCTCCACGAGGTTCATTCCGCCGCGTGCGCCTGCGTGCTCGCCACTTAAGCCACAGTCCAGCGGCAGCACCTGGAGCGTCACATTGCGCCTCCTCGCGTACTCCGCCAGGTGCCGCATCTGCCCCCGCATGACCTGCTCGCCGCCAATCGTCCTGCGCAGTACGGACTCCTCAAGGATCAGCTCGATCAGTGCCACCGGCTCCCGCTCGAACAGCGCCCTGCGAGCCATCCGCGCCTCGACCAGCTCCTCCACCCGCTCCCCGGAAAGCGGCGGATAACCCCCGCCGATCAGCGCCCGCGCGTACTCCTCCGTCTGGAACAGCCCGTGCACGACCAGCGTCGCGTACAGACACAACCCCACCGCCTTCTGCTCCAGCAGCGCATAGTTCTTGAACTGCGCCGGGTACTTGTCCAGCCGTACGTACGTCCTCGCCTCCTCGAAGATCCCCGTACCGCCCCCGAGCACCCTCTCCAGCTCCACCAGCATCTGGTCGCTCGCGGGCTGCGCGCAGGTCTCCATCGCGCTCACCGCCGCGCCCGTGAAGCCCATCTCGTCTCCCAGCTGCTCCTGTGTCAGTCCTTTCTGGACGCGCATATTGCGCGCGACATTCGCCACCAGACGCGTCGCCGGACCCGCCGTTTCCTTGTTTTCCGAACGTGCCATTTGCGATCACCGCTTCGACTCAACCGGACTCAACCGGTCTCAACCAGTCCCCGCCGAATTCGACCCGCCTCAAAGGAAGTTCGCGCAGGTCAACGTATGCCGGACCCCCTCCTCGCGGTCCTGGAAAACGCTAGCCAAAGTCACTCAGACTGTCGTTGTGGATACGCAAAGTCGCCAAGTAAACCTCGATTGGATTCCGGCTTCCGGATTCCAGCTCCGTAAGGCAGGCGTGCAATTCGACGCAGTCCGCGTCGACGACGAGGACGGCCGCCGCCTCGCCGACCTCCTGGAGAGGATGACCGGGGGCGACCCGGGCCCCGTCGTCATAGAGGCGTACGGGCGACGGTCGGTCTACTTCCTCGTACCGCCCGGGACGACATCCCACCGGCCCTGGCCGCGTGGTGTCACCCGGTTCAACTCAGGTCCGGCGCACGTGAGTTATGTTCCCGTGCCCGCCCTCCGCGGCCGCACCTGGCCGCTCTCATGGCGGTTCCCGCCCACCGGGGAAGGGCGGTTCGTACACCCTCTCCTGCTGTCCAACGCCGCGTCCGCGCTGCTCAGTTGACCCCCGGCGTGTCCGGGACACGTCCCGGACGCGACAGCCGGCGACAGGCCGTCGCCACCCTGTCTAGCGTCCAGCCGCATGGACACCACACGGAGAACCATTCTGCGCGGCATGGCCGCGGCCCCCCTCGTGGCGACGGCCGGCGGGCTTCTCGTCCCCTCCACGGCGCAGGCGGCGGCCGCCGGGTTCGCACTGAAGATGCGACTTCGCAGGTACGCCGGGCATCTCAACTGGTCCGCCGCCTGCGACGGACTGCAGGGACGTCTGTCCCCCGCCGATGTGGCGACGGTGCTCGCCACCGCCACTCCCCGCGGGATCGATCCGGGGGACTGGCACGACGGGGAGGAGGAGGATGAAGTGGGCCGGAAGCCGGACGGATTCGCGTACGGCTTCGCCTGGGACGACAAGACCAAGGACCCGCACGGGAAACTGGACGGCAAAACCAGGCAGTGGTACCCGCAGGGAGTCACCACCAGCTACGACGGCTACGGCGGCGTCGAGCCCAGCAGCGGCAGGAAGGTCGTGGCGGTGACCTGGTACGGCAACGGCGCCTATGAGCCGAGAGGCGCCCGGGTCACCTTTGTCGATGTGACGGGAGATCCCAAGAATCCGAAATACCAGCATGTGCTGCTGGTGGAACCCGTCCAGAGGCCGAAGCGCCGGGCCACCTTCGAACCGGTGAAGATCCACGCCGGGGGAATCGCCTGGGTCGGGAACTTCCTCTATGTCGCCAACAGGCCCGGGGACGACACCAAGTTCAAGCGGGGCGGACTGAGCGTCTTCGACATCAGCAAGATGGCCAAGGTGACGGGAGCGGACAAGGCCAAGGCGTACGACTACGACTACATCCTTCCGCTGCACCACCTGTACGAGAACACGAATGGCAGGCCGTGGCATTCGCAGGTGTCCCTGGACCGGACACAGGGCTCCGTGCACTCCCTCGTCGTCAGCGAGTTCAGGGACGACCGCAGGGGGCGCGCCGTTCGCTGGGGGCTGGACAACAACGGATATATAGCCGACGGGCAGTCCGACGGCGACTGGCCGCTCAACACCGCAAGGGTGCAGGGTGCGGTCAGTGTGGGCGGGGACGCGTACTACGCCGCCAACGTCAACACCCCGGCCGGCAAACCCGCCGAGCCGGGCAGACTGTGGCGCCATGCGGGCCGGGACGGCAAGTCGGTTGTGTACGGAACACTCGCCATAGGCCCCGAGGACCTCAGTTACGACGAGAGTCCGCGGCCCAGCCTCTGGTGTCTCGGCGAGCACCCGTCGCGGCGGCGTGTCTACCGGATCAGGCTCGGCGTGTGAGCCTCAGCTCGTCTTCGTGTACGTGAGCGGCGCGCCGCCCGAGCCCACCAGCTCGCGCACGATCGTCGTGTCGGTGGGCATGTTCAGGCGGCTCCACTGGCCCGGTGAGCACTGCTTCGGGTCGCCGAACGTGACCTGGGTCGGCCCGAGTTCGAGGGGCGGGCCCGGGGCGCGGAGGGTGGCCGACCAGCGGCAGTCGTAGTTCGGGCCGGTGCCCGTCAGGGTCATGACCTGGGTGCCGGCCGTGCCCTGGGTGATCGTCATGGTGCGGACGTTGGTGCCGTCGGCGGTGTCGAACGAGGCCTGCCAGGTGCCGACGTACTCCTGTGGGACGCCGCCGGTCCCGGTGCCGGGATTGGTCGGGGGTGTGGTGGCGGGGGCCGTCGGCGGCGAGGTCTGCGGCGAGGGGGACTTCGAGGCCGGCGGCGTGGAGTGGCTGGCACCGGTGTGCTTGCCGTCGCCGCCCATGAACGCGTACACCGAGCCGCCCGCCAGGACCGCGACGAGGAGGGCCACCGCGACGAGGGCTATGGTGCCGCCCTTCCTGCTGGGCGCGGGCGAGGGTGCGTACGGGGCGGGGGCGGGGGCGTACGGACCTTGGGCGGGGACGTTGTACGGGTAGCCGTACCCGTACGCCGGGGGTGGGGTCGGCGGAGGCGTGGGCCGCGGCATCGGGGGCTTCGGGGCGGCCGCGGTCATCGTCGGCGGCTGTTCCGGGGTCGGGGCCGGGGCCGGAGGCGTGGCCGGTGCGGGAGCGGCCGGGGCCGCCGGCTGCTCCACTTCCAGCAACTGCACCGCATGGCGGCCGAGTTGGGCGATCAGCGCGCCGGGCAGCCAGGGCTCGCCGTCCGCGTCGGAGGTCGTACGCTCCAGGATCCGCGCGAGCGTCGGGCGGGCCTCGGGGTCCTTGTTGAGGCAGTCGCGTACGAGCTCGAGCAGGCCCTCCGGAAGTCCGGCCAGGTCCGGTTCCTCCTGAGCGATACGGAACATCAGCGCATGCACACCGCTGTCGGCCGAGCCGAACGGGAGGCGGCCCGTCGCCGCGTACGCGAGGACGGAGCCGAGGCAGAAGATGTCGCAGGCGGTGGTGACACGGTCGCCGCGTACCTGCTCGGGAGCCATGAAGCCGGGCGAGCCGACGAGCGCGCCGGTGCGGGTGAGACCGCCGTCGGTGACCGTTTCCAGGGCGCGGGCTATGCCGAAGTCGATGACGCGGGGGCCGTCGATCGTGATCAGGATGTTGGACGGCTTGAGGTCGCGGTGGATGAGGTCGGCGCCGTGGATGTTCTCGAGCGCGTGCGCGAGGCCGGTGGCGAGGATGCGGACGGAGCGCTCCGGGAGCGGGCCGTGGTCGCCGGAGACGACGCTGTGGAGCGCGGGTCCCGCGATATAGCCGGTGGCGACCCAGGGGACGGGGGCCTCGGTGTCGGCGTCGAGCACGGGTGCGGTCCACTCGCCGCCGACGCGCAGGGCCGCGCGTACTTCCTGGCGGAAGCGACTGCGGAACTCCTCCTGTACGGCGAGCTCCTGGCGTACGAGCTTGACGGCGACGGTGCGGCCGCGGTCGTTGCGCGCGAGGTAGACCTGGCCCATGCCGCCCGCGCCGAGCCGGGCCAGCAGACGGTACTCGCCGATGTGCCGTGGATCTCCCGGTGCCAGTGGCTCCATCGCCGCGCGCCCTCCCCCGTGCCGGACCTGCTTCGTGCCGGACGTGCTTCCGTTCCGACGGATCGAGAATAGTGCGCGCCGGGGCGGCCCTTATAGGTCAGGATCTGACCTCATTGACCCCTACCGTCGGACTCACGAACGCAACCCCGTACGCGAGGAGACTGTCATGGCCGTCAAGCCGGTTCCCGAGGGCTATTCCAGCGTCACACCGTGGATCATTTCGCAGAACACGGCCGGTGTCATCGACTATCTGAAGGCCGCCTTCGGGGCGGTGGAGCTGAGCCGGATGACCGGCGAGGACGGGCGCATCGGGCACGCGGAGATACGGATCGGGGACGCGGTGGTCATGCTGTTCGACGCGCCGCGCGCCGACTGGCCGCCGACGCCGGCGTTCCTGCGGCTGTACGTCGAGGACGCGGACGCTGTGCATCAGCGGGCGGTGGAGTGCGGCGGCGAATCGGTGACCGAGGTGACGCACCTCTTCTTCGGGGACCGGGTCGGACGGGTGCGGGACCCGTTCGGGAACCTGTGGTGGATCCAGACGCACATCGAGGATGTGAGCGAGGCGGAGATGGTGCGTCGCCTCGGTGATCCGGTGTTCACCGAGGCGATGGACTACGTCACGAGCGCGAACTTCTTTCCTGGGACTCCGAACTGATGCTGTCGAGAGCTTTGGAGAGCTGGTCGAGCACCCGCGCCGTCTCGGCGAACTGCTCGGGGCCGAGGGCGTCGGCAAGGCGGGCCGCCAGTTCCGCGTGACCGGGGTCGATCTTCGCGATCGCGGCGCGGCCTTCGTCGGTGGGCCGGAGCAGTTTGGCGCGGCGGTGGGCGGGGTTGGGTTCGTACGCGGCGAGGCCACGCTCGACGAGCAGATCGGCGATCCGCTGCACGCTCTGACGGGTGATGCCCATGTCGCGGGCGATCCCGGCGACGGGCAGCGGATCGCGCAGTACGGCTCCGAGGACCTGCCACCAGGCGGCGGTCAGCCCGGCCGGCTTCGCCAACTCCTCGGACACGACGAGGAATTGGCCGTTCAGCCGGAAGACGCCGAGCGCCGTCCGGCTGAGCAGGTCCTGCTGTTCGCGGCTCATGAGTTCAGGACCTCGAAGGCGGAGGCGTCCGAGTCGTGGAACAGCCGGTACCAGGCGTCCAGTTTCTCGCCCTCGTACACGCCGAGCCGTGCGAAGACCTCGCGGGCGAAGGCGACGGGCTCGGTCGGCCCTGCGGTGATCAGATCGCCGTCGGTGACGGCGTCCGTGTCGCGGTAGTGCTCGCCGCCCTTGTAGCCGGTGGCGTCGAGGTAGAAGGAGACGGCGCTGGTGTGCTCGCGATCGTCGAGCAGCCCTTCGCGGGCGAGCCCGGCGGTGGCACCGCAGATGGCGGCGACGGGCACTCCGGCGTCGAGGAACTCACGCGCCTTGGCGGCGAAGGGGGCGAGATCGTCGCCGGTGTCCCAGAGCTGCGCGCCGGTGAGGATGAGCAGGGCGCTGTCCTCGGGCCGCAGGTCGCCGAGCGCGAGATCGGGCTGGATCCGGACGCCGCCCATGGTGGTGACGGGGTCGGTGGTGGGCCCGACGGTCCGCACGGTGAAGCCGTTCTGGGTGAGGTGGGCGGTGGTGTGGCCCGTCTCCCAGTCGGCGTAGGTGTCGTACACGGCGAGATGAACGGTGCGGGTGGTCATGGCGTCCTCCTTGGCCTGGTGACAGCAGCCTGTCATGTCGACAGCATGCTGTCAATGGAACCCGGTCCGTCGGCCTCAGGTCGGGGCTCCGCCCCGAACCCCGCGCCTCAAACGCCGGCGGGGCTTGATTTCGGGGCTCCGCCCCGGACCCCGCGCCTCAATCGCCGGCGAGGCTGGTTTTCTGCCGGTCGGCCCGAACATTCGGGCCGACCGGCAGAAATTCAAGCCCGTCCGGCGATTGAGGACATGCGGCCGAAGGTCGCATACGGGGCCTGGGGGCTTGCCCCCAGTTCGGGAAGGGGCGGGTAGGGGAACTGACCCGCCGCAGGCGCACCCGCACCCGCGCGACCCGACACACTGCCCAGGAACCCGGCCCAGGCCATACACCGTGGCCATGTCCGCCCCCACCCGCACGTCTCTACCCTTGCCCGCATGACCCCTCATCCCGACCCCCAGGCCGGCGCGGCCGTGAAGGCCGCAGACCGTGCGCATGTGTTCCACTCCTGGTCCGCCCAGGGCCTGATCGACCCGCTCGCCGTCGCCGGTGCCGAGGGCTCGTACTTCTGGGACTACGACGGAAACCGCTACCTCGACTTCACCAGCGGCCTCGTCTTCACCAACATCGGCTACCAGCACCCCAAGGTCGTCGCCGCGATCCAGGAGCAGGCCGGCAAGCTCGCCACCTTCGCTCCCGCCTTCGCCGTCGAGGCCCGCTCCGAGGCCGCACGCCTCATCGCCGAGCGGACCCCGGGCGACCTCGACAAGATCTTCTTCACCAACGGCGGCGCCGAGGCCGTCGAGAACGCCGTCCGCATGGCCCGGCTGCACACGGGCCGCCCCAAGGTGCTCTCCGCCTACCGCTCGTACCACGGCGGCACCGCGACCGCGATCAACATCACGGGCGACCCGCGCCGCTGGGCCAACGACAACGGCACCGCCGGTGTCGTGCGCTTCTGGGCGCCGTTCCTCTACCGCTCGCGGTTCTACTCCGAGACAGCGGAGCAGGAGTCCGCCCGCGCGCTCCAGCACCTCGAGGACACCATCACCTTCGAGGGGCCGCAGACCATCGCAGCGATCATCCTGGAGACCATCCCGGGCACGGCCGGCATCATGACGCCGCCGCCCGGGTATCTCGCGGGCGTCCGCGAGATCTGCGACCGGTACGGCATCGTGTTCGTGCTCGACGAGGTCATGGCGGGCTTCGGCCGTACGGGCAAGTGGTTCGCCGCCGAGCACTTCGGCGTCACGCCCGACCTGCTGACCTTCGCCAAGGGAGTCAACTCCGGTTATGTACCGCTCGGCGGCGTCGCGATCTCCGCCGAGATCGCCGCGACCTTCGACAAGCGCCCCTACCCGGGCGGACTCACCTACTCCGGCCACCCGCTGGCCTGCGCCGCAGCCGTCGCCACCATCCAGGTCATGGAGGACGAGAAGGTCGTCGAGAACGCGGCCCACATCGGTGAGAGAGTCCTCGGGCCGGGGCTGCGGGAGCTCGCTGAGCGTCACCCGTCGGTCGGCGAGGTGCGCGGTACGGGCGTGTTCTGGGCGCTGGACCTGGTCAAGGACAGGGAGACGCGCGAGCCGTTGGTGCCGTACAACCCCGCGGGCGAGGCGAACGCGCCGATGGCCGCCTTCGCCGCCGCGTGCAAGAAGAACGGCCTGTGGCCGTTCGTCAACATGAACCGGACGCACGCGGTGCCGCCGTGCAACGTCACCGAGGCGGAGGCGAAGGAGGGCCTGGCGGCGCTGGACGCGGCGCTCGCGGTGGCCGACGAGCACACGGCGTAGCCCCCAAGGGGTTCTGCGCCCATGCCTGGGTGAGGGAAGCGCGGAGGCGGCGGCGCTGACGCACGTGTGCCGTGTCCAGGGGACCGGACACGGCACACATCAAGAAGCCAGGCGGCTTCAGAGTGTGGGACTACTTCAGGCCCTTGGCTCTGTTCACAGAGGCCAGCGCGAACGGGGGGCCGAACGCGCCGCAGGTGGGAGGATTACCTGCGATGAGCGCCGCGTTGCACTCGGCTTCCTGGAGGATGTCGCTGTCGACCTGTGCGATCGTGACGTAGAAGTCTGGAGTGACGGAATCCGTGTCGGCGGGCCCCGCGTGGACGGCGATGCCACAGGCGTTCGCCGGGACATCAGTGAGCTCGACGAAGGCGTATGTACCGCCGGCCGCGGGCCGCTGGCCTACGAAGATCTGCTTGTCGGGGGTGAGTTGGGCGATGAACTGGTTGGTCGGAGTCGTCACGGCATCCACTTCTGAGCACGACGCCGTATTTGTCGGACCTTCCGGCCCTGTCGAACCTTCCGGCCCTGTCGGCCCTGTCGCTCCGTCAGCTCCGTCAACTCCGTTCGGTCCGGTCGGTCCGGTGGCGCCGTCCTCGCCTGCGGGGCCGGTCGGGCCCGTCACTCCGTCTGCTCCGTCTGCTCCGTCTGCCCCGTCTGCTCCGGTCGGTCCGGTGGCGCCGTCCTCGCCTGCGGGGCCGGTCGGGCCCGTCACTCCGTCTGCTCCGTCTGCTCCGTCTGCTCCGGTCGGTCCGGTGGCGCCGTCCTCGCCTGCGGGGCCGGTCGGGCCGGTCGGTCCGGTGGCGCCGTTCTTGCCCTTGCACTTGTCTCCGCCGCCGCGCTCCACCAGGAGGCCGGAGGCGGTGTCGTAGGTGATCCTTTCGCACCTGTCGTTCGCGGACACGGGTGCCAGGTTCGCCCGGGGGCTCGACGCCGTCGCCATCGCCGGGTTGCTGAGGCCCACCATCACGAGGGCCAGCGATGCCATGGCGCCGCCGGTGAGCAGCTTGGTCCGCTGGGGAAACGGGCCGAGGCCGGACCCGCTCCTGCTCTTGGGGCTCATGAAGCGTCCCACTCTCTCTATGTGTTCGAACCGATCACTCGAAGCTCGGTGGACCCAGTCGAAGCACCTGCGGCCCTCCTAACGGCATGATTCGGTCGCGTCCGCAACCGGAGCGGGAGGCGCGCTCGGTGATCAACACATTGGCTGAGCGCAGTCGGTCCGATGGGGCTACGTACCGGCGCGTCACATCGGTACCGGCGAAACGTGGCCTACTGGCGCGCGCGCATACACGCGCGGATCGCCGAGCTCGTGGGCCTTCCCCCGCTTCCTCCATCGGCAGCACACAGTCTCGACGTGCACCCGCAGACGGCGCGCCTCGATCAGCGCCGCGATCTCCTTCCGGCTGGCGTTGTCCGGCTCGACGATGGTGAACCCGGCGCGCAGGCCCCGCTGTTCAGCCTCCCCGGCCAGATACACCTCCGCCGGTGAGGCGATGGAGACCAGGATGCCCCCGGGCCGCAGCGTCGCGAGCGAACGCGGCCCGTACTCGCCGCCGATGGTGTCCAGCACGACGTCCATGTCCCGCGCGGCCGCAGCGAAGTCGGTCTGCAGGCAGTCGATGACCTCGTCCGCACCCAGGCTGCGTACGAAGTCGTGCTTGGGCGCGCTCGCCGTGCCGATGACGTACGCGCCACGGGCCTTGGCGATCCGTACGGCGAGGTGGCCGACACCGACCGTCGCCGCGTGGACGAGGGCCCGGTGGCCGGAGCGGGCGTCGTCGTGAACTCCGCGTGTGCGCCCGCCGGTTGGGGCAGCAGCGGCATGCCGAACACCTCGTCGCCGGGCCGGTACATGGTGACGCCAGGACCGGTCTTCTCGACCACGCCGGAGACGTCCCGGCCGAGTGGGACCGGGCCGTCGTTCAGCAGGCCGCCGGTGGCGCGGTGCCACCACATGGCGGCGGCGATCGGGTGTCACCGATGGCGTACCGGCAGACGTTCCGCACGCAGGAGCACTCTGCCGAGCTGCTCAGTAGGTAGAGCGGTACGGCACGGTCGGCAGGTACGTGTGTGGACGCGCCCGCGGAGATCCGTGCCCGGATGCCGGCGAGCCGCCGGATCGTGGTGGTGCAGGACCTGGGGGCGAGCCGCTGGACGCGTCGCCGGCGGTTGCCGACGAGCACGTGGTGTCGTAGGCCGGCCCGTCCGGCCTCGGGGCGGGGCTCCGCCCCGGACCCCGCGCCTCAATCGCCGGCGGGGCTGAAAACCGGCTCCACCTCCAGGAACCGGCGGCGCCGCGGTCCCCGGTACAGCAGCGCCTCCCAACCCAGACGGCCCAATGTCGCCGCGCACTCGGTCAGCCTGCTCTCCTCCTCCTGGGGCGCCCCGCTGCCCGGCGGGCCCAGCCAGTCCACGCAGACCATGCGCGGGCGCTCGGAGGCGCGCACGCGGTAGCCCGTCGCCGTCCGCGCGCCCGCGGTGTCCACTGCGGAGGCCGGGACGCCCGCCGCCTCCAGCGCCAGGGCGACCGCGCGCACCATCTGGTTGAGCTCCCAGGCCGCCGGTGCGGTGTTCGTCACGCGGCGGATCTGCAGCAGGCCCTCGAAGGCGACCCGTACCTCAGCTGTCCTTTCCCGCTCGGTCAGGGCGGACAGCAGGCCGTCGCCGGTCGCCGCCTCGAAGACGTCAGCCACACATACCTCCCCTTCCCGGCACCGTCAGGACCGTACGCCCCGCGCCCGGTGCAGCACCCCTGGCCTATCGTGTCCGGGACCCCTGGTGAAGGAGAAGGCCACGATGCGCGGTACCAGCAGCAGTACCGCTGTCACCCGCAACACCCTGCGGCAACAGATCGCGGACGCGCTGCGTGACGAGGTGCTTGCGGGGCGTTTGCAGCCCGGACAGGAATTCACCGTCAAGCAGATCGCCGAGCAGTACGGCGTCTCCGCGACCCCCGTCAGGGAAGCCCTCGTCGACCTGTCCGCCCAGGGGCTGCTCGACTCCGACCAGCACCGGGGCTTCAAAGTGCACCAGTTCTCGGTCGACGACTACCGGGGCATGGTCGAGGCACGTTCGCTGATCGTGGACGGCATCTTCCGCCATGTCGCCGTGCGCGGCTCGGGCGGAGTGCACGGCCAGTCGCTGGTGTCGGTACGCCGCCGGGCCGAGGAGGCCGCCCGCGCGGCGCGCGTCGGGGACCTGGACATCCTCATCGGATACGACCTGCGCTTCTGGCGCGAGCTCAGCTCGATCGTCGCCAACCGCTACATCTCCGACTTCCTGCACCGGCTGCGGGTCCAGGCCTGGGTGTTCGCCGTCCCGTATCTGCGGGGCGACGCGCAGGTGCGGGACTGGCTGTGGAACGGGCACGAGGACCTGGTGAACGCCGTCACCTGCGGCGACGCCGACTCCGTGCGCGCGGTCATCGGCGCGTACAACGACCATGCGCTCGCGTGGGCGGATCGGCTGGAGCGGTGAGCTCGGACGGGGGCGTGGGCATGAGCGCGGAGGCGAGCGCCGGTGACGGCGTGGACCTGAGCGTCGTCGTTCCGGCGTACAACGAGGAGGGCCGGCTGCGGCCCACCCTGGACGCGATCTGCGCGCATCTGCGCGCGGAACCCGGCCGCTGGGGCAACTGGGAGCTGATCGTCGTCGACGACGGCTCGTGCGACGCCACCGCGAAGATCGCCCAGGAGGCCGCCGCCGAGGAGCAGCGCATCCACCTGGTCTCCAGTGACGGCAACCGCGGCAAGGGCAGCGCCCTGCGCCTCGGGGTGCTCGCCTCGTACGGCCGGCGCGTCCTGATCACCGACGCGGACCTCGCGACGCCCATCGAGGAGCTGGACCGGCTCGACAAGCAGCTCGCGGCCGAGGACAGCGCGGCGGCGATCGGCTCGCGCGCACACCCCGACTCCCGTATCGAGGTGCACCAGCGGCGGATGCGTGAATGGCTCGGCCGGATGGGCAACCGGCTCATACGTGCCGTCGCCGTCTCCGGCATCCACGACACCCAGTGCGGCTTCAAGCTCTTCGACGGAGACAAGGCGCGTGCGGCCTTCGCCGATTCGCGGCTTGACGGATGGGGCATCGACGTCGAGATTCTGCGGTTCTTCCGGCGCCAGGGCTGGCCGGTCACGGAGGTCCCGGTGCGCTGGTCGCACCAGGCGGGCTCCAAGGTCAGACCGCTGGACTACGGGAAGGTGCTGCTGGAGCTGCTGCGGCTGCGCGCGCGTGCCGTACGGCGGGTGGACCTCGCCGTCACCGGGCTCTTCCTCCTCGCCTCCGTACTGCTCTACAAGGGGCTGTGGACCGACCTCGACCGCGGCTACCTCGCCGACGCCGGGCAGGACCAGAACCAGTGGGAGTGGTTCTTCGCGGTCACCGCCGACAATGTCGCGCATCTGCGGAATCCGCTGTACACGACCCTGCAGGGCTATCCCGACGGTGTGAACCTGATGGCGAACACCGTCATGCTCGGGCTCTCCGTCCCGCTCACGCCGGTGACTCTGCTCCTCGGGCCGACGGTCACCTGGGCGCTGGTGCTCACGCTCGGGCTCGCCGCGACCGCCACCGCCTGGTACTGGCTGATTGCCCGGCGGCTGGTGAAGAACCGGTGGGCGGCCGCCGTCGGCGGAGGCTTCGCGGCCTTCGCGCCGCCGATGATCTCGCACGGCAACGCGCACCCCAACTTCCTTGTGCTCTTCATGATCCCGCTGATCATCGACCGGGCGCTGCGGCTGTGTGAAGGCCGCAATGTCGTACGCGACGGAGTCCTGCTCGGGCTGTTCGCGACGTACCAGATCTTCCTCGGCGAGGAGCCGCTGCTGCTCGCGTCGATCGGCATGCTGCTCTTCGCGCTCTCGTACGCGCTCCTGCGCCGCGATGTGGCACGGGCGGCCCTGCGGCCGCTGCTGCGCGGGCTCGGTGTCGCGGCCGTGGTCTGTCTGCCGCTGATCGCCTTTCCGCTGGGCTGGCAGTTCTTCGGCCCGCAGAGCTACAAGAGCGTGCTGCACGGCGACAACGCGGGCAACAGCCCGCTCGCCTTCCTGGAGTTCGCGGGCCGTTCGCTGCTGGGTTCCGACGCGGGCGCGGACCCGCTCGCGATGAACCGCACCGAGCAGAACGCCTTCTTCGGCTGGCCGCTGATCGCGCTGGCGGCGGCGATCGTGGTGCGGCTGTGGCGGCACGCGGCGGTCAAGGCACTGGCGTTCACCGGCCTCGCCGCGGCGTTCCTGTCGCTCGGACCCAAGTTCCGTATCCCGTACACGGACACCGTGCTGACGGGCCCGTGGCGGGCGCTGGCGCATCAGCCGCTCTTCGAGTCGGTCATCGAGTCGCGGGTCGCGATGATCTGCGCGCCGGTGCTCGGCGTGCTGATCGCGCTGGCCGCGGACCGGCTGCTGGCCACGCGGGAGCGCGTGCACCAGGTGGTGGGTCTCGCGGCGGTGGCGGCAGCCCTGCTGCCGGTGCTGCCGACGCCGTATCCGGTGCGGGAGCGGTCCGAGGTCCCGGCGTTCATCGCGGAGGGGATGTACCGCGCGTACGTCTCCGAGGGCGAATCGGTGGTCACCGTGCCGCTGCCCTATCCCGGCAGCGCGGAGGCGCTGCACTGGCAGTCGGCCACCGGGCTCGGCTTCTCGGTCGCCGGCGGCTACTTCAACGGGCCGTGGGGACCGGACCGTATCGGTATCTACGGCGCGACGCCCCGCCACACCTCCAACCTCCTCAACGATGTCCGCAACAGCGGGCGCGTCCCGGTGCTCGGCCCCAACTGGCAGGCGCAGGCGCGCGCCGATCTCGCGGCGTGGAAGGCGGGCGTGGTGGTGCTGGAGCCGCAGTACAACGACGGGGCGCTGTATGCGACCGTGGAGAAACTCCTCGGGCAGCCGGGGAAGCGGGTGGGCGGAGTGTGGGTATGGGATGTGCAGGACCCGAAGAATTCCGTTCGGACGGGCAGTTGAGCGGCACCCTTCGCTGAATGTATCCGTGGCATTACGCTGTCCCGACCATCGCACGACCGCGCCCTATGCCGTGCCCGATCCCGTTGGAGAGAGAGCCTTCCCTTGGCCTGTGACCTGTGGCTGGTGCCCCTCGTCGATGTGCTGTGTCACAGCCCCGACAATCCCTTCGCCGAAGAGATCGCGTCCTACGACAAGGCCCTCACCGATGCCGGCCTGCCCACGGTCCCCGTCTTCGCCTATATGCCGGGACTGTCGGGCGATGTGGCGCCGGTCGCGGGCTTCGACTACGACGCGTTGCACTTCCTGCGCCGCGCGTATCTGCTGCAGCTGTGCGGTCTCGCGGTGACGCCGGTGGACGAACTGGGCGGTGACTACGAGCAGTTGCTGGAGATGTTCGAGTCGACGGCCCAGCAGTCGCATCTGGTCTGGCACTACGACCACGCGGGCGCGTACGTCCCCGTGGACTTCGGCTCGCCGCTGTCCAACGACGAACTACTGGCGGGCGGCGGCCCGTTGGGCTCCACGCAGGGTCTGCTGCGGGAACTGGAGTATGTCGCGCCGTCGATCGGCATCGACCCGGCGAACCCACCGGACGCGCCGCAGCCGCCGGACCGTCCCACCTCGCTGGAGGAGCCGGCGGGCCCGATTCCGTACGACGAGAGCCCGTTCGCGCGGGAGCGGCATGTGTGGCTGGGGCTGCATGCGGCGGCGACGCGGAGCCTCGGCCAGGGCTCAATGATCATTTTCAGCTGACGCACATCCGTTGAATGCGCGGCCTTAAGCTCCGGGACATCTCGGCCCGGTAGGACCGGGGCATGTCACAGACGAGTACTCCGGCACAGTCCCCCGCGGTGGCGACCGCGGGGGAGCACGTGGACGAGACCGCGGACCAGACCGCGGACCAGACCGCGAAGGAGACTGTGGAAGAACTTCCCAGGCCGACACGTTTCGCGGACGTCAAGGGCTGGTTCTGGCCCGCCGACCAACTGCTCTTCGACTGGTTCCTGACCCATCAGCGGGACACGGATCCGGACGGCCGCGGAGACCTGCTCGAGCTCGGCGCGTATCTGGGCAAGAGCGCGATCTTCGTGGGCGGGTATCTGCGGGACGGGGAGGAATTCACGGTCTGCGACCTCTGGGACTCCCCGGCGCCGGACGATCCCAACAGCGCGGAGATGGGCCGGTCGTACTCGACGCTCACGCGCCGCGCCTTCGAGGCGAACTACCTGTCGTTCCACGACGCGCTGCCGACGCTGGTGCAGGCCCCGACCTCGGTGATCACCTCCCGGGTCAGTCCGGGCAGCTGCCGCTTCGTGCACGTCGACGCCTCGCATCTGTACGAGCATGTCCACGGCGACATCGAGGCGGCGCGGGAGCTGCTGCAGCCCGAGGGCATCGTGGCCTTCGACGACTTCCGTGCCGAGCACTGTCCGGGCGTCTCGGCGGCGGTGTGGGGCGCCGTGCCCACGACGGGCCTGAAGCCGATCTGCATCACGGGCACAAAGCTGTACGGCACATGGGGCGACCCCGCGCCGGTGCGGGAGGCGCTGCTGGCGTGGCTGGAGACGCGCGAGGACCTCTGGCACGGGGTGGAGGGGGTGGCGGGCCGCCCGCTGATCCGGATCAAGGGCACGAAGGCGCAGGTGCCGACGCAGCCGCGGTCCCGCCATGAGCCGGAGCCGGAGCCGGATTCGACGCCCGAGCCGGGCCTTGAGCCGGGCGTGGCCGCTGCGCCGCGGGTGCCCGCGGCGACCACGCCTTCGCGCCCGCCCCGCGCCCGCTCCCGCACCCGGCGCCTGGTCAGGGACCTGCTCCCGCCGATCCTGACCCGGGCGATCGCGGGCCGACGGAAGTGAAAGTCAGCCCGCCCGGCGTTTGAGGGCATGGCCTGCACCGCTGGGGCGCGGCTGCATGTCGGCCGGTCCGGCGTTTGGGGACATGGCCCGCACGGCAGGGGCCCGGCTGATTTTCAGCCCGTCCGGCGTTTGAGGACACGGCCTGCACCGCTGGGGCCGGGCTGAATTTCAGCCCGTCCGGCGATTGAGGACAACGCCCGCACCCGCAGGGCCCCGCACCCGCAGGGCCCCGCACCGCAGGCGGACCCCGCACCCGCAGGGACCCCGCACCGCACCTCACCTCACCGCGGCGTCTCCGGCGGCCGCTGCCGCGGCATGTTCGGCCGCGTACCCGGCGGCAACGGCACCCGCCCAGGTCCCGGCGTCGGCCCCGTGTCCGGCCGTCCCGCGCCCGGGCTCATCGACTGCATCGCCGGCGGCGCCGGGACGCCCGGGCGGAACTCCACCATCCAGTTCGCCGTCTCCGACCGCACCAGCTCCGTGATGTCCTCCGAGAACCTGCGCAGCACCCCGAGGCACCGCTCCGCCGCCTCGCTCGCCGTGCCCTCCGTAGGGCCCAGCACCTCTCGTACGGACTCCGACGCCCAGTCGAACTGCAGCGCCTGAAGCCTGCGCTGCACCGCCTGTGCCGTCGCGACATTCCTTATCCAGCCCGAGGTCAGCCCGAAATGCCGGTCGCAGGCCAGGCACGCCGCCCCCAGCAGCAGCGACAGATACCCCCAGCCCGCGGCGTCGGCCAACGCGGCCGTCAGGTCGAGGAGGACGAGCGCCGCCCCGCCGATCACGCCCAGAGCCGTACCGATCCGCAGCACACGCGCCGTGCGCCGCTTCCACACGCGCTCCGCCAGGTACCACTCCGCCGTACGCAGCCCCGCCGCCTCGACCCATCTGTAGAGCTCGTCGAGGCGCTCCGCCGGCTCTCCCCAGTCGCCGAGCGGAAACGGCATTCCAGTCAGATCACCGCGCGGCGCCTCCCCGCGCTCCTCCCGGGCCGGCCCCCCGGGCTGCATCTCCGGCTGGCTCACCCTTGCACTCCTCTACGACCGACAACGGACGCGACAACAGACGCGACGACTGACGTAACACTGCGTGACGTAACGGTGCGCGCGTGCATCCTGATGTGCATGACCTTCCTACCGCCGAATGGTGGGCTGTGCTCCGAAAAGCCCGGTATTTCCGCCCGCAAGAGGGTCTTGATCCGTAAGGGCGCTCCACCCCACTCGCTCGAAAATCACTCGAAAGAGTTGGTCATCGCAGGGTGGGGCAGGCCGCCCGGTGACCACGTAGGCTCGGCGTACCGAACAATCGTCGTCGAAATGCCAGGAGTGACCGTGATTCCCGGTGGTGGCCAGCCGAATATGCAGCAGCTCCTCCAGCAGGCCCAGAAGATGCAGCAGGATCTCGCAAAGGCCCAGGAAGAGCTGGCGCAGACCGAGGTCGAGGGTCAGGCGGGCGGCGGCCTGGTGAAGGCCACCGTCACCGGCTCCGGCGAGTTGCGCAACCTCGTCATCGACCCCAAGGCCGTCGACCCCGAGGACACCGAGACCCTCGCGGACCTCGTTGTCGCCGCCGTCCAGGCCGCGAACGAGAACGCGCAGCAGTTGCAGCAGCAGAAGCTCGGCCCGCTCGCCCAGGGTCTGGGCGGCATGCCGGGCCTGCCCTTCTAAGGGCGCGGCCCACCAACTACCGTAAGCGTCAAAGCATTCCAGGAGAGGCGTTCCGTTGTACGAAGGCGTGGTTCAGGACCTCATCGACGAACTGGGCAGGCTGCCCGGCGTCGGTCCCAAGAGCGCGCAGCGGATCGCCTTCCACATCCTGCAGGCCGAGCCGACCGATGTCCGCCGCCTCGCGCACGCACTCCTCGAGGTGAAGGACAAGGTCCGCTTCTGCGCGGTGTGCGGCAATGTCGCGCAGCAGGAGCAGTGCAACATCTGCCGGGACCCGCGCCGCGACCAGTCGGTCATCTGCGTCGTGGAGGAGCCGAAGGATGTCGTCGCGATCGAGCGGACGCGCGAGTTCCGGGGCCGCTACCACGTGCTCGGCGGGGCCATCAGCCCCATCGAGGGCGTTGGCCCCGACGACCTGCGGATCCGCGAGCTGCTCGCCCGTCTCGCCGACGGAACGATCACCGAGCTGATCCTGGCCACGGACCCCAACCTGGAGGGCGAGGCCACCGCCACCTACCTGGCACGCATGGTCAAGCCGATGGGACTGAGGGTCACGAGGCTGGCCAGCGGTCTCCCTGTGGGGGGAGACTTGGAATACGCCGACGAGGTCACGCTCGGGCGTGCCTTCGAGGGGAGACGACTACTCGATGTCTGACGTCATGCTGCACGCCACTAGTCAGGACCCGGACTCTTTCGCGGTCCAGATCGCCGACTCGATCGAATCCTTCATCGTCGCGACCACGGAAGTCGCGAAGGGCGACGAGCCCGACAGCGCGGTGCCGTTCATGCTGCTGGAGATCTCGCAACTGCTGCTGACGGGCGGTCGGCTGGGTGCGCACGAGGACATCGTCCCGGACGAGCGGTACGAACCGGACACCGGCCCGGACCTGGACGTCGACGACCTGCGCGAGCGGTTTGCGGTGCTGCTGGACCCGGTGGACATCTTCTCCGAGGTCTTCGACCCGTACGAGCCGCGCAAGGCCCCGGTCGCCTGCCGGATCTCCGACAACCTCGCGGACATCGTCACCGACCTGCGCCACGGCCTGGCCCACTACAAGGCGGGCCGCGTCAGCGAGGCACTGTGGTGGTGGCAGTTCTCGTACTTCTCCAACTGGGGCCCGACCGCATCCGCGACGCTGCGCGCCCTGCAGTCGCTGGTCGCCCATGTCCGCCTCGACCAGCCGCTGGATGAGCTGGACGGCCTGGACACGGACGAGGACCTGGCCGAGGAGGTGCTGGCCGAGGAGGCCGGCAAGGTCATGGCGGAGGAGCTCGCGGGCCCGCTGGGCATGCGCACGGTCACCTGAGGGCCGCCCAGATGCCAAAACGCTTGCAAAGGAACGGAGTTGGCGTCGCCGCCGGTGTGACAGCACCGCAGTCGGATCCGTAGTCGACATGTGACCCGCCCCACACTCCGCGTACTGCGCCTGACCCCGGGCAGGAGTCGTTCGAGCGGCCGTGACCTCTTCCCCGTGATCACTAAGTGAGCGGGACATCTCACGATGTGACATCAGCGGGGCGGAGAGCGGCCGCTCGTTAGACTGAGCCGACCGCAGTAGTGACTGCAGAACGACTGCAGTAATGAACCGAGCGAGGAGCGCACGTGGGCCTTGTCGTGCAGAAGTACGGAGGTTCCTCCGTTGCCGATGCCGAAGGCATCAAGCGCGTCGCCAAGCGAATCGTCGATGCCAAGAAGAACGGCCACCAGGTGGTCGTCGTGGTATCCGCGATGGGCGACACGACGGACGAGCTGATCGATCTCGCCGAGCAGGTATCCCCGATCCCTGCCGGGCGCGAATTCGACATGCTGCTGACCGCAGGAGAGCGGATCTCCATGGCCCTGCTGGCCATGGCGATCAAAAACCTGGGCCACGAGGCCCAGTCGTTCACCGGCAGCCAGGCAGGCGTCATCACCGACTCGGTCCACAACAAAGCGCGCATCATCGATGTGACGCCGGGCCGGATCCGTACGGCGCTCGACGAGGGCAATATCGCCATCGTCGCCGGCTTCCAGGGTGTGTCCCAGGACAAGAAGGACATCACCACCCTCGGCCGGGGCGGCTCCGACACCACCGCCGTCGCCCTCGCCGCCGCGCTGGACGCGGAGGTCTGTGAGATCTACACCGACGTCGACGGCGTCTTCACCGCCGACCCGCGGGTCGTGAAGAAGGCGCGGAAGATCGACTGGATCGCCTTCGAGGACATGCTGGAGCTCGCCGCCTCCGGCTCCAAGGTGCTGCTGCACCGCTGCGTCGAGTACGCACGCCGATACAACATCCCGATCCACGTCCGCTCGTCCTTCTCCGGGCTGCGCGGCACCTGGGTCAGCAACGAGCCGCAAGGGGACCAGCAGGTGGAGCACGCCATCATCTCCGGAGTCGCCCACGACGTCTCCGAGGCCAAGATCACGGTCGTCGGAGTGCCGGACAAGCCGGGCGAGGCCGCGGCCATCTTCCGCACGATCGCGGACGCCGAGATCAACATCGACATGGTCGTACAGAACGTCTCGGCGGCCGCCACCGCGCTGACCGACATCTCCTTCACCCTCCCCAAGACCGAGGGCCGCAAGGCCATCGACGCCCTGGAGAAGGCGAAGGCCGGGATCGGCTTCGAATCGCTGCGTTACGACGACCAGATCGGCAAGATCTCGCTCGTCGGCGCCGGTATGAAGACCAACCCCGGCGTCACCGCCTCCTTCTTCGAGGCGCTGTCCGACGCGGGCGTGAACATCGAGCTGATCTCCACCTCGGAGATCCGCATCTCGGTGGTCACCCGCGCCGACGACGTCAACGAGGCCGTGCGCGCCGTGCACACCGCCTTCGGTCTCGACAGTGACTCCGACGAGGCGGTCGTCTACGGAGGCACCGGGCGATGACCCGTAAGCCGACGCTCGCGGTCCTTGGAGCGACCGGAGCCGTCGGCGTGGTGATGCTCCAGATCCTGTCGCAGCACGCCGACATCTGGGGCGACATACGACTCCTCGCCTCGCCGCGCTCGGCCGGCCGCAAGCTGGCCGTGCGCGGCGAGGAGACCGAGGTCGTGGCGCTGAGCGAAGAAGCCCTCGACGGCGTCGACGTCGCGCTCTTCCTCGTACCGGCCGAAGTGTCCGAGCGGTGGGCGCCGGTCGCCGCTGCCAAGGGCGCGGTGGTCGTGGACAATTCGGTCGCCTTCCGGATGGACCCGGATGTGCCGCTGGTGGTCCCCGAGGTCAATCCGCATGCCGTACGGGTCCGGCCGCGCGGCATTGTCGCGAGCCCGCACGACACCACGCTCGCCATGCTTCCTGCGGTGGGCGCGCTGCACGCGGAGTTCGGGCTGCGCGAACTTGTCGTCTCCTCGTACCAGGCCGTCAGCGGCGCGGGACGGGACGCTGTCGGTGCGCTGCGGTCGCAGCTGTCGATGGTCGCCGGTACGGAGCTGGGCGTCGGCCCCGGAGATGTACGCCGTGCCGTGGGCGACGATCTCGGCCCCTTCGCGGCGCCGCTCGCGCTCAATGTGGTGCCCTGGTCCGGCACGCTCGAGGACGGTGGCTGGTCCTCGGAGGAGCTGGGGCTGCGTGCTGAGACGCGCAAGATCCTGGGTCTGCCGGGGCTGCGGGTGGCGGCGACGTTCGTACGCGTACCGGTCATCACCACGCACTCCCTCGCGGTGCACGCGCGCTTCGAGAGCGAGGTCACGGTGGAGCGGGCGCACGAGATTCTGGCGACCTCGCCCGGTGTGGTGCTCTACGACGATCCGGCGGCGGGCGACTTTCCCACGCCGGCGGATGTGGTGGGAACGGATCCGACCTGGGTGGGTCGGGTGCGGCGGGCGCCGGACGACGTCTGTGCGCTGGAGCTGTTCGTCTGCGGCGACAACCTCCGTAAGGGGGCGGCGCTGAACTCCGCGCAGATCGCGGAGGCGGTCGCCGCCGAAATCGGGCCGCGGCTCGGAGCTTGATCCCACTCCGGTTCCGGCTCTTCCTAATCGGGGGCGGTGGAACCGGAGGCCTTTGTAAGATCTGTGTACATCCTGTGAGCAAGTCGAAGGTCTGTACCACTTGAACTGGGGTGCAAGGATGTTCGACGATTCGCTTCCCCCCTTTCTGCAACCGGCAGTTGGGCGGGAAGCGTCTTTGCGGTTGCCCCTTCACGGTGCCGCAAAAAATGGGGCATTGGGGAAGAGCGGGTACGCATGAGCGCATTTGGATCACCGTCAAAAACGGTGGCGTACGCGTACAACCCTGACGGGGGGAAGCGTGTCCAACAGGCGTGGCAGAGGTTCTCGACATCACCAGGGTGGTCCCGGTCCGCGGCGCTGCAGTGCGTCCGCTCCGCAGACGCCGCCCGTCCGGCGGCATGCCGGTGATTGCTCCCATGCCCGCACCCCGCACCAACCGCGTACCTTCCCAGCGCGAGGGCGCTGAAGGAACCATGGCTGAAGACACCATGGCTGCGGGCACCACTGTCGATCACCTCACCGAGACCTACCGCGCCCACTACCGGTCGCTGCTCGGTCTCGCGGCACTCCTGCTGGACGACACGGCCTCCTGCGAGGACGTCGTCCAGGAGGCCTTCATACGCGTCCACTCGGCGCGCAACCGGGTGCGGGACCCGGAGAAGACTCTGGCGTATCTGCGCCAGACCGTGGTCAATCTCTCCCGCTCCGCGCTGCGCCGCCGGATCCTTGGGCTGAAGCTGCTCTCCAAGCCGATGCCGGACATGGCGAGCGCCGAGGAGGGGGCCTACGACCAGCTGGAGCGGGACGCGCTGATCAAGGCGATGCGCAAACTGCAACGGCGCCAGCGCGAAGTGCTGGTGCTGCGATACTTCGGCGATATGACCGAGGCTCAGGTTGCCGAAACGCTGGGCATATCGCTCGGCTCGGTGAAGGCGTACGGCTCGCGGGGCATCGCGGCGCTGCGCGTCGCCATGGAGGCCACGGCATGAGCGGGCACAAGCACAGGTTTGAGCAGTACGGGCCGGACGGGCCGTTTGACGACCGGACTGGAAACGGAATTGTGAACAACGGGCCGGAAAATGAGCAGGGCGGCCTCGGTCAAGGACCCGCTGAGGGTTTTGGCGGGGACGAAATGGCCCTGCGCCGGATGCTGCAGGGCGCGGTACAGGACCTTGAGCCCTCCGACGGCGCCCTCGACCATCTGCGAAGGGCGGTTCCCGCGCGGCGCGCCCGCAAAAGGCAGGCGCTCGTCGGCATGGCGGCCGCGGCGCTGCTGATCGGCACCGCCGTCCCCGCCTTCGTCCATGTGGCGAACTCGAGCGACAGCGACGGCGCCCGCTCCGTCAACGCCGGACACGGCGAACAGGCGCAGGGCGGCACCGGGTCCGACGCCGGTGACGAGGGCGGCGAGAACGGAACGGACAATCCTTCCGCCGGCGGCCAGGGCACCGAGCAGAACGAAGGCGGTGCCAGCCGGACGCCGGGGGCGAAGCCCGGCAACGGCACCTCGAACGGCATGGTCGGCGGTAGCGCCAACCCGTCGGGCACCGTGGCCGCGACCTCGCCACCCTGTGACGCGAGCCAGCTCGGCGTCAGTGCGACGCAGGCGGCCAAGCCCGACTCCGATGGCAAGGTGTACGGCACCTTCCACATTGCCAACGTCTCCAAGACCGACTGTGCGGTCAGCGGCGCCGGCACGGTCGGCTTCCAGGCGATGGGTGCCGCAGACCCCGCCAAGATCACGGTGGTCGGGCACACGACGGGCGACCCGGCGAGCGGACTGCCCGACCCCTCGCAGGAGGCCGGAGCGCTGCTGCTGAAGCCGGACACGGCGTACGAGGTGAAGTTCGCCTGGGTGCCGAAGGACAGCTGCCCGACCTCCGGCGCCTCGCCCGACCCCACGCCCTCGACGGGCTCTTCGGGCGCGAGCAGCAGCGGCACGGGCACGACGTCGGAGAACACCCAGCCCCAGCTCGTCACTGAGGACGGCGGGACCTCGGACGGCAGCGTCGCGGTGACCCACATCCCGGAGCCGGGCGCGCCGAGCGCGGAGACGACGATCTCCAACGCATGCGCGGGCACGATCTACCGCACGGGTGTCCTGAACGCGCAGTAGCAGCGACCGCCGCGTAACCGGCGCTCCGCCCCGGACCCCGCGCCTCAATCGCCGGCGAGGCTCCTGTTGGGGCTCCGCCCCAAGCCCCGCTCCTCAAACGCCGGAGGGGCTGTTATTTAGGCCCGTCCGGCGATTGAGGACACTCCCCTACGCCCTGAGGGCCCTGAGGGCGTAGGGGCCCCCGGAAGGGCGTACGGGGGCTCTGCCGCGGTGGCCGGCCGCAGCCGCATCGTCCAACTCGGTCTACACCGGCTCCGGGCCCGGGGCCAGGCCCAGCGCGCTGTCACGTGCGGCCTCCGCCTCGCGCCGCAGCAGCCGGAACCACATGAAGACCACAAAGCCGGCGAAGACGAACCACTCGCCGGTGTAGCCGAGGTTCTGGAACGACTTGAGGTCGAGCCCACTGCCCTCCGGCGCTGCCGCGGGCACGGCCTTCAGCCCGGCGTCCGCCTCGGCGAGCGTGACCCATGCGTCGTACACATCGTCCGGCACCAGGTTCACCAGCGAGGCCGCGCTGATCATGCCGAGCTGACCGCTCGGCAGCCCGCCCGTCGCGTGCACCCCGTCGGAGCCCGAGGTCTCGGAGGCCTGCAGCGCGCCGGTCACGGTGACCTGGCCGGCCGGTGCCGCGGGGATCCGCCCGCCCTCGGCCAACCAGCCGCGGACCACGGGCAGCATCCGGCCGCCGTCGGTCTTCAGCATCGTCAGCACATACGAGCCGCGCTTGCCGTCCAACTCCCGCTCCGGCACGAGGAACTGCTTCCCGTACCGCCCCCTGGCCGTCGCCTGCCGCCCCGACGTTTCCTTGTCGACGGGCAGCAGCTCGTCGACGGGCGCGGCCTTCTGCTCACCGGGGCCGGGCTTCTGCTGGGCCTCCCGGTGCGTGTGGACGCGGTCCTCGAACTTGCCGAGCTGCCAGGAGCCCATGAAGACGCAGAAGGGGATCGCCAGCACGACGAAGAGATTGATCCCCCACCAGCGGGGCGTCAGCAGGAACCGGTACACCCCTCCACGGTACGGAACGGGCCCGCGATCTCTCGGCCCACCCCCCTGTCCCGGCTCCCGCTCCCGGCTGCGCCGCCCTGCCCCTTGCGGCAGGTACGGCTCCCTGTACCCATTCCCGGCTACGGCCCTTTCCCGATGACGGATCCCTATCCCAGGCTCGCCGCCTGCCCCAGGTGCCCGCCGGCGAAGGCGATCTCCAGCCGCACCTGCTTGATCCGCTCCTCCACCACCAGCGAGCCGTGCCCCGCGTCGTACCGGTAGACCTCGTGCACCGCGCCGCGCGCCGCCAGCCGGTCCACATAGTTCTCGACCTGGCGGATCGGGCAGCGCGGGTCGTTGACGCCCGCCGAGATGTAGACGGGAGCCTTGACGGCGTCTACGTACGTCAGCGGGGACGAGGCCTCGAACCGCTCCGGGACCTCCTCCGGCGTCCCGCCGAGCAGCGTGCGGTCCATCGCCTTCAGGGCCTCCATCTCGTCGTGGTACGCCGTGACGTAGTCCGCGACCGGCACCGCCGCCAGCCCCAGCGTCCACGCCTCAGGCTGGGTGCCGAGGCCGAGCAGAGTCAGATACCCGCCCCACGAGCCGCCCGCCAGGACCAGCTTCGCCGGGTCCGCGAGCCCCGACTTCACCGCCCACTCCCGTACCGCCGCGATGTCCTCCAGCTCGATCAGCCCGACCCGGTGCTTGAGGGCGTCCGTCCACTCCCTGCCGTACCCCGTCGAACCCCGGTAGTTGATCCGCACGACCGCGTACCCATGGTCGATCCAGGCTGCCGGGCCCGCCGCGAAGGCGTCGCTGTCGTGCCAGGTCGGGCCGCCGTGGATCTCGAAGACGGTCGGCAGCGGTCCTGTCGCCCCCGCCGGCCTCTGCACCAGCGCATGGATACGGCCCCCGGGTCCCTCCACCCAGGCGTCCTCCACCGGCACCGACTCCGGCGCCTTCATCCCCGGCGGATCGAGCACGACCCCGCCCGCCGTCGAGCGCACCTGCGGCGGCAGTGCGGCGGACGACCACAGATACTCCACCTGTCCGTCCGGCCGGGCCGTCGCACCCGAGACCGAACCGGTCGGCGTCTCGATGCGCGCCAGCTTGCGCGCCGCCAGGTCGTACCGGAACAGCTCCCCGCGCGCCTCGAAGCTGTGCGCGACCAGCAGCCCGGAGCCGTCCGGATACCACTCGGCGTTCACATCGCCCGGCAGGTCGATCGCGAGATCGGTCTCGGTGCCCGACGCGACGTCCCAGATCATCGGCTCCCAGCGGCCGCGCCGCTGATGCCCGATGAGCAGCCGGGTGTCCCCGTCCACCGGAGCGAAACCGAGCACCTCGAGACCCAGTTCTTCCGTGCCCCCCTTCGTGTCGTCCAGCTCGGCGACCGAGGTGCCTCCCCCACAGCCTTCGGCGTGGGAGGTGCCCCCGATGCGCACCACCCGCAGCGCCGAGTGCATCGCGTCCCCGTGCTCGGTGTGCTCGATCGCGATCAGCGTCCCGTCGTGCGAAAGATCGCCGACCCCGGCCGACTCCCGGTGCCGGTAGATCTCGACCGGCTCCGCACCCGGCCGTACGACATGGATCGTGGTGCCGTCCTCGTCGGTCGACCGGCCGACCACCGAGGTGCCGTCCCGGCCGATCGCCAGCCCCGCCGGGTACGAAGGCTCGAGTCCGGGTGCCGCGGGCTCGTCGTCGCCGCCGCCGAAGGGCTGCCGCATCCAGACCCCGAACTCGTCCCCGTCGGTGTCCGAGAACCACCAGATCGACTGGCCGTCGGGCGACAGCACACCGTCTGTCGTGCCGTTCGGCCGGTCCGTCGCCTGTCGCTGCTCGCCGGTCGACCGGTCCCAGGCGTACAGCTCATACGTCCCCGTGGCGTTCGACACGAAGAGCGAGCGGTCCGGCGCGTCCTCCGCCCAGTCGGGCAGCGAGACGCGCGGGGCCCGGAAGCGCTTCTCCCAGTCGGGCATCGACGGCAGGTCCGGTGTGCCGGGCAGCTCTGGCGTGCCGGGCAGGTCCGGCGTCGAGTCGGTGATCTCAGTCATGACCCCATTCTGCGCCGGACCCCCGACAATCCGTTCGCGTCGTCCGCAGCCTGTGGATAACTTCGAGGGCATGGGTGAGCACGTGGTCGAACGCCACTGAGGCCGCTGGGCGTTCGGCAGCCGGACGACGGCGATGCCGCCGCCAGTGTCCAGGACCGGGACAATGGACGGCATGAACCTGCAGAGCTCCGACTGGGTCACCGTTGCGGCCTACGAAAACCTGCCCGGCCGCCCGAACCCGCCCGCCGCAGTACGCGCTTGACTACGTGATCGCGGCATCGACTGGATGCCCTTCGTGGAGAGCGACATCTACTGGAACCACGCCTGCGGTCCAGGTCCCGACGGCCGATGGCGCGGATGGTACGACGTTCGCATCCGGGCCGACGCCCTGCGCCCGCTGGGGCTGCATCCCGACCAGCCCACGGCGAAGGTCAGCGGGCCGTCTCCGCCTCGTTGGTGGCATGCGGCGGCGGAGCGCCGGGCGCGGTGAGGTGTACGGCGATCGCGGCGGCGAACCCGGGATCCGTGGGCAGGTCGGCGAGCAACCAGTCGGCGCTACCGGCCGGTTGGGCGCCGGCTCCCACATAGGTGAGGGAGAGATCCTCGTTCAGACCGACTCCGGTTGCCTTCAGCAGGGCTTCCTTCCGGGTCCAGCAGCCGGCGAAGGCGGCGGGGCGGTGCTCGGGGGGCAGCGCTGCCAGTTCCGTACGCTCCCTCGGGTGCAGCTGGGCCGCGACTTCGGTGACCGTGTCCGGGGCGGGGACGCCCTCGACGTCGACCCCGACGGGCACTGTGGCCAGGGCGATCATCACCAGGCCGTCGGTGTGTGAGAGCGAGAAGTGCACCGCGTTGCCGGGGACGACGGGCCGGCCGTGCGGTCCGCCGCAGTGGGTGCACGGTTCGCGCGAGAACGTGATCGCTTCCGGGGCCTGGCCGAGCCGTTCGCCGAGCAGCCGGCGCAGGGTCACATGCGCGACCGTGAACGCGTCACGGTCCACGGCTCGCCGGAAGGCAGCGCGACGCGCGGACTCGTCGGCGTCGAGGAGGTGCAGGTGCGCGGCGGTGTCGTCGGCATGGGCCGAGACCCGGCCGGACCACACCAGCTCCACGCCCGGCAGCGTCGGCGCCGGGCGGCCGGGACCGGCGGATACGTCGATCGGCATGTTGAACTGCATCTCCCTCGCCACGTCTGCCTCCAGTTTTACCTGCCCTGCCCGGACATTCTCTAACGGATCCATGGTTCCTTTAACTTGTGCGTGAGCAGGCGGCGGGCATGGAAGCGGCCATGGAAAGAGTCTGGAGTCCGTTGTGCCAACCAAGGGCGCATCCGCGGATGCGGCAGACCCGGGCACCGTCCGGCCCGGCGGACGGACCGCCCGCGTCCGGGCATCCGTACTGCGGGCAGCGGGCGACGCCCTGGTCGAGCACGGTTTCCACAGCCTCGACCTCGCCGATGTGGCCCGCCGCGCGGAGGTGGGCAAGACGACCGTCTACCGCCGCTGGGGCACGACCACCGGTCTGATCGCCGATCTGCTGGCCGACATGGCCGAACAATCCGTGCCGCGTACGGACTCCGGCTCCCTCACCGAGGACCTCAGGTCCAACGCCCGCCTCGTCGCAGCCACCCTGACCGACCCCCGCCAGGGCCCTCTCTTCAAGGCCGTGATCGCCGCCGCCACCTGCGACGAACGCACCGCACGGGCGCTGCACCGCTTCTGTGAGACCCGGATCAAGGAATGGGCGCCGTGTGTCGAGGGTGCCATCGCCCGCGGTGAGCTGCCCGCGGGCACCGACGCCCGGGAAGTCATCCGGGCTGTCTCCGCCCCGCTCTACTACCGCGTCCTGGCCGGCGGCGACCCGCTCGACGAGGCGGCCGCAGACCGTGCGGCCGCGGCTGCCGAGTCCGCGGCGCGGGCGGGCGCGCACATCGGCTGACGGCGACGAGGCGACGACTTCGACGACTTCGACGACTTCGACGACTTCGACGACTTCGACGACGGCGACGAAGGTGGCAAGGGCGGCAAGGGCCTGACCCTCGGCGAGGTCAGGCCCTTGAACAGGCTTACGCGGCTCAGATGTTGACGCCGAAGTCCTGCGCGATGCCGCGCAGCCCTGAGGCGTAACCCTGGCCGACAGCGCGGAACTTCCACTCCGCGGCATTGCGGTACAGCTCGCCGAAGACCATCGCGGTCTCGGTCGAGGCGTCCTCGCTCAGGTCGTAACGCGCGAGCTCGGCGCCGCCGGCCTGGTTGACGACGCGGATGAACGCGTTGCGCACCTGCCCGAAGGACTGCTGACGGCTCTCGCCCTCGTGGATCGAGACCGGGAACACGATCTTGTCGACCTCGGCAGGCACGCCCGCCAGGTTCACCTTGATCTGCTCGTCGTCGCCCTCGCCCTCACCCGTGAGGTTGTCACCGGTGTGCTCGACGGAGCCTTCCGGGCTCTTGAGGTTGTTGAAGAACACGAAGTGCTGGTCGGACACGACCTTGCCGTTCGCATCCACCAGCAGGGCGCTGGCGTCGAGGTCGAAGTCGGTCCCGGTGGTGCTGCGTACATCCCAGCCCAGGCCCACGACGACCGCGGTCAGGCCCGGGGCCTCCTTGCTGAGCGAGACGTTGCCGCCCTTGGAAAGGCTGACACCCATGGAAATCCCCTGCGCAATCCGGCGCGGGCCGCGCCTCTTGACGATTCCTTTGCCCACGAGGGCAACGAGCGGTCACCGCCCCTGGTTCCCCTGACACCCAAATGGCCGTCACCATGCTTCGCTGCTCTCGCGTCCTCCACCGACCCCGGGGTCGCGGCGGCTCGTCACGGGGGCTCGCTGTGCCCCAGCCGATCGCCGACCCGGCTGCGCAGCCGACGCGTCACCGCGGTCGCGGCGGCGGTCAGGAAGACGAAGCTGTAGAGGATCTGGAGCATGGTCACCAGGCGGGCGGTCTGGCTCTGCGGCACTACGTCCCCGTAACCGACGGTCGCCAGCGTGACCACGGTGAAGTACAGCGCGTCGAGCCTCGTCTGCAGCCCGACGAACGCGCCCGTATGCCGGGCGAGGGCGTAGTACGTGGCCGAGAAGACCAGTACCGACAGGAACATCAGCAGCAGAATGACGACAACGGGGTGGGTGTCCGGCTTGTCGAGGAGTACCTCCCTGATCTGAAGCAGCAGCAGGCACGCGATGGCGGCGAGCACCACGATGAAGACCGTCCAGCTGAGCTCCGGCCGGTGTGGTCCGAGGCCGTTGAGGGGAAGCACGAAGTACGCCACGGTCATGGCGACTACAAGACAGAGGGATGTAATCCAGAGCCGTAGCGGCGCAACATTTGTTGTGCGGTGCACCACGTGAGCCTCCCGCCCAAGGCCGCGTCCGGTGCCGCGTCCCGTCGAAGCCTGTCGCCCCCACGATCGTCCGCCCCGGCGATCCGTCGCCACCCGGCAGCGGCCGAACGGTGCAGTCATGGCGCAGGGCAGTGCGTGGCAGTGCGGACGAACGTCACGGCCCGACGGACACCGCCTCCACACGTGCGCGTCCTCGCCACTCGAACGGGTGTACCCGTATGGCGGTGGTGTGTGTACCGGTCGACGCTCGAAGCCGGTACGCGACCGGCGTGCGGGACGAGAAAAGGAGCACCCCATGAGCCAGGACCAGCCGGTGGGATCACCGATGAACATGGAACCCCCGACGGACAGGGGAACACCGATGTACAAGGGGCCGCCGCCCGGGGAACCGAACAGCGGCTGGGTGACCGGCGGCATCGTATTCGCCGCCGTACTGATGCTGTGCGGCGGTGTGCTCGCCGCGCTCCAGGGCATAGCCGCGATCGCCGAGGACGATGTGTACGGTCGGCTCGGCAACTACGTGTACCGCATCAGCCTCACCGGTTGGGGCTGGATCCACCTGATCCTCGGCATCTGTGTCGCCATCACCGGCGCAGGGCTGTTCAAGGCCGCCACATGGGCACGGTTCACCGGTATCTTCCTGGCCGCGATCAGCCTTGTCGCCCAGTTTCTGTTCCTGCCGTACGCGCCGGTCTGGTCGGTGATCATGATCGCGATCGACCTGTTCATCATCTGGACGCTGGCGGTGTACCACAGCACCGAACCAAGGCCGGCTTCCGCCTGAAGGAAACGAGAGGAAACGAAAAGAGTCGGAGGGAAGCCGAACTCAGCGCTGCTTCCGCACCACGGCTCGACCGTAGGCAGCCACGAGCCGGCCCCCGGCCGTAGGCTGCCGGGACTCCACCAACTCAGTTGCCTACGGGAGTCCTTGAGTGAGCGAGCAGCCGAAGAAGCCGTTCCTGTACGTCATCGTCTGCGCGGCCGGGACAGCCGGCGATGTCGGCAAGCTGATCACCGCCGCGCAGGAGCAGCACTGGGACGTCGGCGTCATCGCAACCCCGCAGGGCCTCGGTTTCATCGACGCCGAGGCCGTGGCGGAACAGACCGGCAACCCGATCCGCTCTGCCTGGCGCGGCCCCGGCGACCCTCGCCCGTTCCCCGCGGCGGACGCCATCGCGGTGGCCCCGGCCACCTTCAACACCATCAACAAGTGGGCCGCCGGCATTGCCGACACCCTCGCCCTGGCCACGCTGTGCGAGGCCTACGGTGCCGGCATCCCCACCGCCGTACTGCCGAGCGTGAACGCGGACCTGGCCGCTCATCCCGCGTACCGGCAGAGCCTGCTTCGGTTGCGTGAGATGGGCGTGGTGATCAGTGCGTACGAACCTGACGAGCCCCAGGCGGGCGGCTCCGGCTGCTTCCGTTGGGAGGAGGCCCTGGATCTGCTCACGCCGAAGGTGTCCGCCTGAGGGTGACCGGACAGGACGAACGTCATCGGACAGGCAGAAAGCCATCGGACAGGACGAACGTCACGGCATGATCTCCAGCGGGTGATACTCGTGCGGCCGGTCACCGATCCACTCCACCCACGTCGGATCGTCGAGGAGCTCCTCCGTATCGGGCAGCCCTGCCAGGCGCAGGAACTCCAGTACGTCCCGGTCGGAGTCTGCGAGGCCCATGATCTGCTGTCGCACCGTGACCCGCCGCCCGCCCGACGCGGCGATCCGGTGCACGACGATCGGCGGATGTCGGGACATACATACAGGCTGCGACGGACAGCGGCCCACAGCACGCCGAGAGCGGTGCCGGGCCGGTGGAGGAGTGCTGCCCGGCGGTCACGCAGAGCGGGCGGTATGGGGCCGACCGTGTGATCGTGGAAGGAGGACCAACGCGCTGAAGGCAGAGGGAAATATGGCCAGCAACAAGCAGCTCACGGCCCGCGACATCATGTCCAGCGGGGTGCAATGCGTCGGTGCACACCAGTCGCTGTTCGAGGCGGCGAAGATGATGCGCGACTTGAACGTCGGATGCCTTCCCATCTGCGGTGATGACAACAGACTCACGGGCGTGATCACCGACCGGGACATCGTCGTGAAGTGCTGTGCCGAAGGAGTCGACCCCGCTGAGGTGCAGGCGGGATCCCTGGCCGGGACCCTGCACTGGATCGATGCCGGGGCGGGCGCCACCGAGGCGCTGGAAATCATGGAGACGCACCAGATCAAGCGTCTGCCGGTGATCGATGTCGGGAAGGGCCACAGCCTGGTCGGAATGATCACGGAGTCCAACCTCGCCAAGAATCTGAACGACGAACAGATCGCGGAGTTCGCGACCCGCGTATACGCGGGCACGCGCTAGCCGACCCACCCGCTCGGCAGGGCCCGGTGAGCGGCGGGCGGAGCCGGTATGTGCGCTGTGGCCGTGTCACCGCTGATGCGGACACCGTGGGCCGAATCTAGACTGGCGAAGGCATGTGAAGTCCTGAATTAGGGAGATATGCACCATGGCCAAGCGAGGGAACAAGCGACGCGCCCGTAAGAAGAAGAAGGCCAACCACGGCAAGCGTCCCAACGCCTGACCCGACCGTGCACACGGCCGACGGTCCGGTCTCTTCGCCGGCCGGATTGAGGTCGAGGAACACCCGTACGCCCCGCTGACCCGACATTGACCGTGGGCCCGGCAGGTCCCGTCTCGGCGGTTACACCTGTCGGGCCGGTCGATGCCGTGCGCCCGGCGTACCTCGTACACCCTGCGCGCCCGTCAGACCGGTAAGTCGGCCGGACCCGTCGCACCCGCCCCGCCCCCCGGCACACCCCGCGCGCCCGTCAGGCCAGTCGCGCCGATCGCGCCCTTCAGGCCGGTCGCTCCCCTCTTGCGGTTGTCCTTGCCGCCGCGTTGCGACCCGTCCTTGCATGCATCGCTTCCGCCGCCCGTGCTGCTCGACGCGCAGGACCAGCGCGAGCGAGGAGATCGTGCTGCCGACCATCCACTTGTCTCGACGCGGCAGCGGCCCCAGCACGGACCTTGTCCTGTTGTCCGGAATCGGGGGCCAAGTACTCGGCGAGGTGCTTGAGTTGGCAGGTGATGACCTCGGTGCCGTGGTGCGGGTCGATCAGGGTGCAGGCGTGCGGGAGCTCGGCAGCGAGCCGGGGGAGTGTGGATCCTGCGGGGGCAAACCGTCCTGCTCCGCTGATGTACAGGCTGCAGCGCGGCCTGGATGTTCATCTGCGCCGGTTCAACAAAGGGTCCCGAGGATAGGCCGCTGATTCCGGCGGGTCTAAGGTCGAAATCGAGAACCAGAACGATGGAGGGCGGTCGGTAGTGCCACAGGACGAGGCCGTGATCGGCTGCTCCGGAGAGCTGATCATCGGCACCCGTGGATCCGCCGGTCCCGGCGAGATCCTGGTGCGGGTCAGAGGCGGATCCGAGACCTTCCTCGCCTGGTCCGAAGAGCCCCTGCCGAGGGGCGCGACCGTGCTCGTGATCGGATCCCGCGGCACTCGCCAAGTGGACGTCATCGAGTGGGCCGATCCGTTGGATGCGTTGGGCGGCAGCGCCGTCGGCGCTGGTTAAGGAGACGAAGCATGTTCGGTTACCGGGTTCCCGCTCCCGACGAGGCGATGTTGATCTCGGGCGGCAGGCGCGGGCTGGGTGGTGCGCCGTTCCGTGTGGTGACAGGCCATGGCAAGTTCGTGCTCCCGATCTTCCGCAAGACCCGCTTCCTCACGCTGTCGATGTGCGAGGCCGAGGTCACCGAGACCTGTGTCACCAGGCAGGGCATCGCACTTCACGTCCGCGCCGTCATCGCTTTCAAGGTCGGCAATGACACCGAGAGCATCATCAACGCCGGCCAGCGATTCCTCTCCGACCAGGACCAGATGTCGGTGCTGACCGGCCGGATCTTCGCAGGTCACCTGCGCTCCATCATCGGCTCGATGACCGTCGAGGAGATCGTCACCGAGCGGCAGAAGCTCGCCGCCGAGGTCTTGGACACCTCGAAGACCGAGATGGCCAAGATCGGGCTGATCGTGGACTCGCTGCAGATCCAGTCGATCGACGACGGCGATGTCGGCTACATCGACGCGATGTCGGCCCCGCACAAGGCGGCCATCCAGCGGCAGGCCCAGATCGCACAGGCTCAGGCCACCCAGGCGTCGGTCGAGGCGGAGCAGGTGGCCGCGCGGAACCAGGCCGAATACGCGCGACAGACCGCGGTGGTGAAGGCGGAGTACTCGGCGGAGGTGGACCGCGCACAGGCCCAGGCGGCGCAGGCCGGGCCGCTGGCGCAGGCGCACGCGCAGCAGGAGGTGCTCGCCGCGCAGACCGAGCTGGCCCAGCGCGCGGCCCAGCTCCGCCAGCAGCAGCTGGTGGCCGAGATCGTAAAGCCGGCGGAGGCCGAGGCCGAACGGATCAGGGTGCTGGCCGTGGCCGAGGCGGAGCGGATGAAGATCCAGGCCGCGGCCGCCGCCTCGCACGACCGGGTGGCGCTGGACCGGATGCTGATCGACCAGCTCCCGCAGATCGTGAAGGAGGCCGCGGGCGGCCTCGCCGGAGCCAATGTCAATGTGCTCAACGGCGCCGACGGCCTCGGCGAGATCGCGGCGGGCCTGGTCGGCCAGGGGCTGACGATCCTGGAGTCGGTCAGGCAGAACCTGAGCGGTTCCGATCACCGACCCGAGAAGGACAACGGTCCGCTCGGTCTTCCGGGACACCTGACCGGCCCTGAGAAGGGCATGGACAAAAAGGACGGCCCGCGCAAGCCGACCGACGGTCCGGTTGCCATCGACTAGCGCCTTGGTGGCGGACGGCGAGTAGTAGCACCATCGGGGAGTGGGTTTCCATGATCCATTCCCCGGTGACTCGCCAGGCGCTCCAGGAAACGAATCGCTGCGCGCGGCTCAGTTCCGCCCCCGCTCGCGACCGCACAGATAGGACTTCGCGCGGAACGGATGCCGTGCGATGGCGTCCAGCCTTTCCCGCCGGGGAGGTGGATGAGCTCGTCGCGCAAGACTGTGTCCAGTAAGCGACGATTGTGGTATTAGCCGGTCCACGGATGACCCAGAGTCGGCGCTCGGGTTCCCGCCGCTGGCGGCTTATCAAGGGGTCATGACCGAACCGGGCATCCGTCACGGGAGGTCGATGTGAGCACCCTGCAAGCGCATCAGGACGGCGCAACGGACGTCGTCAAAGATCCGACCATCAATATGAGCCTCGAGGTCATCGTCATCCCGGTGGCTGACGTCGACCGTGCCCTGCGCTTCTACGGGAGCCTGGGGTGGCGGCTCGACGCGGACTACGAAGCCGGCCCGGAGTTCCGGATCGTGCAGGTGACGCCACCGGGGTCCGTGGGCTCGGTTATCTTCGGCCGCGGGGTCACCCCCGTGGCACCGGGCTCCGCCCAGGGTCTCTACCTCGTCGTCTTCGACATCGACCGAGCCCGCGCTGACCTGGTCGGCAGGGGCGTTGATGTGAGCGAGGTCTTCCACAATGTCTACGACAACGGCGTCCAGGAGTCGGTGGGCGGCCCCGATCCAGAGCGTCGCAGCTACGCCTCGTACGCCTCGTTCAGTGACCCGGACGGCAATGGGTGGTTGCTGCAAGAGGTCCAGGTGCGACTGCCCGGACGGTGACTCCGGCACGACGGAGGAGGTTTCGCCATGGACGTCACCGCGTTGACAGAACTCTTGCATGAGACCGAGGAGCACCACGGTGCGTACGAGGCGACGGCCCCGGAGCACAACTGGTGGGACTGGTACGCCGCATACATGGTCGCCCGTGAGAACGGCCGGAGTCCCGACGAGGCGGCCGGCGTCGCCGCGCTCCACATGGAACCGCTGCTGCGATGAAGGCCGACTGCGACGTCGTCGCGGGCGCACCCCGATTCACGGATCGAAGCACATGCAGTCGACAGGGGTGATGGGAACTACCGGGTGGTGGTACTGGGCACGTCATTCGTCCGTGAAGAGGATGGCAGCGTCACAGGTGCATCATCGACAACAGCTCAGGGCTCCTCATACCGGACGACACCTGAGGTTGGTGGTGGTGGCCCGGCTTCATCCATCCCGCCGCTTCTGCGGCGGCGACGGCGTCTGCCTCAGCTGCATCCGCCGTGGCGTTCAATGCCGCGTTCGTTCCCATGCCTTCCTTCCCCGCGGCGTCTGCGGCGGCCTGGGATGCCTTGAGGGCAGCGCGATTGGCAGCAACAGAGAGATCGCCGGCGCCGTCGTGGAGCTGACCCATCTGGGCGGCAAGAGCGCCGGCGGCAGCGGCGTTCCTTGCACAGCGGGCGTCTGCCGCAGGGTCAGGGGCACTCTCTGAGAGCGTGGCGACGGCTTGAGCGGACAGGCGGGCGGCATGGGCGGCCTTCCAGGCGACCTCCCTGCCCGCCGCTTCGTCTTCGTGCTTCTCGTCGGGGCTGCGTTGTTCGATGTAGTGGCTGATGGCCGCGGCGCGAGCTGCGGCACTCCGGGTGCGTGCAGCGTGACTCTTCCTGAGGGCCTCCTCAGGGGTGGCCGCTGTCGCCTCCTGGGCATGGGTGGCGCGGGCTTCTGAGGGGTTCACATGCTCATCGTCGTTGCGTGCGCTCATTGCCATCTCCTTGCCTGCCAGGGCGATGGTGCGGCCTGATCGAGTACCCGTCGATGGCCTCGGACATTGCGCCGCGGGCCGGGAGCGACAAGCAACGGGCGTCCGGCAGGGTGACACGTAGGGCGCCAACAGACCAGAGCTATCCCGCTGGAATTAGGGGGCGTTTCCGGTGGATCTTGGTTGATCCATAGGAGTGCACTGGCCAGGTCCTTGTCGTTTCGCTGCCTGGCGAGTCCTGTGCGCAGGCATACGGTGGTGGGCCAGAGCAGATGGTGGGCACCAGACAGCCGCTAGGCCGCCGGGGGTAGCGATGCGTCAAACCAATCTCACTGGGGAGTCGGCCCCATACGTCAGCGCCCGTGAGGAGCTGCGGCAAGCCGAGATCGAGCTGATGCGCCATCGTGAACGCGTCGCCGACCTGCGTCGCCGGTTGCCGCTGGGCCCTGTCGTCGATGACTACGTGTTCGAGGAGGGCCCTGCTGATCTGCAGGCTGGTGACGCGCCGGCGCAGACCGTGCGCCTGGGTGAACTGTTCACTCGGCGCGGGCGTGACCTGGTCGTCTACCACCTCATGTATGGCAAGAAGCAGACCGAGCCGTGCCCCATGTGCACGATGTGGCTCGATGGGTTCAACGGAGTGGCCCACCACGTCGCGCAGAACGTCGACTTCGCGATCGTCGCCGCGGCCGACCTGCCCTCGCTCCGCGCGCACGCCCGAAACCGGAAGTGGACGAATCTGCGTCTGCTCAGCGCCGGGTCCAGTACCTTCAAATACGACCTGGGCAGCGAGGACGCCGAGGGCAACCAGGACTCGACGGTGTCGGTGTTCACCCGCGACGACAACGGGTCGGTACGCCACGTCTACTCGGTGCACCCCCGGATGTCCGACGACATCGACCAGCGAGGCATCGACCTGCTCAGCCCGGTATGGCACATCCTCGACCTCACCCGCCAAGGCCGAGACAACTGGCTCCCCGCACTCAGCTATTAGGCCAGGCCGCTCAACAGCTGAACCGGCTCAGGTAGATGTGCCCTCGTCACGGCGGGCGGACGGCAGGAGGAGGTCACGCTCCGGATGCTGCTCTCCCGTCACGCTGCCGTCGACTCCAAGGTCCGATCGAGCCGCTTCATGGAAGTCGTTGATCCCCCGGAACGCGGCGCGGTTCCGGTCGCGCCACTCGTCCAAAGTGCCGTCGATCCTGCCGTTCGCCTGCCAGTCGACTTTGAGCGCTATGGCGTTGAGTTCGTGCGCCGCCTCCACGACGTCATCGCCGCCAAGCAGCATGATCCGTTCGAAGGCCCGTCCGCGTAGCCGACCTGCATCTGACATCTCGGCGAGCATTTCCCGCTCGCTCTTGTCGCTCTCTCGAAGGCCTTCCTTGTGCTCGTAGAGCTGCACCGCCAGGAAGATGCACGACCGCACACTGTCGACGTACCCCTCGTATGCTTCGAGCTTCTTGCTGTCCCAGCGCGTCACCAGCTCGTGCTTCTTGCGCTGCCGCTCCATCGCGTAGTTCGTCAGATGCGTGGACATCGCGCCCAGCAATACAGCGCCTATCGTCACGAGTTGCTCGCCGGTCCCCAACCCATCCCCCCGGTGTAACTCACTCCCAAAAATGACTGGGCGATCTTACGGGTGCGGGTGGTCCGAGGGCGAGGGAGACGCTGAGCCGTCGGAGCCGGCGAGCGAACCGGCGCACGCCACCGCTAGAGGAACAGCCCGAAGGCGTTGTCGAGTGACCAGCGCTGCCAGCTCATGGCGAGAAGCGCTACTGCCGAGATCAGAGCCATCATCAGGTTCTGCCCCTGCTCCGCCCAGTCGTGGATCATCAGCACGAGGTAGATCAGGTTGAGCACCATCCCGCCGACGAGGGCGATCGGGCTCAGGAAGCCCACGATCAGACCGAGACCGAGAGCCATCTCCGCGTACGCGACGAGGTACGCCATCAGCCGGGGGTGGGGCTTCACGATGTGGTTGAAGCCTTGCCGGACGACAGGCCAACGATGCCTGGCCGCGACGCCCGCCGCCCATGTGATGCCGCCGCCGGCGAACCAGTCCTTCTTGTCCTTGTGGCGCCAGCTCTCCAGCCACCACAGGCCGAGACCGATACGGAGGACCGCGAACCACTCGGCCCCGCTGAGCCAGATCGTTTGCATTCTGCTCCCTCTCACCCACATTGAACTGACGGATCGTCAGTTCAGCGGACGTTGCTCAATCTCGCAAGGGGTGGAGTTCTCGGCCCCTCCTTGTCGTCGAGGGGGTGAGCCCATAACCTCAACCTGATGGTCCGTCAGATATGAGCCGGGTGAACCGGCAGGCAGTTGGGGGTACAGCGTGGTTGGCATTGCGAGCGGTACCAGGGAACTCCCCAAGGTCATCAGCGTGGACGATCACGTGATTGAGCCCGCGCATCTCTTCGAGACCTGGCTTCCGGCGAAGTATCGCGACAGGGGGCCGAAGCCCTTCACCGCCGGAATCGGCGATCTGGAGTACATCGGCGGGAAGTACCGGTTCACCACCGACCCGGAGGGTCAGATCACCGACTGGTGGGAGTACGAGGGCCTGATCTTCCCGTACAAGCGCATCATCGCGGCCGTCGGCTTCTCCCGCGATGAGATGACGCTTGACGGCATCACGCGGGAGCAGATGCGGCGCGGGTGCTGGGACCCGAAGGCCCGGTTGGAGGACATGGACCTCAACCACGTCGAGGCCTCGCTGTGCTTCCCGACGTTCCCGCGCTTCTGCGGGCAGACCTTCGCGGAGGCCAAGGACAAGGAGGTCGGGCTCGCGTGTGTGCGGGCGTACAACGACTGGATGGTGGAGGAGTGGTGCGGTGACAGCGGCGGCCGGCTGATTCCGCTGTGCCTCATTCCGCTGTGGGACATCGACCTGGCGGTCGCCGAGATCAAACGGAACGCGGCGCGCGGCGTGCGGGCGGTGACCTTCAGCGAGATCCCCACCTATCTGGGGCTGCCGTCGATCCACTCCGGCTATTGGGACCCGTTCTTCGCCGCGTGCGAGGAGACCGGCACGGTCGTGAACATGCACATCGGGTCCAGCTCGCAGATGCCGGCCGCGTCGCCCGACGCGCCGCCCGCCGTGCAGGCCTCGCTCTCCTTCAACAACGCCATGGCCTCGATGATGGACTTCCTCTTCAGCGGGGTGCTGGTGAAGTTCCCGCGGCTCAAGCTGGCGTACAGCGAGGGCCAGATGGGCTGGATCCCCTACGCCCTGGAGCGCGCCGACGACGTGTGGGAGGAGCACCGTGCCTGGGGCGGGGTGCGCGACCTGATCCCCGAGCCCCCGTCGACGTACTACTACCGGCAGATGTTCTGCTGCTTCTTCCGCGACAAGCACGGCATCGATTCGATCGAGACCGTAGGCGTCAACAACGCCACCTTTGAGACCGACTATCCGCACGTCGACTCCACGTGGCCGCACACGAAGCAGGTGGCGGCTGATCATGTGGCCAGTCTCCCCGAGGACGTGACCTACAAGATCCTTCGAGGCAACGCGATTCGTATGCTGGAGCTGCCGTTCGACAGGGACCGGTCGGCCACTGCCTGAGAGCTGCACTCGGCTGGAGTCCTAGAATCTGTCTGCCAGCACGGTGAGCCGCCCTCGGCGTCATGGTCCGAGGGCACCAGCGGAGAGGCGAACGGATGCGGAACCCCGGTTCAGCGGCCTTGGTCAGCCTCGGTCGCTGGTATGTCCGTCACGCTCCCGGCTCGATCTACAAAGCCTCGCCGGCTGCGGAGCACCTCAACGCCCGGCTGCGGGACCATCCTCGTCGGCGCGTTACCCGGACCCGGTTCGGTGCCAGGTTCGGCGTCGATACGCAGGCGGGTGACGCCTCGAAGCGGTCCGGCTGCGGTCGCCAGACGGAGGTGCAGCCGCGCCTCATCGCGTCGGAACGAGAGGCGATCGCATGACGGACCGCGCTTCGGAACTGCTCGTCACGCTCGCCCGCGGGTACGTAAGGCAGGCTCCCGGCTCGCTGTTCAAGGGAGCGATCGCCGCGCATTACCTGAATCCCCGCCTGCGCGATCACCCTCGTCAACGGGTGGTCGACGCTGGGTTCGAGGCCAAGTTCGCCGTCGACACCCGGGACCTGATTCAGCGGTACATCTACATGTACGGCGCCTGGGAGCCGCACATGATGCGATGGCTCGCGAGTCGACTTCGGGCCGGAGATGTCTTTGTTGATGTTGGTGCGAACCTTGGCTTTCTGAGCGTCTACGGCTCCCGGCTGGTTGGGGGAACGGGCCGGGTGGTGTCGATCGAAGCGTCCCCTGTCTTCCATCGGCGGGTGCTCCAGCACGCCGAGCTCAACGGGTGCGACAACATCCGTGCGGTCAACGCCGCGGTCTCGGACAGCCTCAAGACGCTCACCTTCGTCCTCGCGAGCTCACGAAACATGGGCGCGAACAGCATCGTGCCGTGGGACGGACCGGCGGAGTCCACCTTCGAGATGGAAGCGCGTCCGCTGCCCGAGCTCCTCCAGCCGGACGAGATTGCACGAGCTCGTGTGATCAAGATCGATGTGGAGGGCGCGGAAGGCGGTGTCGTCCGCGGGCTTGCCCCGATGCTCGACGAGCTGCGTCCCGACGCGGAGATCACTGTGGAGGTGACTCCGGAGCGCATGGAGCAACTGGGCGACTCCGTGGATGAGTTGCTGGAGACGATGCGCAAGCACGGCTTCTACACCTACCGCTTGGCCAACGACTACGCGCCGGAGAGCTACCCGAGTGCCCTACGCCGGCCCAAGCCTCCAGTGCGATGGCGCGGGCCGGTCACAGCCGAAAGTGATCTGATCTTTTCCCGAGTCGACGCCGAGATACTGATGTGACTCGGCCTTTCCGCGGGTGGCTTCGGACTCGGAGTGACATGGGTGTACCAGCGAGGACGCACACGCCGGACCGGTATTCGGCCGGCTGCAGGCCCCGGTGCGGCCTTCGGCCCTCGGCGTGGACCGGCATCAGTCTCGCTGCATTGGCAGCGGGGACGTTGAAGCCGCAGCGGCCCCGCCCACCTACGAGGGCGATCCGGGCGGCGCGTTGAACAATTGCGCACCTTTCGGGTGCGGTGGCGGAAGGGGTTGACCCTGCCCCTGCGTCAGGGTTGGAGCCTGGCCGCATGACGAACAACAGCACTTCCTCGGTTCGGCTCGCGCCGCCGATCGGAGGGTTCCAGGAGATCGACGGCCGCCGCATTTTCGTGCATCGGTCGGGCAGCGGCGGCCCGGCCGTGGTGTTCCTGCCGGGCGCCAGCGCGGTCGGGCTGGACTATTTCGGCGTCCAGCAGGGGGTTTCGCAGTTCACCACCGCTGTGGTGTACGACCGCGGCGGCACGGGCTACAGCGATCCCCTCCCGCTGCCGCGCACCGCCGCCGCGGTCGCCACGGAACTGCGCGAGCTGCTGCGCGCCCAGCACATCGCCGCCCCATACGTTTTGGTGGCGCACTCCCTCGGCGGCTTCTACGCGCATCGGTTCGCGCAGCTCTACCCGCAGGACGTGGCCGGGTTGGTCTGGTTGGACGCCCTCCACCGCGACTGGGACGACTTCATGCCTTCCGCGGCAGGTCTGGCCGCGGTCGAGCGGATGGCACCTGATCGGGAGCAGCTGGAACGGATGCGCCCGGCCCTGCGCGAGATGCACGCCGAGTTGCACGCGGACTACCCGGAGCACGTACGGCAGGCGCTGATCGATGCCAAGGTGAGTGATGAATGGACCCGCGTCGGCATCGCCGAGCGCACCAAGTTGGCCGAACTCGCCACCGAACTGCGGGCCGGGCCACACATTCCCGACGTCCCGGTGGTTGCTCTCTCCGTGGTGGGCATCGACCCCGCCCAGCTGGCGCTGACGTCGGAGCGGACTTTGCAAGAGATGAATGACGCCAAGACGAGAATGGACGCGGCCCTGGTGAGCGCGGTCTCGCACGGGGAACAACGCATCATCTCCGACACCAGCCACCACCGGCTCTGCTTCGACCGTCCCGATGCCGTGGTCCAGGCGATCCGCGACGTCGTCGACCGAGCTCGCCCCTAGACTCGGCACGACCACGTTGCACGAAGACCCGAGGAGGACGGTGCTCACGATCAGCCAGCTCGCGGCAACCGCCGGAGTGACCGTGCGCACCGTTCGCCACTACCACCACGTCGGCCTGTTGCCCGAGCCCGAGCGCGATGCCTCCGGCTACCGCCGGTACAGCGCGCAAGCGGCGGTGGATCTCATCCGGATCAGGACCCTCGCCGATGCCGGGGTGCCACTGGCCCGTATCGACGCGCTGTTGCATGCGCAACCAGCCGAATTCGCCGCGGCCGTCACCGACATCGACGCCGCGTTGCAGCGCAAGATCGACCAGCTCACCGAATACCGCCGCAGGATCGCCGAACTGGCCGGCGGCGAAAGCCTTGTCCTGCCCCCCGAGGTGGTCGCCATCCTGAACCGGATGCGCAGTCTCGGGGTCAGCGAACGGAGGGTACGACTCGAGCGCGACTCGTGGATCCTGATGCAGGCACTGGACCCGCACGTCATGCCGCAGCGGATACGGGACAAGAACGCCGGTTTCGACGACCCCGAGACGACGCGCCTGTATCTCGCCTGTGATCAATCAGTCGACTGGGATCCGCACGATCCACGCCTGGACCGGCTCATCGACGACCTGGACGCATGGGAGATCAAACACGAACGGGACAGCAACCGGGCAGGGTACCTGAAGCTGGTCTCCTCCCGGATCTCCGAGGCATCACCGGCATGGCAACGCATCGTCGATGCGCTCGCCCACCGCGCCAAGCAGCGCCGACCCGTCGGGCAGGACAGCTGACAGGCACAGCAGAACCCGAGAACCGCCCCGGCCGACCGGTCGGACGATCTTCACCGTGGACACAGGCCATGGACCAGCGCGAGCCGCTCGCCCACCTCTCACACCATGCCTGTGACCAGCAACTTCAAGATGCACTCTCGGCTTCTACGCCTGCCTGGTCAACGACTGCGCCCCGGAGAGCTACCCGGCTGCCCTGCGTTCCCCCCGAGTACCGGTTCGCCGGCGAGGGCCGGTTTCCGACGAGAGTGACCTGATCTTCTCCCGGGCTGACGCCGAAACGCTTCCCTGACATGACACGGCCCGGCTCTCTCGACCGAGAGAGCCGGGCCGCGAAGCTCATCGGGCGTCCGTGACGGGGTGGCGCCACCGGAAGTGCGACAGCGCCCGAGCCCTCGCTTCGACGACTGCCATGCGGGCGTCACGCTCGGCGGCATCGGTGTGCGTGGCCTGGCCGGTCGCCTGCCCAGGCCACTTGCGGTACAGCAGTCCCACCTCGGGCGAGAACCAACCGCGGCTGGTGGAGTTCAGGGCGAGCAGAAGCCCCGTGTCCTCTGAGGCGGGAAGAGCCATCCAGCCGCCGAGCGCGAGAAGCAGTTCGCGGCGAACGAACAGCGTCGCCGGGTGAACCTGTGCGCGGAAACCATTCGCCTTCCAGAAGTCGAGCACGGCCCCCCGCTCGATCGGTCCAGCTTCGGGGTCCCCGGGAAAGCCCGCCGTGGAGCCGTCGGGCAACAGATCCAGTACGCGCGATGTCGACCAGCCGATCGCGGGGTCACCTTCGAGCGCGGCCAGATCGCGGGCCAGCGCACCCGGGGTCAGTTGGTCGTCGGCGTCCAGGACCTTGACGTACTCGCCGTCTGCGTGGGCGAGAGCCATGGTCCGGGCGACGCCGGGGCCGCCGGGGCGCCCCTGCTTGAAGGTCACGCGGTCGTCGTCGGGGACGTGGGGAGCGACCTCGTCGCTCTCGCCGTCCTCCTGGATCAACCAATGCCACTCCCATCCGTCGGGGAGCTCCTGCTCGCAGAGAGACTTGTACGCGTCCGGCAGGAACGGAGCGGATGGCGGGTGGACAGCAGTGATGATGACGACGCGCCGAAGCACGGCACTCACCACCTTTCCAGATGAGTGGTGAAGAGCATTTCCGTGCGGTCACCAGGCAGCGTGATGTCGGATACGTCCACGACGCGGTCATTGATGTCGAACGAGGTCTTCCGGAGAACCAGGACCGACGTCCCTGGCGGCAGCTCCAGCTCATCCGCCTCTTCCGGTGTGGGTGGGCGGGCGGTGACGCGTTCCTCGACGCGGTCCACTTCGATTCCCACGGTGTAGAGCTGGTTCTGTGTGCCGCCGGGCCACGGTTCTTTGGTGTCGTCCAGGAGGTCCGGGTTCTCCTCGACCAGGGCGCGGACGATGTAAGAGGTCACCAGGTTGAGGGGGGCGGTTTCGGCGGCGTACCTCGTCCGGTAGGTGCGCTCCAGGAGGGGCGTGCCCTCGGGGACCCCGAAGGTCTCCGCAAGTTCCTTGTTCGCCTTGGTCTCGCGATACGCCGCGTAAAAGACGAGGTCGTCCATCTGCAGGCCGGTGTCATGCTCGGTCGCGCCCGTCTCCAGCCTCTTGGCCTCCGGCTCGCGCGCGCGGCCCTTCTCCCACTGGTGCCGGACGTTGTCGCGCAGCACCGTCGTGCGGGGCCGACGCACGAAGTTGCCGCGGCCGTGCTGCTTCTCGATCAGCCCTTCGTTCTGCAGCAGTCGAAGTGCGTTCTGGATCGTCGGGACGCTCTTCCCGTACTGCTCCGCGAGTTTGGTCTCCGCGGGAAGTCGGTCGCCGGGCTCCAGCTGACCAGCGCGGATGGCTTGGCGGAGGTCATCCGCGATCCGCTCGTACACCTTTGCCACTGATCCTCACCGTTCTCTGTCGCCTGACGGGGCTCAGCCTATGACTCCTAAAGAGGTCTTGACGAGTGGGGAGAGCGGACCGTCGCGCCGCGGCGGAGGGCCAGTGCCACCGGCGCCAGCGCGGTACTGGCGTTCCTGCGGGACTGAGGCCGGCCGCTTCGAACAGCAGCGCAAGCTTTCCAAGCCTTTTCACGGTTGTCACACCTGAAAACCTGGAAGGTATCGCGCGTGCGGCTCTGGGCACCGAACATCGCCTCGTGGGCGTATCGAGACTCCGAGGCGGAAGCAAGAAGAGCACAGCCGCGCGCGATTCATCGCTGAAGTCAGGAAAGCTCTCGCCTCTCCACCTGCGCCGAATGAATAACAGGCTCCAGCAGGAGGATGGGATTCCTTGCCCACCTCCCAGGACCTCATAGAGGACCGCGGGCTTTGCACACCCCTATCCCGCTGTTGATGTTCTCCGCAGGACATGGAAGCGCCCGACCGCTGGCGACGGGGGATGCACCAGCGATCGGGCTGTAGCCAAGAGTAACAAGGCTGCTTGTACGGCGGGAACCGACTGCTCAGCCGCAAGAGGCGTTGTGATCGGGATCACGCAATGCGTGCTCCGCTACTGGTCGCACGGAGGCTCGTACGAGAGGCGGGGCAGATACTCGTGCCATTTCGCCGGCGTCAGAACGCCCCGAGTGGTCGAGCAAATGCGACGAATGGCCTCGTCGACGTCGAGGTTCCACAGCCGGACGGTATCGGCGCCGCTCGATACTCCGAGCATGTGGCTTTTGGGACTGAACGACAAGAAATTGCCCGTCTTGGCGTTGGGGCTCATCGATTGACCAATGGGAGCGGCCTTGGACGGATCGGCCACGTTCCAGAGCCGGACCGTGTTGTCGTTGCCGCCGCTCGCCATGGTGCGGCCGTCCTGGCTGAACGTCAGCGACACGACCGCTTCGGTGTGGCCTGTGAGGGGGGAGCTCAGCCGGGTTGCCTTGAGGGGGTCGGTGATGTTCCAGAGCCGGACCGTGCCGTCGTCGCTGCCGCTGGCCAATGTATGGCCGTCGGGGCCGTAGGAGAGCGCGTTGATGGGTCCGAGATGCCCGGTGAGAGGTGCGCCGAGTTGGGCGGCATGACGTGGGTCGGCCACCTTCCAGAGCCGGATGGTGTCGTCCGCGCTGCCGCTGGCGAGAGTGCGGCCGTCCGGGCTGAAGACGAGAGAATTGACGTAGCCCTTGTGGCCGTTGAGCGGCTTGCCGAGCGGACGAAGGTGGGACGGGTCGCTGCTGTTCCACAACTGAATGGTGCGGTCCTCATGGGCGGTTGCCAGCGTGCGCCCGTCCGGGCTGAATGCCAGCGCGTCGGGGCCCGCGAACCGTGTCCGCAGTTCGACGGGCGGCCCGTAGGAGACAGGCCGAGTCGGGTCGTTGACGTTCCACAGCTGCACCGCGCGGCTTCCCGTCAGCACCGCGAGTGTGTGGCCGTCGGGGGAGAACGCCAGTGAACGCACGTCACCCTTCCCGGGCATGAACGGTTTGCCCAGCGACGCGGGCCGTTCGGGAGTCGCCACATTCCACATCCGAACCCTTCCGTCGCGCGCGGCCGTGGCCAGCACCTGCCCATCCGGGCGGAACGCTCCGATGCGGCCGATCATGTCCGACGTCGGTATCGACCACAGGCGGACCTTGCTGTCACCGCTCCCGGTGGCGAGCGTTCGGCCGTCGGGGCTGAAGCCCACGGCGTACATCTCGCCACTGCTCCCCGCGAGAGGCTCGCCGACCTGCGACGGATATGCCGGATCGCTGACGTTCCACAGGCTCGCCGTACTGTCTGCGCTGCCGGCGGCGAGCATGGTTCCGTCGGGGTTGAAGGCGACTGACCATACGGGACCGGTATGGCCGGTGAGAGGCGCGCCGAGCGGCGTCGCGTGACGTGGATCGGCCACGTTCCAGAGCCGGATGGTGTCGTCCGCGCTGCCGCTGGCGAGGGTTTGGCCATCGGGGCTGAAGGCCACGGAGTGCACCGTGTCCGTGTGGCCGGTCAGCACTGTGTCGATCCGCGTCGGATGACGCGGATCGGCCATGTCCCACAGCCTGGTCGTGTCATCGTCGCCACCGGCTGCCAGCGTCCGTCCGTCAGGGCTGAACGCCATGGAGCGCACGGCGGCGGTGTGGCCGGTCAACGCACCGAGCGCCTTCGGCCGGCGCGGGTCGCTCATGTCCCACAGGCGAACGGTGTGATCTTCATTGGCGGAGGCCAGAGTGTGTCCGTCCGGGCTGAAGGCGAGCAGGTAGACCGTGCCGCCATTGCGGGTCAAGGGCGCGCCGAGCGGGCGCGGGTGGTGGGGATCCTGCACGTTCCACAGCCGGACCGTGCCGTCGTCCGAACCGCTGGCGAGGGTGCGGCCGTCGGGGCTGAAGACCGCGCTGCTCACCCAACTCGTGTGGCCGGTGAGGGGCTTGCCCAGCTGTTTGGGCCGAGTCGGGTCCGACACGTCCCACAGTCGAACGGTCCGGTCGTAGTTGGCGGTGGCCAGGAACCGCCCGTTCGGACTGAACGAGGTGAGGTACACGGCGCCGGCGTGGCCGAGAAGCGGTGTGGCCAGCGGCGCGTTCACGATCGAGATCAGCCGATTGTTCGCGCCCTCGTCGTTCGGCCGCAAGCGGTGAGCCACCAGGTCGAGTTGAGCGGACAACGACGGGTCCGTGTACTGGACGCGATCGGCTTCGGCGACCACCTGCTCGAACACCGCATCGTTCCGCTGCTGCCACGCGACCACCGCCGAACCGACGGCCAGGATCGCCAGGACGACCAGAGCCGACACCGCACCACGGCTGATCCAGACTGTGCGCTTGCGCAGCCTGACCGAAGCAGCCAGGAATTCCACCGCGATCCGGGTCAGGAACGTGTCACCGGCGGATTTCGCCCAGTTGTGGGCCTGCTCCAGACGGGAACCCCGGTAGAGCAGTGACGTATCGCGGTTCGACCCATCCCAGGCTCTGCCGTCCTCTTCCAGCCGCTGGCGCAGCAGATTGCCGTTCCTGTCCTCGTCGATCCAGTCACGCAGGCGTGGCCAGGCGTGGAGCAGCGCTTCATGGGTGATCTCCACGGTCTCCGCGTCGAGTGTCACCAATCGGGCGCTCACCAGTGCTTCGAGTGATTCCTCCGTCTTGTTGGGGTCCGTTGACTCCGCCGCCAGCTGGCGCCGCGTCCCCCGCCTACGGGTCGCCTGCGTGTCTTCGCCCAGTCGGACCAGCCTGAGGAGGAGCAGTCTCGCGGCCGTGCGTGCTGCCGGGTCGAGGCCGGACCAGGCCCGCTCGGCGGTCGCCGCCACCGCTCCCTGGATTCCGCCCGCCGCGCGGTAGCCGGCCAGCGTCAGCCTTCCCGCCTTTCGTCGCTGCCAGGTGGCGAGCAGGGCGTGGGAGAGGAGCGGCAGAACCCCCGCGTTGTGCGCCCCGCGCGGGCCGTCAGCGCTCAATTCCCGGACGATCAGTTCCGCCAGCCCCGGTTCGAGTTCCAGGCCCACGGCCTTGGCCGGGCCGGTCACCGCTTCGCGCAGCTCCGTGGTGGTCAGCGGCCCGAGCACCATGTGCCGGTGTTGCAGCGCGTCGGCCAGTTCGGGATACCCGAGGCATTGCTCGTAGAAGTCGGCGCGTATGCCGAGGACTACGAGCACGGGGGCTGGGTCACCGGGGCCGGGGGGCGAGCACGCAGCGTGGAGGAGCTGGATGAAAGTGCGCCTGCGCGCCTCGTCGGAGCAGAGGGTGAATGCCTCCTCGAACTGATCGACGATGACGACCGGACGGGCGGCGGAGGATGTCTCGCGTTGCGCCCATGCCGTAACGGCCTTCCTCACCACGTGCGCGAATTGCGGAGTACCGGGCTCCTTCGCCGCCGGTTCCTCCGCGGCAGAGACGACGTGCGCGAGCTCAGGGATCCGGCGGGTCAGCTCCGCGAGAGGATCGCCTCCCGGCGCGAGCTGCAGAACCCCCCTTGCCCGGCTGTTCTCGTCCCCCAGTGCGCCGTTCTGCAATGCGGGCACCAAGCCGGCGTTCAGCAGGGAGGATTTTCCCGCACCTGAGGCGCCCACGAGCATGACCAGGCCACCCGCCTTCTCCGCTGCGCGGAGCTGAGCAATGAGGGCATCCGTGCTCCGCTCGCGGCCGAAGAACCACCGGGCGTCTTGCTGACGGTACGAAGCCAGCCCCCGGTATGGGCACACACCGGGGACGGTCGGGGTTTCGACCGGGGGTTGTTCCTCCGCTTCTGCGGATGTGGCGGCGCGGTCGCTGACCGGGTCGGCGACCGCGCGCTCCCATAGGCGCTGCCACTGGGCCAGGTCGTACAGGCCCGTGGACACCGGCGCGGGTCGCGAGCGCCGTGCTTCGGGGATCAGGATGTGCAGCACCACTGCGAGGGCGGCGAACTGGGCAGGCACGTTCTTGGCCCGTCGCCAGTCGCTGATCCGCTGAGCGGACACCCGCACTGGCCGCCCTTGTTCGTCGACCCGCTGAAGCCGGACGACCGCCTCGGCCACGCGCTTGAGGGGAGGGTTGCCAGCCTCCTTGTACAGCAGCGCGAGACGTTCCGCGAAGGCTGTGCGTGCCCCTGAGTCGGAACTCAAGGTCTCCACCCCTTACTTCCCCCGTACCTGGGCATCCGGACCGGAAAACTCACTTTATATGGCTGACCTGCGGAAAAGTCGTTGGCCCGGTGCCGGAACCTCCTCGGCGGGAGCCGCAGCTGGCAGGATCTCGACGCAGTAGCGCATCGTCGGGCGTCGCCCGGAGATGCCACCAGCTCAGCGCTCGGAGAGACAACTCATGACGCCACATGTTCTCGGTCATCTTCCATCGGAGTTACGAGACGGTGGCGACGGTCTCGTCGCGTGAGTGTGAGAGATCCGTGGAGTCAGTCCCATCCGGACTGCTATCGCGTCGACCACGGGTCCGGCCTTTCCTCGATCCGCGCCGTACCGGCGCGGATCGATGCCGCCCGTATGGTTCGGCACCGGTCCCCACGAGGGGAGGGACTGGTGCCGTACGACGCGGCGTGTGGAGGCTGTGCAGGCCGGTATGCGGTGTCCGGCGGCAGCGGTCGCACGCCGCTCACAAGCAGCCAACGGCAGTCGATCACCGCGGTGGGCCGCGAATTCCAGTTCGTCGACTGACAGATGGCCACCGGCGCACCCGGAGCGGAGCCTCCGTCGGGACAGCCGACTATCGACCGGATGCCACAGCTACGTGTACTTCCACCACTGGTCCGCCTGGTCCGCCGAAGCACGGTCCACTTCGGCGTAGTACTGATCGGCGTCAAAGTGGAACTCTGGAGGCGCTGCCTCGCCAGACGGGACCTCCCAGTCGGACCACTGCACGATATCCCCGAACCGCTGCACGAACACGGACAGGAAGCCGCAACAGCCACCCGTGCACTCGGGTTCCCCCAACAACACGCGTCGCCCCTCGGTGCTCGCGCGCAAGGGAGAGGACCGGTCAGTAGGGAGCGCCTCATCCACAAACGGCCCCCGACCGCCATCGCCGACCACCTCTGTTACCACGTCTTCGCCATCGACCCGAATTCGCAACTGGGCGGGCCATCGAGGCCCGGGCGGCAATGCACTGATCTCAAGTCGGTTGAACATCAAGAACCACCCTACGGCGAGCCCCGACTGCCGCAGCCGCCCTCCCTAAGGCCCCTGAACGGTGCTGTCGTCGGCTGCCCGAACCAGGATGCTGGCCAACTACGAATCGAGATGGCCATCTACCGGTCGACATCACATGGCCACACCCTGATGATCGCTTCAAGGGAGGTTCGCCGGGTTGGTGGTGCCTTCAGATCCTCATGGTGGGGGTGTGAGTGAAGCCAGCGCCATGGGCTGCATTGCACCGGCGGCGGCCGAGCCGAGCAGCAGTTCGGTCAGGTCATGGGGCTGCGCTTGCTCACTGGTTGGAGCCGCTGCGGCGATCCGGTCCAGCCGGAAGCCCCGGCCGGCCCGCCGTGTGCGGCACCAGGCGATGAGGTACCACCGGCCGTCGGCGGTGAGCAGTCCGGCCGGTTCCACTACGCGGTCGCTTTCGCGTCCTGCCGCATCGACGTAGGACAGCCGCAGCACCGCGTTTGTGGTGAGGGCCTGTTCCACTGCGGTGCGGACCGCGGAGTCGGTCCGCGACGGCAGCGCAACGATTCGTGCGGCGAGTTCCTGGACCGCTGCCGAGGCGGGACCGTTCATCGAGACCACGATCTTCTGGGCTGCCGTGCGGGCCGCACCGGCAAACGGGGCGGAGGCGTTGGCCGCGGCGAGCGCGGTGGCCAACGCCGAGGCCTCATCGGCGGTGAACCGGATCGGGGGCATGGTCATCTCCGGGTCGATCGACCAGCCCCCGCCTCGCCCGGGTGTGGTGCGCACCGGGACACCGGCCTCCATCAGCGCCTGAAGGTCGCGCTGCACCGTGCGCGTGCTGACCTCGAATCGTGCGGCGAGCGCCGCGACCGTCAGCGGCCGCGGCGCCGCCGCGCGCAACTCTTCGACCAGTGCATAGAGCCGAGCAGTGCGGTTCATGATGCCGACGCTACCGTCACGCTGTGGCCAGGAAGTCCCGCTCACGCCGCAGTTCCCGCTCGGTGATGGTCAGGGGGAACAGGGTGAAGCCGTGCATCGCGCCGGCGACGACGCCGAGCTGCACGGGCGCTCCTGCCGTCTGCCACCGTTGGGCCAGAAACAGTGAGTCGTCCAGCAGCGGATCCTCGGTGCCGACGACGATCCGGGCGGGTGGCAAGCCGACCAGGTCGGCGAACAGGGGCGAGACCTCAGGGTCGCGGCGCTGCTCCGCCCCCATCTCTGGTGTGAACAGCTCATAGCTGCCCCGCACCGTGTCGGTATTGCTCAGCAACCGCTTGGATCCAAACGATCGCTGGCTTGGTGTCATCGACAGGTCGTACGGTCCAAAGAGCAGGTGGACCGCCCGGAACGCGCCAGTGATGCCGTGCCGGTCGCGAAGGCGCAGCAACGTCATGACGCTCAGGTGGGCGCCGGCCGATTCGCCACCGATCAGCAGCCGTTGTGTACCGAACTCGACTGCGGCGTGGTCCACGAGCCACCGGGCCGCGGCTTCGCAGTCGTCGGGTCCGGCGGGGAACGGGTGTTCCGGCGCGAGGCGGTACTCGATGCTCACCACGGCCAGCCGTGCCTGCTCGGCAAGGTGCCACAGCCTCTCATCCTGGCCGCCCGCCGAGCCGAATGCCCAGCCACCTCCGTGTATGTGCAGGTATACGCCGTCGACGCGGTCTGGCACGAACGCCCGGACTTTCACCCCGCCCGCAGCGACGCGGTCTTGGCCCTGCGGCAGTCTCACCGGTGGCGTGTTGCCGCCGAGCCGGTTACGCCGCAGGGTTGCCAGCACGGTTGCGTCCGGCGTTTCCCCGCGAGTTGGGCGGCTCGCGGCAGTGGCCTCGAATTGCTTGTTGAACGCCAGGGTCTCGGCGAGGCAGTCCTCATCGGTGATCGTCATGCTGTCGACAGTCGTACCTGTCCGCGACAACGTCCTGTCACCGTTTCCTGGTGACCTGCGTCATGGCCCTGTCGCGCTGCCAACCATCCCTGTCCAGCGCATGACTGGCGCATCGTCCCCAGCCGACGTCGGCGCCCGGCTGTGACCAGAATCGGTCACCAGGTAGGTATTGACCGGCCTCGCGTCAGTTCTTTCTGAGCGTCGGTTGGATGTGATGACACGTCCGATCGGTGGGGGGAGGCGGGATGGCACAGCCGGTGAGGGTACGCAGGCCCGATAGGTGATGCCGAGATGACTGAGCCACATGGCGCTGGACTCCCAGCCGCCGTGCGGGCCGGGCCAGATGAGAATTTCAGCGAGACATGACACTTTTCAGCGAGAGCTGTCACCGCTCCAAGGCGGGGTTGGCGATCACTGAGGAGCACCTGCCAGTGCCCGTGCCAGATTGCGGTGGTGATCCGCGCCGAGATCGCCGGCCATTTCCCGGGCTTGAACGTGTTTCTGCGGCCTGCCGCGGCCGAATAATTCCAGGACGAGGGCGCCGGGGGGCGTCCGACTGGAATGAGGTGGGCATGGACGCGGCACTGGTGGGGGCGGTCTGCGGGTTCATGGGCACTGCAGTTGGAGCGGCCGTCGGCTACTTCGGACCGCTTCAAGTGGAGCGGCGCCGACAGCAAGCCGAACGGAACATCAGGGCGGAGAACCAGACCACATTGGACCTCGACAGGTACGTTCGTGCCCGCGTCGTTGCTGATGTATGGCTGGATCTTCTCCGGCGCGCCCATCTCGACGCGGTGCTTCGGCGGCTCAATCTTGATCAGTTCGAAGCAGAGGCCACACGTCATTCAGAGGAGCTCCGACTGCGGCTGACGGAACTCGCGCACCTCGGAGTTACGAGTGCAGGAACCCTGGATCTCTTTGGCATGCTTCGGTCCGCAACGCATCACATCATGAAGATTGAGTCGCTCACCGGAGATGAGAGGCATCGAGTCATCCTCGACGCTGACGAACTCATCAAAGGCTGCGTGGCTGAACGCAACGCTTGGGCACTGTCTCTACTTGATCGTGTCAGCCACCGGACAGGTCTGGAGCTAACACCCCCTGCGTAACAGGACCCCCGTCCAGGCCGGCACACACGACAACGTGCCTCACGTCCCTCAGCCATCCATAGCGCACTGAGCAGCGCTAAGGCTGGGGGCTGCGGTCGATGAGCGGTGCCAGGTAGGCCGCGTACTCGTAGAGCCGTAGTACATGATCTCCCCACCCTGCGAGTGATCTTGATCGGTGTGTCGGGATGCAGTGATCATTGGCCTACTCGGCCGTCGATCCGCTCGCGCAGGAGGTCGGCGTGGCCGCAGTGTCGCGCGTACTCCGCGATCTGCGCCACCAGGACGTCGCGAAGCTGCTCGTCCCCACCGGGTTCGGGGCCGAGGTCGGAGAAGCCGGCGTTCCGGGTGCCGAGGTCGGTGACGCCGGCCAGGTACCGGTCGGTGAGTTCCACCTCTGCCCGCCACTGTCGCCAGGCGTCCTCCGCGACCGCCGGGTCGGCGATCGCGCCGTTGAAGTCACCGTCGCGGTCTTCGTCGGTGCGGTACAGCTTCGGCGCGTCCTCGCCGGCCATCACCCGGCGAAGGTGTCGTTCCTCCTCGGCCATGTGCCGCACCAGTCCGAGCAGGGACATCGTGGACGGCGGTACGGAGCGCCGGGCCATCTGTTCGGCGTCCAGGCCCGCGCATTTCATTTCCAGGGTGAGGCGGTAGTGGCGCAGGTTGTCGAGCAGGATGCTGCGTTCATCGACAGCCTCGACATCGGTCTCGCGCGGGTCGTCGTCCGGATCAACCCACATGTCGGGATAGATGGTTGACTGCGTCCATCGAGTCTCTGCTGATTGATTGATGTGCTCACCCTCGTCCATGGGGGGCATCGTCGCGGGCATCAACACTGTCCGCCACCAAATATTGGGCATCTGCGTCAGCCGGCGGCCGGCCAACCGCGTCCCGCCTCCGGCCTACTGCGCGAGCTGCGGCGCCGTCACGGCCGACGCCAGTCAAGCCCGCGCATGGACTGGTATCCCGGAATGTTGGCCGCAGGTTGGCCGCGCAGAGCCTCGCCGACCTACCGGCGGAACGGTCGCGGCGTCTGTTGCACTGCACCGCGGAGGGCTCATGGAGGACCGTCCGGCTGGTACTCGTGCGCCCCGCCGCCGACCCATTCGACCCACGTCGGGTCATCCAGGAGATCCTCGGCGTCGGGCAGGCCTGCTTGGCGGAGGAATTCCAGCAGGTCCCGGTCGGAGTGGGCCAGGCCCATGTTCTGGTCCCGCACGGTGACCCGCCGGCCGCCGGTTGCCGAGATCCGGTGGACGACGATCGGTGTGCCTGTCATGCCTCCAGGTCGCGACGGGTGGCCGGTCACAGCATGCCGAGGTCTCGGTCGGGGCGGCAGACCGTGCAGGGTTCGACGTGCGCGGCGAGGGCGGCGAGTGCCTGCTCGCGGCTGATCGGCTTGGCCCGCGGTGCCCCGCCATGGGTGCAGTCCCCGGCATGGACGGCAAGGGCGTGTCGCCCGCCACGGCTCATCTCGATCTTCCACTCCGGAGGTCGTGAGGGTATGTGGGCAGCGCGCAGGGCTCGGTCCTCCTCCTGCTCCAGCCAGCGTTTGGTCTGCTGGAGCTGTTGCAGCTGGACCCGCTCCAGGAAGCGCAGAAGCTCCAGACGGGACGGTGGGCGCTCGGCCATGACGGTCTACGCCGCCTTGCCCTCGGCCCGCTCGTGGACGTGCTTGAGCGCCATCCGCGCATCGACCACGTCCGCCGTCAGGGTCGCCCAGTACGGATGCGTGCTCACCGTGACCGACAGATCCAGCAGCCGCCGACGCAGCCGCTCCTCCTCTGCTGCCTGCTCCGCGGTGTAGCCCGGACTGTCCGGAAAGGACACCACCCGGTCGCCGAGTACGTGCTTCTCGCTCGCCCAGCCTGGCTCCGGGGTCACCGACCACGGCAGGGCCCGGCACAGCGCCGCGTACTCCGCACGCGTCCGGTGCAGGTCGAGCTGCGCGGCACGCAGGTCGTCGGGGAAGTCGTACGTTTCAGCCACACCAGAATGGTACGTCTGTTCGATTTCAAGATGCCAGCACCGCGTGGTCGGGTGTGTGCCAGTGAGAGTCGCGGTCGGCCCCGTTCCGTGACGCTCACCGGTGACGGCCACCCGTGGTGGTCACAACGCTGTCGCAACGGCTGCCACGCCGGGCCACTCAGTGGTGCTGGTGACTGAGACATGAGACCGGAATAAAGTCGTAAAAGGTAGTAGGAGCGACATCTGAGAGGCCGTCGTGAAGGCTCTCCGCTTTGTAGTCGAACCGGACGAGGGCAAGTCGATCCGGCTCGGGGGCATCGGGGTCGACTTCAAGATTTGGGCTGAGGAGACCGGTAACCAGTTCTCGATCGTCGAGCACTCGATCGAGCCGGGCCGTCTCGTACCGCCGCATGTGCACAGCCGTGAAGACGAGTTCTCATACGTCCTGCAGGGCCGGGTCGGTGCACGGGTGGGCGACCAGGAGGCCACGGCAGGTCCGGGCTCGTACATCCTCAAGCCGCGAGGGATCCTGCACACCCTCTGGAACGCCGGACCGGAACCGGCGAGGATCCTGGAAATCCTCTCCCCCGCAGGCTTCGAGCGATTCTTCGATGAGATGGACACGATCGCCGAGACTGCGGCCGACCCTGCAGAGTTCGTCCAACGGCGCGCCGATCTGGGCAAACAGTATGGTCTCGAGTTCTCGGACGAGTGGGTCGCTGAACTGACCGACAGGTACCAACTCAAGCTCGTCGGTGAGTAACTGCTCCGATCCAGCAGGATGACGCGGCACGGCTTAGGACTCACCTGTCCACACGGCTCCGGAGGGCCCATGCGTCTCACGCGTTTCAGCAGGTCAAGGACCTGGCGGCCGCCTGCTTGGCTTTGGGCCCCGGGCTCAACCGCTGGTATTCCCGGCGCATCGCCCCAACTCGGCCGTACCGTCCCGCGCATGAGCCAGGACAACACCGCGGCCCGCGAGCCGGATCTCCAGCCTCGACGCCGTCATCTCGGCCATCAACCGGTCCAGGCGCGACTTCGGCAACTGCAGCACTGACAGATGAGCCACCGATTGCCGATTGGCTCCGTGACCTGGCCGCGAAGGCCGGAGGCCCCGGCGATGCCTCCCTGGGAATGCTGTTTCGCAAGATGAGCCAGCTCCCGGCTGTCACCGTCGTCAAGCTGCGCGGCCGTGCCCGGGGAGCGGGCAGTGAGTTCCTCCTTGCCTGCGACATGCGCTTCGCCTCCCGGGAGAACGCCATCCTGGGCCAGCCCGAAGTGGGAATCGGAACACCCCCCGGCGCGGGCGCGATCCAGCACCTCACCCGTCTGCTGGGCCGGGGCCGTGCACTCGAAGCCGTGCTGACGTCGGCGGACTTCGACGCCGACCTCGCCGAACGCTATGGATGGGTCAATCGTGCGGTCCCTGACGCCGAACTGGACGAGTTCGTAGCAGGCATCGCCGCGCGCATGAGCGGCTTTCCCCGCGATGCGCTGATCGCAGCCAAGTCGGCAATCAACGCCATCAGCCTGCCGGCACCTGCCGAAGTGCGCGCAGACGCCGCGCTGTTCCAGCAACTCGTCCGAGGCGAGGGAGTACAGCAGCGCACGGCTGAGCTGTTCAAGCAGGGCTTCCAGACCCGTGGTGCCACCGAACTCGGCCTCGGAGACGCCCTCGGCGACTTGAAGGCCGTCGACTGATGAAGAACTGCCGTGAGGTCGGTGGAGTGGGTTTGGTCGGTGGCCTGCCCGGTCTGGGGTCGAGCATGATTGCCGCGGAGCCGACCGGCACCCCCGCCGGCCCTTCTCCTCAGCACGTGGATCGCTCTAGCCGCGCGACCGGCGGAGCCGGGCCCGGAGCGGGGCGGAGACAGGAGCGTCGGTCCCCGGCGGTGAGCCGGGGCGCGGCGAGCGGAGCGAGCCGCCTTGATGATGTAGGAAACTCTGTCCGCGCGGACCGGCGCGCGCCAGCCGTGAAACGGGCCGGCGCGCGCCAGCTGTGAAACGAACCCCCGGCGAACCGATCGCGACACTGCAGCGCGGACTGACTCGACGCCATGTCCAAGGGCGTACTAGAGCACGATGATCACGACACCTCCGTGGTTGAAGAAGAAGCGGTGGTGGTCGAAGCGGTGATCGGAGCGGTCGAAGCGGTGGTCGGAGCAGTTTCCGCCCCAGTCATCGCGGTCGCCGCACCAGTTGGTGGTCACATGAGTGTGCACGGCAGGGGCTGCTGCTGCGGCCGTGCCTGCTGCGCCGATCGCAGCGCCGCTGGCCATCAGAATGCTGGCCGCGGACACCGCGGCGAGACGCCTCGCGCGTTGTGCTCGCATGATGGATGCACCTTTTCCTCCATCGTCTCGCGCAACTCTCAGCGGCACGAGATGGATAGCCACAGCCGAAGGGGAGGAACGGCGTGGTCGCAGGCGTTGCCTCGCACATACGAGGAGCACGCCCTGCAGCCAAGATCCCCGCCGTACGGGAACCGGCTGAGCGGGGCGTTTCCCCGGGTTGCGGCTCTCCTTTCAGTACGTTGACGGTCCCCTTTTGGATTGCGGGTCGGCGGGAAGTCCGCGAAGGGGCTCGCACCTCACGGGCTGCGCCGCACGGCCAAGACGCGCATGGAGGAGGTCTGTACTCCGCCGAAGCGGATGGATGAGCGCATGGGACACATCGACGGTTCGGTGCAGGCGCGCTACTCGCACATCACTCGGCAGATGCGCGAGGACCTGATGGCCAACCTCACCGCGGAGTGGGAAGCGGCGCTGAAGCATAGAAGGGCCGCCACCGCGAACTGTGAGGCCCTTCGACATCGTGCCCGGCGAGGCGCTGGCGGAGGACATGAGACTCCAACTCGTGAGGAGTTGCCCCCACACGCTTTCCAATGCTGCTGGTCCCCGTTCCTGGTAGTTCAGACCGGTTCAGAACCTGCGTGTCGCCTTCCGCCGGCATGGCCGTGAACGAGCGCGAACTTCCACGGAGACTGCGGTTGAGACTGAGCGACAGGGGCGAGTTCCAGCGGCTGACCTCTGCTTTGGCAGGGGGCGATCGGCGGCGTGCTGCGTGGTGACCTTCTGATCCGGAGCTCTAGCGGGATCGGTCAGTGAGGGTCACACCGGTTGCCACGGTACTCAGCCAGGGCCCTGACGGGTGGGCCCGGTTGCTGAATTGCTGTACCTGCCTGCTGTACGGACTTGCGGTGGGCATCTACGGCTAGTGCGACTACGGGTACGCGACTGCTTCGTCCCCGAAGCAACTCGGACGGGCACTCGAACACATGCACCAGCCCGTCACAACAGTCGCCCGGGCCGTGTCGCGCTGAACGCCTGGCCAAGGCCACAGCGGGGCTGGCGTGGCACGAATCGAGCGACCGAAGATGTCGATACCCGGACGAATCTACCTTTCACGCAAAACACCCCCGAGGTGCTCCACGCACTGGAATGCTTACGGTTAGTCACTCGAGAGAGGTGAATGTGAGCCAGCCTGCAAATGCGCCTGGGGTGCCCAAAGCACTCAATCCACTGTGGATTATCTCGCTGTTCTTAACGGTCTCAGAAGCTGCCGCAGGTACGGCGGCTACTCAAACGCAGGGCTGGTTGCAAGCAGTTCTTGTGCTCTTTTCGGTAGCCTTCCCGGTGGGAGTTGCGTCCGCATTCTTTGCAATCCTTGTACAGCGGCCGTACGTCCTCTACGCCCCCAAGGACTACTCCAAAAATCCGAGCGTACGAGACTTCGTTAACGCCCTAAATACGTCACGTAATCGCAGCGTGGAGAATATGGAGGCCTCTATTCGCTCGGCGATGGAGGAGGTAGTTCCGAAGATGCTCGATGCCAAGATAAGCGCCCTCAGCAGGGACGTTATAGTGGCGGAGGCGATTGAAAGCGCAAGAGAAGACTTCCGTCATCGCTTCATTGAGATTTCCTATGGCCAAATGGACCACGACGTGGCATCTGTGCAAATCCCGGTAGGTGAAGATACCGTCGTGCAGGAATTCTTGAATGAGGCTTGGTCGTTCGCTCCTGAATGGATCCCCCCTTATACTTACGGCGATAAGTGGGTGTTGGTCGATCAAGAGAAGGGCCTCTCTTACCGCAAGATGGGGGCACTCTGGGCCCGCCGTAACGGAAAGGGGTCTGATGACAGGTTGCTTTACAGTACGGGAATTTCAGCGGGGGACATTTTGCATGCCGTGCCGCTCAACTGACTCTGCTCTGCGCACCCGGCAACAGGGTCCTGCCTCCAACCAGTGGCAACAGGTGCCAGCGAGCCGCTGGGATTTTCCCTGCACCCGCTGTTGACCACGGCTTACCGACTCGTCGGGCACGGATCGCGCACGACAGGTGGACACCGCTTCAGAAGTTCGACCGGACAGTCCTCATACCTGCTTGCACCGGGGGCAACGATGCTGCTGGTGGCCGTTCAGTGCTGCGGTTGTTCACCATCGTTGATGAAGCTCTTATAGACCGTCGAAAGGACACCGCCCGGTCGCCGAGTACGTGCTTCTCGCTCGTCCAGCCGGGCTCCGGGCTCACCGACCATGGCAAGGCTTGGCACGGCGCCGCGTACTCGGCACGCGTCCGGTGCAGGTCGACCTGCGCGGCACGGAGGTCGTCGGGGAAGGCGTACGTTTCAGCCACACCAGAATGGTACGTCTGTTCGATTTCAAGATGCGAGCACCACGAGCAGGCCGACTCACGTTGCTTGCCAGGGCGGCTGCTGAGTGCACCTGCCCGGCCGGCGGTTCCCCGGCGTATTGATCCAGGGTGACTCGCTCTCCATCCTCCGCAGCGACGTTGCTGATGTGGTGGAAGCCTTGGGCCAGGGCGACGTGGCAGGGGCCGGGGAAACTCCTGGACCCTGAGCTTGGGAATCACGGGTGGCTCGGGGCTGATTGTGGACGCTGACCTGCGAGAACGGTACTAGACGCCAGCCAATCTAGTGCGCCCTCTCGCTGTTGCTGACCGTGGTGGACTGTCTGTTCCGGTGCGCATCTGGTGCGCGTTTCCTGGGTGCGCACGCTGTGGTTGGCCACGCTGGTTCGCTGCCCCGTGCTGGATCGGGTGCGGAACAGGCAGGTATGCCTATGTGTCCGATCCCCGTAGCCACCAGCCGACAGCACTCTGTGTACGTTCAACATCATCACCATGCCGTACGCGGCAGTACTACTCCTGCATGAGAAGCAACACTGTTGAGTGAAAAGTCCGACTAAGAAGCTGACATCGAACGCCATTGGCTGAAAGGCTGAAGGCCAGTACAGGGCTGATTTTCGAGGGGGACTGGAATGGCAAGCGGGGAACTCGGGGGTCAGAATCCGAACGATGAGACACCTCGCCTCCCAGAAGCATTTATCAGCTATTCTCAAACCGATCGGGACGCTGTTCTCCGTGTGGCGGGCTCCCTTCATAGGCTGGGCTTGAAGGTTTGGCTCGATAGCAAGGAGTTAATTGCAGGGGACAGCATAGTCGAGCAGCTCGGAAGAGCGCTCGAACGTGTCGATCTCTATCTAGTATTTCTGTCTCGGGCTTCTCTTGCGTCAGCATGGGTACAGCATGAACTAAATACTGCGTTAACGATGGAGTTGCGCGGAGGTCGCCCCAAGGTAGTACCCATTCTCTTGGAGAAAGTGGACCTGCCAGGCTCGCTGATTAGCCGCCTTTACATAGACGCTTCCAGATCGCTCGAAGATGCGATTGAGCCTATCCGGCGCGCCATATCGGCATCAGGGTTGCCTGTTGAGGAGATTGCGAAACCAGGGGAGGAGGACCGTGAAGTTTGGCTGGCCAGTGCACGATTTTCTCTTTATGCTGACACTGTCAAGGAATATGGTGGGCTTTCGGCCGATGACTCGAAAAGGGAAGTGAAGGCCGAAGCTTCGACTCTTCTTTCGCAGCTTCGAAAGAAGGCCAATGGGATACTACTCAATTTTATACCCATTTCGGCAATGAGCTTCGATAATCCGGCATTTGCCTTTCCGAACGGACAATTGAGCGAAGCTGTCGTGGATCGCGGAGGGGAACTCGTTGGGTCCATCGGCATGAGAGCCATCCTCGATGTGGATGTGGTGAACCCTGACCCGGAGCTGTTGGAAAGGCTAGTAGCGACCACGCTGAAGAAGACTACGCTTCTCAAAATTGGGTATCAATTCACTATAAATCCACCCATCCATAATCTGCCTCAGAAGGCTTTGGAGAAATTGCGCAATAGGTATCCAATCCTAGGTTGGGACCCTGCGGCCGGTGCGGAAGTCGCACTCAATGACGCAACCGAACTTACGGTCATGGCAACTCCGGGGAGTGTCGGACTTCAACTGGGGACGACGTACTCTTTCCAGCTTGCGGATCGAGTGAAGGAATTCGACGCAAGGGATTTTCTTGCCTGGCTGTTGAGCTAGTTCTCAGCGGTCGGCGAGAACCCTTCTAGCAATCCTGGGTGTCGTGCGCGCACGCTCCCAACGAGGGCCGGGCACTCAGGTCCTTCGCTTTCATTGCGGGCAGGGGACAAGCCTGCCCGAGTAGTCGGCAAGCGTACGGCCCGCCGACCGCCTCGGCCCCTGCCGGCCTTTTCTCTGACGGTTGGTGTCCGCGCTCGGCGCGCCGCCGCCCGGCTGGGGGCAGCAGGGTCCCGCCCAAGCTCATGGATGAGCGCCTCGGGCACGAGGGCGGTTCGGTGCAGGCGCGCTACTCGCACATCACCGCGCGGATGAGGAATCGGCTCATGGATGAACTGACCGAGCAGTGGGAGGAGTCGTTGGAGGCGCGGTTGGCCATGCATCCTCGGTCCCCGGTGCGTGCGCTCGACGCCTTGCTGAGAGCGCGCCAGGGGTGACGCGCGGGGAGTGGATTTCCTTGATCCACTCCCCGTTCACTCCCCAGAAGCCCCGAAGAACGAGTCAGGACCGGTTTCCCGTGAAGGGAAACCGGCCCTGACCTGGTATTTCAGCTGTCGGGGTGGCGGGATTTGAACCCACGACCTCTTCGTCCCGAATGAGGGTCGGTCAAGATCGACACCGGGAGGTTTGGTGTTTTGCCTGGTCAGGGTGTTGGGGTGCGGTGGTCTCGGGTGGTCTTGAAGAGGCTCGGGGAGTGGGTCGGCTCCCAGATGGCTCCCAAGCGGGGCATCAGCCAACGGCCGCCGAGTCCGTCTGACCCGCCGTATCCGCGCACACGAATCCTTGGCACTGCGGTACTCGACCAGCGGGCTCAGATCACCATTGAGGGCGCTGCTCTGACCGGCTTACGAAGCTGCCCGGGTTGCTCGGCCGCGCCGATCGGCCACAGGGCATCTGGGCCGGCTGGGTCCGGAAGACCACACCACTCGGCGGGACCTCGCTGTCGTCATGAGCCGCGGCAAAGAAGCCCTCTTCCCCGGAACACGCCTAGCACAACTGCGCGGTCAACCAGTCGGGAACCAAAGGATTCTGAGGGAGTGTCACCCCCACTGCTAGCGTCTTTCGGGCAGTCACATCAGCGGACTCAAGCTCTTCACCTTCGCCATGTTGGCGGTGGGCGGCAACGCCGGCAGCCCAAGCCGGTACGTCTCGGAAGTGCGGTCGAGCGTGCTGATGCCGTCTCGGACACATCGGGTCTTGCCCGGGCGATCCGAGGGGGAGAACGGGAAACAGCGTGACCGATCTCCTTGGACGACCACGGCGTCCAGGTGCGTGCCTGGATGGACACCGGGACGAAGATCGGAGAACACCTGATGGAGCCATCATCCGGCGCGGGCGAGACCGTGCTGCCCCGCCCCGTCGAAGCGCTGCCCCTGCCCGCATTGGCGGCCGCGACACGGAAGCTCGCCGACAAACTCATCGAACACTTCACCATGGGCGAGCCTGCCGCATTGGCGCTCGCGCAGGCTGTCGTCGACCCCTCTGCCGCCCGCCGGGCGGCAGAGTCCCCGGAGCGGCTGCGGGTGCCCGGCGGCGTGATCCTGGCCATCCGGGCTGACGTATGGGCGCGCTACATCATCCCGGACCCGCGAAACCCGCGGATCGGCCCGTCGCGCCGGCACCCGGCCTCGAACCTGATCGGCACCGGCGAGAGCACGCGCTTCCGCCCGTTGGCCGAGCCGATCGCGGCGTCAGGGAGTCGCCCAGAACTCGTGCAGAGGCTCGCGAACCAGGAACACCTCGCGTGGGCGGCACAAGTGTCCAAGGAGTACGTGCTCGACCACAACGACTGGCGCGAGTCCCTCCGCCACCAGGGAGTGATGACAGAGGTGTGGCTGGCCGCGACGGCCTTTCAGCACGAGGACAGCACACCGGGCGTAATGGTTCCGGTCACGGTAGAGGGGTCGAGCCGCGTGACGTGCGCCCACGACCTGCTCGACCTCAGGTCCGCCGATGTTCCCTACCTGCGGGACACGGCGAAGCTGCGTTCCCACATCCGCAAGCTCAACGAGGCGATCACGACCGCGGGCGACCCGGCACAGGTTGACCCCGAGGTGGCGGTCACCGTGCGTTGCGAACGACTTCCAGCGCTGCTGCTCGTCGGTTTCGAGCCGCATGACGGCACTACCGCTGACTTCGGCGTTGCCGTCAAGTCGTTGGTCGCGCTCCGGCACGTCGACTCCCCCAAGCCGTGGGGTGAAGCCGCGGAGAACGAGGCTCTCGCCGACGCCGTGGTGGACGAGATCGAGCGGCGGAAACTGATCACTCCCGCCAAGGCCGACTGGCTACGCGGTGCTCTCACCCCCGACCAGGCGAAGGCCGCCGGATTCAACGACGACCCGTCCGTCCGGGCGGCGGCGATCGTCCGGCTCTTCGCCGAGCGCGATCAGCCGATCCATGCCGCTGTGCGGGTCGCCATCACCGGACAGAGCACCCGCAAGAACATCACCACCAAGCTGCTGCTCGACGTAGCTTCCTCTCTGGTTATGCGCTCGGTTTCGGAAGAGGACTCCCGTAGGCGGGAACGGATGCGGAAGTACCTGAAGTCGGCGTTCCCGGGCGAGCTGGCCAAGGACTGGGAGGCCACGTTCCGTGGGACGGAGGAGCTGGCCCAAGCTGCGCTTGAGGAGGTGAAAAAGGGGGAGCCAGGCGTGGCGACACGGGAACTCGCGGCCCGCAGCGCCTATCCGCTGGTGATCAACGGCCAGCTCACGGGTGACCGTGGCACGAACAACAACGATCAACCCGATCGTCGGCACCCAGGCGAGGTCATCGACCGCATGCGCAGTACCCAGCACGGCGTGCACCAGCTGAAGCAGACGCTCCTCGACTCTGCGGCGGGTCGCAGGAGCCGCAAGGTGGACGAGACAGGACGGGTCACTCAGAACGACGACGGCCGCGACATCCTCGTCACCGACGCGGACCTCCGCCGCACCTTCCCACCCGCTGGCGAAGGCCCATCACCCACACCGGCTCCCCGGAACGCAGCTGAGATTCTCGGGAATGCCCTGCATGACCTGGCCACTTCGATCCAGGCGATCGAGGGTGCGGTCAAGGTCGTGGAGGCGGTCAGGGCCGACGACGGGACCCGTGCTATCGATTCGCTGGGTGCCGACCGAGCCGACTGCGAGGCGTGGCGGAACGTCCTGCAGGACGTCCTATTCAAGCTGCCCGTCTGGCAACAGCGGAGTGTCCAGCGACACGGGATTATCGCCGAGGACCCGTACGACCTCGACGCGGACCATGACGACGAGGAAGGCGAGGAACTGGACGACGAGTTCGACGGTCAGCCGACTGGCGAAGACACCCCGCCTCAGGACGAGGTCGTTTGAATCGCTCGTGCCTCCCGGGGTTCTCCGGACAGGCATAGAAACCCGGCCGCGCGCCGGGAAACGCGACGCGGATAAACGGTGAGGCCCACCCACCCGACCAGGGCGAGGGCGGCAACGCCGGCTTCCCGGGCTTGTGCTCGGAAAGCCGGTACACCTCGGGGCCGAACTGCGATCCGCTGCCGCTTGCCGTCACACCGGGCGTGACCCGGAAGACATCAAGTGGGTGCGCCGGGCAGTTCCCAGCTCACCCTGGCCATTCACTGTGGACCAGACGTGGCCACGAGCTGGAGCACTCGATGGACAGCCTGCACTTTCTCGTCGGCCGCGAACAGGAGCTTCGCGATCTGATCCAGTCGTCTCAGCACCGGGACTCAGTCCGCGCAGCTTGCAGGGGCTTGGACGTGAGTCTCTACCATCCCGAGGACGGGGAGCGGCCTGCCGAGGGTCCCTTGGCCGTATGCGTCGGCTGCGGGGGCCGCTTGGAGTGCCTAGCCCTGGCGCTGCGGGCGGAGGACCCGGAAGCCCGCCACGGTTGGTACGGCGGCCTCGGCCCGGCAGATCGCGACCGCGTCGCGGCAATGCTCCAGCTTGCCAAGGGGGCAACGCCGCTGCCGGACCGAGCTCTCACGGCAATCCGTCTGGGCCGAGACGGATGGCGGATCAACGACATCGCGCAAGTGCTTGGTTGCTCCAGACGAACCGTGCAGCGCTACCTCCGTCCCGTGCGCTGACACCAAGTCCTACGCCTGGCGTGACAGGTCGTCCACCAGGAGCTCGAGGGTCGCCTCCTCGTGGAGCGCGACGCCGAGGGCGGTCATGGCAGGGGCGAGATCAGGGTCCCAGTCCGCGCTGACCGGACGGCCGTCGAGCGCCAGTTGAGGTATGCCCTCAGCCTGGCTGCGAGCGGCCAGATGCTCGTAATCCGCCGTGCCCATACGCCACGGAACGGCGTCGTAGCGGCGGATGACCCGGTTGGCCAGAGCGATCCCTGGCCAGTCGAAGTCGCCGTGGTAGGTGAAGCGACAGCCTGTGGTGGCGAGGGCGTCGAGAAGCGTGAAGACCACCGTGGCGGCGCTGCCGGACGTGCACACGAGGGGCCGGACGCAGGCCGCGTCTGCCGCGGCTTCCACCACGCGCGGATTCTCACAGATGTGGATGAGCGTTCCGGCGGGCAGTTGCAGCCGAAGGTCATGCAGGTCGCGTGGTGTGACGTGGGCTTCGGCGTGATGCTCGGCCCGCTCGCGCAGGGCGCGTTCCCGCCAGCCCTCGCCGTCGGGTCGCAGCCCGTACGTCAGCACCGTGCTGGAGACCTCGTCCGGAGTGACGGACACCAGCCGCCACAGAGCGCGTCGACCAGCCGCGTCGTCGGGGAACTCGGTGCCATGGGCGAGGGCGACGCCGCGTTGTACGAGGCGTGCGAGCCAGGTGCCGTCGTCCAGGCCGTGCGCGGAGCCGGTCGCCATGGCGGCGAGTTCTCCTCGGCCGAGTGCGCTGCCCCTCTCGGGGCCGAGGAGAGCGCTGAGGACCTGGACCGCCTGCTGGAGTGTCCATATCGCCGCTTCGGGCGCCACTCCTCTCGGAACGCCAGCCCGGCGCAACAGGTCGTACCACTGCCGGGGCCATTCCTGGCTGGCGAGAGGGGAGGCATCCAGTGCCGAAGCGAGGGACGACCACACCTGCTCCCGCCGGGCCGCCACGTCCGCGCGGGCGGCACGGCGGTCGGTGAGTGGCGGGCCGAGTTCCTCCAGGGTCTGTCTGAGGCCGAGTCCGGCGGCTGAGGCGCGTAGCCGTGCGTCGAGCACGTCGAGCCGTATGGTCACGGCGGCACCGGTGAGGGGTTTACCCAGGAGGAGAGACAGGTCGTTACGTTCCTGGGCGTTCAGCGAAGCCAACCGGAGCGAACCCGTGGCCTGCACGCCGTTGCTCTCCAGGCGTTTTCGCACCCCCTCCCAGAGCCGGGTGAGCCCGGGGCCCGTCAGCCATTCGCGCGTCGCGGAGGGCAGACTGCTCACACGGACACCAGACGCCGGTGCCGACCGTTCCAGGTGTAGTGCAGGGTGGCGACCCCGCGCACATGGGGATCACGGAGGCACTCGTAGATGTGCAGAGACGGAACCTCGGGCCAGTTGCCCATGAGCCGCTCGCTGGTGAGGACGAAGTCGAGATCGAGGTCGACGAGGATACGCCCCAGCCGACCGTGGGTGGGTTCGTCGACCTTGGCGAAGGCGTCGTCCAGGAGGATCAGCCGTGGCGCGTGCGGTGCCGACTCGGCGAGGCTGGTGAAGTGGGCGGCGGCTGCGGCGAAGAGCACGAGGTAGGAGAGCACCCGTTGTTCGCCCTGGCTGAGCCCGGTCCGGCCGGTCAGTTTCCTACGGCGGCCCGGAGCCGCGTCCTCGACCACGAAGGTGTGGAAGCGGAACCAGTCTCGGTAGTCCAGCGCGGTTCGCAGATGGGCGGCGTAACCGGCTGACGGGTCGGCGCGCCGGGCGTCCTCGATCCGGCGTTGCAGGACTTCGCGGAGCTGCTCGGTCTCCTCGCGCGTTCGGAGGCTCGACGGACTGCGCAGCAGGTCCACGGCTGCCCGGACGTCCGCGTCCACGTCTTCGTCTAGCTTCCACAACAGCTCGACACCAAGACCGTGGGAGGTGCGCACGGTCCGCAGGGTGTCGTTGAGAGCCGCGACCAGGTTCGCTGCGGTGATGACCTGTGTTGAGAGATGGTCGCCGAGCTCGCCGGTCAGGAACCGCTGGAACACCTCGCGTTCGCGTTCGGTGAGCCGTCCTCGGGCTTCCGCGGCCTGGACTGCGATCCGCTCGCCGACGGCCGCGACGTCATGGGACCCGTGGTCGTCGACCAGTCGGCAGACCTTGATCCCGTCGCGTTCCTCCAGCTGTGCGTCGTATCCGCCGGCCAGTTGGTCTCGCAGCGCGGTGTGCCGGATGAGCAGGGCGCTGTCCGACACCTCGCCCTTCGGGCGGCCGAGGGCCTGCTCCACGGCGTCGGCGAGGGCCCGCAGCGCTCGCAGACGGCTGCGGACGTCCACGCTCGGATCATCCGACACGTACTCGGGCAGCGAGGACCGATCAAGGCCAGCGCCGAGCACCACCTCCGGTCGGCCGAGAGCACTGCGAAGAGCGCTGCCGGTGTCGATGACCTCCGTCTCCTGGTCCGCCAGGGTCCCGCGCAGACGCTTCTCGTCCTCTTCCGCGCGCACGCGCAGGTCGTGGAGGTCGTCGCGGGCTCGTTGTGCCCCAGGCAGGGCGTGGACGGCGTTCGCAATGCGCTGCTTGGTCTCTTGCTCGCGGGTGAGGATTTCCTCCTCGGACGATCCGATGGCCTCCTCGCGGGTCCGCAGGTCCTGCTCCGCGGTGCGCAGTCCGGTGAGATGGACCCGGTAGCTCTCCTCCGCGGCGAGACGATCCTCACGGGCACGCTCGTACCGTTCGGCATCCGTCTGATTCGCGCCGAGCCGCTCGCCCGTGCCGCCGACTGCCCTGCGTAGATGCCCAACACCGCTGAGCAGGGCAGCCAGTGCGGTGCGTACGCGGTCCAATGCGTCAGGGGCGCCGGGCAGGTCGTGGGCGGTCGCGGTGGCGTCCGCCTCGGCACGCGCCGACACCGCGAGAGCGCGGGCCTCCTCGGCCTGCCGTGCCGCCCGGGTCGCCTTGACGGTCAGGTCACGCAGGGTCTTGTCGGCTGATTCGGCCCTGCTCCATGCGTTCGCGAGACTTTGCGCCCGGGGGAAGTCCCGTTCCGCGAGTGTGAGAGCCCGACGCATGGCATCGGTTACGGCGAGCTCCTCGCGGACGTTGGCCAGCCGCTGTTCCGTCTGCGTGATCCGCTCCTCCAGCTCGGCGAGGATGCGCCGCCGGGTCTCGGCGCGTACGGCGGCCCCCACGTACTCGGTGTCGCCCTTGTCGTGACGGCCGCTGAGCACGCCCAGACGCCAACTGCCGTCGTAGTACACCGCGTTGTGTGTGGCGGCCTGCGCTGCCGGTGTGAGCGCGATAGCGGCCAGCAGGCCCTCCACGCGCTCGGACGTCACACCGCACCCCGGTTGAGGGGCCGGGCGCAGGGCCGAAGCGAGAGTCGGTCCGTCGGACAGCACGGGACCGGGCTGGAGGAGGGTGTCCCGGGTACCGGGGTCGAGAAGGACGCCGTCCGCGCTTACCCACGCGTCCAGGATTCCGCTCGCTTCCAGCGCCCCTTCGAGACCGGCCCGGTCGACCGGTGCCAGGTCGTCCGCGAAGTCCACGAGCCGGTAGAAGGGGGCTCCACTGCCCGGCGCCCTCTCGGCGATGCGATGGTGCGGGGCCGACGGCTCAGGGTCGGTACGTTGCTCCCAGTCCCGCTTCTGCTCCGTCAGGCGGTCGAGATCCTCATCGAGTCGGCCGACGCTGAGCGCCAGTGCGTCCCGGAGTCCGATGAGTTCCTCGCCGTACGGTTCGAGTGCGGCCTGAGCGGTTCTCCACGCCTGGCTGTCGATGTCGGGTGACAGAGTGCGGTCCGCGAACGGCGCGTCGGCGGAGGTCTCGTGGCCGACCGTGGAATGGACGGCATCCAGCGACGGGCAGTCGGGCCCCAACGCGGTCCGCGTGTGCGCCGCCCACTCGGCGATGCTGCGGGCATAGGTGCCGCTCTCCTCGGCGACCTTCTGGCGGCTGACGTCTAGACGGCCGGCGGCCTCTTCCGCCTCGCCCTCCAGCCGTTCCCGCTCGGCATCGGCTTGAGCCGCCCCAGCGCGGGCCGCGTCCGCCCGCGAGATGAGGCGGGTCACTTCCTGGACCATCCGGGCCCGGTTCTTCGCGACCGTCTCGGCGTCCTCCAGCTGGTTCTGCCAGGACCGCAGTCCTTCTTGCGTGGTGACCGTGTCCACGCGGGCCGCCGACCGGTGCCGTACGGTGCGCGTCCCCCCGTCCGGAGTCGTCAGCTCCGTCTCGGTGGACTGGGACAGGACGGTGCGGGACAGGGCCACCGCCTCGCCGAGATGACCGGTGGGGAGTCCGGCCTTCTCAGCCTGCGTCAGCAGCTCCCGGTGTTCGGTTCCCAGCTCGGCCAGCCGACTCCCCAGGTGTTCGACCCCTTCGGCCAGCCGCTCCGCCGTGCTCTCCTCCGCGTCGTGCGCGTTGCGCAGGGTGGTGAAGGCAGCCACGGCGGCGCTGCGCAGCGCCTCCACCGTGCCGCGGCGTTCCGACAGTTCGCGCAGGCTGCGGTAGGCGTGACTGGCGTGCAAGGCGGCCAGGTCGGTCCGGGCTGCCTGTTCTTCCTCGCGCAGGGTCTCCAGCCGGCCCTCCGACTCCTCCTCCTGCGTCCGCAGGTCGCTCGTCCGCTGTGCGGCGTCTCCGGTCGCCCGGCGCCGCTGCGCGAGGACGCCCAGCTCGTGGCTGACTCGCTGCGCGGAGGTACGCAGGACTCCGGCCAGGTAGCCGCGGTAACTGGTGAGGAACGTGCGCAGTGCCGTGTCGGTGCGTTCCAGGCGGCCGAGTTCGTCGCGTACGGCGTCGAGGTCGTGGAGGTTGCGCGCCACCTTCTCGACCACGTCCTCGTCGAGCCCCGGCAGGGTCTCGCTCAGCAGGGAGGCCAGGCCCCCGTGCTCGATGCGGTCCCCGACCGTGGGGCGACGCAGCCGGTGGAGGAGCTGCGTGAGGTTGCGGTAGCGCGTCGCGTCGGTAATGCCGAACAGGTCCCGGGCCACCCGGGAGCGGTGCATGACCGCACGCTCGGTCGTGTTGTCGGAGCCGACGATCTCCTTGAGCCGGTCGACCGGCAGCGGCTTCCCGCCCTCGACCAGGTGCAGATCCTCGCCGATCCGCAGGGGGGTGACGAAGAAAGTCGGCAGCGCCTTCTGCGTCGACTTCGAGGCACGGATGGCGGCACCGAGCGTCAGGTGACGGTGGCCGCCGTCGTCGGTCGTGCTCTGGAACTCCACCCACAGGTAGCCGAGACGGTTGGTCTGTTCGAACCCGTCCAGCATCAGCCAGGGGAGCGTGGTGCGGCCGGTTCCGGTCGCGTCCAGCGCCCGGGAGTCGCCGTCCAGAAGATACGGGAGCAGCATCTCCAGGGCCTTGGACTTGCCCGCGCCGTTCTTGCCGCGCAGGAGCAGCCGTCCGTCGCCGAAGGAGAACTCCTGAGCGTCGTACTGCCAGACGTTCTGGATGCCTGCCCGGTGCAGTCGGAAGCGGGTGCCGGTGGTCGTCGCGGGGCCGGAACGCGGCAGCGGAACGAGGCCACGCGCGTCGGTGGTCATAGCGGCAACTCCTCTTGCACATCGGTTCCTTGGCGAGCTTTGGCAGCCGGTCGCACGGTCACGAGGGTGGCGTAGCGCGCCGCCGCGGCCAGCAGCCCCCACCCCTCGCCGTCGGGCCGTGCGCCATGGACATCAGTCACCGTGCGTCCTTCCGGCGCCTCCTCGACGTACCCCTCCGGCAGCCCTTCGCCCTCGGCGCGCAGCCGCCCGGCTCGGGCCATCAGCCGCATGCGGACCAGCAGGTCCAGTACGGCCTCCCGCAGGGAGGGAAGGTCCTCCAGGTAGCCGCGCTGCCAGTTGCTGCGCTGCCCGTACTCGGCGATGAGCTCGGCGAGCACCTCGTCCACCAGGCCGTCCGGGACGGCCACCCCGATGACGAGCGTCCCGCCGGTCGCCGGATGCCCCGGTTCCTGCGGTCGAAGCCGCTCCACGAGCCGTTCCACCAGCAGCAACGCGGCCTGTGCGACGGTGCCGGTGCCCGGCAGGTGCAGATCCGTCAGCTCCTCCTCGGGGTCGACCAGCGCCACCCCCTCGGCGCGGATCTCCATCTCCAGGCCCAGGAGTTCGGAGATAGCCTGGGCTTCCCGGCGCTGCCGGGTGCGCAGCCAGTCGCGCTCGGCGTCGGTCAGCTCGTCGAGATGGACGACAGGTGTCTCGACAAGCATCCGGCGCACATACGTGCGCGGCCCGCTGAACCCTGGATCCGCCGCCCGTCGGACCAGGTCGGCGCCGTCCCGGGCCTGTGCGAGCGGGCCGGCGACGACCACGCGTGCCAGCTCCCGGTCCACCGTGATCAGGGCTTCTCCGCCCGCCTCCTGCGCGATCGCGGCCACCTGGCCCTCGGTCTCGACGAGGACGCCCCACTCGACGAGCCGGCGCAGTGCCGCTACCAGGGTCCGCTTCCCGGCCGCCCGGCCCGTCTCCTCCAGCTCGATCCCCGCGTCGGCGGCAGCGGCCCTGATGTCGGCGACCAGGTGCGACAGCAGCATCTGCTCGGGCGCGGTGACCAGCACGGACAGGGCCAGCGCGAGGCAGGCGTACGTGTGCGGGGTGAAGGGGGTGCCGGTGGAGCGTTCCAGGCGGTGACCCGATCTCGCCCCCAGCCCCGCCTTGAACAGCCGGGCGAAGGAGCTGTCGACCAGCAGGCGGTAGCCGAGCACCTGCTGGAACCGTTTGCCCAGCCAGTCGGCGTGCCGGCGGATCAGCGGGAAGAGGTCGGCATGCGGGCCGTCGGACGCGACCAGGGGGTGCGCGAGCAGCAGCCGGGCGGCGGTACGGCGTTCGGCTGCCAAGGCCACGTCGTGAGTCGAGGGAAGGGTCATGACACGCTCACCTCAGCCTCGCCGTCGACAACGCCTTCACCGTCGACCGCGGCGGCGATACGGCTGATGTCCAGCTCCAGGTCGTCCAGCAGCAGGTCACCGTCGGCCGAGTACAGCACCGTCCGCGCGCCCGCCGTCCGGAGCACGGTGAGCCGGATGCCCAGTTCGGCGTCCTCGCTGCGCGCCGAGTCGAGGCCGAAGCCCGCAGGCCCCTCCCCGTCCGTATCGGCGAGTCTCCTGAGCTGAGCGTTTCCGAGTGCCGTGGCCAGCAGTTCCAAGAGCAACCCGAGCGCCGCCGAGGTGAGCCGTACGTCGGCGAACCGGCCCGACGCGCTGCGCAGTTCGTCCGCCGCCGCTGCCCTGGCCGCCGCCTGCTGCCGGGCGGCCTCCCGCAGTCGCTCCTTCTGCGCGGAGTGGTCCTCCACCGCGGAGGCCCGGCCCCGCTGGGCACGGCTGCCCCTCTCGCGCAGGGCCACCGGCACCTCGACCACCGGACCGGTCCACCAGCTCGTGTAGGCCGGCACGACCTCGTCGGTGGCCGGGGGTATGCCCAGATGGCGGGCGCCGTACAGCCCGAAAGCGGCGACGGCGATGTCGTGCGCGTCCTGCGGCGCTGCTTCCTCGAACCAGCGGGCCAGCCGCAGCAGATCCTTACGCCGGGACATCTCCCCGGTGGCCGACCGCAGCATCCGCTTGGCGTTGGCGAGCAGCGACTGCAACGCGCGCAGCGTGGCGTCCCGTAGCTGGTCGACCTGGCTGCCCTGACCGTCGGTGTCACTGAACCAGCCGCGCAGGCCCTCCCAGTCCGTGAGCTCGCGGCCCCGGCTGCGCTGTACCCGGACCTCCAGGCGGCCTTCGCCCTGTGCTGAGAGCCCGGTGAGCCCCTGGGCGTGGGCGTCCAGCCGATCCAGCAGAGCCGGGAGGTGCGGCCACAGGGTGTCCAGCGCGGCCGAGATCCGGGGCGCACGGAACGCCACGTCCTCCGTGATCGCCTCGACATAGTCCAGGAGCAGTTCCTTGAAGCCCTGGTACTCGGCACTGTCCAGGTCGTAGCGGGACAGCACCTGGCCGAGGTAGGCGTAGAAGTCGCGTATGGAGTCCGCGAACTCGCTGAACTGCACGAACAGCGTGCTGATCCGCTCCAGCCCGTCCTGCGGCTGGATGCCGCCCGGCGCGGTCACGAGGCCGGCCAGCTCCCGCAGCCCGCGTTCGACCAGGGCCAGCAGTTCGTTGCTCACCTCGCGGGCGGCGTCGGCCTCGGCCAGGACCCCATCGGCGTCCCGCTGGATGCGTTCGCCCAGTTTCGACAGCTGGTAGCGCGAGCGAGAACGCTGGTACTCGCTGATGCTGGACGCCTTCACAGTGTGGCTGCTGCGCAGCAGGTTTCCCCAGGTCACCAGCTGTTCCAGCCGGACCGTGAGAGTGTCGGCGTCGAGCCCTGCGGCGGAACCACCGCTCTGGCGTAGCTTCGCCATGATGTCCGGGACGGCAAGGTCCGCCAGCAGCGTTCCGCAGAAGACTCGCATGATCGCGAGGTGCTCCAGTCGCTCGGGCGCGCTGAGGTACGTGTACGCGTCCAGCCGCCGTCGCGCCCCCTCGCCGACGTCCTGACCTGCACCGGATGCTGATGCCCCCATGTCCGTGAGGTTACGCGGCGCAGCCGGGTGCCGCCGGTGAGTGGCCGAAAATGCCACGGACGTGTGCCAGGCCCCCTGCATGGGTCCCTCGGCTTCTGCGCCGAGTGGCTTCCAGGAGAATGGGGTACGTTCAGGCCCGTATCGGCGGGGGCGGAAGGAGGCGCGCGCGGTGTCGTACGAACCCAAACTCGCCGCGGCTCTTTCCGGCGCGACGCTGCGCCAGCTGTCCCACTGGCGCCGAGCCTCCGGGCCCAACGGCGCCGTGCTCGTGCCCGAGATCTCCAGCGAGAGGCCGATCCTCTACTCGTTCCGCGACGTTGTCGCACTCCGCATCTGTGTGCAGTTGCGCGAAGAGGCTTCGTTGCAGAAGATCCGCCGTGCGCTGAACACGCTCCGGGAGGACCTCGGCGAGTGGGAGCACCTCTCCTCGTACAAACTCGTCGCGGGCCCGGACACCATCTACCTGGCCGAGCCTGACCACGCCGTGGACCTGATCAAGGGGGGCAACGTGGTCATCCACCAGATGGTGGATGTTCTCGCTCCCTTCTACAAGGACGGCCGCAGCATTCCCGCCTTGCTCACCCCCCGTGAGCACGTCGCGGTCGACGAGTCGGTCCGAGGTGGCGAACCGGTCATCCAAGGCACAAGGATCCCGGCATCAGATGTCGCCGCCCTCGTAAGAGACGGCATCCCGCCGGACCAGATCGGTGAGTTCTACCCAGGCGTGACGGCCGAGGCTGCCCGCGATGCGGCCGACTTCAGCGAGTACGTCGACAGCTACGGCAGCAGTGAGCCCCGGCAGGCCGTCGCTTGAAACTGCTGCTTGATGAGAATGTGCCCCGCCCGATGGCCGAGATCGTGCGCATCCTGCTGAAGGCACATGAAGTCGTCCACGTCCACGATCTCAAGGGCTGGACGGGCACGAAGGACATCGAGCTGTACGCCAAAGCCAAGGCCGACGGCTTCGAGGTCGTCATCACCAATGACACCAAGCAGCTCAGCCGGCCACTCGAAGTGACGGCCATCGCACAGTCGGGCCTGCATCGCATCGAGTACCGCCAGAACAACAAACACGGTGGCCTGGTGGGCCTGGGCACGGCGATCGCCACCGTCTGCGCGGCCCTTCCCCACGCCCTGTCCGAACTCGAAACAGCCGACGGCCAGCGTCTCGTCGCCCTGACGTCGATCGACCCGACCCGGCAGAAGCGACTCCAGATCACGGACCCGGCCGTCACTCCGCCGAAGCATTGGCCGGGGCGTGATTCGGCCGCTGAGTCCTGACACCTCGACACACGAGGGCTCCCGGCCGGCACCCCATGGGAAGCGATGCTGGGAAATGACGCGGCGCCGCCGACTGCGCTTCGTCTCATCAAGACTCGCTGCCGAGCTCACCCTGGAGCTCGGCGATGCGCCGTTGGGTTGCCGCCGCGCTCTTCTGCTGACGGGTCAACTTCGCCTCAGCGGCTGCCAGCTCCCGGGCGTGCCGCTCTCGATCCGCTGCCGAGCGCTCACGTATGGTCCCGTCGTCGCGGTATGCGGGCCCTACCCGCTCACTGCCCACTACTCCGCGACGCTCTCCACATTCCGGGCAGTCGACGACGCGTGTGGAAACGCGGCTGTGCTCGCGATGCTGAATGTGAGGCACCACATGGTCGCAACGGAGAGTGAGGTCCCAAGTATCGAGGTCTTTCTTGCTCTCCTCCCGTGAAGGCCAGGACGCGAACAGGCTGGCGAGCTTCTCTATCTGCTTCGGCCCCATCGGCGGTGGCGGGCAACAAAAGCAGCGGTGCGTCACCCGAGAACCGCTGACGGACCACCGAGCATCCCGGCAGTCGGCGTGCCGCTCGCGGAACCTCTGGCTGGCTTCCTCGTACTCGCGCTTCTCCGACTCGGACAATCTCATGAGGGGATACCAGTCCCCCAGCCCATCCTGCATGGGCTGACCGCAACCGCGACAGGGCTCACCGGCCACGTACTCCGCCCAGCTGAGGCACGTACCTTCTCGCTTCCACCGTTCATCCCGCTCGCGGCGACGACGGTCGTCCGCTTCGGCATCGAGGGTCGAGCGCAGAGCACGTTTGGAGGCTCGTTGCCGCTTCTGCTCCTCCGTGAGCTTGGCCATGGGCTTCACCCTTCGCTGCACCGTGTTCTCGTGCACGACCGTGGAATCCATGCTGGCGTGGCCGCCCCGTGCGCCGGCTGCCCGTATGCCGGATGACGACTTGTGACCGGACTTGGATCGCAAGCGGCCTTCAGGCGACTGGTGTCGTCTGGAGCGGGGCAGTCGGAGGTTGCTGATTTGATACGCCGTCAGGGGCCACGCTGCAGAGAGCACGGACGACAGGGCACACGACGCAAGGGCCAATCTTGCCAGCCCGTGACCTGCCCCGAACCGGTACTTGCGGGGCGTCTGTGACTCAGCGCTACGACTGGTCACGTATCTGGGTGTAGGTATCACGCGAAGTGATACCCCTGGCTGTTTCAGCACCTGGCTGGTCCGTGGAGCCCTGGCCGAGTCCCGCCCTACCTGGGGATCGTCCGGTCTGATGCCATGGACGAAGTGGCTGGTTGGGACACCATCGTTGGGGGCGATGTGGGGACATCCACGCGATGGAAGGGGCCGAACGGCGATCGGTGGAGTTCCGCTGGGAGGCGGTTGGCGCGCTGGCGGGATGACTCGCGCAACGCGGATCAGCGGTTAGAGGAGATCGCGGCGGATCACCTGAGCGCCCTGCACGAGACTCTCCGTGCCGATCGATCGGCCTTCGGGTTGTACGACACGGCCTGTGCGGCCGGTGAACGGCTCGCCGGAGCCCTTGGGTCGCTGGCCGCAGAGGGTGCGGAGTCGGAGGACGCGCTCGTCGCACGTCTCGTCTCGGAGATCGGTGGGGACGGCGGCACACTCGCCGACGCCGCGGTGCGCAGGGGGACGGCCGCGGCGGTCCGCGATGTCCGGAGCAGACATCCCGAGCTGGACGACGCCATGGGCGGAGGCGCCGGCTTCACCTGGGACATCCTGTGCGATCTCTACCAGGTGTTCTTCGCGGACATAGTGGGGGAGTTCCTCAGGTCCGTTGTCGCCGAGCACGTCAAGCTGGCGGTCCCGGTGCTCATCGCGGCCGATCCGGAAGGCAGGATCGCCGACTGGGTCGCGGAGAAGGTAGTGGACCTGGTGCCGAATCCTTGTGAGGAGTCCGCCGAAGCGACGGACCTTGCACAGGGTGTGGATACCGCGCAGTCAGCGGTGGACGCTCTGCAGGACCCGTCGGCTGAATTGCCCAAGATCGCCGAGTTGTTGGTACCGCGGGCGGTCGGAAAGGTGCTTGGCCTGATCACCGAGGAGATCACCGGAGTCGAGGGAGCTGCGGCGTGACCGATTCTGACGATTTCCTGTGGTGGCGCGGTCCTCGGAGCGACCGACCTCGTGGCGACCGCTGGACGGAGATCGGCGAGGAGTCCTTCCAGGAAAAGGAGCGCCGCATCACCGGCCGGCACTATCTGCCCGGTTCCGTCCCCGACTGGGCCGAGGACCTGTTCCGCGTCGCCAGGGCGGCTTTCATCGCCGACAAGTACGTACGCCGGACCGGAGTACGGGACAGGTGGACCCGCCGCATCAGCCTCGCCGTACCCGTCACGGAACACGAGCGGTGGGCAAGCGCAGCGGTCCGTACCCACCTCACTGCGCTTCTCCAAGTCCTCACCGGGGACCTCTGGAACGTGGACTTCCGTCCCCTCACCGGTCACTACGTCGAGGAGGCGATGATCTCTCCCGACGACCCGCGTGCCTCGGAAGTCGCGTTGTTCTCCGGCGGACTGGATTCCCTCAGCTGGGCCGCTACCCGTTCGCGCGCCGATGACTCCCGACCGCTGCTGCTCGTGATGTTCCGTGAGATCGGCCTGCTGCGTCTCCAGCAGCGGGTGTACAAGGCTGTCGAGCAACTGGACGGAGCACGGCCGGTGCTGCTGTTACCGATGAGCCAGACACCGGCGGGCGACGGCTCCGGGTCGCGGCTGGAGACCTCCTCCCGCACTCGTGGTCTGCTGTACGCGGCGGGCGCGATCCGCGCGGCCACCGCGCACGGGGTGGGTACCGTCCACATCCCCGAGAACGGCCAACTCGCCCTCAATCCGCCGCTGACACCAGCACGTTCGGCCGCTTGCTCCACGCGCTCCGTGCACCCGCGGACGCTGGCCAGTCTCAACGCCTTGGTGACTGCCGTGAGTGACACGGAGAGTGCGGTGCAGGTGGTCAACCCCTTGGCACAGCTCACGAAAGGCGAGGTGTGCAAGGCCGGACGTGATGCGGGCCTCGCCCCGTCCGACCTGGAGTCCACCTTGAGCTGCGGCAAGCCGCCAACCCGCCGAAGTGGCGGCCCTCCCATCGCCAACTGCGGCGTCTGCTTCCCGTGCCTCGTGCGCCGCTCCGGGCTACTCCACGCCAACGGCATCGACGGCACCCGGTACGAGGCATTGCCGTGGGCGGACGGCCTACCGCTTGACCGGGGTGCCGACTGGCGCGCACTGCAGCGGTGGCTGCTCGGCCGGTACACCCTTACGGATGTCTTCACCGATACCCCGCTGCCCCCGGACACGGACCCGGCGGTGGCGTTCGATTTGATCAGGCGCGGGCGGGAAGAGTTGGCCCGGCTGCTTCGGATCGCGGATGCGACGGAGGCAGCTGACGCGGCGTAGGCGGTGCAGGCGAGATCGGGCTTGCACCAAGCCGCCTTGGTGGTCATGGGACGGCGTCGTCGAGGTGTCCTGGACTCAGTACCTGCGTAGAGCGTCCACTGCTCCGGGCAAGGCTCTTTCGCCTACCCATTCGGATAGTGAGTCGAAGGCCCGGACATACCCGCCTCGCCGACTCGCTGTCTTGAATCCCAAACGACGTGCACTAGCCTAGAGTGCTTGAACTCCGGGCGCGTGCCTAGAGAAATCCCAAACGGCGTGCACCCAGCGGCGTACGGCCTGCGTCTTCTACTGTCCTTCCTGAAGCCAGGGATCTCCGGCTCACTCGTCCACTGGGAGATCCCCCGACCTCAGGAAGGAACCACGTCGTGCAGCTGAGGCTGATGTACGTGATCATCGCAGTCCTCATGGCGCTCGTCGCTGCTCTGGCCGGCAGCGTCGTGACCGTCGTCGAGGGAGGGCGTCCCACGGCGGCCTTCAAGACCGGAGCATTGACCTTCGCCGGCTCCCTGACGCTCCTCATCGTGGTCATGGGCGCCCTGGGTGTGGTGGGCTCGTGAGCGACATGAGTGCCCTTGGAGGACACGTGGAGGCCGAGGGTGCCTCCTCGCTCGACGAGGTGCTCGTGAAGGTGCGCCGACACCGCACGTACCTCTCGCGGTTGATGAACGCGCACGACGCGACTCGCCTCGTCCTCGGGCTGCTGTACCTGAGCCGGACCGCGCACGTCGCTCCCGGCACCGGCGTACCGACATGGTCGTGGTTGCTGGGTCAGCCGGCAGGGCGCGGTTCAGGAATCCGCGCTGCCGTGAGCAAGTGTCTGAGCCACTGGCTTCCCGCAGTCGACGAACAGGGCGCCGACGTGGGCACGAGGAGCCTAATGCCCGTTCCGCCCTCCGGTTCCGAAGAATCACTGCACGCTCTCATCCAGGCCATCGGCTCCACCCAGCGGGTCGGGCCCCTGCTCGACCAGTGCCTCCGTGACCTCTCGGCGGACCATGCCCAGGCTGACGGCAGCCACTACTTCACGCCGGGTGACATGGCGCGTCTCATGGTCGGTGCTGCTGTCCCCCGCGATGGGCACAGAGTGCTGGACCCGGTCTGCGGTTCAGGGGGACTGCTCGTTGAGAGTCACCGCTATGTCCGCGAGCAGGTTGAGCTGCACCCGGCCATGTCCTTGCAAGGCAAGGAACAGCACGCCCACACCTCACAGGTGGCCCGCATGAACTTCGCGGTGCGGGGGATCACGGCTCACGTCTTCCCGCCCGGGGACAGCCTCGCGGAGCCCGAACCCGAGCCCCACGACATCGTCCTGGCCAACCTTCCCTTCAACCAGCGCGACTGGGCACCGGAGGACAAGACGGAGCAGGGTACCCGCCGGTCGGCTCTCACGCTCCCTGTCGATCCTCGGTGGCCGGAGGAACCGCCGTCCCGAGGGTCCGCCAACTCCGCGTGGATCCAGCACATCGCGCACGCGCTGGCTCCGGCCGGACGTGCCGTCTTCCTGATGGCCGACAGCGTGGCCAACAGCAGACAACCCGTCACCCGAAGGCTCCGCGAACGCCTCCTGCGTGACGATCTAGTCGAATGCGTGATCGCTCTGCCGCCTCGCGTGTTTGGTCAGACCAAGGCCCCCGCCTGTCTGTGGGTGCTCAACAAGGACAAGAGCGCGCGCCCCGGCTGGGGTGTCCGGGACCGTCGCCAGCAGGTGCTGTTCGTCAACGCGCGGCGAGCCTTCGAACCGGTCCCGGATTCGAGAGCACGGAGGCTGGGCGACAAGAACACGGCATGGATCCTGGCCACCCTGGCGGCCTGGCGTGGCCTCTCCGAGAACGGTGCCACGGCCTCGCCGTACAACGACGCAGCTGGCTGGTCCCGAAGCTCCTCCACCAAGGAGATCGCCGACCGCGAGTTCAACCTGATGCCGACTTCGTACGCCGTGGAGCCTCCCAGCCCCGAACGGGACACGCGAAGCCGGGTCGAGCAGCTCAAGCTCGAACTGGCCGATCAGTTCGACCAGATGGGCGACCTGGAACTCCGACTGCTGGACGTCTTGGAGGAGATCTGATGGAAGCCAATGCCGACCAGGTCGCCTCGGGTAAAGCGGTTTGGCAGACGACCTCCATCAAAATCGAGCGGACCCGCAGGCGCATCTACACCACTTCCGGTTTTCTCGACGACGCGGCTGCCGATCAGGCTGCAGGAGTCGTCAGCTCGTCGTTCGTCCAGGACGGCAGGATCCTCTCGCCCAGGGTCAACGAGTGTCGGCCGGGCGCATCCCCGCCCAACCGGGCAACCCTCAGGGAGGGCGACCTGGCCGTCGTACTCGTCCGACGGGTGGGCGATTCCGCACTGGTCACCGCCGAGCACGCGGGATGTACAGCGACCAGGTCGATCGGCATCATTCGCGCTGAGCCGCACATAGTGCGGTGGCTGCGTATCTGGCTACAGACACCCACGGCGAAGGCCCGCATCGACGAGGACGTGACGGCACATGTCGAGCCCACCATCAGCCTCGACACCCTCCACCGCATGCTGTTTCCGCTGCCTCCGCCAGACGTCATCAACGCATACCACCTGGCCTTCGGCCTCATCGAGGAGATGACCGCCCTCTACCAGGAGACCGCCCGCAAGGCGGTGGAACTGGCCGACGCCCTCCATGACGACTGGGCGTCGACGATTCCGCCCTGGAAGACACGACCGCTTGCGAAGGTCGCCAAGCCGAAGACGGGCAAAGGTTCCGAACGCTCGCTTCCCCCGTTGCCCACAGAACCCACCACCGATGTAGCCGACGTAATCGCCCCCAAAGATCTCTACGACCTCCCCGTGCCCCACGTCCAGAGATTCCGTCTGAGCAGTGCAGCGATCGACGGCGAGGCACATCCTCCCGGCACCTTGATGCTGAGCACCCGTTCCGACGGCGCACACATCGCTGTGCCGCGTCGACCAGCAACACCTCTCAGAGGCGTCGTGGCCGTACGACCTATTGAGGACGAGGATGGTTGGTGGCTGCTCCACGAACTCAGGAGCAGGCGCAGCGACATCGCACGGCTGGCGCAGGGCCAGAACGGCCGGGAAATCTCCGCTGGCGCCCTGAAGCGCCTGGAGGTCACCTGGCCGGACCGGTTCACGCGCAACGACTTCCACACGATGGCCGATCCGCTGCACGCCATGGCGCGACTCCTGGTCGCCAAGATCGCGACGCTGCGCACCCTGCGGGACGCGCTCCTACGTGACATCTCAGCGAAGGCCGGCGTCCTCCGGGAACCGATAACCGAGCCGGAAGAGCAGAGCGCTCCTGCTCCTCGCCCCACCGAGGGCCCCGCACCACGGGGTATGACCGGCAATGATCGGCCTGATCCGTGAACTTCGGCAGGAAGACGGCGGGGGGATACCACCGGGTGGTGGGATGTTATTGAGCCTTCTTACGGTGTTCTCGTTAAACCATCACGATTCATTAGCGAGTGTGGCTGCGATTCGTGACATGGCGGTGAGTACTGCGGGTGGCTCAGCAGCCAGCGGCACGGTGTGCTGCATGAGCTCAATGCCGGAGTGCCGAACGGTGTGACGCAGGGCTGGTCTCTCGCCCGCAGCGTAGATGAGGTGCCCGCGGTCGAGTCCCAGACCGAGGCAATACGAGGCCATCTGGTAGAGATCGGCGTTCGGGAATCCGCGCACCGAGTCTGCCTTGTACTTGGCGTCGGCCACCCCGGCAGTTGTGCCGTTGCCGCGACACCAAATGACATCGGGAAGGAGGCGGATCCGGTGCGCCTCGTCGAGGAAGTGGCGGCCGCCATCGGTGATCACATATCCGGAGTACGGACGGAGTGCTTCCCGGAGCGATACAGCGACAAAGTCCTCGAAGACCTTTTCCATGTTGATCAGCAGCCCATCCACGGGGACGGTTCCGCCGTCGTCGAGTTCGTATGAAGCTCCTCGCAGGACGAGCTCGCCGAGACGAATTGCGGTACGCAAGCGCGCATTGTCAGGGCTGGCAGTCCAGTCGGGCAAAGCCCGCGTCGATGGCACGTCGTCCACATCGGGGAGTGCGGCGATCACCCGCCTGAGCTCGGGACGGCAGGTTGTCGGCACCCCAGGGAGAGCCAAGAGACGCCGGGCCGCCGAGCGTAGGATGCGATTCTCTGCGATGTTCTCGGTGAATTCCTCGTAGCTTGCTTCCACGGGGAAGGCTCTGCCGAAGTGCCGACGCAGCTGATCAGAATGACGTATACGACTGCGCACGACGGGCAGCGTCGCATTGACACTCACGCCCTGTAGGGCGCCGTGGCGCAGGCCGCGCTCAGCGGCTCTGACGAAGGCGTACGCCACCGCCGGGAGCAGTCCGTCACGCTCCGATGCTTCGATGGGCTCGGGGTACCAGCGGTCCGGAGCCGCGGTGTACGCCAGGAGGAACAGCAGGCGTGCGACCGGTGTCTTGGGTGCGATACGGACGTCGATGCCCTCGATTCGCGCGGCCCCGACGAGCCGGTTGCCGCTGATTCGCCACAGACCCGGGCGGCGGCCTGGCTCCACTCGCACGATGCGAGACGAGGTCAGAGCAGCTGCCTGGCGCGGGCTGAGTTCCGCTTGAATGGCTTTGCCGCTCTCGGACAGGTCGAGGCGCGTCATGCCGGACCGCTGACGTCCTCGCCATCAGCTTCATCGGCTGAGGGAGCCTGACGCAGCAGTGACGCCTCCTCGATGCCGAGCTCATCGAGGAGCTCGTCTAGCGCGAACCGATCGCTGGTGTCGCCAGGTTCCTGGTCGGCGAGCAGCGGCAGAATCGAGGTACGCCAGGCGCGGGCGAGCGCGCCCGGCTCCTCATACAGCGAACGGCGCATGAAGTAGGACGGCCCGAGCTGGAAGTCCCGCTCGGCGATGCGGCTGTTGAGCTCTTCCAGGAGTAGGACTGCGGTGTCCGGAAGTCCTTCGCTGCGGAGCCAGCTGCGCAGCATGGACGAGGTGGGTTCGCCGGTGGGATGCAGCTCAACGAAGGAAAAGCGTCGCCGCATGGCCGCGTCGACGCGTGCCACCGACCGGTCGACTGTCCCTCCCCTCGTAGCGTGGAGTCCGTGATTGCAGGGGAAGTTGGGGTTCATGGGGTCCAAGCAACGGCCGTACACGCCTGAGTTTCGTGAAGTTGCTGTACGCATTGTGATCGAGACAGGCAGGCCGATCCCGGAGGTCGCCGAGGAGCTCGGTGTGCATTCCGGCACACTGCACAGTTGGGTGTCGCGGTGGCGGCGCAATGGGTCGGCGTCGTCCGACCAGCCTGCCGAGCCCGCACCGGGCGGGCGGCTGCGCGAAGCCGAGCGGGCCGAGCTGGAGCGACTGCGGCGGGATGCGGCGGAGAAGAACAAGCGGATCCGCGAGCTGGAGATGGAGCGTGATGTCCTCAAGCGATGCATGGTCCTCTGGGTGAAGTGACCGAAACGGACCCGGCCGCCCTGGCCGCGTTCATCGGTAACCAGAGGACCGAGCACCACGTCCCGCACCGCCTGGCCTGCCGGGTTCTGGGAGTGTCGGAGTCCTGGTTCTACAAGTGGCGCGACAAGCCCACCACCGCTCGTGAAGTGCGGCGAGGACAGCTGTCCGACGCGATCCGGCAGATCTTCGAGAACTCCGGCGGCACCTACGGTTCTCCGAAGGTCTGGCTCCTCCTGATCCGCGCCGGCTGGCGCGTCTCGGTGAACACCGTCGCGCGTCTCATGGCCGAACTCGGCCTGGCCGGACGGAAGATCCGCCGACGGGGCGGGCTGACCCGCCCCGGCAAACGGCCCGCGTTCGCGGACTTTGTCCGCCGCGACTTCACCGCCGACGCTCCGGACCAGGTGTGGTGCGGCGACATGACAGAGATCGCCACCGGTGAGGGCAAGCTGTATCTGGCCACCGTCATCGACCTGTTCTCGCGCCGCCTGCTCGGCTACGCGATGGGTGCACGTCACGACGCAGAACTCGTCGTTGCGTCCTTGAACATGGCCGCGGCCACCCGTGGCGGCGACGTCAAGGGCGTCATCTTCCACAGCGACAGGGGCAGCGAATATCTGTCCCGGCGCTACCGCCGGGCCTGTCGGCGTCTTGGCGTGACGCAGTCCATGGGCCGGGTCGGGTCGTGTTTCGACAACGCCGTCAGCGAGGCGTGCAACAGCGTGCTCAAGGTCGAGTACGTCCACCGGCACACCTTCGCCACCCGTACCGAGGCCCGCCTGAGGATCGCGACCTGGATCACCGGCTTCTACAACACGCACCGACTACACAGCGTGTGCGGGTACCGCAGTCCGATCGACTACGAACACGACCACCGAGCCAACTCCGCCTTGGAGCTGGCCGCTTAGAAGATCTCCACAGTCCGAGGGGATTGCCACGACTGTGTTCATCGTCCCGATGATGAGGACATTCCTCGGGAGCGTGAAGCCGTTGCCATCGTCGGTTCCATACTGGAGATGAACTATGTCGTCGCGGTACTCCAGTAGGAAGTACAGCTCTCCGAAAACCCGAGCCAGATTGGCCCGGTTGATTTCGTCGATGATCAGGACATGAGGGCTGGACGGGTCCTTGCGGGCGTTCTCGACGGTGCGCCGGAATGGACCGGGCACGAGTTCGAATCCGGGCTGCCCGTCCTTGCCTTGGCGTGGGCGGAACCCTTCGAAGAAGTCCTCGTAGGCGTACGAGGGATGAAACTGTACGAGGGTGACGCGCTCACGTCGTCCTGCTGTGAGGTGCAGAGCGAGCTTGCGTGCGAGATACGTCTTGCCAGTGCCCGGCGGGCCGTAGAAGACGAGCTGAGGCCGTTCCTTGAGGAGTTCGATCCAGTCGTCGAGATCCTGCGGACGGATATGCAGGTCTTCGGCCAACCGGGCGTCCGGCCCGGGGAGGTGCAGACTGCGACGGGGCGGAGGCGGGGGAGCGCCGACCTCGGTCGGCAGCATGGCGGCGAGGTCGTCGGCGAGGTCTGTGAGGTCGACGACACCGAGTTGGACGCCGAGCTTGCCGTTGAGGCCGTCCGGTATGTCGTCCTCGAAGGGATCGATAGGGGCCGCGGTATTGAGCCAGCGCACACTACGGGTCAGGGCCACCGTCCGGTCCGATGTGAAGTGCGGGCCCGACGTGACCTCCCCCAGATACAGCTGATCACCCTCTCTGGCAGGGGTCAGTACCAGGTCACCCTCACGCATCCGGTTCAGGAAGAGGTGGATCTCCGCGCTTTTGTCTCTCAGGGCGACTTGGGCGAGATGGGCGTAATCGGCTTCGACGGCGAGACGTACGGCATCTTCGCCACTACCCGGCTCCAACACCCGCAAGCGTGATGCCTCGACGCCGCAGTACCCCTCGTTCAGCCAGTCCTGTAGCAGGTCAGAGGGGCCCGTGTCGGAGGCCCGGACCAGCCAGGCGCGGCGCGGTGGGGATGGTGCAGCGGTGCCCAGAGCTTCGCGCATAGCTTCGACGGTAACTCTCCGGGCTGGATCCGGTGTCCCCGACTGTGGCAGGAGTGTGCTTTCCCTGCGCATGGCGTGCGCCTGGGCCTGCGAATCGGGCTGAGCCGCGTTGCTGACGATGCGATCGGAGGCACTGGACTGGATCTGCCGTGCATAGCGCATAACGGTGGAGGGATCGACTCGCAGTACGTCGGCGACGTCGTCCCGGGTGGCCCAGGTCCCGGGAGTGAGCAGCGCGAGTACGACGCCCAAATTACCGGCGTCACCTGTGTCTTCTGTGACCCGGGTGATGAGTTCGTGGGTGCCGAACATGGCGTTGTCGGGGGAGAGCACGCGAAGGTCTCTGGATCCTCTAAGTGGCGGAGCCTTGGTTAGGGAGACGGGGCGGTAGCGGCGGCTAGTCAGCCCTTTCGCCAAGGTTCTGCCGGAAGACGTCAAATACCGTCTTCGTGTGCTCCTGATCGCTCAGGGATTCGACCACCCCGGCGAAGTTCGTGCGGGCGTCCTCAACCGCCTTTGCCCGGTCGTGCTCGCCGGCACCTTTCGAGCCCCCACGCTGGAGAGCGGGTGCGAGGTGTGGGAGGAACGGAACTATGGGTTTGAGTGCCTGATGCCAGTGCTTGATCACTTTGGGGAGCGTGGGCTGCCGGGAGAACCCGAGAGTGAACGGATCGCGCGTGCCGCGGCCGAGCAGGGTGTCCATGCAGGCGGCGACGGCATCGACGACCACGGGGACAGCGCCGCGGCGCTGGAGGAAGTCGTGCACCTTGCGCGGGTTGCCCTTGAGGTCTGGATCGTTCCTGCATCTGACGGCGTACTCGGTCTTCGCCTGCTCCACCGCGCGATGCAACCCGTAGCAGAACAGCACATGCCGTGCCGTGGTGTGGTCGCCGAAGAGGCTGGCGTAGAGCCCATCGTCCGACCAGATCCTGCCCGGCTCGTTGTAAGCGATGTAGGGATCACCGTGGAAGGCTGCGAGAGCCTTGGCTGCCGTCGTCGCCACGACGCGGTTCGCGGGTGGCGCCACCGCGATGTCGCTGGGGTCGGTGCGGCGCCCGCCGTCGTAGGCGATGTCGCCGAGTTGCCGGAACTCCTTGATGAGGCGCAGCTGGGTACGGTCGTTGCTGCGGAAGTCCGCCGGCAGGGTGGCGAGCTGACGGTTCGTGGTGCGGATCACCTCGCTGACGAGCGAAGGGTCGTCGCACACCACGAACCGGATCAGCAGCTGGCCGGCCTCGGTCTGTCTGCGGAGGGTTTCGTCGCTCACGGCCCCGGTCGTTTGTGCACCATTGACGATCGACAGACCCTGCAACGTGATGACACGCCGACCGTCGGGGCCGGGCTCACCAACCTCGACTCCCTGGGTGAGGGCAGTAACGCCGTTGTTCAGGACGAAGAGATTTGCCGGCTGCTCCTGCACGGTTTTACGGATCGCGCTGTTGATAGCGCCCTTCTTGCCCTTGACTCCGACGAAGCCACGGACGTTGGCGGAGAACAGTCGGTTCTCCCGGAGTTCGCGCGCCCCGGCTCCATCCGCGTCGAGTGGCAGCTGTACGAACTCGACACCGGCGAGCTCGTGCGCTGCCCGCCCAAGGACGACAGCTACCGCACCATCTACGCGATGGACTGGCTGTCGGCCTTGGTCGCCAACCATGTCGCCCGTACGAAGCCGAAACCCTGCCCGTGTCACGGCAAGACCTACGTCTTCCGGGGACAGGGCGCGGCCCGCACCGGCGGCCACCAGGGCGCGAAGCTCGTCGACGTCGCACGCCGTGCCGAAGTCTCCACGGGCACAGTGTCCAACGTCCTCAACCACCCTGACCGCGTCACCGAAGCCAGGCGGATGAGGGTGGAGCAGGCCATCGAGGACCTTGGCTTCGTGCGGGGCGGCGTGGTGGCGGAGCACGCCGCCCACTGGCGTCGAAACGGGTTTGCGACGTGGCTGTTCACTCCGGCGGTCTCCGGCTGGTACCCAAAGAAGGCACCACAGGAGGCCCGCCCCGTCCCGCTGCTCGGCGAGCCGTGGCCTGGTGTCCCGGCCAGAGGACGTGGCGCCAGTGACCGGGCCGACGCCTGCTGGCTCCCGATCGCCAAGGGCCTCACGCCCCACGGCCTTCGCCACACCCCCCGGACCGTGATGGAGGACCTCGGCACCGAGAAGGTGCTCATGGACGAACGTATGGGCCACATCGACGGCTCGGTCTCGGCGCGCTACGCCCACGTCACCCCTGGCATGCGCAAGCGCCTCATGGCTGGCCTAACCGAGCAGTGGGAGGCAGCGCTCGATGCCCGCTTGACAATGAGCGCACGCTCGCCGGTGAGTGTCCTCGACACGTTGTTGCGAGCGCGCCGTGAAGCGGTGGAGTAGCCGAAGACGAGGGTGCATACGATGCGGTGAGAGGGCCTCGACCAGAACATGGTCGAGGCCCTGGCCACGCGTGGATCGCCTCCCGCACTTCGACCGGGCGGAGAGGTCGAGCGTTGCCTGAGGCGACGGACTGGGAGCCGCATGCCAGCGGTGAAAGCAGCATGAGGAGCGATCAGGGATGCTTGGTGCGCCCCGTCCATGGAATCCCACATTGAACACAGGTCAGGCGGCGGCCGCGCGTGGGCTGCCGTGGAAGACCTGGCTGGTGTGCCAGGAGCGGTGGGCTGCCGAGATGGGCGGCAGGCCGGGTTGAGGGCCTATGAGCGGACGACCCGCGAGTGCGGTGACATGCTCGCGGGCAGCCTGACTGCGGCCGATGAATTGCTGCGAGACCAGGATGCGGTGCCCGTCGCCTATGCCGAGGACGCCCTTGTCGAAGAGTTTGTGGTGCAGCGAGCACAGGCACAGTCCGTTGTCGACGTCGTCCGGGCCGTCGAACGCCCACCAGCGCACGTGCGCGGCCTCCAGGCCGACAGGCGCCGAGCCGATCATGCCGTCGTAGCCGCAAAAGGCGCACTGGTACTCGTACGCGGTCAGCACCATCTCCCGCATCCGGCGGTCCCGCTGCCGCCTCTCGGGCGCTGCCAGAGCGCCGGTCTCCGCCAGTTCCAGTTCCAGGCCCACAGCGCCACACAGGTCCTGGTGCAGTGACGCTGGGAAGTGCAGATCTAGCAGCACCCTGGCCATGCGGCCCAGCAGCGACGGTTCCCGCCGGAGCGCCACCTGAAGGTCCGGGGCCAGCCGCCCAGTGGCTCGGCTGGCTCGTAGTGCCCGCACCCCGGTGCCTGGGCTGCCGGCGCCGTGCTCGGTCCGCACTTCCCACACCCCGTCGCTGACCAGATGGTGGAAGGGATAGGCGGGTGTGGTTTCGCGCGGTGGACCGTACTCCACCAGCAGTTGCTTCAGATCCGCCTCCACCGCGCTGTACGGCAACTCGTCCGCGGCATCCGTCTGAAAGCGGCCCAGCGCGTACAGCAGCAGCAACGGCTTGTGCGGCGCCCGCACCCCGTCCCGGCTCCACTGCCTCAGCTTCGCGGCCCGCTCCAGCCAGTCCATGACCGTGATCGTAGTGATGCTTGGTCGCACCTCATGCTGTCCGGGCGGCAACTCCTCCTGCGCCTGCGGCAGGCGCACCGGCTTCGCCCATGCGCCTGCCAGCCCGCCATTCCAGCGCCTGGGGTTCCTCGGTGAACTCGATCAGATGCTGTCCGGCGAACCGTTGCAGCGCATCGCGCACCTCCGCCGGGGTGGCGTAGAAAAACTCCTTTCGACTGTTGACCTGGTTGACCCGCTGTGACGCGAACTGTCGGTGGAGTTCCGTCTCCAGGCCGACCGCGTCCTTGCTGAAGATCAGCGCGTGCACATCGAAACGGAAGGGCACGGCCGCGCCACTCAACTCGTAGACACGTTCCAGAGGTTCGAGTCGACGCGTCATGCCGATCTTCACCATACGATCGCCGAAGGCGCCGATGTTCGAGATGACGTACACATAGCCGGCGCGGACGTTCGCCGCGCGGGACTCGACGTCCTGCAGAGCGTTCTCGATCTCGGCCAGTTTGGCCTCCATCTCCGCCACACCCGCCTCGTCACCGCGCTCGCGCAGGCGCTCAAGTGCTGACTGATAGTGGCCGAGTTCCTTGTTCAGCTTCTCGCGCTGCCGGTCGAGTTCTCGCTGGACCGCCGCCTCCTCACGCTCCCGGGCGCGTACCTCGCGCTGGGCCTCCTTCTCCTCTTCCTTCTTCTGCAGGAAGTCGGCGGTGAGTTCCAACTCCTGTACGCGCGCGTTGTGGTACTCGTCGGTGATCCGGATGTGCATGGTGGCGCCGAGCCTTGCGATCGTCTCGCGGCTCTTGTAGAGCCGGTCGACGAGGGAGCTCAGCCGGTGCGGCCGCATGGACCGCACGGCGTAGTCGGCTTCGGCGTTGTAGGCGCGCAGCATGAGCTTGGAGAAGTCGCGGACCATCTTCTGGCCCTCGCGTTTAGAGCCGTTGACCGTCCAGTCCGTGGCTGCCTGGACGGCGTGGCCCGCACGGGCGAGCGCCTTGATCTCGTTCTGCAGTGTGTCGAGCCTGCTGCGGTAGGCGATCGCGTCGTGCAGCGCATGCCGGTAGGCATAGATCCCTGCCTCCTGCAGCATGGCGGTCTCGTCGGCGTTGACGATCCGGCCCTGCAGTTCAGCAAGCCGCCGCTCGGCGTCGAATACGTCCTTACGGTGCCGGTCGGCCTCCTTGCGGACCCGCTCGGTCTCCTTCGCCGTCCGGCGCGCATCGCCGAGAATCTCCTTCGCCGTCTCACGGGCGTCCTTGAGGATCTCCTCGGCTTCCTCGGCGGCTTCGGCGGACGTCCGCTCACGCAGTGCAGCGGCCTCCGCTTCGACCTGCCGTACGAGGCCGGCGACCTGCGCGGCATCCAGCCCCTGTGTCCTTTCGACCCACGCCCGCAGTTCTTCGGCCTCGGACACGGCATCCGAACGCCGACGCCCGAACAGCCCTCCCTTTCGAGGCGTCGGCACTGCGGTCGTGCTCCCGGCAGCGGCCGTGGTCGGCACCGCAGAGGCTCCCGTGGCAGGGCTGACAGCGAGGGCGTCGCTGGCGGAAGTCGGCCTCAGGAACCCACAGCTGCCATCCCGCCGGCATCGGGGGCCACGAGGGGTCGGGCCGCCAGTCCGGCGGCGGCATCCATCCCGCGGGTGGCACAGGCCAACCCGGCGGGGGATTGAAACGGTAAGTAGTCATTCCCCACCCCCTCGCCACTGAGGCTCCCCAGCACACAGGGCGCCGGATATCCCCGGCAAACGTAGAGTGACATTTTCTTGGTGATCAGCCACTTGATCACCCGCATATTCCATCTCGTGACCATCCTGTGACTATGTGTGAGGGTCTCTCTGGAGGAGGGCCACGGGTTCCAGGTGGAACGCGACCAAGTCCCCGACCGGCGAACTCATCGACGAGCCACTGAGTCTCGTACGTGGAGGGAGCGTCGTCCGGTGAGAAACACTGCGAGGGACAGCGCGGATGGCCGGACGTGCTGCTGTGCCTCCTTGCGTCCCTGCAGGGAAGCTATTTCGCGCGATGCTTCGCAGAGCGGCGTCAACTTGGTGATGAGGAGCTTGCGCCTGTAGTTATGGCAAACGCCCAGTGATGGGTCCAACAGACCTGGCTCAATAGGCACATGGAGATTGGCGAGCACTGGGCGTACCGCGCGAGGCCGAAGGATCTGGGTAGCGCGGTGCGCCAGGTGGAGGTCGTTCGAGTGGGCGGCCCTGGCAGGTCTGGCTGGATCCACGTGCGGTTCCTCGAAGGCGATGCCGGCGGCCTGCAGGAGTGGGTCAATTCCGGCTCTCTCGTAGCGCCGTGGGCGGATGTCGATACGTTCCGCGCGGACGACGCGGCGGAGTTGGCACTGGTGGAGTCCTCTCGCCACGTCCGGGGCAGCACGGATTTTGAGGCCGCCCGCATGATCCTCGGATTCGTTCGCCCAAAGAACAGGCTGCGCCTGCGCCGAACGGTGGCGGACGCAGGCGTTCTGGAGCTGAGCCGCCTCGACGAGACTGCACCGCTCATCGGCATGGACGCCGCCGAACTCTGCGGCGACACCATGGTGTTCGAGAACCGCCACGGCATGTGCCTGGCCGGGTGGCCGGTCACCGAGCGCATCGCCCGCCACGTGGCCGGACGCATCGCCGACGAGATCCTTCCGGAGGTGGACCGCAAGCAGCAGGACATCGAGCAGGAGCGTGCGCAGCCCTCCTGGTACTCCTACAGCCGGCGCGACGAGCGCAAGTTGGACGCGGAGGCGGCCGTCCTGCGAACCGTCCGGGCGTGGTGCGGCCAGGACAAGGCCGACCGCTACGACGAGTTGGTTGCCCTACGCGCCGAGGTCATCCGGCTCGGAGAGCTGGTCGAGAAGGCGGTCAAGGCCCTACGCGACCGCGGTCACGGCGTCATCGCCTCCACCATTGAGCGCGACCTTGGCGTCCATATCGCCAGCCTTGATCCTGACGTGCGTCGATGAGACCGCGCCACGGATCTGGATCCACCTTGGCCGGTGCCGGCTGAGTAGCGGGCTTCTCCTCCTTCTCCGGCCGGTGTGGGTGCCAGCCGTCGAGGAACGGCCGCAGTTGATCTCCCGTCGGCTCCGCATAGAAGTTGAGAGAAGCCAAGCCCTTACCGCTGAGGGTGGGGTCGAGCCGGTCGGCCTCCGTCTTCCCCCAAGCCGACCACTCTGGCAGCCTCTCGGCTTCGAGGCTGTCTTCCGACGCCGCGGCGGCTTCATCCAGAGCGGCACAGAACGTCCGGATCTCCCCTGCCGCCTGCCACCGCTCAAGGGCCGTACCGAAGTGCTCGGCCCGTACTGCGTGAACCGCCTTGATCGAAGCCACGCTGACGGCGGCCTCCCACTCGCGCCGCTCGCGTTCCTCCCGCTCAGCTTCTAGGCGCCGACGCTCTGCTTCCTGCCGCTCCCGCTCCTCTCGCAGGCGCTGCTGCTCCGCCTCACGTTCCAGCCGAGCCCGCTCCTGCTCCTCGGCGCGAGCCTTCAACGCCCGGAAGACAGAACCGATCTGCTCCTCCAACGGCTTCTTGGCTGTGTCAGCCCATTCCTTCTTCCAGCCGTAGCTGTAGCCCGATTGCTGGCTGACCAGCAACTCCAGTTCGCCGGACGGCTCGAACTTCTGGGCTGGGGTGACACGCTGCCAGTCGTACGTACGACGGCCCGGCTGCTTGGGGACGTACCGGACCGGCTTCTGCCGTTCGCGGAAGCCGACCTCGTACGTCCTGCCGTGGACGGTGAGCAGCGGCCTCGGCTGCCTGCGCTTCTTCGACACCGCGATCTCGCCGTGGCGTGCGAGGGCTTCCTCGGCGAGGAGCCGGAGCAGCGAGAGCACCCGGGGGAGGACCTCCTCCGAGATCTCGAAGGCGCTGTGGTCCGCGCCGACTGCGGCGATCACGTCCTCGACATCGGTGATCACACGGCTGCGCGCCAGCCGGATACGGTTCCACTCGGTCTCGTCTTCGCCGGTCACCCGGAGCAGGCCGAGGAAGAAGTCCCCCTTCGCCCGCCCGCTGTACTTCAGGCTGTATCCCTCGGGGGCACACTGCCGGGCCGCGTCGAACGCCCTGCGGTAGCGGGCTCGCTCCTGGTCGCTGGGGTTGGGGATCCGGAGGAACCGCCCAGCCTGCTGTACCTCCGCGATCAAGGCGGCTCCGATTTCCGCCGGCGACGGCTGTGGGGGCTTGGCGGCGCGCTGCGGCGCCGGCCTCGTCGGGGACGGGGCTGTGACTTGCTTCTGCGGGGGAGGGGCCGGTCGTGTCCGTTGGCCGGAGTCCGTTGACCGCTGCCTGCGCTGAGCTGGTTCCGGCCGGTCCGGGTGATGGCCGTGTTCCAGGTAGAAGCGCCCCGCGTCAGTGATCTCCGCCTGCCACTTCCCATCCTGCTTGGGCATGGTGATCAGGCGCCGCTCCTTGAGCGCGCGGGCGGTGAGAGCGAACTCGGGGCTGTCCGACGTGACGCGGTCGGCTCCGCCTCCGATGCGGGTGAGGAGAGCGAGCTGCCGGTCATTTAACGGAGACCATCGGTGCATGTCGATCGTCGTACCGTCTGTTCTCTCCTCGGCACAAGCCGTGGGGTGACTCTTGCGGAGCGCAAGGTGTACTCGAGGCGGAACACCTCTTGCTGGGAGCCGCCGGGGAGCCCCTCCCCGAAGTCGGCTCCCAAATGGCTCCCAAAATGGGCCCGCAACGCAAATCAGGGCCGGTGCTGATCTCTCAGCACCGGCCCTGACCTGGTGTTTCAGCTGTCGGGGTGGCGGGATTTGAACCCACGACCTCTTCGTCCCGAACGAAGCGCGCTGCCAAGCTGCGCTACACCCCGATGTCGCCGGTGTCCCGGCGACATCGATTACTTTAGCCCACCCGCGCCTGGAGGCGAAATCCGGTTTTCGCGCCCTCGTCGACGCCCCGCGGACGTCGACGACGATGCCCCCACCAGCGCCGCTGACCCGCCCCCTCAGTCCCGCGCCGTCAGCGTCAGCAGCGTCGCCTCCGGTGGGCACGCGAACCGCACCGGCGTGTAGCGGTTGGTGCCGCAGCCCGCCGAGACATGCAGGTACGAGACCTTTCCGTCGGCCCGGTGCGTGGAGAGGCCCTTCACCCGGTCCGTGTCGAGGTCGCAGTTGGTGACCAGCGCCCCGTAGAAGGGGATGCACAGCTGCCCGCCGTGCGTGTGGCCCGCCAGGATCAGGGGGTAGCCGTCGGCCGTGAAAGCGTCGAGCGTGCGCAGATACGGGGCGTGGACCACGGCCAGCGACAGATCGGCGCCCGTCTCCGGGCCGCCCGCGACCTCCTCGTAGCGGTCCCGCTTGATGTGCGGGTCGTCGAGGCCGGTGAAAGCCAGCTCGTAGCCGTCCAGCTTCAGTCGGCCGCGGGTGTTGCTCAGGCCCACCCAGCCCGCCGCGTCGAACGCGTCGCGCAGGTTCTCCCACGGGTTGTGGACCGCGCCGACGGCCGGTGCGTTGCCGTTCAGGCCGTGGCGGCCCTGGGCCTTCTCCAAGAGGTAGCGGGCGGGGTTACGGAGCTTGGGGCCGTAGTAGTCGTTGGAGCCGAAGACATAGACGCCCGGGAACTCCATCAGCGGGCCGAGCGCGTCCACGACCTCAGGCACGCCGTCCGGGTCGGAGAGGTTGTCGCCGGTGTTGACGATGAAGTCCGGGCGCAGGCCTGCGAGGGACTGCAGCCAGGCGCGCTTCTTGCGCTGGCCGCTCACCATGTGGATGTCGGAGAGCTGGAGTACGCGCAGCGGCCGCATTCCCCGCGGCAGCACCGGCACCGTCAGCCGTCGGAGCCGGAAGGAGCGGGCCTCGAAGCCGGCGGCGTAGGCGAGGCCGGCCGCGCCGACTGCCGTGATTCCAAGGGGTACTCCGAAGCGTGCGCGCATGCGCCCATCGTCGCAGACCCCTCGAGGGGAAGGGATTGGCGGGCGGCCGCTTCCGTCGCGACTTCCCGTACGGGGAGGGCGAGCAGCAGGCCGAGCGAGATCCAGACGTACGTGTTGCTGCCCAGGAAGCCGTCGACACCCGTGGCGTCCCAGCTCCACAGCCATACGACGCTGCTGCACAGCACGACGTAGATCGCGACGGCCCAAGTCAGCAGCCGGCGTCGCCTCGGGTCGCCCGGCTCCGCGCGGAGTCCGGCGTTGATCAGTACGGCGAGAGCCGGAAGCAGCCAGACCAGGTGGTGCACCCAGGTGACCGGGCTGATGAGGCAGGCGATGAGACCGGTCAGCGCGAAGCCCGACTGCTCGTCGCCGGCCGCGGCAGCCTGGTGCGCCCGCCATGCCCAGACGCACAGGAGCACCATCACGCCGAGCGCCCACACCGCACGGCTGGGGGCGGCCGGTTCCGAGAGCCGCGCCAGGACTCCCTGCCAGGACTGGTTGGAGACATAGGCCAGCGAACCGACGCGGTCCGTGTCCCACATGGCCTCGGTCCAGTACACCCGCGACGCGCCGGGCGCCGCCCACACGGCGAGCAGTGTGGCGCCGCTCGCGACAGCTGCCGCGGTGCCGGCGGCCCGCCAGCGCCGGGTGATCAGCAGATAGCCGATGAAGACGGCCGGAGTGAGCTTGATCGCGGCGGCGAGGCCGATACCGACGCCCGCCAGCCTGCCGAGGCCCGTGAATCGGCCCCCTTCGCCCTGCCCCGTGAATCGCCCGCCTTCGCCGTGGCCCGCGAGTCCGCCGAGGCCCGTGAATCGATCTCGGGCCACCGACAGCAGCCAGGCATCCGAGAGCACCAGCGCCAGCAGCAGCAGATTGACCTGCCCAAAACTGAACGTGTCGCGGACCGGTTCCAGCAGCGCGAACAGACAGCCCGCGACAGCGAAGGCGAACCAGCGACTCCAGCCCTGCCGGCGGACGACGGCCCCGGCCGACCAGTACAGGATGGCGGCAGCCGCGGCGACATTGAGCAGCACGCTGATCGCCACCGCGCTCGGCCAGTCGACCAGCGTCATCGGCAGCATGCACACCGCTGCGAAGGGCGGATAGGTGAAGCCGTAGTGCGTCCCCGGCACCAGATAGTCGTAGATCCGCCCGCCATGGCGCCAGCTGTCGACGGCTCCGTAGTAGACGCCGAGATCGAACCAGTCCCGGTGCAGCGGGACCGTCGCGAGGAAGAGTCCGACGGCGGCCGCCAGCCCCACCACCAGCAGCAGCCGTCCGCGTGTGCTCGGCGGCCACGTCATGCCGTACTCCCCACAGGCCCGGCCCCGGCGGCGGTACGTCCCGTGATCCGGTACGCACACAACATCGTCAGCACCGCCAGCACCCCGCCGCCGGTCGCCAGCGCGAGCTGCGCCCTGTCCGGCGCGAATCCACTGGGCAGTACGGCCAGGGCCAGTACCGCGCTTGCAATGGCGACCGCCCGGCGCATCGGCCGGTCGGGCCCGGCGGCGGCTATCAGGAACAGCCCCCACAACACGTACCAGGGCCGGATCGCGGGTCCGAGTACGGCCACCGCCGTCAGGCTCAGCCCGAGTGCGTAGACCGGGCGCGGCAGATGGCGCCGCCAGGCGATCAGTACGGCGGTGGCGGTGGCGGCAAGTCCCAGCAAGTGCCAGGCGGGCACGGCGAATTGAGCCAGTCCGCTGCCGGCGTTCTCCAGCAGGGCGCTGGTCATCCGGCCCAGTGACGAGGTGAGCGACCAGTTCTGCGGCGATACCGGGGTGTCCAGGGCGGCAATCCACCCGTAGCCCGTGCCGGCCAGCGCGGTCGCCGCCGCTGTGGTGGCCGCTGCCACGCCGAGCACCGCAAGCGCCGCCTTCAGCCGCCGCGCCCGGCCGCCGAGATGCCGGCCCCAGAGCAGGACCACGGCCAGCAGCCCCAGCGCGGCGGGCGCCTTCACCAGGGCCGCGAGGGTGACCAGTACGGCGGCGAGTATCGGCCAGCGGCCCAACGCGGCGACCAGACCGGCGCCCAGCAGGCCGAGCATGATCGCGTCGTTGTGGGCTCCGCCGACGAGATGCAGCAGCACCAGCGGGTTGAGCGCCCCGAGCCAGAGCGCGGCGGCCGGCTCCGCCCCGCAGTGCCGGGCCAGCGCGGGCAGGCAGACGACCATCGCGGCGACCCCGAGCAGCGCGACCAGCCGCATGCCGAACACGCCGGTGGACACCTCGGTACGGGAGAAGTCGGCTATCCCCTTGGCGCAGGCGAGAAAGACCGGGCCGTACGGGGTCGGGGTGTGCTGCCACAGCGGTGCCACCTCGTCGGTCAGCGGTCCGCCGAGCCGGGAGGGGCCGTACGCGTACACATCGATCCGGGCGTCGACCATCGCGCCCTGGGCGAGATAGCTGTACACGTCCCGGCTGAACAGCGGTGGCGCCACGATCAGCGGTGCCGCCCACAGCCCGAGCGTGAGCAGCAGCGTGCGGCGGCCCGGTGGTTCAGGACCGCGTATCGAGCGCCCCAGCAGAACCCAGGCCGCGACCAGCAGTACGAGCCCGAAGTACGCGCCGGCCAGGCCGACCGCCGCCCGGCCGGACCCCGGCGCGAGAGCCTCCCGTACGGGCAGCGCTCCGGCGGTCGCGCCACCCGCGGCAAGGGCTGCCGAGCCCACCAGCCCCAGCAGTTGGCAGCGGCGGGTGTCGACGACGGGGACACGGATGGCCAGCACGTGGGCAGACTGTCAACGGGCGATGGCCGGGAGGCGACGTCGGCATCGCCGTCGAGCGGCGGCCGTGTGTCGGCCGCATTACGGATGCCGGGTCAGGCGGCCCGCCGCCACGAAATGCGCGGGCGTGCACATCGCCGCACCTGACACACTGGACGACATGACCACGCTCAAGTCCAAGCTGAAGGAAGACCTCACCGAGGCGATCAGGGCGCGCGACGAACTGCGCTCCTCCACGCTCCGGCTGACCCTCGCCGCGATCACCAAGGAGGAGGTCGCGGGCAAGACGGCGCGCGAGCTCTCCGACGACGAGGTGCAGAAGGTGATCGCCAAGGAGGCGAAGAAGCGCCGTGAGGCCGCCGAGGCCTTTGCCCAGGGCGGACGGACCGAGTCGGCCGAGCGGGAGCAGGCGGAGGGTGTGCTGCTGGACGCGTACCTGCCGAAGCAGCTGACCGACGACGAGCTGCGCACGATCGTCGCGCAGGCCGTCGAGGAGGCGAAGGCCGCAGGTGCCGAGGGGCCGCGTGCCATGGGCGCCGTCATGAAGATCGTGAACCCGAAGGTGGCGGGTCGCGCCGAGGGTGGTCGGGTGGCCGCGGCCGTGAAGCAGCTCCTCGCGGGCTGAGCGAGCTTACGCACGTACTGATTGCGTATGTATCGCGTACCCGATCGCGCAAGTGATCCGAGTACGTGGTCGCGTACATAACGCGAAAGAGGGGCCCCGGTCGCATTCGACCAGGGCCCCTCTTCACATCCACCGGCTACGGCCAGCCGCCGTTCACGCCGCCGTTCCCCTGGCCGCGATCGTTCCCGCCGATCACACCCGGCGGGAGCGAGATCCCGGGCCACGGCTGCTGCCCGCCGTTGCCCTGGCCGCGGTTGTCACCGGGCTTGCCGCCGCCCGGCTTGCCCTTGCCCTTGTCTTCCTTCGGCGGATCCGGGATCGGCACGGTGACGAACGGCGGAGCGGCCTGCCCGTCCAGCGCCCCGGTCATCGCGTCCCGCCAGATCGGTCCGGGGACCTGACCGCCGAAGACCTTCTGCTGCCACACGCCGCCGATGGTGATGTTCTCCATCTTCACCTGCTGCGTGGGGCTGCCGACCCATACCGCGCCGGAGAGGTTCGGGGTGTAGCCGACGAACCAGGCGTTCCTCCGCGCGTCCGTGGTTCCGGTCTTGCCCGCGTTGTCGCGGCTCTGCAGACCGGCCTGCTGACCCGTACCGGAGTCGATCACTCCGCGCAGCAGCGTGTTTATCGTGTCGGCCGTGCGCTCGGACATGATCTTGTCGCAGGTACTCTTCGGTACCTGCAGGCTCTTGCCGTCGGCCGTCGCGATGGACTCGATGGCGGTCGGGGTGCAGTACGTGCCGCGGTTGGCGAATGTCGCGTACGCGGTGGCCATGGTCAGCGGCGACAAGCCCTTGGATCCCAGGGAGATCGCGGGCACCTCGGGCAGCTTTTCGCCGTTGCCCTGCACGACGCCCATCTTGCTCGTCATCTCCATGACCGGGCACATGCCGATGTCGGCGATCATCTGCACGAAGTACGTGTTGACCGACTTCGCCATCGCCTCCTTGAGCGCGTACGGGCCGACCTCCGACTTGTTCTCGTTCGGCACTTGGTCGTTCCCCGTGTTGACCCACGGCTTTCCGCTGCAGGTCTGCACCGCCGGATACGGCATCTTGTACGGCGCCGGGTAGACCTGTGTCGGCGGCTTGCCCTGCTCTATGGCGGCCGCGGCCACGAAGGGCTTGAACGTCGAACCCGTCGGGAAGCCGTAGTTCGAGCCGCCCAGCTGCTTGTTGACCGAGTAGTTGATCTGGGTCTCGGTCTTGCCGAAGCCGTACGGCCGGGACTGGCCCATGGCCATGATCTTGCCGCTGCCCGGCTGGACCATCGTCACCGCGGTGGCGACGCTGTCCGTCTGGTAGACGTGCTTCTTGATCGACTCCTGTGCCGACTTCTGTGCCTGCGGGTCGAGCGTCGTCTTGACCGTCAGGCCGCCCCGGTTCCAGAGCTTGGCCCGGTCCGCCTTGTTCTTCCCGAAGACCGGGTCGGAGAGGAACACCTCGCGTACGTAGTCGCAGAAGAAGCCCGCGCCGTTGACGGCCGTGATGCAGCCGTTCTTCGGCTTGCTGATCTTCAGGGTGATCGGGGTGGCTTTCGCCCGGTCCGCCTCCGCCTGCGAGATGTCGCGGACCTGGGCCATGCGCTGCAGCACGGTGTTGCGACGCTTGGTCGCCTCCTGTGTGTCATTGACCGGGTCGTAGCGGCTCGGCGACTGGACGACGCCGGCGAGCATCGCCGCCTCCTCCAACTTCAGGTTCTTGGCCGACTTGGAGAAGTAGCGCTGGGACGCCGCCTCAATGCCGTACGCCTGCTCGCCGAAGAAGGTGATGTTGAGGTAGTTCTCGAGGATCTTCTTCTTCCCGAGCTCTTCCTCGACCTGGATCGCGTACTTGAGTTCCTGGATCTTCCGGCCGAGCGTCTGCTGAGTGGCCTGGGCGACCTTGTCGGCGTTGTCGCCGGCCTCCTCGACGAAGACGTTCTTCACATACTGCTGAGTGAGGGTGGACGCGCCCTGGGAGACCCCGCCCGACTGGGCGTTGCGGTTGAGCGCGCGCAGTACACCCTTGAGGTCGACCGCCCCGTGCTCGTAGAAGCGCGAGTCCTCGATCGCGACGATCGCCTTCTGCATGTACGGCGAGATGTCCTTGAGCGGGACGACCGTGCGGTCACGCGAGTAGACCGTGGCGATCTGGCCGCCCTTGGAGTCGAGGATGGTGGTGCGCTGACTCAGCGGCGGAGTCTTGAGATTGGCGGGGATCTCGTCGAATCCCTGGACCGTTCCCTTGGCCGCGAGTCCCAGCGCACCGGCTGCGGGCAGGGCGATGCCTGCCAGCACCGCTCCGGAGAGGACGCTGACACCGAGGAACTTGGCGGCCTGCTGGGTCCCGGTCAGACCTCCGCCCGGGCGGTTCTTTGGCATGGGGGCAGCCTACGTTCTCATTCGCCGGACACGCGTATATGCCTTGGCCTAAGCTGCTCACAACTGTCACAGCAGTGCGGTTTCGTATCAAGGCCTCCCCGAACTTCGGCTGTATCCATATGAGGCAGGCCCCTGTCCGAATCCGCCTCATGCGTCATCCGAAGTCCGTTGTGACTCAACTGAACTGTCCCGGTTTGCCGGAATAGTTACGTATGCCCTCGGCTCACTCCCCTGGGTGATCTGCCGCGTACGCATAGCCCGTTCGGGCCATTCAAGATTGGGCCCGAAGGGGGTGTTGCGCTGTGCCCACCTTCCGTAACGTCCTCAACTGGTAGCGGTGAATATGCCGCTGCCGCCGTGGGGGAGCCTCGATTCGGGAGAGGACGGCGCCGGCATGGGCTGGGTAACCGACTGGAGTGCGCAGGCAGCCTGCCGCACTACCGATCCGGATGAACTGTTCGTACAAGGGGCAGCGCAGAACAGGGCCAAGGCGGTGTGCACCGGATGCCCGGTGCGGACCGAATGCCTGGCCGACGCGCTCGACAACCGCGTCGAGTTCGGCGTGTGGGGGGGGATGACCGAGCGGGAGCGGCGCGCATTGTTGCGCAGGCGTCCCACGGTCACCTCCTGGCGCAGACTGCTCGAGACCGCGCGTACGGAATACGAGCGCAGCGCGGGCATACTGCCCGTGGGTCTCGACGACGACGAGACATACGAGACATATGCGGCGGTGGGGTAGCCACCCGCTATAGCTCGTACGAGCGTTACGCAGCTCCGGCCGGGGTACGACCACCGGTCGCGAGTCGGTCACCGATGGCCCGAAGCCCCGCGAGATCATGTACGTCGCCGGGCAGAGCGGCCACTTGGGCCACCGCCACTTCGGGGTGGAGCGCGGTGAAGCGGTCGCGCGTGCGCTGTTCACGCGCGAGCACCTGCATCCGTTCGGCGTGCAGGCGCAGCAGTCCTGCGGTCAGCTGCTCTGTGGTGTGCTGCCCTTGACCGTCATAGGCATGGGCTTCATGGGTTTCATGGTCCTCGGGGCTGGGCTCCACGGGGGTGTGCTGCACGGGGCTGGGCTCCACGGGGGTGTGCTGCACGGGCGGGGATTCGGGAGAGGCGCCCGTGGCGTCACGAACACCAGTCTTCCCGGACTCCTGATCCACAATGCCGCCCTCGTCAAGATTTTCTGCGGCGGCAAGTGCCCGCTCGGCAGACAGCCGGGCGGCGCCGCTTCCGTGGACCCGATTGAGCACCAGACCGGCGAGCGGCATCTCCTCCGCCCCCAGCCGCTCCACGAAGTACGCCGCCTCGCGCAGCGCGTCCCGCTCGGGTGCCGCGACCACCAGGAACGCCGTGCCGGGAGCCTGCAGCAGCCGGTAGGTCGCGTCCGCGCGGGTGCGGAAGCCGCCGAACATGGTGTCCATCGCGGCCACGAAGGTCTGTACGTCGCGCAGGAGTTGACCGCCCAGCAGCTTGCCCAGCGTCCCCGTCATCATCGACATGCCGACATTCAGGAACTTCATCCCGGCCCGGCCGCCCATCTTCGCCGGAGCCATCAGCAGCTTGATGAACTTGCCGTCCAGGAACGATCCGAGACGCTTGGGCGCGTCCAGGAAGTCCAGCGCCGAGCGCGACGGCGGGGTGTCGACGACGATCAGATCCCACTCGTCGCGGGCGCGCAGCTGCCCCAGCTTCTCCATCGCCATGTACTCCTGCGTGCCCGCGAAACCGGCCGACAGGGACTGGTAGAAGGGGTTCTCCAGGATCGCGCGGGACCGCTCGCCGTCCGCGTGCGCCTCGACGATCTCGTCGAAGGTCCGCTTCATGTCCAGCATCATGGCGTGCAGTTCACCCTCGCCCTCGACGCCCTTGACCCTGCGCGGGGTGTTGTCGAGGGAGTCGATGCCCATGGACTGGGCGAGCCTGCGGGCCGGGTCGATGGTCAGGACGACCACCTTGCGACCGCGCTCGGCCGCCCGTAGGCCGAGAGCCGCCGCGGTCGTCGTCTTGCCGACGCCGCCGGCGCCGCAGCACACGATGATGCGGGTGGCCGGATTGTCGATGAGCGGGTCGATCTCGAGCGGGGCCGACGCGTCCAGGGTCATGAGGCAGCCTCTTGCTTCCGCAGTTCCTTCGCCAGTTGGTAGAGCCCGGCCAGGTGGACTCCCTCGCTCAGCAGGGGGAGTTCGTACGACGGCAGCTCCAGGCCATCCAGCGCGGCACGCTGCTCGCGCTCCAGCTCGACGCGCTGGGCATGGTCCCTGGCCTGCTCCAGGAGCGGCGTGACGAGCTTCGCGGAGCCGCTGACGCCGGCCGTCGTGAGCGTCTTGGCGATGTCCGCGCGCCGGTCGCCGGCGGCGTTGCGCACCGCCTCCTCGTCGAGGATGTGCGGCCGCACCATGTTCACGATCACCTTGCCGACCGGGAGCTTGGCGGCCCGAAGTTCGGCGACACCGTCCGCGGTCTCCTGGACCGGCATCTCCTCCAGCAGCGTCACCAGATGGACGGCCGTCTCCGGTGACTTGAGGACGCGCATCACGGCCTGGGCCTGATTGTGTATCGGGCCGAACTTGGCCAGCCCCGCCACCTCGTCGTTGACGTTCAGGAAGCGGGTGATGCGGCCGGTGGGCGGTGCGTCCATCACCACGTAGTCGTACGCGTAGTTGCCCTGCTTCGTCTTGCGGCGTACGGCTTCGCAGGCCTTGCCGGTCAGCAGTACGTCCCGTACACCCGGCGCGACCGTGGTCGCGAAGTCGATCGCGCCGAGCTTCTGCAGCGCGCGTCCGGCCGAGCCCAGTTTGTAGAACATGTGGAGGTAGTCGAGGAGCGCCCGCTCGGCGTCGATGGCCAGCGCGAACACCTCGCCACCGCCGGAGGAGACGGCGATTTTCCGCTCCTCGTACGGCAGCGCCTCTGTCTCGAAGAGCTGTGCGATGCCTTGTCTCCCCTCGACCTCGACGAGGAGAGTCCGCTTTCCCTCGGTCGCGAGGGCGAGCGCGAGGGCGGCGGCGACCGTTGTCTTACCGGTACCGCCCTTGCCGCTGACGACCTGGAGCCTGCTCACGTATTCGAGCCTAACCAGTCGGGCAGCGGGCTACGCACGAGGCTGCCCGTCGGTGCGACTACAGTCGGCTCCATGACCAAGTGGGAATACGCGACCGTGCCCCTTCTCGTGCACGCGACCAAGCAGATTCTGGACACCTGGGGCGAGGACGGCTGGGAGCTCGTCCAGGTCGTTCCCGGGCCGAACAACCCCGAGCAGCTGGTGGCCTATCTGAAGCGGGAGAAGGCATGAGTGGCGTTGTCGACAGGAAGCTCGCCGAACTCGGGCTGACGCTGCCGGATGTCGTGCCGCCGCTGGCCGCGTACCAGCCGGCCGTGGTGTCCGGTGTGTACGTCTACACCGCCGGCCAGCTCCCGATGGTGGAGGGCAAGCTTCCGGTCACCGGCAAGGTGGGTGGCGAGGTCACCGCCGAGGAGGCCAAGGAGCTGGCGCGGACCTGTGCGCTGAACGCACTGGCGGCCGTGAAGTCGGTCGTGGGCGATCTGGACCGGATCGCGCGAGTGGTGAAGGTCGTCGGCTTTGTCGCGTCGGCCGCGGACTTCACCGGCCAGCCCGGCGTGCTCAACGGCGCGAGCGAGCTGCTGGGCGAGGTGCTCGGCGACAAGGGTGTGCACGCGCGCAGCGCGGTGGGTGTCGCGGTGCTGCCGCTGGACGCTCCGGTCGAGGTCGAGATCCAGGTGGAGCTCGTTCAGGACTGACTCCTTGTCCGGGACCGAGTGCTCGCTCGTTCGGGGCTGACTTCTGGCCCGGGGCTGACTGCTCGTTCAGGACCGGCTCCTGGTCCAGGACTGACTGCACGTTCAGGACTTGACGGAGCCCGGCCGCGCCTCGGTGGAGCTCGTCCGGGCTGAAGTGCCTGTTCAAGTGGTGTGTGGGGCCCCGTGCCCGCCGGCTTCCGGCGAGTGCGGGGCCTCACTCGTCTTTGGTATTCCCCTGCAACTCTCTTGACGTGGACGCGTCGACGGGTGTGGTCTGTCCACGGTTAGGAACGTTTCCTAACCATCTGAACGTCACGCACACGCACCGCACATCGTGTACCTCCTCCATCCCGTCGTCCCCAACGAAAGTGGGAGGGATCCGTGGCACCAACCCCCCGCCGGTCGCGCAGAGCGATCGGAGCTCTCGTGGCCGCGGCCACAGCAGCGTTAACCGTGGCCCTGCCGACCTTGAGCAATGCCCAGCCCACCGCCCCCGGGGCGGCGGCCGTCAAGGCCGCGCCCGTCCGGTACGAAGCCGAAACGGCGAGGATCTCGCAGGGCGTGGCCGAGTCCAACCACACCGGCTTCTCCGGCACCGGTTTCGTCAACTACACCAATGTCGCCGGTGGCTATGTGGAGTTCACCGTGGACGCCCCGGCGGCGGGCAACGCCACCCTGGCGCTCGGCTTCGCCAACGGCACCACCGGCAACCGCCCGCTGGACATCTCCGTGAACGGAGCCGTCGCCGCCCCCCACCAGGCCTTCCAGCCCACCGGCGCCTGGACCACCTGGTCCACTGTGACCACCACGGTCGCACTCAAGGCCGGCGCCAACACCGTTCGTGCCACCGCCGCAGCCGCCGAGGGTGGCCCCAACCTGGACTTCATCGACGTCACCCCCGCTGACGGACAGGCCGGCACGGACTACGAGGCAGAAGCCGGGGCGATCTCCCAGGGCGTCGTCGAGTCCAACCACGCCGGTCACTCCGGCACTGGTTTCGTCAACTACAACGCCGTGACAGGCGCGTACGTGGAGTTCACCGTCGACTCCGCGCAGGCGGCCAACGCCAAACTGGACTTCCGCTACGCCAACGGCACCGCCGCAAGCCGTCCGCTGGACATCACCGTGAACGGCACCAGCGTCGCCGACGACCTCGCGTTCCCCGGCACCGGAGCCTGGACCACCTGGAAGACCGCCACCGCCAACGCGGCACTCAAGGCGGGCAGCAACAAGATCCGCGCCACCACGGTCGCGGGCGACGGCCCCAACCTGGACAAGCTCACCGTCACCGCGAGCGGGCCGGCCGATACGGAGAAGCCGACCCCGCCCACGAACCTGCGCAAGGACAAGGAGCCGACGGCGAGCACCGTCTCGCTGGCCTGGGACGCGTCCACCGACAACGTCAAGGTCGTCGGCTACGACATCTACCAGCACGGCCAGCTGATGAAGCAGGTCGACGGCGGCACCCTCGCCGCCACGGTGGAGAACCTCAACCCCGAGACGTCGTACGACTGGACCGTCTTCGCTCGTGACGCCGCCGCCAATGTCTCGGCCGCGAGCAACGCCGTCACCATCGCGACGCTGCCCGCACCGCCGGACAACGAGGCGCCGAGCATTCCGGGCAATCTGCGCTCCCCCGGCAAGACCGCGACCAGTGTCGACCTCGCCTGGAACGCCTCCACGGACAATGTGAAGGTCACCGGGTACGACATCTACCGCGACGGCGCGGCCGCCGGAACCTCCGACTCCACCTCGACGACCATCGCGGGCCTGAAGGCCAACACCGCGTACAGGTTCAAGGTCAGGGCCTTCGACCTGAAGGGCAACAAGTCGGAGTTCAGCCCGGAGATCACCGTCACCACCGGCGGCAGCCAGCCCGGCGGCGTCCCCGACCCGGGCACGGTCTCCACCCTCGCGAGCGGCGTGGATGTCGCTTGGGGCGTGGGATTCCTGCCCGACGGCTCCGGCGTCTACACCGAGCGGAACACCTTCAACGTCTACAAGCTGACCAAGTCCGGCCAGAAGACGCTGATCGGCAAGGTTCCCAATGCCGTGACCACGGGCGGCGAGGGCGGTCTGCTGGGAATCGAGATCAGTCCCAGCTTCAACACCGACCACTACGTCTACTTCACCCACACCGCAGCCGAGGGCAACCGCATCGTGCGGATGAAGTACGAGAACAACGCGCTGAGCGACTACAAGATCCTGCTCCAGGGCATGGAGAAGAGCCGCTTCCACAACGGCGGCCGACTGCGCTTCGGCCCCGACGGCAAGCTGTACGCCTCCATGGGCGACGCGCAGAGCGGCAGCCGGGCGCAGGACAAGAACTCGCTCAACGGCAAGATCCTGCGCATCAACGCGGACGGCACCATTCCGTCGGACAACCCGTTCGGCAACGCCGTCTGGAGCATCGGCCACCGCAACCCGCAGGGTCTCGACTTCGACTCCCAGGGCCGGCTCTGGCAGGCGGAGTTCGGCAACAGCAATATGGACGAGGTCAACCTCATCCAGAAGGGCGGCAACTACGGCTGGCCCAACTGTGAGGGCACGAGCGGCAGTTGCTCCGGCTACATCGCGCCCAAGAAGACCTGGCCGACCAGTCAGGCCTCACCCAGTGGCCTGACGATCATCAACGACTATGTCTTTGTCGCCACCACCGTCGGCCAGCGCGTCTACCGGCTGCGCATCGACTCCAGCAGCAACCTGGTCGAGCAGAAGACGTACTTCCAGGGGACGTACGACCGGCTTCGTACGGTCGAGGTCGACCATGACGGCGACATCTGGCTCACCACGTCGACGGACAAGGACGGCACCAACGGCAACGACCGGGTCCTGCTGATCGACATCGTCTACTCGGGCGGCAATCCGCAGCCCGGCGATTTCAAGCTGACCAGCACTGCCTTCAACGACAACGCCAATATCCCGGCGAAGTACACCTGCGCAGGGGACGGCACTGCGGGCCAGGATCCGTCGCCGCCGCTTGCGTGGGGCGCGGGAGGTTCCGCGGCGAAGAGCTATGCGATCGTCTTCGCCGATATCGCCAACAACGGCAACAAACTGCACTGGGCGATCTGGGACGTACCGGCGTCGAAGCTCTCGCTTCCGGAGGCGCTGGGGTCCGGCTTCAATGTCCCGGGCCAGGACGGTGCGAAGCAGAAGGCGATGGGCAGCGGGGCGAACTCGCAGCAGTTCTTCGGCCCGTGTCCGGGCGGCTCCACGCACCCGTACACCTTCACGCTGTACGCGGTGAACGCGGCGACCGTGCCCGGGCTGACCTCGGGCTCGACGATGGCCCAGATCGAGACGGCGATCAAGAACGCGAGCACCGCGAATGTGAAGCTGCGCGGTAGCTCAAACGCCGGTACCTGAGTGTTCGAGGGGCGGCCCGTTTCACCGGCCGCCCCTCGAACATCACGGCGGATGCGCATAGCATCCGCCCATGTCCAATGGTCAGTGGTACCCGCCGGAGTGGCCGGACCGGATTCGCGCGCTCGCGAGCGGTGAGCTCACCGCGGTGGCGCCGAAGCGGGCGGCGACCGTGATGCTGCTGCGCGACACGGTGGACGGCCCTGCCGTGCACATGCTGCGCCGACGTGCCTCCATGGCTTTCGCCGGAGGCGCGTACGTGTATCCGGGCGGCGGCGTGGACGAACGCGACGACGATCACCTGGTGCGGTGGGCGGGCCCGGCGCTGACCGCCTGGTCGTCCCGTCTGGGCACCGGTCCTGCCGAGGCCCAGGCCATCGTGTGCGCGGCGGTGCGGGAGACGTACGAGGAGGCGGGCGTCCTGCTCGCGGGCCCGACGCCCGACACGGTCGTCGGCGACACGACGGGCGACGACTGGGAGGCGGACCGCCAGGCACTGGTCGACCGGGACCTGTCCTTCGCGGACTTCCTGGACCGCCGGGGTCTGGTGCTGCGCTCGGACCTGCTGGGTGCGTGGGCACGCTGGATCACTCCGGAGTTCGAGCCGCGCCGGTACGACACATGGTTCTTCGTGGCGTCTCTCCCGGAGGGCCAGCGGACACGCAACGCCTCCACGGAGGCGGACCGCGCGGTCTGGATCCGCCCGCAGGAGGCGACGGCGGGCTACGACAAGGGCGACCTGCTGATGATGCCGCCGACGGTCTCCACGCTGCGGGCGCTGCAGCCGTACGCCACGGCGGCCTCGGCGCTGGCAGCGGCGGGGGAGCAGGACCTGACCCCGATCCTGGCCCAGGCGCGGCTGGAGGGCGGGGAACTGGTGCTGAGCTGGCCGGGGCACGACGAATTCACGAAGCACATCCCGACGAGGGATGGCGCGCAGTGACACGGGGCGGTTCGGCACGGCTGACAGTGCGCGGGAGGCACGCGGCGCCTTGCGCCGGGTGTGGTGTGGAGTTGCTGGTGCCGCGGCGTGGCGATGAGCGCCTGCGGGCGTCGGCTGCGGGCCGCGCCGGATGTGCGGCGCAGTCGCTCCTGTCGCGGCGCCACCCTTCGCGGCGCCACGCACCGCCCCGCCCCGCTTCGCACCGCCACGCCGCAGAGCCGCTCACCGTAACCGCCAGCCATCCCGGAGGTGCCCGATGACCGACGCCGCTTCGCTGCCCGGGCAGCCCCGTGGTGGTGTGCTCTCCGGGCCCGCCACCGTCCGTGCCGTCAATGTCCTCGCACCCAATGCCTCCGCGATGACCCTCGACGGCACCAACACCTGGATCGTCTCCGAGCCCGACTCCGAGCTCGCCGTCGTCATCGACCCCGGGCCCCTCGACGACATACACCTCCAGGCCGTCATCGCCACCGCCGAGAAGGCGGGCAAGCGGGTCGCGCTCACCCTCCTCACCCACGGCCATCCCGACCACGCCGAGGGCGCCGCGCGCTTCGCCGAGCTGACGCGTACGCACGTCCGCGCCCTCGACCCTGCGCTGCGGCTCGGTGGCGAAGGGCTCGCCGCCGGGGACGTCATCACCACCGGCGGGCTCGAGATGCGGGTCGTCCCCACGCCCGGCCACACCTCCGACTCGCTCTGCTTCCACCTCCCCGCGGACCGGGCGGTGCTGACCGGTGACACGGTCCTCGGGCGCGGCACGACTCTCGTCGCGCACCCGGACGGGAGGCTCGGCGACTACCTCGATTCCCTCCGCCGGCTGCGCTCGCTCACGGTCGACGACGGCGTGCATACGGTGCTGCCCGGCCACGGCCCCGTACTCGACGACGCCCAGGGCGCGGTCGAGTTCTATCTGGCGCACCGCGCGCACCGCCTTGCCCAGGTGGAGACAGCCGTCGAGAACGGCCACCTCACCGCGGCCGAGGTGGTCGCGCATGTCTACGCGGACGTGGACAGGTCGCTCTGGCCGGCCGCCGAGCTGTCGGTGCGGGCACAGCTGGAGTATCTGCGCGAGCACGGCCTGATCGAACAGGGCTAGGAGAACAGGGCTAGGAGAACGGGACCAGGAGAACAGGGCTAGGAGCAGCCCGAGCGACCCCTCACGCTCGATGAATTGACCCATGCTTTACGCTCCGCTTACTTCTGGCATCCGCTACTTCCGGGGCCTGCGCTGCCCGGCCCCGTCCCTGGGGGGACCACCGTGTTTGTCCTGTTCATCGTGCTCATCATCGCCGCGGCTGTGATGTATTTCGTCGCCCGCGGCGGCGAGATCCGCGGCCTCAAGCTGGGTGCCCTCGGCGCGCTGATAGCCGGCCTGTTCGCCGGCGTCTCCAGTTGCGTGCACATCGTCAGCGCGTACGAGGTCGGCGTCCCGGTCACCTTCGGCAGGGTCGGCACGCCCATGACCCCGGGGATGAACTTCACGTCGCCGTTCACCGACGTCACCACGTTCTCCACCCGACCGGTGGACCTCAACCTCTCCGACAAGGACGTTGTCGAGGTGCGCTCCTCGCAGGGCGGTGTGATGTACGTGGAGATCACCGTGAAGTGGGCGGTGACCCCGACCAAGGCCATCGAGCTCTACAAGCTCGCCGGCAGCGAGGGCGCCATCCAGCAGCGGCTGGTCTTCCCGGACAGTCGGGAGATCATTCGCAATGTCTTCGCCCGCCACACCAGCGAGGAGGGCTACAGCTCCGCCCGCGAGAAGATCAACAGCGAGATCGGTGATCTGATCAAGGAGCGCCTCGCCCCGCGCGGAATCGACGTCACCACCGTCAACCTGCGCAATGTGAAGCCGTCCGACCGGCTGCAGGACCAGATCGACCGTAAGATCCAGCAGCAGCAGGCCACCGAGCGGGCGACCGAGGCGGCGCGCACGGCGAAGGCGGAGGCCGAGCGGCGCAGGATCGAGGCCGAGGGCATCGCCAAGGCCAACAAGATCCTGAACGACTCGCTCAGCGACAAGGTGCTGACGAACCAGTGCATCGAGGCGTTCAAGGAGGCGGCCGCGAAGCACCCGGTGTACGCCGTGCCGTGCGGTGGCGGCTCGGGGAACCCGCTGATCGTGGACGGCACCAAGAACTGACATCTCGCGTACGTACGAGCGCAGGTACGAGAAGGGCCGCCCCGGAGTCGACCGGGGCGGCCCTTGCCGTATGTCTGGTGACCAGCGCGTGCCTGGTGACTGGCGCGTGTCCGGTGACTAGCGCGAGCGCTTCGCGAGGCGCTCCACGTCCAGCAGGATCACCGCACGCGCCTCCAGCCGCAGCCAGCCGCGCTGCGCGAAGTCCGCGAGCGCCTTGTTCACGGTCTCGCGGGAGGCGCCGACCAGCTGGGCCAGCTCTTCCTGCGTCAGATCGTGCACGACGTGGATGCCCTCCTCCGACTGCACACCGAAGCGGCGCGACAGGTCGAGGAGCGCGCGGGCCACGCGGCCCGGGACGTCGGAGAAGACCAGGTCGGACATCTGGTCGTTGGTCTTGCGCAGTCGGCGGGCGACGGCGCGCAGCAGGGCCGTGGCCACCTCGGGCCTGACGTTCAGCCAGGGCTGCAGATCGCCGTGGCCGAGGCCGAGGAGCTTGACCTCGGTCAGCGCGGTGGCGGTCGCGGTACGCGGGCCCGGGTCGAAGAGGGACAGCTCACCGATCAGCTCGCCCGGGCCGAGGACGGCGAGCATGTTCTCGCGGCCGTCGGGGGACGTGCGGTGGAGCTTGACCTTGCCTTCGGTGACCACGTAGAGGCGGTCGCCGGGGTCGCCCTCGTGGAAGAGCGCATCGCTACGGGCGAGCGTCACTTCACTCATCGAGGCGCGGAGCTCCGCGGCCTGCTCGTCATCGAGCGCCGCGAAGAGCGGGGCGCGCCGCAGAACGTCGTCCACGAGTTCTCTCCTTGTCGACCTGCTCAGGGACCGTGGCCCCATGATGCCGGACCGCGCAGTGCTAGTCCGGAGGCAACCCCCGGACCCCCGGCAAGTAAATATTCGTGCGATCAATCACAACAAGTTTGACGCACTGGAGTGCCTGTTCGTGCGGCGGGGGCCCGATTGGGTCCTGATTGCTCGTGACCGCGGCGGATGTCAGTGGGGCCCCTTAGGCTGGCCGGGTGTCCAATTCGCCGGTGAGAGTGCAGGCCAAGGGGGCTGGAAGAGTGTCCGGAAAGCAGAATTCCGCTGTGGGCGAACAGTCCTCGCCCAGCCCTAAGAAACCGAACAAAACGCCCAAACCGGAATCAAGATTGGGGATGGTCCGTCGCGCGCGCCGGATCAACCGGGAGCTCGCCGAGGTCTATCCGTACGCCCACCCGGAGCTGGACTTCGTCAATCCCTTTCAGCTGCTCGTCGCCACGGTCCTGTCCGCCCAGACGACCGACCTGAGGGTGAACCAGACCACGCCCGCACTCTTCGCGAAGTACCCCACGCCCGAGGACATGGCCGCCGCCGTGCCCGAGGAGCTGGAGGAGATCATCCGCCCGACGGGCTTCTTCCGGGCCAAGGCGAAAGCCCTCATCGGCCTGTCCGCCGCCCTCCGGGACAACTTCGGCGGCGAGGTTCCGGGCCGGCTGAAGGATCTGGTGACCCTGCCCGGTGTCGGACGCAAGACGGCAAATGTGGTCCTGGGCAATGCATTCGGTGTAGCGGGTCTCACTGTCGACACGCACTTCGGCCGCCTGGTGCGCCGCTGGAAGTGGACCGAGCAGGAGGACCCGGAGAAGGTCGAGGCGGAGATCGCCGCGATCTTCCCGAAGTCCGAGTGGACGATGCTCTCGCACCGGATCATCTTCCATGGCCGCCGTATCTGCCACGCCCGCAAGCCGGCCTGCGGCGCCTGTCCCATCGCGCACCTCTGCCCGTCGTACGGGGAGGGCGAGACGGACCCCGAGAAGGCGAAGAAGCTTCTCAAGTACGAGCTGGGCGGCCAGCCGGGCCAGCGGCTGAGCCCGCCCCCGGACTACCCGGGCAAGTCCGCGCCGCCCCTGGGGGCAGCCGGGTGACGCCACGCCCCGAGCCGCACGCCGGACGACTCACGGAACGATCCACGCGCCCCGAGGCGTTGTGCACGAGGGGATGCCGATGACGCGCGCGGGAGAAGAGACGTACGACAAGACGCAGGACAAGACACAGGACGAGACGTACGGAAAGACCTACGACGAGACGTCCGGCAAGACGTACGAGAAGAGCTACGACGGGCGATACGACGGCGATGTCGCCGTCACGACCGAAGGTCTGCCCGAATGGCTCGACCCGGTCGTGCGCGCCGCCCGCACCGTCGAGCCGGAGCAGCTCAGCCGCTTTCTGCCGCCCGAGAGCGGCCGGGGCAGGCAGTCCGCCGTCCTGATCCTCCTGGGCGAGGGCGCCAACGGCCCCGAGCTGCTCCTCATGGAGCGCGCGGGAAGCCTCCGCTCGCACCCGGGGCAGCCCTCCTTCCCGGGCGGCGCCCTCGACCCGGAGGACGGCGACCCGGCCACCACGGGCCCGCTGCGCGCCGCGCTCCGCGAAGCCGAGGAGGAGACCGGCCTCGACCCGGCCGGTGTCCAGATCTTCGGCGTCCTGCCCAGGCTCTACATCCCGGTGAGCAGTTTCGTTGTCACGCCCGTATTGGGTTGGTGGCGCATCCCGAGTCCTGTCGGAGCTGTCGATCCTGCGGAGACCGCGAGGGTCTTCACGGTGCCCGTGGCGGATCTCACGGACCCGTCCAACCGCGCGACCGCCGTGCATCCGAGCGGTCACAGCGGGCCGGCGTTTATGGTCGAAGGGGCTCTGGTCTGGGGTTTCACCGCCGGTGTCATCGACCGGATCCTGCATTTCGCCGGATGGGAGAGACCATGGGACCGCTCCAAGCAGGTCCCCTTGGACTGGCGCTCATGACAGTGTGAACCTCAGCCGCTCCAGCCGGACGGAGCGACGAACGACTGCGAGGCTATTGACGGTGAACGTGCTGGACATCCTGTTGCTGGTCGCCGCCGTGTGGTTCGCGATCGTCGGCTATCGCCAGGGTTTCGTCGTCGGCATCCTGTCGGTGATCGGTTTCCTCGGCGGCGGCCTCGTCGCGGTCTATCTGCTCCCCGTCATCTGGGGCCAGTTGACCAACGATTCCGATGTGTCGACGACGGCCGCGATCGTCGCCGTGGTGATCGTGATCGTCTGTGCCTCGATAGGCCAGGCCTTCACCACCCACCTCGGCAACAGACTGCGCCGGTTCATCACGTGGTCGCCCGCCCGCGCGCTGGACGCGACCGGTGGCGCGCTGGTCAATGTGGTTGCGATGCTGCTGGTCGCCTGGCTGATCGGCTCCGCGCTGGCGGGCACGTCCCTGCCCACGCTCGGCAAGGAGGTCCGTAACTCCAAGGTGCTGCTCGGCGTCTCCAGGGTGATGCCCAGTCAGGCCAACACCTGGTTCACGGACTTCTCCTCCGTCCTCGCGCAGAACGGCTTCCCGCAGGTCTTCAGCCCGTTCGCCAACGAGCCCATCACCGAGGTCCAGGCCCCGGACCCGGCGCTCGCGGGCAGCCCGGTCGCCGCCCGCGCCCAGCAGTCCATCGTCAAGGTCGTCGGTACGGCTCCGAGCTGCGGCAAGGTCCTCGAAGGCAGCGGCTTTGTCTTCTCCGACCGCCGAGTGATGACCAACGCCCATGTCGTCGGCGGTGTCAACGAGCCGACCGTGCAGATCGGCGGCGAGGGCAAGCTGTACGACGCGAAGGTCGTCCTCTACGACTGGCAGCGCGACATTGCCGTACTGGACGTCCCCGACCTCAAGGCGCAGCCGCTCAGGTTCAGCGAGACGGACGCGCGCAGCGGCAACAGCGCGATCGTCGCGGGCTTCCCGGAGAACGGCTCGTACGACGTCCGCTCGGCCCGTGTCCGCGGCCGGATCAACGCCAACGGCCCCGACATCTACCGTCGCGGCACCGTGCGCCGCGATGTCTACTCGCTCTTCACGACGGTCCGTCAGGGCAACTCCGGCGGCCCGCTGCTCACGCCGGACGGCAAGGTGTACGGCGTCATCTTCGCCAGGTCACTGGACGACGCGGACACCGGTTACGCCCTGACGGCCGACGAGATCCGCGACGACATCACACGCGGCCTGACCGCCAACCAGCAGGTCGACAGCCAGGGATGCGCGCTGTAGCGGCGTTCTGTAGCGGCGGTGTGGAGGCGGAACCGGGCGTCAGGCGCGGGTATGCCGCAATCGCGCCGAGACCCAGCGGGCCCGGCGCCTCAGGATGTGGGGAATGCCGATCCCCTGCCCCGGATGCTCATGGCCCGCACCTTGAGGGCCACCCCTCTCGTGGGTGATCGGCCCAGCGGCCGAGCGGCGGTTGCGTGCTGCGTCACCGTAGTCGTGCGTCCAGCCCATGTATCGACGTGTGCCCGTGCGCCATGGTCGGTAACCGCGTCAGGGGCGGCCAATTGGCCTATGCGCCAGGCATTTGGCTGTGCGTAGTACAAGCGTTCCATTGGGTTTATGGGATGTCCCGGTCGGGGCCCATCGGCGGGTCCAGCGTTCGAGTCCAGCGTTCGAGCCGGGCGTTCGGGCCACCTGCCGGGCCCGGCGTTCGGGTCCGCCGTTCGAGCCCAGGGCTCGGGTCTACCGGTCCGGCTCCGGGTCCTTCAGCCAGTTGATGAGCTCCGTCGAGAACGCCACCGGATCCTCCTCATGGGGGAAGTGGCCCAGGCCGTCGAACAGCCGCCAGCGGTACGGCGCTTCCACGTACTCGCCCGACCCCGCCGCGCTGCGCGTCCGCATCGCCGGGTCCAAGGAGCCGTGCAGATGCAGCGTCGGCACCCGCACCGGGCGCTTCATCCGGCGGTTGAACTGGATACCGTCCGGCCGAGCCATCGACCGCACCATCCAGCGGTACGGCTCGATCGAGCAGTGCGCCGTCGACGGGATGCTCATCGCCCGCCGGTAGACCCCGACCGCATCCTCGTCCGGCAGCTGCGGCCCCGACCAGTCCTGGATCAGCTTGCCCACCAAGGCCGAGTCGTCCGCGACGAGCTGACGCTCCGGAAGCCACGGCCGCTGGAAGCCCCAGATGTACGAACCCGCGCGGCTCTGCGAGAAGTCGGAGAGCATCGCCGAGCGCCACCGCCGCGGATGCGGCATCGAGGAGACCGCGAGCCGGCGCACCAGCTTCGGCCGCATCACCGCCGCGGTCCACGCCAGATACCCGCCCAGGTCGTGCCCGACCAGCGCCGCGTCCGGCTCGCCCAGCGAGCGCACCACGCCCGTGATGTCGAGCGCGAGGTTCGCGGGGTCGTAGCCCCGCGGCGTACGGTCGCTGCCGCCCACGCCCCGCAGATCCATCGCCACCGCCCGGAACCCCGCGTCGGCGAGCGCGGTCAGCTGATGCCGCCACGTCCACCAGAACTGCGGAAAGCCGTGGAGCAGCAGCACCAGCGGCCCGTCGCCCATCTCGGCGATGTGGAAGCGCGCACCGTTGGCCGCCACGTCGCGGTGGGTCCAGGGACCTTCGATGCGTACGGGGCTGCCAGCGCTGCCGAAGCCGCCGGGGTTGGTATCAGGGGCCGTCATGCAGACGAGCGTGCCACACCTGGACACCCGGCGTTTGCCAGGGCGGCCCGGATACGGGCTGAGCCCGGCCCCCGCTGCCGAGGCCGCCGGTGCTCACCGGCGCCTCGGACCCGACGGGCCCCTGGCTCAGACGGAGACCTTGTTCTGCGCCGCCCGGGGGTGCGGCTTGACGCTCTGCAGTACGGCCGCCGTCTGCTTGGCCGAAGCGATGGACTTCTCCGGCGGCTTGACCTTCTTGAACTTGGTCACGGCGAGCAGCGCCGCCAGCGCCGCAAGCACCAGGAACGCCCCGCCCACGATCAGGAACGACCAGGCGAGGCCAAGACCCAGATTGTGGATCCCGTACGCCGCGGCAAAGCTCAGCACCGGCAGCGAGAAGAGCGCGAACACTCCCGCGACGCTGATGGCCGCTCCGCCGATCGCGCCGCGCCTGACGTCCTGTCGCAGTTCCGCCTTGGCCAGGGCGATCTCGTCGTGCACAAGCGCGGACATCTCGGCGGTCGCCGAGGCGACCAACTGGCCGAGACTGCGGTCGGCGCCGACGGCGTTCGCCGTGCTGTTGCCGGGGTCGCTCATCGCTGACTCCCTCTCCATCATCTACGGATCCGATGTCAGATCATGCCGGACTGCCGAGCATTGTGCCCCGCCCGGGGTCTTGTGGGGCTGCCCGCTCGGCACGTGCCGCCGGGAGGTAACCGTTGGTCGTTGCTTCGTCCGCTGATACGCATTCGGGGACGCGCGGCCAATCGGGCGGGGCTCGGGCAGGCTCGGGCAGGGCTCCGAGGCGGCCCGGGCGAGTCAGATCACGCCGGACTGTCGACTCCGTCGCGCGACGCCCGCGCCAGCTCTGCCTTGCGACGGTGCTCCGCCGCCTTCTTCTCGTAGATCGCCGCCATCCGCAGGTGGTACTCGGGATTGTCCTGCTCGTAGATGTCGGGGATGCCGTCCTGGTCCTCGTCGCGCTCTTCGTCCTCGCACAGCGCCCGGTACTTGCGCACCCGCAGTTTGAGCAGAATCCCGGACAGTACGGCGGCGATCAGCGAGCCCATCAGGACGGCGGCCTTGACCTCGTCGGTCAGTGCCGCGTCGCCGGCGAAGGCGAGTTCGCCGATGAGGAGGGAGACGGTGAAGCCGATGCCGGCGAGTGAGGCGACGGCGAGGACGTCCGGCCAGGCGAGGTCGTCATTGAGCTCGGCCCTGGTGAAGCGTGCCGCCAGCCAGGTGCCGCCGAAGACGCCGACGGTCTTGCCCACCACCAGACCGAGGACGACGCCAAGGGTCTCGGGCTTGGTGAAGACATCGGTGAGCGAGCTGCCGGAGACCGTGACACCCGCCGCGAAGAGCGCGAACAGCGGTACGGCGAGACCCGCGGAAACGGGCCGCACGAGGTGCTCGATGTGCTCGCCGGGGGAGTGCTCCTCGCCGTCCCGCTTGGTGCAGCGCAGCATCAGGCCCATCGCGACACCCGCGATGGTGGAGTGGACGCCGCTGTTGTACATCAGCCCCCAGATGACCAGGGCCAGCGGCACGTAGACGTACCAGCCGCGCACGCCCTTGCGCAGCAGCAGCCAGAACACGGCGAGCCCGATCACGGCCCCGCCGAGCGCGGCGAAGTTCAGGTCGTCGGTGAAGAAGACCGCGATGATCAGGATCGCGAAGAGGTCGTCGACGACGGCGAGGGTCAGCAGGAACGCGCGCAGCGCGGACGGCAGCGAGGTGCCGATGACCGCCAGGACGGCGAGCGCGAAGGCGATGTCGGTGGCGGTCGGGACGGCCCAGCCGTCGGTGGATCCGCCGCCGATGACGGCGGTGAGGGTGTAGACGAGTGCGGGCACCACCATGCCGCAGATCGCCGCGATCACGGGGAGGGCGGCCGCCTTGGGGTCGCGCAGCTCACCGGCGACCAGCTCGCGCTTGAGCTCGATGCCCGCGACGAAGAAGAAGATGGCGAGCAGCCCGTCGGCGGCCCAGTGCTGGACCGAGAGGTCGAGGCCGAGGGCGGCCGGGCCCATATGGAAGTTGCGTACGGATTCGTAGCTGTCGCTCAGCGGGGTGTTCGCCCAGATCAGCGCGGCGATCGTGGCTATCAGGAGGAGTACGCCACCGACGGTCTCGGCGCGCAGCGCGTCCGCCACGTATGTCCGCTCGGGAAGCGAAAGACGTCCGAGGAACTTGCGGTCGGTGGGGGTGGGCGGCGCGGCCACGTCGTGGGACCTCCGGTCGGGTAGGCAGGGCGGAACACATGCCGACCAGACTTCCCGGCGCACCTAGTTTCTTATCGCGCCATTGACGCGGTCATTAGCTTACCTAAGAGCGCAAGGGCGTATCCGGTGATCCTCACTTTAGGTGCATAGGGGGCACGTGGCGCGATGCCGCCGGGTGCGTATGCCTGCCGCGCGAACCGCCGCCTCGGGGCGCCGGGTCCAGCTCCAACCCGTGCCGCAACCCATAGGGCGCCAACCCGTCCATGACGAAGGGGTCCGGCCGCCGCGCGGCGGCCGGACCCCTTCGCCCAACGCCGGGTCTCAGTCCTCGCTGGCCGCGCTCGGCAGCTTCGCCTGGATCAGGTCCATCACCGACGAGTCTGTGAGCGTGGTGACATCGCCCAGCTGACGATTCTCGGCAACATCACGCAGCAGCCGGCGCATGATCTTGCCGGAGCGCGTCTTCGGCAGCTCCGCCACCGGCAGCACGCGCTTCGGCTTGGCGATCGGACCGAGCGTCGCGCCCACGTGGTTGCGCAGGTCGTTCACGAGGTTCTCGTCCTCGCTCGCCGTACCGCGCAGGATCACAAAGGCAACAATCGCCTGACCGGTCGTCTCGTCCTTCGCGCCCACGACCGCCGCCTCCGCGACCTTCGGGTGCGAGACCAGGGCCGACTCCACCTCGGTGGTCGAGATGTTGTGGCCGGACACCAGCATCACGTCGTCGACCCGGCCCAGCAGCCAGATATCGCCGTCGTCGTCCTTCTTGGCGCCGTCGCCCGCGAAGTACTTGCCCTCGAAGCGCGACCAGTACGTGTCGATGAAGCGCTGGTCGTCGCCCCAGATGGTGCGCAGCATCGCCGGCCACGGCTCGGTGAGGACGAGATAGCCGCCGCCACCGTTGGGCACCTCGTTCGCCTCGTCGTCCACGACGGTCGCCGAGATCCCGGGCAGCGCGCGCTGCGCGGATCCGGGCTTGGTCTCGGTGACACCGGGCAGCGGCGAGATCATCATCGCGCCGGTCTCGGTCTGCCACCAGGTGTCGACGATCGGGGTCTTGCCGGCGCCGATGTGCTCCCGGTACCACATCCACGCCTCGGGGTTGATGGGCTCACCGACCGACCCGAGGATCCGCAGACTGCTCAGGTCGAACTTGGTGGGGATGTCGTCTCCCCACTTCATGAACGTACGGATCGCGGTCGGCGCCGTGTAGAGGATCGTGACGCCGTACTTCTGGATGATCTCCCAGAAGCGGCCCTGGTGCGGGGTGTCGGGCGTGCCCTCGTACATCACCTGGGTCGCGCCGTTGGCCAGCGGCCCGTACACGATGTACGAGTGGCCGGTCACCCAGCCGATGTCGGCGGTGCACCAGAAGACGTCCGTCTCCGGCTTGAGGTCGAAGACGGCGTGGTGGGTGTAGGCCGCCTGGGTGAGATAGCCGCCGGAGGTGTGCAGGATGCCCTTCGGCTTACCCGTCGTGCCGGAGGTGTAGAGGATGAAGAGCGGGTGCTCCGCGTCGAAGGCCTCCTGGGTGTGCTCGGTGGACTGGCGGGCGACGATGTCGTGCCACCACACGTCACGGCCCTCGGTGATCGCTGTGTCCTGGCCGGTACGCCGTACTACCAGGACATGCTCGACCTGCGGGCACTTGGCGACGGCCTCGTCGATCGCGGGCTTGAGCGCGCTCGGCTTGCCGCGGCGGTAGCCGCCGTCCGCGGTGATGACCAGCTTGGCGTCGGCGTCCTGGATACGGGAGGCGACGGCCTCGGCCGAGAAGCCACCGAAGACCACCGAGTGGGCGGCGCCGATACGGGCGCAGGCCAGCATCGCCACAACGGCTTCGGGGATCATCGGGAGGTAGACGGCGACCCGGTCGCCCTTGACGACTCCCAGCTCGGTGAGGGCGTTCGCGGCGCGCGAGACCTCGTCCTTGAGCTCGGCGTAGGTGATGGCCCGGCTGTCGCCGGGCTCACCCTCGAAGTGGAGGGCGACGCGGTCGCCGTTGCCCGCTTCGACATGGCGGTCCACGCAGTTGTACGCGACGTTGAGCTTGCCGTCGGCAAACCACTTCGCGAACGGCGGGTTGGTCCAGTCGAGGGTCTCGGTCGGTTCGGTGGCCCAGGTGAGCCGGCGTGCCTGCTCGGCCCAGAAGCCAAGCCTGTCCGCCTCGGCCTGCTCATACGCCTCCGCCGTCACGTTGGCGTTCGCGGCCAGCTCGGCCGGCGGCGCGAACCGCCGCTCCTCCTTGAGCAGGTTGGCCAGGCTTTCGTTGCTCACGACATCTCCCTTTCCCAGGGCGTCCTATGTGCCTATGTGTCCCAGGCCATAGCTCATCAGCCGACGGGCCGGGACACAAGAGCCTGCCGGAAATTGGTTTAGACCTATAGGTGGCCCCTCCTCCCCGGGCGGCGGGAAAGAGGGGCCATACGTTCTCACGGACAGGAAGGGTGAGCGGTTCAGGCGCGTGGATTCAGGGCGTGTGGTTTCAGGCGCGTGGTTCAGGGCGCGTGGTTTTGAGGACGCATGGTTTCCGGGAGGCGGTTCAGGCGCGCGACTTCTGGAGGACCGATGGGGTGGGGGCGACTCGGTCGAAGACCTCGTCGATCTCATGCTCGTCGCTGCTCGCGAGCAGATACGCCTGGGCCTCGCCGACATGGAAGTACATGCCGTGCAGCTCCAGTGTGCCCTCGGCGAGCCGCCTGGCCACCGCCTCATGGGCGCGCAGATGCTCCAACTGCTGGACCACATTCGTCAGACACAGCTGCTCGACAGCGTCGGTCGGCAGCCGCCCGGAGATCCTGGCCCAGGAACGGTGCCGGCTCTTCATCCGCTCCAGACTCGGCAGCCCGTGACGCAGCCAGCGCCGCAGCGGGGTCTGGGCGCCCCCGGGCGGAGCGTTCAGCAGGGCCTGCATCGCCCCGCACCCGGAGTGCCCGCAGATGGTGATCGAGTCCACCTCCAGTACATCGACGGCGTACTCGATCGCGGCCGCCACCGAGTCGTCGCTGCTCTCCGCGCCGGGGAGGGGCACCAGATTGCCCACATTCCGTACGGTGAACAGATCGCCCGGACCGCTGGCCGTGATCATGCTGGTGACCAGGCGGGAGTCGGCGCAGGTGAGGAAGAGCTGCGAGGGCCGCTGCCCCTCGCGGGCCAGCCGCGCCAGCTCGTCGCGCACCAGTGGAGCGGTATTGCGCTGGAACGAGCTGAGCCCGTTGGCCAGTTGATGTGGCTTGGCGCGCGGTGGGCGCTCGTCGCAGTGGTGGTTGCGCCAGGGCGTCCAGGGGCGGCAGCAGCCGTGTGTTTCGGAGGCGGGCTCGCTGATCCGGCCCCCTGCCCGGCCGGTGAACTCCACCGTCCCGCCCTGCGCGACATGCGAGATCTGCCAGTCGTGCAGCGCTTCGTACGCGGCATGGTCCATGAACGACCCGTCCAGCTCGATGACGCAGTCGGCCTCCTGGGGGATCTGGCTCAGCATCCGGCTCAGCCGAGGCACGGCGAGGAAGGTCAGCTGACCGCGCGCCCGCACCCGGTGGACCCCCTCCTGCTCGGCGGAGGTGATCCGGGTCCTGGTCAGCCGGTGCAGCGCGACGGCGACCGCCACCGCGATCCCGATCGCCACGCCTTCCAGTACGCCGGTGATGACGACCGAGGCCAGCGTCACCGTGTACACCAGCATTTCGCGGTTCCGCTTCACGTTGCGCAGATGCGTGATGCTGACCATCTGGACGCCCACGACCATCACCAGCGCGGCGAGGGCCGCCAGCGGGATCAGATCGAGCACGGGCACCAGCAGCAGCGCGGCGACCGCGATCCACATGCCGTGCAGCATCGTGGCGTTACGGCTCACAGCGCCCGCGGACACATTCGCGGCGCTGCGTACGGCGACCCCGGTGACGGGCAGCCCGCCGAGTGCGCCGGAGACGACATTCGCCGCCCCCTGCCCGGCCAGCTCGCGGTCGAGATGAGCGCGCGGAATGCGAACGGCCGGCTCCTTGCGGGCGGCCACCAGCTTGTCGACGGCGACCGCCGACAGCAGTGACTCCACGCTGCCCACCAACGTGATGGTGAGCACGGCGGCGAGTATGCCCAGCACCGGACCCTCGGGCAGCTGGGGCAGGGCGTGGCTGCTCCAGGACGGCAGATCGACGCGCGTCAGGTTCAGCCCGGCGAGCGTGGCGAAGACGGTCGCGCCAGCCACCGCGGCGAGCGCGGCCGGGAGCTTTCGTGCGATCCGGCCCGTACGCCCCGGAATCCGTGGCCACAGCAGCAGTACGGCGACGGTCAGGACGCTGGCCGAGAGTGCGGCCGGGTGGAGGCCGGCCAACTGGGCCGGAAGAGCACGGACGTTGTCGACCGCCGAGCTCTGCGGGGTGCTGCCGAGAACGATATGGAGTTGGGCGAGGGCGATCGTGACGCCGATGCCGGCCAGCATGCCGTGCACGATCGCCGGGCTGACGGCGAGGGCCGAACGGGCCACCCGCAGGGCGGACAGCCCGAGTTGGGCGAGTCCGGCGAGAACGGTGATGGCGCAGGTGGTGCGCCAGCCGTACCGCTGGATCAGATCGGCGGTGACGACGGTCAGTCCGGCCGCGGGGCCGCTGACTTGCAGCGGTGACCCGCCGATCCGGCCGACGACGATGCCGCCGACGGCGGCGGCCACCAGCCCGGCCTGGAGTGGTGCGCCGGTGGCGAGTGCGATGCCGAGGGAGAGCGGCAGCGCGATCAGAAAGACGGAGATCGAGGCGGAGAAGTCGGCGCCCGCGATACGGAATCGACGGCCACCGCCATTGCCGCAGCCGTCGGGCGACGGCGGACTGTGCGGGCGCTGGAAGCGCGAGGCGAGAAACGTGCGGGACTTCGTACGGGACTTGGTACGGGACTTGTTGTGCTTGGTCTTGCGTGAGGGGTCGTCGGTGCGAGTGGGGACGCAGGAAGGCATGGTTCCCGTCTCCTCCGGGGCAGCGCGGTCGCGGAATGGGGGACGCGGCCGTGGGTCACGGCGTGCAGCGGCGGGATTCTCAACTCTCGGTAAATGGATCGTAATGCAGAGTAAAGAGTCTGGCATTAATTTCAGGGCAAATAGGGCAGTCTTTCACCCGATCCAGTGATTAATGATTTGAACGCGGCTCGTCGCGCTTCCCTCTCACCACCGCGATGCGAGTTTGTCGGCGCCGTAAGTAGGTCGTCGTACAGACGTATAGGCATACAGCCCAGGAAAGAGGGTGGGCGGATGAAGGCCGCTACGAAGAGGATCGCTGTCGCCGCAGTCGCAACGGCGCTGGTCGCGGGGCTCGCCGGCTGTTCCGGTACGGAGGCCCCGTCCGCCCGCAAGCAGGACGCCCCCCGGGCGAAGCACGGCGCCCCCGGAGCAAAGCACGGTGCTGCGGGGCCCCAGAGTGCGGTACGTCTCATCGGCGACGGCTCGACGGCGTTCACCGGAGCTCAGCCCGGCCTGATGAAGCCACAGCGTCTGAAGCCCGGTCAGGCGCCACCGCAGTTCGTGGTGTTCTCCTGGGACGGGGCCAGCGAGGACAGTCAGAAGCTCTTCTCGCACTTCCGCAATGTCGGCAGGAAGTACGACGCGACGATGACCTACTTCCTCAGCGGCGTCTATCTGCTCCCCGAGGCGAAGGCGAACCTCTACGACCCGCCCCAGCACTCGGCCGGAAGCTCCGAAATCGGCTTCAATGACATCCAGGGCATCAGGGATACCGTGCGTGAGCTGCGCGGCGCCTGGCAGGAGGGCAATGAGGTGGGTACCCACTTCAACGGCCACTTCTGCGGCAAGGACGGAGGGGTCGGCAACTGGTCCGTCGACGAGTGGAAGAGCGAGATCAGTCAGGCCAAGTCCTTTGTGGAGAACTGGAGGACGAACGCCGGCCTGGAGGCCGAGCAGCCGCTGCCCTTCGACTACGAGAAGGAGCTCATCGGCGCCCGCACGCCCTGCCTCGAGGGCCGCCCGAACTTTCTCCGTGCCGCGAGCGAGTTGGGCTTCCGCTATGACACCAGCGGCGTCAATGACCAGATCTGGCCCAAGAAGGAACTGGGCCTGTGGGACCTGTCGATGCAGTTGGTCCCGGTACCGGGTCGCGCCTTTGAGACGCTCTCCATGGACTACAACTTCATGGTCAACCAGTCGGGGACGGTCAACGGCGACCCGGCGGAGCGCAAGTACTGGGGCAACCAGATGCGCGACGGCCTGGTGCAGGCCTTCAACCGCGCGTACAAGGGCAATCGCGCCCCGCTGATCATCGGCAACCACTTCGAATCCTGGAACGGCGGCACGTATATGCGCGCCGTCGAGGAGACGATCGCGACGGTCTGTGTGAAGCGCGATGTGAAGTGCGTGTCCTTCCGGCAGCTCGCCGACTGGCTGGACGCGCAGGACCCGGCGGTCCTCCAGAAGATGCACGGCCTGGAGGTCGGCCAGGCCCCGCCGGGCGGCTGGACGAGCTTCCTCGCCGCCCAGCCCGCGGCGAAGTGGGCTGAGTAGCACTGACATCCGCCACACGCCCGGGGAGTATGCCGGTCCTGGGGGGCGGTTTCCTCAGCTGGGCTGGGGTACTGCCGAATGCTCGCCCAGCACGAAGCCGGGGTCGACCTGCGCCGCCAGGTTGGCGCCGGTCTTCGCGTTCCCCCAGCTCTCCGCGTTCTTCAGGTGGAAGTGCACCATCTGGCGCATGTAGCGCTCCCAGTCGCGGTTCTCGTACGAGTCCTCCGCGGCGTTCTGCAGGGCCTGCAGCGACATGCGGTTCTCCGCCTCCAGCAGCTCGAAGCGCGGCGGCCGGCCCTTCTCCATCGCCCTGACCCAGTCGGAGTGTCCGACGGTGACGAGCAGGTCGTCGCCCACCTCCTCGCGCAGGAAGTCCACGTCGTCCCGGCCCTGCACCTTGTTGCCGACGACCTTCAGTGCGACGCCGAAGTCCCGTGCGTACTCCTTGTACTGGCGATAGACGGAGACGCCCTTGCGAGTCGGTTCGGCCACCAGGAACGTCATGTCGAAACGCGTGAACATCCCGGAGGCGAAGGAGTCCGAGCCCGCGGTCATGTCGACGACCACATACTCGTCCGGGCCGTCGATCAGATGGTTGAGGCAGAGCTCGACCGCTCCGACCTTGGAGTGGTAGCAGGACACCCCCAGATCGGACTCGGTGAAGGGGCCCGTCGCCATCAGCCGGATGTCCCCGTCGTCGAGGCGGACGGTGCGGGCACAGGCCTCGTAGACCGGGTTGTCCTCATTGACGCGCAGCAGCCGCGAGCCCTCGCCCGGCGGCGTGGTCTTGATCATCGTCTCGGCGGAGGCGACCCGGGGGTTGGAGCCACGCAGGTAGTCCTTGATGAGCGGCAGATGCGCTCCCATCGCGGGCAGCGCGGCGGTCTCCGCCTCGTCGAGACCGAGCGCGGCCCCCAGGTGCTGGTTGATGTCGGCGTCCACCGCGACGACGGGGGCTTCATTGGCGGCCAGGTGGCGGATGAAGAGCGAGGACAGCGTGGTCTTGCCGCTGCCGCCCTTCCCTACGAAAGCGATCTTCATGTTCACCTAGGGTAGCGGCATGTGTGCACGGTGTGGTCGAGGTGCGTGAACAAGACCACTCCAATGTGGGACGCGCCCCGCGGGCGCGTAGCCTCGCTACCTATGAGTACGAATGCCTCGTCGGTCGACCCCCTCGCCACTCTCGGCTCCCTGCCGGGCGTCGCCGACTCCGTGGACTCCGTACGCAAAGCCGTCGACCGCGTCTACGGGCACCGGGTCATGCGGCGCCGCAGTAATGAGGTCACCTCGGAGGCGGCACTGCGCGGAGCGCGCGGTTCCGCCGCGCTGTCCGAAGCGGACTGGGCCCTGGAGGAAGTACGCAGGCGCACCGACTTCGGCGTCGAGGCCGAGGCACGTACGGTCGGCGCGGCGCTGCGGCTGACCGCCGAGGCCGGTCAACTGCTCTCGATCTGGCGGCAGTCGCCGCTCCGGGTGCTGGCCCGGCTGCACCTGGTCGCGGCAGGCGGCGCCGGTGACGACGAGACGGTGGGCCGTCCGCGCCTGGCGGGCGAGACGGTCGACGAGCCGCTGATCGAGGCGCCGCTGCCGGACGCGAGCGAGGTGGCCGGCCGACTGGACGGCCTGGCGGAGCTGATCATCGTGGGAAGTTCCGCGCCGGCGCTGGTGACGGCGGCCGTGGTGCACGGCGAGCTGCTGGCGCTGCGCCCCTTCGGCTCGTACAACGGCCTGGTCGCGCGGGCGGCCGAGCGCATTGTGCTGATCGGCAGCGGACTCGACCCCAAGTCGATCTGCCCGGCGGAGGTCGGCCACGCGGAGCAGGGACGGGCGGCGTACGTCGCGGCCTTCGAGGGCTATCGCTCCGGAACGCCGGAGGGCATGGCCGCCTGGATCGCGCACTGCGGGCGTGCGGTCGAGCTGGGAGTCAGGGAGTCGACGGCGGTGTGCGAGGCGCTGCAGCGCGGCGCTGCCTGAACTGCCTCTGAAAAAGCCCCTGAACAGGGTTGCGGCGGTACCAATGGGTGGTACCGCCGCTGGCACGTCCGCCGAGTTACCATGCGTCCTCGAATATTTGCCCATCAGGTCGGGAACTTCTGCCCGTCACCTGGTGCGGCTGGCCCGTAATCGACGGGTCGACGTCGCGTGGGTGCTCAGTTTTCATGCTTCGGTCCGTGGGCCTTCATGCGTTAAAGGTGATCCTTTCGGATGTCCTTGGTCTCGCGGGCCGTTAAGTCCTTTCTACTCCTGCTCGCGGTGAAGCGGAACCCCTGGCTGCGCATCTTTACTTTTAGGTTCAAATACGGGCGAATTACTATACGGCGGTGGCCTGCGCGGCTGCGGTGCGCCGACGGCTGGCGTACCAGACCAGTCCGGCCGTGGCGGCGGCCGCACCCACCGCGGCCGCCGCGACCAGAGCGGGACGTGCCGGCATGGAGAACGCGGGCAGCCGCTGCTTCAGTTGCACCGGGCGATTGAAGGCGAGAATCGGCCAGCCGCGCGCGGTCGCCTCGCGGCGCAGTGCGCGGTCCGGATTTACGGCGTACGGATGGCCGACAGACGCCAGCATCGGGACATCGGTGGCCGAGTCGCTGTATGCATAACAGCGGGCCAGGTCGTATCCCTCGGACGCGGCCAGCTCCTTGACCGCTTCCGCTTTGGTCGGCCCGTACGCGTAGTACTCCACTTCGCCCGTGAAGCAGCCGTCGTCGCCGACCACCATGCGGGTGGCCACCACCCGGTCCGCGCCGAGGAGCTCGCCGATCGGCTCGACGACCTCCGCGCCGGAGGTGGAGACGATGACAACGTCGCAGCCGGCCGTGTGGTGCTCCTCGATGAGCGATGCGGCCTCGTCGTAAATGATCGGGTCGATCAGGTCATGGAGGGTCTCGGCGACGATCTCCTTGACCTGCTGGACGTTCCAGCCCTTGCAGAGCGCGGAGAGGTACTGGCGCATCCGCTCCATCTGGTCGTGATCGGCGCCGCCCGCGAGAAAAACGAACTGGGCATAGGCGGTGCGTAGTACGGCGCGCCGGTTGATCAGCCCGCCTTGGTAGAAGGACTTGCTGAAGGTCAGAGTCGATGACTTCGCAATGACCGTCTTGTCCAGGTCAAAGAAGGCAGCTGCGCGAGGCAAGGAGTGGTTTTCCACGAGCCTGAGCATAGGTGCCCGCCATTCGGCGTACGCTCGGGCGTGTGGGTTTGCCTGAGAAGGCTCTCGGGTACACCATGGAAGTCACGGATCGTTCGCGACCGTGCTAACCCGGTCCGGCTCCTCCCCCCCGAGTCGGCCGGAGAGACGACCCCCGCTCTCCCCCCCGGCGGGGGTCGTCGCATGTCCGGACGCCTTTCGTCCGCCTTCTGCGATCGACTCCGATCATTCCTCCCCTCCGCGGGCCGTGTCCGCTGCTGGGTTCCGCATACCCCGACTCGTCACTGAGCGTAGCGGTTGCGCTGCTCTCCGAGAGTCACCGGTATGGGCTACGGGGATATTCACAAGTGGCTAGTTGTCCACAGTTTTTCAGCAAGATCCACACGATTTTCCGGTGCGCTGCACGGTGATTCCACCCGCGTAGTTCGCGGACCGAAGGAATCGCAGATCTCGCCTTCAAGTGAGATCGAAGTAAGAGGGGCGTGGAGATCGTGGCTGGATCTATCACATCGCAACGGCCGCCGGTCGCCGAAGGGCGCCGGGACGGGCCGCTGATCGTCACTGAAGACCTGGAACTGCTCGACGATCTGCTGCGGCTGTGCGCCGCGGCCGGGGCCGAGCCTGACGTCCACCATTCGGTGCCGGAGCGACGGGGAAGCTGGGAGGGCGCGCCACTGGTCCTGGTCGGCGACGACGCGGCCGCGCGCTGCCGTGGAGCAACCCGCAGACGCGGTGTGCTGCTCGTCGGGCACGACCAGGACGACCCGGACGTCTGGCGACGGGCGGTCGAGATCGGGGCGGACTGCGTGCTGCGGCTGCCCGATGCGGAGAGCTGGCTCGTCGACCGGATCGCCGATGTGGTCGAAGGGGTCGGGCGGCAGGCGCTGACCGTCGGAGTGATCGGCGGACGGGGCGGCGCCGGTGCATCAACGCTGGCCTGCGCGCTGGCGGTGACCGCGGCCCGGGACGGCCGTCGCACCATGCTCGTCGACGGCGACCCGCTGGGCGGAGGGCTCGACGTGCTGCTCGGCGGAGAGCAAGCGGACGGCAGACGATGGCCGGATTTCGCCGCGTCCAAGGGACGGGTCGCCGGCGGGGCACTCGAGGAGTCGCTGCCCGAGCTGCACGCGCTGCGGGTGCTCAGCTGGGACCGCGGTGATTCGGTGGTGATTCCGCCGGAGGCGATGCGGTCGGTCCTGGCCGCGGCGCGCAGGCGCGGTGGGGTGGTGGTCGTGGATCTGCCGCGGCGGGTCGACGAAGGCGTGGCGGAGGCCCTGGCCCAGCTGGATCTCGGACTGCTGGTGGTGCCGGGCGAGCTACGAGCCGTCGCCGCGGCGAATCGGGTGGCGTCGACAGTGGGCATGGTGCTCCAGGACCTGCGGGCGGTCGTGCGCGGGCCGTACGCCGCCGGGCTGGACGAGCAGTGGGTGGCGGACGCCCTCGGGCTGCCGCTGGCGGGTGAACTACCCGTGGAGGCCGGACTGTTGGTGGCGCAGGACGGGGGCGCTCCGCCGGGAGGCAGTGGGCGCGGGCCGCTGGCGAGGTTCTGTACGGCCTTCTGGGAGCGGGCGCTGGCCGGGGGTGAGGTCTCATGAGCGCCGGGCTGCTGGACGCGGTACGACAGCGGCTCGCGGAGAGCGGGGCCGAGCCGACGCCGGCCAGGGTGGCGGCCGCCCTGCGGGCACAGGGGCGGCTGCTGGGGGACGCTGAAGTGCTGGGCGGCACCCAGGAGTTGCGATGCGAGCTGGTGGGGACGGGGCCGCTGGAGCCGCTGCTGGCCGATCCGTCGGTGACGGACGTGCTGGTGTCCGCGCCCGACCGGGTGTGGGTGGACCGGGGCCGCGGGCTCGAGCTCACCGAGGTGACCTTCGCGGATGCGGCGTCGGTGCGCAGGCTGGCACAGCGGCTTGCGGCGGTTGCCGAGCGGCGACTGGATGATGCCAGGCCGTGGGTGGACGCCAGGCTGCCGGACGGCACACGGATGCATGCCGTGATCCCGCCGGTGGCGGTCGGCTCGACGTGTCTCTCGCTGCGGGTGGTGCGGCTCAGGGCGTTTTCGGTGGGCGAGCTGGTTACGGCGGGGACGGTGCCGCCGGGCGGGGAGCGGGTGCTGCGGGCGCTGATCGAGGCCCGGCTGTCCTTCCTCATCAGCGGTGGCACGGGATCAGGCAAGACAACCTTGCTCTCGAGCCTGCTGGGGCTGGTGGGGGAGCGCGAGCGGATCGTGCTGGCCGAGGACTCGGCGGAGCTCAGGCCGGACCACCCGCATGTGGTGCGGCTGGAGTCGCGTACGCCGAACCAGGAGGGCGCCGGCCGGGTGACGCTGCGGGATCTGGTGCGGCAGGCGTTGCGAATGCGGCCCGACCGGCTGGTGGTGGGGGAGGTGCGAGGAGCCGAGGTCACTGAGCTCCTGGCCGCTTTGAACACCGGTCACGAGGGCGGCTGCGGGACTGTGCACGCCAATGCGGCGGCGGATGTGCCGGCGCGGCTGGAGGCGCTGGGGACGGCCGCGGGGCTCGACCGGGCGGCGCTGCACAGCCAGTTGGCCGCGGCCCTCTCGGTGGTGGTCCATCTCGTACGGGACAGGGGCGGGCAGCGGCGGATCGCTGAGGTGCATGTGCTGGAGCGGGACCCGGCGGGGCTGGTGCTGACGGTGCCCGCGCTGCGCTGGGGCGCGGAGGCGTTCGCGTACGAGCGGGGCTGGGAGCGGCTGCGGTCCCTGATCGGGGGTTCGCTGTGATGGCGGGCGATCCGATGTACGCGGCCGCGGTGTGTGCGGGTGCGGCGGCGTGGCTGACGGTCGGCAGGGAGCAGGGGCTGCGGCGGGCGCGGCTGCTCCTCGCGGGCGGCGGGCCGGTGGAGTTGCCGCCGAGGTGGTCGTGGCAGCGGTTGCTGACGGTGGTCCGGCTGCGGCGGGAGTGGCTGTGCCTGCCGGCGGCGCTGGTGCTCGCGGTGCTGGGCAAGTCGGTGCTGCCGTTGGTCGCGGGAGCGGTGGCTGTGCCGCTCGTGAGGAGGCGGTTGCGGGCCCGGGAGCGGAGGCGGGAGCGGGAGCGGCGGGCTGAGGGCGTCATCGCGTTGTGCGGTGCGGTCGCGGGCGAGCTGCGGGCGGGGTTGCAGCCGGGGCAGGCGCTGCTGTTCGCCGCCAGATCCACCGGGGTGCTGGGCGGAGCGGAGGCCGCGGTGCTGGCGGCGGCGCGGTTCGGGGGCGATGTGCCTCAGGCGCTTCGGGAGGCGGCCAGGCAGCCGGGAGCGGACGGTCTTGCCGGCGTCGCGGCCTGCTGGCGGGTGGCCGTGGACAGCGGGGCGGGTCTGGCCGCTGGGCTCGACCGGCTGGAGGCGGCTCTGCGGGCCGAATGGGACCAGCGGCAGGAGCTGCGGGCCCAGTTGGCGGGTGCGTGGTCGACCGTCGTCCTGCTGGCGGTGCTTCCGCTGGTCGGCCTGGCGATGGGCTGGGCACTGGGCGCCGATCCCCTCGGGGTGCTGCTGCACACCGCACCGGGCCTGGTGTGCCTGGTGGTCGGCGGGCTGCTGGAGGCGGCCGGGTTCTGCTGGGCCATGCGGATCGTACGGGGCAGGGAGGAGACATGACCGGGGACGCCGTCCACAGGCTGGGGGCAGCGGTGTGGCTTCTGGCCGCAGCGGCCTGCCTGGGCTTGGTGGTCGCGGGACGACGGCGCGAGCGCAGAGTGCGCAGGCGGATCGAGGCGCTGCTGGCGGTGGAGTACGAACGTCGGCGGTGGCGGCCCGACCGCGGCGTCTGGGCGAGGCGCGGGGTGGCTCCGCTGGGCGCGGTGATCACCGGCTATCTCCTGGTCGGCGGGGTGATCGGCGCCGTTGTCGGGCTCGCCGGGGCGTATGGCGTGTGGCGTTGGCAGCGGAGCCGTAAGCCTGCTGCGGACGTCGGGGACCGTGTGTCGGGTCGTCAACTACCGCTCGCCGCCGATCTGCTGGCGGCCTGCATCTCCGCAGGGGCTGGTCCGCGCGAGGCGGCGGAGGCGGTCGGGGAGTCGCTCGGTGGGCCGGTCGGAGAACGGCTGGCGCGGGCGGCCGCCGAACTGCGGCTCGGCGGTGAGCCGGCACAGGCCTGGGGTTGGTTCGGACAGATACCGGGCGCGGCGGCGCTGGCCCGCTGTCTGGAGCGGGCCGATTCCACCGGGGCACCGGCGGCGGAGCCGGTGTCCCGACTGGCCGAGCGCTTCCGGGCGGACCAGGCGCGGGCCGCCGCGGCGCAGGGCCGGAAGGCGCAGGTCCTGATCACCGCTCCAGTGGGGCTCTGCTTCCTGCCCGCCTTCCTGGCGGTCGGGGTGGCCCCGGTGGTGATCGGCCTGGCGGACGGATTGTTGAACGGCAACTGAACGAAATCTCTTGGGGGTTGGTTGGTATGTGGAATCCGTTGCGGGGATGGGTGCGCGGGTTGACGCGCAGGATGCGCAGGGACGAGGGGATGACCACGTCCGAGTACGCAATGGGGACGATCGCCGCGTGTGCCTTCGCGGCCGTCCTGTACAAGGTCGTGACCAGCGGGGCTGTCTCGGCGGCGCTGCAGTCGGTGATCGGGAAGGCTCTCAATGCGCAGTTCTGACGCGCCCGGTTTTGACGCGCCCGGTTTTGAGGTGCGCGGTTCTGAAATGCGCGGCCAGGTGGGCGACAGGGGGTCCGTGACGGCGGAGGCGGCCGTCGCGGTGCCCGCTCTGGTGGTCTTCGCCATGGCCCTGGTCTGGGCGCTGATGGCTGCCGCAGCGCAGATCCAGTGCGTCGACGCGGCCCGGGCCGGCGCCCGGGCCGCGGCCAGGTCAGAGCCACGGGCGGCCGCGCTGGCCGCCGCCCGCTCGGCGGCCCCGGGTGGTGCCCGGGTCACGCTGGGGCGGTCAGGGGCCCTGTGGCGGGTGCGGGTCGAGGCGAAGGCTCCAGGGCCGGGCGGGCTGGCGCTGACGCTGAGCGCGGACGCCGCGGCCCTCGCCGAGGACACGGTGGGCCAGGACACCGCGGCCCAGGACACCGCCCAGAGCACGGGAGCCGTCGGCCGAGCAGCCGCAGGCCCAGGAGACACCGCAGAGGCGGCCCAGTGAACCGCGAGCGCGGGTCGGCGACCGTCTGGCTCGCCATGGCCACGACCGTGCTGTGTGCGGTCTTCGCGGCCGTCCTGGCCATGGGCCAGGCCGTGGTCGCCCGACACCGGGCGGGCTCCGCCGCGGACTTGGCGGCACTCGCCGCGGCGGACCACGCCCTGAGCGGCACCGCCGCAGCCTGTGCGAAGGCGGCCGACGTGGCCCGGGCGCAGGGCGCGACGGTGGTGCGCTGCGCCGTGCGGGGCGAGATCGCCGATGTGACGGCGCAGGCCCGCTTCGGCCCGTACGCCCCGACGATCAGGTCGCGGGCGGGACCGCCGGGACCTCCTGGCCCGACGGGGCTACCCGGAGCAGTTCCGTGAGGAGGCGGACCGCGCCGCGCTTGTGCAGCGGATCGTTGCCGTTGCCGCATTTGGGGGACTGGATGCAGGACGGGCAGCCCGCCTCGCACTCGCAGGAGGCGATCGCCTCACGGGTCGCGGTGAGCCACTCACGGGCGGTGTGGAAGGCCCGCTCGGCGAAGCCCGCGCCACCCGGATGGCCGTCGTACACGAAGACCGTCGGCAGCAGCGTGTCCGGGTGGAGCGGCACGGAGACCCCGCCGATGTCCCAGCGGTCGCAGGTGGCGAAGAGCGGCAGCATCCCGATCGAGGCGTGCTCGGCGGCGTGCAGGGCCCCGCCCAGCTGCTCCGGGTTGACCCGGGCGGCGTCCAGCTGGTCCTCGGTGACCGTCCACCACACGGCCCGGGTGCGCAGGGTGCGCGGCGGCAGATCGAGTTTGGTCTCGCCGAGCACCTCACCGGTGATGAGTTTGCGGCGCAGGAAGGAGACGACCTGGTTGGTGACCTCGACGGAGCCGTAGCAGAGGCGACCGTCGCCCCACGGGATCTCGGTGTCGGTTTCGAGTACGGAGATGGAGGTGGTGTCGCGGGCGGTGGTGGAGTACGGCGGGTTGGCCTCCTCGACGAGGGCTGCGGAGTCCTCCAGGTCCAGATGCTTCACCAGGTACGTACGGCCCTGGTGAAGATGGACGGCACCGTCGTGGACGGCGGTGTGGGCGGCCGACTCGTCGACCGTGCCCAGCAGCCGGCCGGTCGCGGCCTCGACGATCTGGACGGGGCGGCCGCCCTCGCCCCGGATATCGGTGAGGTCGGCGGCCCGCTCGCGGCGCGTCCAGTGCCAGGCGGTGGCCCGGCGGCGGAGCAGCTTGGCGGCTTCCAGCTGGGGCATGAGCTCCACGGTCGCCGGGCCGAAGAGCTCAAGATCGTCTTCCGTGAGCGGGAGCTCGGCGGCGGCAGCGCACAGATGGGGGGCGAGGACGTACGGGTTGTCCGGGTCGAGGACGGTGGACTCCACCGGCTGCTGGAACAGCGCCTCGGGGTGGTGGACGAGGAAGGTGTCCAGCGGGTCGTCGCGGGCGACGAGGATGGCCAGGGCGCCCTGGCCGGAGCGGCCCGCGCGGCCCGCCTGCTGCCACAGTGACGCCCGTGTCCCGGGGTAGCCGGCGATGACGACGGCATCGAGGCCCGAGACGTCGACGCCGAGTTCCAGGGCGGTGGTGGCGGCGAGGCCGAGGAGCTCGCCGGAGTGCAGGGCCCGCTCCAGGGCGCGGCGCTCCTCGGGGAGGTAGCCGCCGCGGTAGGCGGCGACCCGCGGCGGCAGGGAGCGGTCGATCTCCGCGAGGCGTTCCTTGGCGATGACGGAGATGAGCTCGGCCCCGCGACGGGAGCGTACAAAGGCGACCGTACGGACTCCCTGGACGGTCAGATCGGTGAGGAGGTCGGCGGTCTCGGCGGTGGCGGTGCGGCGCACCGGAGCGCCTTTCTCGCCGTGGAGCTCGGTGAGCGGGGGCTCCCAGAGGGCGAACACAAGTTCGCCGCGCGGTGAGGCGTCGTCGGCGACCTCCTGGACGGGCAGGCCGGTGAGCCGGCCGGCGGCCAGGGCAGGTTCCGCGGCGGTGGCGGAGGCGAGGAGGAAGACGGGGTTCGCACCGTAGCGGGCGCATACACGGCGAAGACGGCGCAGCACCTGGGCGACGTGCGAGCCGAAGACGCCCCGGTAGGTGTGGCACTCGTCGATCACCACGTAGCGCAGCGAGCGCAGGAAGGAGGACCAGCGGGGATGTGAGGGAAGTATCCCGCGGTGCAGCATGTCGGGGTTGGTGAGGACGTAATTGGCGTACTGCCGGACCCATTCGCGTTCCTCGACGGGCGTGTCGCCGTCGTAGACCGCGGGGCGGATGCGGTTGCCGAGCGGCGCGCCGAGCTCCTTCACCGCGCGACGCTGGTCGGCGGCCAGGGCCTTGGTGGGGGCCAGGTAGAGGGCGGTCGTACCGCGACCGTTGGCGGCCTCGGAGCCGTCGAGCAGGGCGGTGAGTACGGGCGCGAGGTAGGCCAGGGACTTGCCCGACGCGGTACCGGTGGCGATGACGACGGATTCGCCGTCCAGGGCGTGCTCGGCGGCGGCCGCCTGGTGGGTCCAGGGGTGCTCGATGCCGGCCTGCTGAATGGCGTTGATCACTTCCGGGCGGATGCGGTCGGGCCAGACGGCATGGCGGCCGGGCCTGGGGGGCAAGTGCTCCGTATGAGTGATGCGCGCAGCTCGGCTCGCCCCTGCGGTGAGCCGGTCGAGGACCGTACCGGGGGAGGGGCGGGTTTCCCCGCTCTCGGGAGGTCGTCTGGGACGGTGATTCTTGGCCATCGGCACCGAGTGTGTCACCGGAGTGACGGACAATGGTCCCAAGGCGTCGTGCATGGCTGCTGGTAAGTGATTGAATGCCATCGCGGCTGGCGACCGTCCTCCGGCTCCGCCGGGGAGACCTCATGGGGCGGCCGCTCGATAGCAAGGTGCTGGAGGATCCGTGGACCTGTCCCTGTCGACTCGCAATGTGTCCGGCCCTGGTGGCGACCGTACGGTCGTCGAGGTCGGTGGCGAGATTGATGTGTATACCGCGCCCAAGCTGCGCGAGCAGTTGGTCGAGTTGGTGAACGACGGCAGCTACCACCTGGTTGTCGACATGGAGGGCGTGGATTTCCTCGACTCCACCGGCCTCGGCGTACTCGTGGGCGGCCTGAAGCGTGTGCGTGCGCATGAAGGCTCGCTACGCCTGGTCTGCAACCAGGAACGCATTCTCAAGATCTTCCGGATCACAGGTCTGACCAAGGTGTTCCCCATCCACACCACGGTCGACGAAGCTGTCGCGGCGACCGACTGACGGTCGGCGAGGACTGCCGGAAGAAGGAAGGGGCACCGGGCATCCAGCCCGGGCCCCTGAGATGCACGCCCGTACGTCTGAGGGGGATTGCATGGCGACCGTTGAACTCCGCTTCAGCGCCCAGCCCGAGCATGTCAGGACCGCCCGTCTGGTGGCCGCTGCCGTGGCTCGCCGGGCCGGGGTCGACGAGGCCGTGCTGGACGAGGTCCGGCTCGCGGTCGGCGAGGCATGCAGTCGTGCCGTCGGGCTGCACCGCAGCCATGGCATCACCGCCCCCGTTCGGGTGGCGCTGTCCGAGGAGGAGAAAGCCTTCTCCATCGAGGTGGCGGACGAGGTCCCGGCTGCGGGCGGCGGTGGGTCCCATGCGGCCCCAGGCGCCCGCGAGGCCGCGGACGAGGACCCGGACTCCGACGGCGAGGACGAGATGATGGGCCTCGCGGTCATCAGCGGCCTCGTCGACGACGTGGAGGTCACCTCCACCGAGGACGGTGGCGTGATCCGGATGAGCTGGCCCACGACGCCGGCCACCATAGCGCCCTGATCGTGCGGCCCGACCGTGCGGACAGTTTGCTGATCGTTTTGTAGTTCCGGGAAGTGAAGAGGCCCTGCTTGAGCAGGGCCTTTTTCCTTTTCCGTAGATCATCGATCAAGCGTCAATGCCTTTGCCCCATTACCTCTTTCGGGGGCACTTTGGGAACGCGATCATTTGCTGAGTAGCAAGTGAAGGTCAATTACATTTGTCGCGCCCTGTTTTGATCAGGTTCCGCTCCCTACAATCCGTCCACATCTTGAGCTCTGAGCGTCAAGGAGGACGAATGGCGGGGCTCGTCAACTCAGAACTGTCCGATCAACCCACTTCTCTCGCAGCCGCGGTACTCACCGACAACAACCGGCTGATCGTGATCGTCATCGCGGCAGTCGCCCTGGCGGCACTGGTCGTCGCCCAGCTGCTGGTGCGCCAGGTGCTGGCCGCCGGCGAGGGCACCGATTCCATGAAGAAGATCGCGGCAGCCGTTCAGGAAGGCGCGAATGCCTATCTGACACGGCAGTTGCGAACCCTCGGCGTCTTCGCCGTCGTTGTGTTCTTCCTACTGCTGCTGTTGCCGGCCGACGACTGGTCACAGCGAGCCGGACGTTCGGTGTTCTTCCTGGTGGGGGCGATCTTCTCGGCGGCCACCGGATACATCGGCATGCGTCTTGCCGTACGAGCAAATGTGCGCGTGGCCGCGGCCGCGCGTGAAGCGACACCGGCGGAGGGCGAGCCGGAAAAGGATCTGACGGCCGTCTCGCACAAGGCCATGAAGATCGCTTTCCGCACGGGAGGCGTGGTCGGCATGTTCACGGTGGGCCTCGGCCTGCTCGGTGCCTCCTGCGTGGTTCTCGTCTACGCGGCCGACGCCCCCAAGGTGCTCGAGGGCTTCGGCCTCGGCGCCGCGCTGATCGCCATGTTCATGCGTGTCGGCGGCGGCATCTTCACCAAGGCCGCCGACGTCGGCGCCGACCTCGTCGGCAAGGTCGAGCAGGGCATCCCGGAGGATGACCCGCGCAACGCCGCCACCATCGCCGACAACGTGGGCGACAACGTCGGTGACTGCGCGGGTATGGCGGCCGACCTCTTCGAGTCGTACGCCGTCACGCTCGTCGCGGCACTCATCCTCGGCAAGGCGGCATTCGGCGACGCCGGACTCGCCTTTCCGCTGATCGTCCCGGCGATCGGCGTGGTCACCGCGATGATCGGCATCTTCGCGGTCGCCCCGCGGCGCGCCGACCGCAGCGGGATGACTGCCATCAACCGCGGATTCTTCATCTCCGCACTGATCTCGCTGGCCCTGGTGGCCGCGGCGGTCTTCGTCTATCTGCCCTCTTCGTACGCCGAGTTGGACGGCGTCACCGAGGCAGCCATCAAGACGCACAGCGGGGACCCGCGGGTTCTGGCGGTCGTCGCCGTGGCCATCGGCATCGTGCTGGCGGCCCTGATCCAGCAGCTGACGGGGTACTTCACCGAGACCACCCGGCGTCCCGTCAGGGACATCGGCAAATCCTCGCTGACCGGACCCGCGACGGTGGTGCTGGCCGGTATCTCCATCGGTCTGGAATCCGCCGTGTACACCGCGCTGTTGATCGGCCTGGCCGTATACGGGGCGTTCCTGCTCGGCGGTACGTCGATCATGCTCGCGCTCTTCGCGGTGGCACTGGCCGGTACCGGCCTGCTCACCACCGTCGGCGTCATCGTCGCCATGGACACCTTCGGTCCCGTCTCCGACAACGCCCAGGGCATCGCCGAGATGTCCGGGGACGTCACGGGCGCGGGTGCGCAGGTCCTCACCGACCTCGACGCCGTCGGCAACACCACCAAGGCCATCACCAAGGGCATCGCCATCGCCACGGCTGTACTGGCGGCGGCCGCGCTTTTCGGCTCGTACCGCGAAGCCATCGCGAACGCCGCACGGGACGTCGGCGAGAAGGTCGGCGACGGCGCCCCGATGAACCTGGTCATGGACATCTCGCAGCCCAACAACCTGGTGGGTCTCATCCTCGGCGCCGCGGTCGTCTTCCTCTTCTCGGGGCTTGCGATCAACGCGGTGTCCCGGTCGGCGGGCGCGGTGGTCTACGAGGTGCGGCGGCAGTTCCGCGAGCACCCCGGGATCATGGACTACACCGAGACACCGGAGTACGGGCGCGTCGTCGACATCTGCACCAAGGACGCGCTGCGCGAGCTGGCCACACCAGGTCTGCTCGCCGTACTGACCCCGATCGCGGTCGGCTTCTCGCTCGGCGTCGGAGCCCTCGGCTCCTTCCTCGCGGGCGCTATCGGCACCGGCACCTTGATGGCCGTCTTCCTGGCCAACTCCGGTGGCGCGTGGGACAACGCCAAGAAGCTCGTCGAGGACGGCCATCACGGCGGCAAGGGCAGTGAGGCCCACGCCGCGACCGTCATCGGCGACACCGTCGGCGACCCGTTCAAGGACACCGCCGGGCCCGCCATCAACCCGCTGCTGAAGGTGATGAACCTGGTGGCACTGCTCATCGCGCCCGCGGTGGTGCAGTTCAGCTACGGGGACGACTCCAACGCCGGAGTGCGGGCGCTGGTGGCGGTACTCGCCATCCTCGTCATCACCGGCGCGGTGTACGTCTCCAAGCGGCGAGGCATCGCGGTCGGTGACGAAGGCAACTCCGCGGAGCGGAGCTCGAAGTCACCTGATCCAGCGGTGGTTTCGTAACACCAGCTCAAAAGGCGGGCGGACGGCGCATTTTGACGCGTCGTCCGCCCGTTTGCATGCGCGGGTGAGCCTTGTCTCCCTTGGTGCAAATGGCTGCAATAGGTTATGGATCGGGTGTACGACACGCGGTTGTCGCCCACATGGCGTGTATGTTCCGGGGCCGAGAGCCTTGGAAGGGACCAATCCGGTGAACAAGAAGCTTGCGGCCGCACTGTCCGGCGGTGCGGTACTGGTACTGGCGCTGTCGGGCTGCAGCAACGACAGCGGTGACAGCAAGGTGAATGCCTGGGCCAAGAAGGTCTGCGACCAGGCACAGCCGCAGATCCAGAAGAGGGCCAACGCCCAGCAGACCATCATCTCGACCGCAGCCGACGGCAAGCCGGCCGACATCCAGGCAGCGGACTCGAAGGCCTTCCAGGACATCGCCGCCGCGGACAGTGCGCTCGCCGCCGCCGTGAAGGCGGCCGGCACGCCGCCCGTCGACAACGGCGAGAAGCTTCAGACGGACGCGGTCAACGAACTCAACGGCACGGCCAAGGCGTATCTCGACCTGAAGAAGCAGGTCGACGCTCTCAACGCGAAGGACCAGCAGAAGTTCGCGGACGGCCTGCAGGGCGTCGCCGACGGGCTGAAGAAGATCGAGAACATGGACCAGGACGCGCTGAAGAAGCTGCAGTCCGGCGAACTGGGCAAGGCGATGGCGAAGCAGCCCGGCTGCCAGGCGAAGAAGACCTCGAGCCCCGCGCCCGCTCCCGACGCCCCGTCCGAACCGGCAGTCTCATCCTCCTCGGCGCCCGCGAAGACCGGAGCGACGCCCTCGAGCCCCGCGAAGGCCGGAGCGACCCCCTCGAGCAAGGCGTCCAGCAAGGCATAACCCGCCCCTGCCCGCCTCCGCCCGCGCGCCCGGCTCAGCCCCGCTGTACGGCTCGGCACGCGTGCACGGCCCGGTCCCCCGCACCACGGGGGCCGGGCCGTGCGGCGTTTGTCAGTGGCGGCGGCCACAATGGGCGGGTGAGTACGACCAGCCTTCCCGCAGGCCTTCCTTCGCCCGACCACTCGACCCGGCTGCGTGAAGCCCTCCTCGCCGCCGCTTTCACCGCCGACGGGCTGCTCGACCTGCTCGGTGCGCCCGCGTATGCCGCGCTCGCCCGCAGCGAGACGGTGCCCGCCCTGCGGGCCACCCGCGGCGACGGCGTCCTGGACACGCTCGTACGGCTGTTCCTGCTCCAGCGTCCCGTCGCGTACGAGCGGGCGCGAGCCGCACTGCCCCTTGAGGAGTGCCTGGCCGACGGCTGGCTGCTGCGCGACGGCGGGGAGGTCCGGGCCACGGTGGATGTGCGGCCGTACGGCGGACCCGAGGGACAGGACTGGTTCATCGTCTCCGACCTGGGATGCGCGGTCGGCGGTGCGGGCGGCGCGAGCGGCCATGGCGAGGAGGTGGTGCTCGGCGTCGGCGGGGCGTCCACCACGCTCGCGGGGATCACCGTCTGTACACCGGTCTCCTCCGCGCTCGATCTGGGTACCGGTTGCGGCATCCAGGCGCTGCATGCCGCACAGCACGCGACGCGGGTCACGGCCACCGATCTGAACCCGCGCGCCCTGCACTTCGCACGGCTGACCCTCGCGCTCTCCGGGGCGCCGGAGGCCGATCTGCGCGAGGGCTCGCTCTTCGAGCCGGTCGGGCAGGACACATACGACCTGATCGTGTCGAACCCGCCGTTCGTGATCTCGCCCGGCGCCCGGCTGACCTACCGGGACGGCGGGATGGGCGGGGACGATCTGTGCCGCACGCTCGTTCAGCAGGCGGGAGCCAGGCTGAACGACGGGGGATACGCGCAGTTCCTCGCCAACTGGCAGCACGTGGAGGGGCAGGAGTGGCAGGAGCGGCTGCGTTCCTGGGTGCCACGCGGCTGCGACGCGTGGATCGTGCAGCGCGAGGTGCAGGACGTGACGCAGTACGCCGAGCTGTGGCTGCGCGACAGCGGAGACCATCGCAGCGACCCGGCCGAGTACGCGGCGCGGTACGACGCATGGCTGGACGAGTTCGAGGCGCGTAAGACCAAGGCGGTCGGCTTTGGCTGGATCACGCTGAGGAAGTCCGGTTCCGAGCGCCCGTCGATCGTCGCCGAGGAGTGGCCGCACCCCGTCGAGCAGCCGCTCGGCGAGAGCGTGCTGGCGCATTTCGCGCGGCAGGACTACCTGCGTACGCACGACGACGCGGCCCTGCTCGCCGGTCACTTCAGGCTGGCGGCGGAGGTCGTGCAGGAGCAGGTCGGGCTGCCGGGCGCGGAGGACCCCGAGCATGTGGTGCTCCGTCAGCACCGCGGTATGCGGCGCGCCACCAAGGTGGACACGGTCGGCGCGGGCTTCGCCGGGGTGTGCGACGGCACGCTGAGCGCCGGGCGGATCCTGGACGCGATCGCCCAGCTCATCGACGAGGACCCAGTGGTGCTCCGCGACCGCACGCCGCAGGCCGTACGGCTCCTGGTCGAGGAGGGCTTCCTGGAACCGGTCCGTCCATGAGGTGAAATCGGCCAACATCCGCAAGCAGAACAGCAAGCAGAACAGCAGGAGCAGGAAGAACAAGAGAAACAAGAGGAAGAGGAGCTGCCGCCTCCGCTGCGCCTCCGCTGCGCCTCCTCGACCTTCCCGGCCCGCCCCTTCGCCCCGCCCCGTACCCCGCGCTCCGCCCGGCTCCCGATCTGTCACCGCGACCGGGCGGGTGAACCCACGCGGCGTTCACCAGGAATTCGTGCCCCTGACGCCCCGAGCTGTCAGCCTCGGGCCGCCGGGAAGTCCGGACATCGGGGAAGAACGGGGTACGGGTATGGAGAGCGGGCCAGCGATCTTCGCCGGGACGGCGTTCGCGCTGTTCGGGGCCGGGCTGCTGCTGTGGACAGGAGCACGCGTGCTGCACCGTGCCCCCGTCGCGCACGGAGTGAGCCCCGCCACGGCCGTCGCCCTCTCGACACTCTTCGGCGCGGCGTCCCTGGCCCTCGGGGTGTGGTGCTTCGGCCGCGTCTGATCTGGGGCCGGAGCCGCCGACCTGCCGGTCCGGGCGGCAGGAATGGCCGGAGTCGGGTTACCGTTCGAGTGGCCGTTGCGGGCTTTTGCCGTTTGACACGAGGGCGGGTTGTACCGTCACACTCCGCAGCGACAGCAGCGGCAGAACCGTGACCACGCGGTTCTACTGCCGTTTGTGCCCATCGAGCGTCGACCGGAGAGAAGAGCGAAGTTGTCCCCGACCAGCGAGACCGCAAAGGGCGGCCGCCGACTCGTGATCGTCGAGTCTCCTGCCAAGGCTAAGACGATCAAGGGCTATCTCGGCCCTGGATACGTCGTCGAGGCGAGCGTCGGGCACATCCGCGACCTCCCGAACGGCGCCGCCGAGGTGCCGGAGAAGTACACCGGCGAGGTCCGCCGCCTCGGTGTCGACGTCGACAATGACTTCCAGCCGATCTACGTCGTCAACGCCGACAAGAAGGCCCAGGTCAGGAAGCTCAAGGAACAGCTCGCCCAGTCCGACGAACTCTTCCTCGCCACCGATGAGGACCGCGAGGGCGAGGCGATTGCCTGGCACCTGCTCGAGGTCCTCAAGCCCAAGGTCCCCGTCCACCGGATGGTCTTCCACGAGATCACCAAGGACGCGATCCGCGAGGCCGTCGAGAACCCGCGCGAGCTCAACACGCGCATGGTCGACGCCCAGGAAACCCGCCGTATCCTCGACCGTCTCTACGGCTACGAGGTCTCGCCGGTCCTGTGGAAGAAGGTCATGCCGCGGCTGTCCGCCGGTCGTGTGCAGTCCGTCGCCACCCGTCTCGTCGTCGAGCGTGAGCGCGAGCGCATCGCCTTCCGCTCCGCCGAGTACTGGGACCTGACCGGCACCTTCTCCACCGGCCGCGCCGGGGACGCCTCCGACCCCTCGACCCTCACGGCCCGCCTGAACACTGTCGACGGACGGCGCGTCGCCCAGGGTCGTGACTTCGGCTCGGACGGGCAGCTCAAGTCCGACCAGGTTCTCCACCTGGACGAGGCGAACGCTCGCGCGCTCGCCGCTGCGCTCCAGGACGCCTCGTTCGCCGTCCGCGCGGTCGAGTCGAAGCCGTACCGCCGTTCTCCGTACGCACCATTCCGTACGACGACGCTGCAGCAGGAGGCCTCCCGCAAGCTGGGCTTCGGGGCCAAGGCCACCATGCAGGTCGCGCAGAAGCTGTACGAGAACGGCTTCATCACCTATATGCGTACGGACTCCACCACGCTCTCCGACACCGCCGTCTCGGCGGCGCGGGCGCAGGTCACGCAGCTGTACGGCGCCAACTATCTGCCGGAGAAGCCGCGCGTCTACGCCGGCAAGGTCAAGAACGCGCAGGAGGCGCACGAGGCGATTCGTCCTTCGGGTGATCGTTTCCGCACTCCGGCCGAGACGGGTCTGAGTGGCGACCAGTTCCGGCTCTACGAGCTGATCTGGAAGCGGACCGTCGCCTCCCAGATGAAGGACGCGGTCGGCAACAGCGTCACCGTCAGGATCGGCGGCCGGGCGAGCGACGGCCGGGACGCTGAGTTCACCGCGTCCGGCAAGACGATCACCTTCCACGGCTTCATGAAGGCGTACGTGGAGGGGGCCGACGACCCGAACGCCGAGCTCGACGACCGTGAGCGGCGTCTGCCGCAGGTCGCCGAGGGCGACGCGCTCTCCTCCGAGGAGATCTCGGTCGACGGCCACGCGACCAAGCCGCCGGCCCGCTACACCGAGGCCTCGCTGGTCAAGGAGCTGGAAGAGCGCGAGATCGGCCGCCCGTCGACGTATGCCTCGATCATCGGCACCATCCTCGATCGCGGGTATGTGTTCAAGAAGGGGACGGCGCTCGTGCCGTCGTTCTTGAGCTTCGCCGTGGTCAACCTGCTCGAGAAGCACTTCGGCCGGCTGGTCGACTACGACTTCACCGCACGCATGGAGGACGACCTCGACCGCATCGCGCGGGGCGAGGCGCAGGCCGTGCCGTGGCTGAAGCGGTTCTACTTCGGCGAGGGCGACGCGGACGCCGGTGTGGCCTCCGCGGCGGGCAACGGCGACGGCGACCACCTCGGCGGTCTGAAGGAGCTGGTGACCGACCTCGGCGCGATCGACGCCCGGGAGATCTCCAGCTTCCCGGTCGGCGAGGGGATCGTGCTGCGCGTCGGCCGCTACGGCCCGTACATCGAGCGCGGTGAGAAGGACGCGGAGGGCCACCAGCGCGCCGACGTTCCCGAGGACCTCGCGCCGGACGAGCTGACCGTGGAGTACGCGGAGGAGCTGCTGGCCAAGCCGAGCGGTGACTTCGAGCTGGGCGCCGACCCGGCCACCGGGCACCAGATCATCGCGCGGGACGGTCGTTACGGCCCGTACGTCACGGAGGTGCTGCCCGAGGGCACGCCGAAGACCGGCAAGAACGCGGTCAAGCCGCGTACCGCCTCGCTCTTCAAGTCGATGTCGCTCGACACGGTCACGCTCGAGGACGCGCTGAAGCTGATGTCGCTGCCGCGGGTGGTCGGCGTCGACGCGGAAGGCGTCGAGATCACCGCGCAGAACGGCCGGTACGGCCCGTATTTGAAGAAGGGCACGGACTCGCGTTCGCTCGAGACCGAGGACCAGCTCTTCAGCATCACGCTCGACGAGGCCCTGGCGATCTACGCGCAGCCGAAGCAGCGGGGCCGGGCAGCTGCCAAGCCGCCGCTGAAGGAGCTGGGCACGGACCCGGTCAGCGAGCGTCCGGTGGTCGTCAAGGACGGCCGCTTCGGCCCGTACGTCACGGACGGCGAGACGAACGCGACCCTCCGCACGGGCGACAGCGTCGAGGACATCACGCCGGAGCGCGGCTACGAGCTGCTCGCCGAGAAGCGCGCCAAGGGCCCCGCCAAGAAGACGGCGAAGAAGGCTGCGGCCAAGAAGGCACCGGCGAAGAAGACCGCGGCCAAGAAGACGGCAGCCAAGAAGACGACGGCCAAGAAGACGGCAGCCAAGAAGACGACGGCCGCGGCCAAGACGACGGCGGCCGCGGCGAAGAAGACGGCCGCGTCGGCGAAGGCGTCGACGGACGAGTAGCGAGATCATCACCGGCGCTTTGTGCGAAGAGTGTGTTCGGGGAGTTTTCCCACCCTCCGCACAAAGCGCCCGTATGTTCGGTCAGGTCTCCGGGGAGCGGCGCGCTCCGGATAGGCTGGGCGGATGACGCGAGCCGAGCAGCCAGCCGAGCAGCAGGCGGTCGTGAGCACCGCCTCAGAGACTGCCTCAGACTCCGACGCATCCGAAGCGCTTGCCGCGGACTCACGCGAGCGCGCGGTGCGGGCCCTGCTGCGCTTCCCGCCGCTCAGGCGGCTGTGGAGCGCCCAGGTCGTCGGAGGTGTCGGGGATGCCGTCGCCGTTCTTGTGCTTCTGCTGCTGACACTGCAAGCGGCGGTACTGGAGGGCGCGTTCGGGGCCGGCTACCGCGGGGCGGCCTTCGCCGTCGCCACGGTGCTCGGCACCCGTGTCCTGGCCACGCTGCTCTTCGGCGCCGTGCTACTCGGCCCGCTGACGACGCTCACCTCGCCGAACGGCCCGCTGGACCGCCGCTGGACGATGATCGGCGCGGATGTGCTGCGTCTTGCGCTGCTGATCGTGGCGCCGCTGTGGATCGACTGGACCCCCGGCAACGCGCCGGCGCTCCTGCTGATCACCGTCTTCGTCACCGGCGTCGCCGAGCGCTTCTGGACGGTCGCCCGCGACGGCGCCGCACCCGCACTGCTGCCGGCCCCGCCGCTGGAAGGCGCGGCGGTCCGTCCGCTGCCGGACCACCTCGACGCACTGCGCAGGCTCTGGCTGCGTACGAGCTTCGCCGCCATCCCCGCCGGAGCCGCGGTGCTGCTCCTCGGCACGCTGATCGGCAATCTGCTCGGCTCGGGCATCGCGTGGTTCTCGCTGCACCAGGCGGCCCTCGGTTCGTACCTCGCGGCTGGTCTCTTCGCCGCATCCGTATCGACGCTGTACTTCCTGGAGCTGCCCGGCTCGCTGACCCCGAGGCCGCGCTCGCCGCTGGAGGGCCTGCGCCGTCCGTCCACCGGCAATGGCCTGGACAGGGGGCGTACGGGCGCCATACCGCTGTTCGTAGTCGGCTGCGCGGCGGTCGCGGGCGCGATCTCGTCCGCCGTTGCCGTCTCCGTACTGCACGCCTTCGACCTCGGCGGCGGGCCCGTGGCCTTCGCGCTGCTGGTGCTCGCGCTGACCGGCGGAGCCGGGCTCGGTATCCGCGGTGCCGGCGCCGTACTGCCCACGCTCTCCCGCCGCCGGCTGCTCGCCCTCGCGCTCGCGGTCACCGGTGTCGCACTGCTTGCCATGGGGTTGGTGCCGGACACGGCGACCGTGCTTTTCATCGCGCTGCTCGCCGGACTCGCGGCCGGTGTCGCCGCGAGCACCGGGCACGCGCTCATCGACCAGGAGGCCGAGGAGTTCCGGCGGGCCCGGATCACCGAGCACCTGCAGGCGGTCGTACGGGTCGCGATCGCCCTCGGCGCGATCGCAGCCCCGCTGCTCGCTGCCGCGATCGGGCCGCACCGGCTCGCGAGCGGCGACTTCGTCTTCGCGCACGGTGGCGCGGCGTTCACGCTGATGTTGGTCGGCGCGCTGCTGCTGCCCGTCGCGGCCATCGTCCTCGCCAAGACGGACGACCGTTCGGGCGTACCGCTGCGCCGCGATCTTGGTGACGCGCTGCGCCGCGGGGCCGATCCGGCGCAGGCGCCGGCGACGAACGGTTTCTTCATCGCCATCGAGGGCGGCGACGGGGCCGGGAAGTCCACGCAGGTCGAGGCGCTCGCGGAGTGGATCCGGGCGAAGGGCCACGAGGTTGTGGTGACGCGTGAGCCGGGTGCGACGCCGATCGGCAAGCGGCTGCGTTCGATCCTGCTGGATGTGTCGTCGGACGGTCTCTCGAACCGGGCGGAGGCGCTGTTGTACGCCGCGGACCGGGCCGAGCACGTCGATTCGGTCGTACGGCCCGCACTGGAGCGCGGCGCGATCGTCATCTCCGACCGCTACATCGACTCCTCGGTTGCCTATCAGGGTGCCGGGCGCGATCTGTCGCCGACCGAGATCGCCCGTATCTCGCGGTGGGCGACGGACGGACTCGTACCGCATCTCACGGTGCTGCTCGACGTGTCGCCGGAGGCCGCGCGCGAACGCTTCACGGAGGCGCCGGACCGGCTGGAGTCGGAGCCGGCGGAGTTCCACCAGCGGGTGCGTTCCGGTTTCCTCACGCTGGCCGCGGCGGATCCGGGCCGGTATCTGGTCGTGGACGCGGGCCAGGACCCGGGGTCGGTCACCACCGTCGTACGGCACCGGCTCGACCAGCTGCTTCCGCTCTCCGATGCCGAGGTGAAGGCGCAGGAGGAGGCGCGGAAGGCGGCCGAGGAGGAAGCCCGTCGGCGCGCGGAGGCGGAAGCCGCGCGCAGGGCGGAGGAGGAGCGGGTCGAGCGCGAGCGGCAGGAACAGCTGGCCAAGCTCCGCGCCGAGGAGGAGGAGCGCAAGCGCCGCGAGCTGGAGGAGGCGCGGCAGCGCGAGGCCGAGCGGCAGGCGGAGGAGGCCCGGCTGCGGGCCGAGGACGCGCGGCGGCGGGCGGACGAGGAGCGGGCGCGGCGGCTCGCCGAGGAGAGGGCGGCCGCGGCGGAGCAGGAACGGCTCCGCAAGCAGGCCGAGGAGGAGGCGCGGCTCCGGGCGGAGGCGGAGGAGCGACGCCTGGAGAAGCAGCGCAAGGCGGAGGAGGCGCTGCTGCGGGCGGAGGAGGCGCGGCGGGTGGCGGAGGCGGCGGCTGCCGCTTCTGCGGCGTCGGCCTCAGCCGCGGCCTCGACTGCAGCTCCGACCTCGGCTCATGAGGTGACCGTGCCGACGCCGGTGGTCACGCCGGAAGAGGTGACGCAGGAGGTGCCTGCGGTTCAGGATGTGGCCGAGACGACGGTGCTTCCGAAGGTGCCGGCGGACGTGGACGAGACGACGGTGCTTCCGCCGGTGTCGGGGGACGTGGACGAGACGACGGTGCTTCCGCCGGTACGGGAGTCCGCACGCAAACCGGTACGCGAGCCGGTACGGGATACGGATCCGGCTGACCGGGTCCCGCCGGGCATCTTCCGCGACGAGGCCGGGAGTGAGGGTACGAACGAGCGCACCCGCGAGCTCCCGCAGGTCGACCCGGACTCGGGCCGTCCCCGCCGCCGCTCGGACTGGGCGGAGGAGACCCCCTTGGACGACCTCCCGACGCTGGCGGACGAACTGCTCGGCCCGCACGACGAGGACGAGAACGGGCGGCGGGGCGGGCGCTGACGGTTCGGCGCTTCGGCGCCCGTTTGCGGTGCAGGGGTTTGTCCTGGTGCCGGTTCGGGGTGGCGAGTCCCTGCCACCGCGTCCGTGCTGTCAGACCCCTGCCCCACAATGGAACCCCCAGCACGAAAGGCGGTGACGGCCCATGACCGTATGGGACGACGTGGTCGGCCAGGAGCGCGTCCAGGCGCAGCTCTCCGCCGCCGCCCGGGACGCCGACACCCGCGTCACCGCCCAGGCCCACGGCGCCCCCGCCCCCGACGCGTCCAAGATGACGCACGCCTGGCTGTTCACCGGCCCGCCCGGCTCCGGACGGTCCACCGCCGCCCGGGCCTTCGCCGCCGCGCTGCAGTGCACCAGCCCCGACCGCGCCCTCGGCGGTGAGCCCGGCTGCGGATTCTGCGACGGCTGTCACACCACCCTCGTCGGTACGCACGCCGACGTCGAGGTGATCCGTACGGACCTGCTCTCCATCGGCGTCAAGGAGACCCGCGAGCTCGTCCGCCGCGCCCAGCTTTCCCCGGCCGGCGGCCGCTGGCAGGTGATCATCCTGGAAGATGCCGACCGGCTCACCGAAGGCGCGGGCAATGTCCTGCTGAAGGCCGTCGAGGAGCCCGCCTCCCGCACCGTATGGCTGCTCTGCGCGCCCTCCCTCGAGGACGTACTCCCCACCATCCGCTCCCGCTGCCGCCACCTCACCCTCCGTACGCCGCCGGTCGCCGCAGTCGCCGACGTCCTGATCCGGCGGGACGGCATCGAACCCGAGGTCGCCGTCAACGCCGCCCGTGCCACCCAGGGCCACATCGGCCGTGCCCGCCGGCTGGCCACTGACGAGCGTGCCCGTGCCCGCCGGGCCACGGTGCTCAAGCTGCCGCTGCGCGTGGAGGACATCGGCGGCTGCCTCAAGGCCGCCCAGGAGCTGGTCGACGCCGCGGCCGAGGACGCCAAGCAGGTTGCCGAGGAGATCGACGTCAAGGAGACCGAAGACCTCAAGGCGGCCCTCGGCGCGTCCGCCGGCGGCCGGATGCCGCGGGGCACGGCAGGGGCGATGAAGGAGCTCGAGGACAAGCAGAAGCGCCGCAAGACCCGTAGCCAGCGCGACAGCCTCGACCTGGCGCTCACCGATCTGACGGGCTTCTACCGCGATGTGCTGGCCCTCCAGATGGGCTCGGAGGTCGCGCTCGCCAATCACGACGTCCGGGACTCCCTCGACCGGATCGCCCATGGTTCGACCCCGGAGGGCACCCTGCGCCGGATAGAGGCGGTGGTCGCCTGCCGCCAGGCGCTGGACCGCAATGTCGCGCCGCTGCTGGCCGTGGAGGCGATGGCGGTCGCTCTCCGCGCCGGCTGACGTCCGGCCTGCCTCCTGGCTATCTCCTGGCCATCGAATTTGCACCGCCAGGCCGTCCGGCCTGCCGCCGATCGGTTGACCGGCTCACCCGTAAGAGCGCGGAAAGGCGGCAGCGGTCAACCTGCGATTACGCTCCATGGATGGACACCAGGCGCCTGCTCCGTACCTCCGCACTCGTGCTGGCCACAGCCGGCCTGCTCATCTCCGGCTGCACCGGCGGGAGTTCGTCACCCAGCGCCTCCGAGTCCGCCTCCTCCGGCGGTGGCGGAGGAGCCGCCCCGACCGCCGCCCTCAAGCCGTACTACGCACAGCAGCTGAAGTGGCGTCCCTGCGGCGTCCCCGGTTTCGACTGCGCCACGATGAAGGCTCCGCTCGACTACGCCAAGCCCGACGGCGATTCGGTCAAGCTGGCCGTCGCCCGCAAGAAGGCCACCGGCCCCGGCAAGCGCCTCGGCTCCCTGGTCGTCAATCCGGGTGGCCCCGGAGGCTCGGGCGTCAGCTATCTCCAGGGGTACGCGGGCATCGGCTACCCCGAGCCCGTCCGTGCCCGCTACGACATGGTGTCCGTCGACCCGCGCGGCGTCGCCCGCAGCGAGCCCGTCGAATGCCTCAGCGGCAAGGAGATGGACGCGTACACCCAGGTCGACCAGACCCCCGACGACGCAGCCGAGACGACCCGTCTCGCCACGTCCCTCAAGGGCTTCGCGGTGGGCTGCGAGAAGCGTTCCGGCACGATCCTGCCCCATGTCTCCACCGTCGAGGCGGCCCGTGACATGGACATCCTGCGCGCCGTGCTGGGCGACGAGAAGCTGACGTACGTCGGAGCTTCGTACGGCACCTTCCTCGGCGCGACGTACGCCGAGCTCTTCCCCGACCGCGTCGGCCGCCTCGTCCTCGACGGCGCGATGGACCCGTCGCTGGCGTCCCAGCAGATGAACCGTGACCAGACCGCGGGCTTCGAAACCGCGTTCCAGTCCTTCGCCGCCGACTGCGTCAAGGAGAAGGACTGCCCGCTCGGCACGGAGTCGGCCGCCGACGCCTCCAACCGCCTCAAGGCCTTCTTCGCCGCGCTCGACGCCAAGCCCGTCCCCACCGGCGAGAGCCGCGAACTCGGCGAGTCCCTGGCCACCACCGCAGTGATCGCCGCGATGTACGACGAAGCCGCCTGGCCACAGCTCCGCAAGGCCCTGGCCCAAGCCATGAACGGTGACGGCGCGCCGCTGCTCTCGCTGGCCGACAGCTACTACGAGCGCGAGGGCGACGGCACGTACGAGAACCTGATGTACGCCAATGCGGCCGTGAACTGCCTGGACCTGCCGCCCGCCTTCACCGCCCCCAAGGACGTGCAGTCGGCCCTGCCCGAGTTCGAGAAAGCCTCACCGGTCTTCGGCAAGGGCTTCGCCTGGGCCTCCCTGAACTGCGCGTACTGGCCCACCCCCGCCACCGGGGCGCCGCACCGCATCGAGGCGAAGGGCGCCGCCCCGATCGTGGTCGTCGGCACCACCCGGGACCCGGCCACGCCCTACAAGTGGGCGCAGGGGCTGGCCGGGCAGCTCTCCTCCGGGCGCCTGCTCACGTACGACGGCGACGGCCACACGGCGTACGGGCGCGGCAGCGACTGCATCGACACGGCGATCAACACGTACCTGCTGGAAGGCACGGCCCCGGCGGACAACAAGCGCTGCCGCTGAGGGCGGGGCTGCGGGGTGCCCCGGACCTGGTTCGGGGCACCCAAAACAACCCTGTAGACTTGGCGCCGCTGCTGATGCGAACGTGTTCTCGCGAGGACGGGTATATCCGCAGCTTGCCGCCTTAGCTCAGTTGGCCAGAGCAACGCACTCGTAATGCGTAGGTCTCGGGTTCGAATCCCGAAGGCGGCTCTGTGAAAGCCCCAGGACTCACTCGCCGTGACCTGGGGCTTTTGCTTTTGTCGGATACGCCTACGGCGACGTCCGTGAGCGTCCTTGGTGCTCGCAGTCTCAGTCCTAGTCTCAGTCTGCGGCCAGAGGGCGTTCCCCATCCGGCGCACGTACCGTCGGGTCACGCTCAATTGGGAGTGCCCGAGGATTTCCATGATGGTTCGGATGTCCACCCCCAGCTCGTTCAGGATCGTGCCCGCGGTGTGACGGCTGTCATGCGGCCGCAGGTCTCGAATGCCGGCCTCGGCGAGCAGGTCTTTGAACTCCTGCCAGTCCTGCCGAGGGTCGATGGGTTGTCCGTCAGTCCGTGAGAACACCACGTCGTGGTCCTCCCACAGTTCGTCGGCAGCGGCCCGTTCCTCGTCCTGCCTGGCGCGGTGGGCTTCGAGGTGCGGAATGAGCGGGGGAGGGATGGGAATCACCCGCTGACTCTTCTTGGTCTTGGGCCGAGTGAAGACGATTCCGCCGCCTTTTCGCACCGGGCACGCGCTCGCGTGCCTGACGCACCCTTTGGGGCACGGGGGCGGGCATCCGCGCTTGTACTTCCTGTGTGTCTGGCAGTCATCCGGGCAGGGCTCGAATCGGTGCAGCCGTTCGCCACAAAGGTGAGCGTCAGAGCATCCGTGCTGCCATGTCAGGCGCTGGAGCTGCCACCACGTTTTGAGCGTCCCTGCCGTGAGGTCGACGTACTCCCAACGCAGCCCGAGGGCTTCACCCTGGCGGATTCCGAGGCCTACGCCGATAGCCCATCGAAGCGCGGTGGGGTGGTCAGCCGCAGCCTGGAGGAACCTTCGAGCCTCCTCCTGCGTGAAGGGATCAATCTCGCCCTCGTCCACTGTCGGTGGGTCCACGAGGGTGGCAACGTTCCGCCCTACCAGTTCCCGACGGTGGGCAATCTTGAGGGCACGCGACAGGATGCGGTGCACCTTCGGGACGTGCGAGGGAGCGCGGCCAGCAGCGAGGAGGCCGGCGTACATCTGGTCGAGGTGCTCGGGGCGCAGCCGGTCTAGACGGTGCTTGCCGACGCCCGGGACGATGTCGTTGCGCGTCTTTGACCAGTAGTCCGCGAGGGACCTTGGCTTGAGCTTCAGACTGGCGATGGTGGTCAGGTACGTGTGCATCCACTGCTCGACTGTGGGGATGCGCCCAGCCTTTGGGGCGCGGTTGGCGTCTCGCAGCTTGGCGAGATCCCTGATCTTCTTCTTCACTTCGGACTCGGTCGCGGCCATCCGGTGTCGGCGGTCAGGGCTGCCGTCGCTCTTGATGCCCATCGTGATGCGGCCGTGCCACTGACCGTCATTCCCGAAGTAGATCGACGACTCCATGTTGGGCTTGCGCGAGCTCATGGTCTTCCTCCATGTGAAAGGGCGGACCGGATGCAATCCGGTCCGCCCTCAGGGGGTTCGGGTTCTGGTCAGTGAGTCTCGGGAGTCAGGCTCGATACGAACGCTTCGAGGTCGTCACGCCGGATGCGGCGACAGCGGCCCAGTTTGATGAACTTCAGAACGCCCGAAGCCATCAACTCGTAGACGGTGGAACGTGTTCGTTCAGGATTGTTCCCGCCGTGTGGCGGCTCCCGTCGTAGAGGCGACGGTCGGCAATGCCCGCTTCTGCCAGTAGCTCTTTGAACTCCTCCCAGTCGTCGCGGGGGTCGATGGGGCGTCCGTCGGCCCGGGTGAACACGGCCTGGTGCTCCTGCCAGAGTTCGCCGGCCGCCTCCCGCAGTTCGTCCTGCTGAGCCTTGTGGGCGAGCAGGTACGGAATGAACGCCGGCGGGATCGGCACCGGGTTCGTGCTCTTCTTGGTCTTGGGACGGGTGAAGGTCAGACCTCCGCCTTTGCGATCCGGGCAGATGCTCGCGTGCTTGACGCCCGTCTTGGTGCACGGCTTCGGGCAACCGCGCTTGTAGCCCTTGTGCGTGGCGCAGTCCGGCGGGCAGGGCTCGAAGCGATGCAGGCGCGCCCCGCACGCGTGCGCACGACTCTGCCGGGGCCCTGGCCCAGGGCAACTTCGGCACAGCAACCGAAGGGCGCAGGACAACGGCTGGGAGAAGAAGGTGTCCTACGAGTCACCGGTGCCGCTGCGGGAGTCGGCTCGGGCCTGGACATCTGGTGGAAGCGAGCTCTTGAATCTCGCGGGGAAGCGCTCGTGCTCCGGATCCAAGTGGTTGATCAATGCCAGCAGGGCATCGCGCAGATCCAGGAGTCGCGGCAATGGCCCATCGTGGCCCGCGAGTTCCTGCAGGTTCTGGGAAAGTTCTTCAAACCAGGCTTGGAACGTCTCATCTTGCTCCATTCGGGCGCAGAACTCGGCATATCCAATGCAATCGACAGCGTCACCTTCACGGCGAATCATTAGTTCACCGAGCGCTCGTTGATCGCTGCGGAATATTCGCAGGTGCTCATCTTCGTAGTCACCCGAAGTGAAAACGGATGAGATGGTGAAGATATGGTTCATGATGACTCGATTGTCTTCATGGGTCCCAAGGTCCAGGAACTGGATGTGCGTGCGCATGATCTCTACCCAGCCCATGTACTCAGCCACTCTGTGCAGCGTGCTGTAGAGGGAATATCGACGCTGTCGGGGTGAACCACCCTCGTGGAATTGGGCGAGGAATCGGATTCCGGTTGATGATGCACCGCCTGCCAGGTTATAGATACGGGCCTGCAAGTCAAAGGCAGACCACAGGAGCGGATCGCGATATCGACTCATCGCGTCCAGTCGATTCGCCTTGCGGCAGCAGCGCAACGTCGCAGGGCCGGCCTGTACGTCGCTCCGGCTCCGAGGCCGATCGGGTCCAGCGTTGCTGGACGTTGAGTCGTCACCCGACACATCTCCGACGCACTCCGTCTCGCGAGGGGAACGGGAGAAGGTCCCAGGGCAGAGGGCAATCGCAACGCGAACGCCACGCACTCCGGAGCCGGGAGCTACTCGGCCAGACGTTGTAAGGACTGACCCGTAACGTCTACCGGTTCCATCGCGCGGGGGAAACCGAACGGTGTGTCCTGGCGTCAGAGCGAGCTCCAGCAGTTCATCACCCAGGTGCCGGCGAACCAGCGCAGTACGCCAGCCCAACCGGAGGATGTGAGCCGGTACTCGGACAGGCGGCCGTCGAAGATGAGGACCGCGCCGAGCGCGACGGCCACCATCGGGTCGAGCATCCACGCGATCCACGGCGAGACGTGGTGATCGATGGCGAACATCGTCACGTTCGACGCGGTGAAGACCAGTGCGACGAACGCGACCGCCACCAGCACCCTCGTCAGTTTGGAGAGCAGCCCGTTCAACGCCTGGATCTGCTCCAGCAGGGAATGCCGGGGTGAAATACCCGTCAGACTCTAGGAACGCTGGCGCCAACCCGACATTCGCGCCGTCGCCCGAGGTGCTCACCTCGCCGCAGGGCGGTGCTGCGCCATCCCGCGACCATAACGACTGACATCAACAGTCACGCACGCCGACGGACAGTCGAGCACTCGCGCGTCGATGCGTCGGGGAATGATTGCTGCGGAGCGTCAGGTCAAGGGACTTGGCGTGAGGGGGAACGCGCCTACGGATCAGAAGGTTGCAGGTTCGAATCCTGCCGGGGTGCGGCGCTGAAGACCAGAGAGCCCGTATAGGGTTGGCCTAGCCGGATGCTCCACTGTTCTCGCAGCGGTCGGATGGCTGGGGCTAGTCTCAGTTCTAGTCTCGATTGCTGCCTAGTCCGGCATGGGTCTGCACGCGTCCACGAACGTCCGGCAGGCCGTTTGACCTGCGATGTGAGCCCGCTTTTGGACGTCCCTGGACCACGGCGGAACCAGCCCGGACAGCTCGTAATGCGTAGGTCTCGGGTTCGAATCCCGAAGGCGGCTCCGTGAAAGCCCCAGGACTCACTCGCCGTGACCTGGGGCTTTTGCCTTTTCGTGGCAATGTCTCAGCCTGAGAAGCTTTCCCGTGCGTGCTGCCGAAGTGGCGTGTCGACGCGGACACCCCGGAAGCCGCGAGCAGTTGGCGGCGGGACCTGGCGCTGGATGCCCGCCCACACGCCCGCGCCACTCCGTGCAGGGGCTTCAGCGACTCGGTGGAGTGGTATGCCGCCGCCTCCTGGCTCTCGGTGCGGGTGACCGCGCCGAGGTCGGCGAAATGGAAGTTGTCGGAGACGACGTCGCCGAGGAGGGCCTCAGCACCGCCGACGAGATCCTCGTCAAAGTCGCCGAGGGGTCACTCTTTCGGCATGCGCACATACGTTTCTTCCTGAGCCGAACGAGTGGCCGAGCGGATCACCTTGCGGGATTCGGGAAAACCAGGGCTGTCCGGAACCCGAATACGTAAGGAAGGCCAGCATGAAACCCATCCGCCCCCTCGCCGTGGCCGCCATGGCCGCCGTCGTGCTCCTCGCCGGCGGCGTGACCTCCGCCAGCGCGCTGGACGCCAGCGACGATCCGCGCAAGACCGATTTCCCCGTCGACACCGGTGTCGTGGCGCCGCTGAGCGCGCACCCCCAGTACCAAGGCCCCAGCGTGTCCATCCCGGCTGGAGGTTTCGCCTTCGCGCATGTGGACTGTCCATCGGGCAGGGTGCCCACCGGGGGAGGCGGCACGACCAGCAGCACGCTCACCTTCCTCACGGACTCCACCCCAACCAGCGGGGGCTGGACGGTCGGTGTGAAGAACACCGCCACCTTTAGCGCTTCTGCGAGGGCCTGGGTCGTCTGCACCGTCCCGTAGGTCGTGTCTGCGCTCCAGGCTCGGACCTAGTCTCAGTGGTGGCGCAATTCAGGGCGGTCCGTGTGCGTCCGTTGCACCCCATCCAGTGCCGTGACCTGCTGCGCTGTGTACGGATCATCCTTCAGTGGACAAGGGTGGACGAGAACCGATCTTCTCGTAGTGCGTAGGTCTCGGGTTCGAATCCCGAAGGCGGCTCCGGAAGGCCCAGGACTCACTCGCCGTGACCTGGGCTTTTTCCATGTCTGGATCCACCGGGCGGGTCCGAACACCGTGTCATGGGCTGCGTGAGCAAGGGGTGACCCTCGGGTGGCCATGTGCGCAGCGCGCGTGCAGAGTGTGGCCACGGTGCGTGCTTGTCGCGCCGACCGTCGCGCGGCTGGTCTACCCGTTCTGCTTCCGGGTGGCGCACCGCATTCGGATGATCGTGGATGGCCGCCGTGGGGCGACCGGCGTAAGTCGCGGGGTCCTGCGACGGCTCGAAGCAGCCGTGGCCCCAGCCGACTGCAGGGGGCTGAGGTGGTCCAGGTTGCTGGAGGCATCGACGACTGCGCGGGCGTTGATCCGTCGTCGGCATCGGCGTTCTTCTGGACACCTCTTGACGCCCCGGGGACGCCGGGGCGGGACGTCACGGTGTCGCCTATGAGGTCCGACCTGGCATACAAGCCCGCCTGAAACCGCGCGCCGTGCCGGCCTGCACCAGCACGGCTGGTCCATAAGCGCGAGGCGGAGCAGCGCAGGCAGGACGCGAGGCCGGGAGTAACGCAAGCAGGAGGGACGCGACTCCTACGCCAGGCTTGTGAAAGACACGATCGGACCGTCCACCGTATCGGTCGCCTGTACGTCAAAGCTCCGTTGCGGAAATGCCTGCCCGAGAGAGAGACGCCACGATGTCGCGATCTCCTGAGCCAGTGCGAAGGCATTGGCCTCGGATTCGGCGTCTTCGTCGATATCGATGTGTTGCCACAGCTTGAATTGATTCAGAGTCGCTTCGATCGAGACAACATCCCCCTTCAATACGTTGTGCCACATCCGAAAATTGTCGGGATCGTACGAACGATCCCACAACACACACCCCTCCACCTCGACGAACTGCGGCAGGAACACGCGCGACACGGCGATCCATTCGGACAGCCCTACGTGCTGGGAGAGGAAGTCCAGGTAATCGAGGTCGACACCCGCGCTTTCTGTCCATCTCTTGATCTGCGGGTCCTTCATGGGGTCCATCGAGTTTCCCTTATTGTGGCAATTCGTCAGGCCTGGCTGCTCTCGGCATTTTATCCCAAGTGAGAAATACCTGGCCGGTTTTGGGGTTCACGTTCTTATGTGTTTCCAGTACGTGGGGTGCTGGTACCCCTCCGTGCGGCTTGGAGTCGGGGTCCACATCGACCCGCTTCAGCGGAAGCCCATCCTCGTCGTACACAGCGTAGGCAGTCACGCTCCCGTCCTCTTTGCGGCGTACCAGGACTTCGCCCGGATCGGCCGACTTGGGGAAACGCCCGCTGTGGGGAGTCGCATTCGAAAGGTCTATCCCGCACTTGGGCGCCAGGCCGAGCGGATCTGTCCAGCCCAAGGCGTTCAAGACGTAGGCGTGGTGGTTGTCTGCCGGTTCCAGGCCCAGCGGGTCCGGGCTGATGTTGCGGGCGGTTTCGGGGTCGTAGTAGCGGAAGTAGTTGTAGTTCAGGCCGGTTTCGGGGTCTGCGTATTGGCCCGGGAAGCGGAGTGGGCAGTCCACGGACGCCGCGTCCGTCGGGGCGGGGAAGGCTGTGCCCCAGAGGGTTGTGCGGCGTTGCCAAATCAATTCGCCGTCGGGGCTGACCAGTTCGGTCGGGGTACCTACGGCGTCCGTGATGATGGCGTGGAAGCGGGTGCCGTAGTCGACCGACGTGTCCTCGGCCAGCTGGGAGAGCAGGGACGCGCCCGGCTCGCGGACCAGGGGCTTGTGGTCGGTCTGGGTGAGTGGGCGATGGGTGCCCGGGGCGTAGTCCCAGGTGGTGACCCTGCCGTCGGACGTCTTTCGTTCGGCCAGGCGGGTGTCGTCCCAGGTGAAGTCCGTGCGGTCGGCGGCCGAGCCGTCGTCTGCCAGGCGGTGCTTGGATATTCGGCGGCCCAGTGGGTCGTAGGCGTAGCGCCAGCACTCGCCGTCGGGCGTGACCGCCTCGGTCAGGCGGTCTTCCGCGTTCCAGGTGTACGTCCAGATGCGCTGCTGCCCGTTGAGGAGCTTGCGGGTCTTGCGGATCAGGCGGCCCTGCGCGTCGTGTTCGTACGTCGTTCGGCCGGCGCGGCGGATGAGGGTGCCGACGAATTCACGGTCGCCGGAAGACTCATGCGCAGGGGCCGTGGCATGGGTGAGGTTGCCCGCCGCGTCGTAGGCGTACGTCTCGGTCCAGCCGTGGGCCCGTACGCCCGTGACACGGCCCATGCTGTCGAGGTCGAACCAGCGTGTGCCCGAGGTCAGTTCGCGGTACTCGGTGAGGTAGCCGTCCTCGCGGTAGGCGTAGATGCGGTGCTGGAGGAGGCGGTCCGCCTCGTTCGAACGGCCCGAAAGAGTCTGCTCGGTGAGGCGGTGAGCCGCGTCCCAGGCCTGGGTGAGCGAGACGCAGGCCCCGAGGCGGCGCTCGATCTCGCGACCCGCGGCGTCGTATGCGAGGGTCAACGAGCCGGCTTCGGTGCCGATCCCGGTGGGGCGGCCCGTCGGGTCGTAGGACCATTCCGAGCACAGCCCGGATGGGGTGGTTCGCCGGCTCACGCGGCCGAGGACGTCGTACGCGTAGGTGGTCGTACGGCCGTTGACGGTTTCGGTGAGCGTGCGGCCGAGCGCGTCACGTTCGATAGCGACCTGTGCGTCCGCGTTGGCCGTGTGGATCAATCCACCGGTCGTGCCGTACGCGTACGTGGTGATGTCACCTTCGTTGGTGCGCTGCTCTGTGATGCGGCCGAGCGCATCCCGCGTGAATCGGATGGTCTCGCCCGCGCCGTTCGTACGGGACGCCAGGCCGCCCGCCGCGTCTTGCGTGTATGCCAGCGTCCGGCCGTTGAAGTCGGTCTCCGCGATCAGACGGCCCGCGTCGTCGTACGCGTATGACCAGGTCAAGCCCTGCGGGTTGGTGACTTCGGTCAGGCGCAGTTCGGTGTCGTACGCAAAGGCGTATGTCGTCCCGTCCGGGTCCGTCCGGGTGGCGGGGACGTCGAAGTGCGTTGCGGTGTGGAGGGTGAGATTGCCTGCCGGGTCGGTGTGCGTGAGGAGGTTGCCCTCGCCGTCCCAGGTCCAGGTTTCCCGGGCGCCGTCCGCGTACTCGCGCCAGGTCGGCTTGCCTTCGGTCGTCCAGCCCATGCGGGTGGCCTGGCCCAGTGGATCGACTACTTCGACGACGCGGCCGAAGGTGTCGCGGCGCGCCACCGTGGTGTGTCCGAGTTCGTCGGTGACGGCGATGGGCAGTCCGGCCGCGTCCGACGTGACCCTGCGCGTGTGGCCCAGGGCGTCGGTGACAGTGGCCAGATGGCCCGACTCGTCGTAACAGTAGTGCGTTTCGGTGCCGAGAGGATCGGTCGTGGTGAGCAGATTGCCGAGCTCGTCGTATGTGTGTCGCCAGATGGCGCCGCCGGGCTCGATGACCTCGATCGGTTGGCCGAGCGTGTTGTACACGGCCCGGGCATCGTTCCCGTCCGGCAGGGTCAGCGCGGTGAGGTTGCCTGCGTCATCGTACGTGTAGCGGGTCGTACGGCCCAGCGGGTCCGTGACAGAGATGGGTTTGGCACCCCGCGCTGCCCACTCGGTGCGGGTGGTGTGGCCGAGCGGGTCGGTCTCCTCGATGACCTGGCCCTCGGAGTTGTAGCGGTGCGTGGACCGGTGGCCGAGTGAGTCGGTGTACGTGGTGGTGCGCGACTCGTCGTCGTAGGCGAGGGCCCCGGACAGGAAGCCGTCGCTGCCTTCCGTGCGCTCGACGCGGCCGCGGGCATCGTAGAAGTACGCGAACGAGGTGCCGTTGCGGTCCGTCCAGGAGGTGACCCGGCCCTCCGCGTCGTAGGTGTAACGCAGGGGCTCGCCGCTGGAGTTGATGACCTCGGTGAGGTTGCCGGCCGCGTCGTAGCCGTACCGCATCACGACCGTACCGGCGGCATCGCGCTGGGACGGCTCGTATCGTGACGGGGCCGTGTCGAGCAGGCGCAGGGCGGTGATGCGCGGGCCCTGGGTGTCGATGGCCAGGTAGTAGCCGCCGGAGTGGCGGAGTGCGGTGGGGGTGCCCTGGTCGGTGCGTTCGATGTCGATGCGGGCGCCGTTGCGGTCGTGCCAGCTGTCCAGGGGGAGGTGGAAGACGCCGAAGGCGCCGGACGGCATGGGGGTGCTGAAGGTGCGGACGACTCCGGAGGCGGGGTCGGTGATGGTCATGACGCCGTCGGGCTTGCCGTCCCACTCCAGCGGCCAGCGCGCACCCTTCACCGGCAGGACCGGCTCGCCCGGCTGCGGCACCGGGTAGACCAGCCGCATCCCGTCGGAGGCGGCGAACACCACCCCCTCCCCGTCGATCTGGACGCACTCGTCGAGGGTGGAGACCCAGGTGGGGCCGAAGCACACTCCGGCGCGGGGCCGGCAGGATCAGGACCGCGTGCAGGGCCACTCCGTGCAGGGGCTTCAGCGCCTCGGTGGAATGGTATGCCGCCTCCTGGCTGTCGGTGCGGGTGACCACGACGCCGTACGCGATCATCGCCGCGCCCGAGAGAAGACCAACGAGCAGTACGGCGAAGCCCGTACGCAGAGCGAGGGACATACCCGCCGGGCCCTCGGGGCGGTGCCTGAACGAGGCGATCGCGAACGTGGAGAGGACCACGACCAGCAGCACGCCGCCGACCGCGAGCGCCGTGGCGACCGCGCTGTCGAAGGGCGTCTCACGGTTGAAGTGCGACGGTACGCCCCGCCATGCCTGGAGGGTGATGCCGCCGACCTCGAGCACGCAGTCGGCGGCGAATAGGCCCAGCAGTACGGAGCGGGCGCGGGCGCCGATGCGCAGATACGACGTCACCCACGCGACGGCGATCAGTGTCAGGCCGAAGGAGACCCCGAAGGTGAACGGCTTGCGCCAGGAGACCGGGCCGGTCCACGGGCCGCCGTCGACGAAGAAGACGCCCAGGTGGAAGAGGCCTGCCGCGATCAGGACGGCGCCGGTGACGTAGCAGAGGCGCTCGACCACGCGCGGCCGACGGCGCTCTTCGAGCCGGTGCTGGTGCCGGGGCTGGTCGAGCTGGTCCCCGAGCTGCTGCCTGAGCCGGTCCCGGAACCGGTGCCTGAGCCGGTGCCTGAGGTCTGCGCTGGTCATGGGGGAAGCATCCGCCCGGACGGGGTGCGACCGCATCGTCCGGGCGGAGACACCACCGGTACGTCCGCAGGAGTACCAGGTGGTACCAGGTCTGTGGAGTACCGGGGAATCAGCGGATCCGGCCACGGCGGCGACACTCCCCCGAGTGTGGCTGTCCACGCCGAGCACCGGCGGGCCGGATCCGATGTATCGATCCAAACAGTCCTCTCCAACGGATCGCTAACATATGGCCAACAGTCATACCGGTGGCTGGAAAGTGGAGGATGCTGATGCGGTTCGGCCTGCTGGGTCCGCCGGCAGTGCACGATGCCGCGGGCGAGCCGCACCCCCTCGGCAGCGCCAAGCTCCGCGCCCTGCTCGCCACGCTGCTGCTGCGGCCCAACCGGGTAGTCCCGGTGGACGAGTTGAAGGCGGCCATGTGGGGCGACGAGCCGCCCGCCTCCGCCCATGCCTCCTTGCACAACCATGTGACGCGGCTGCGCCGGCTGCTCGCCGAGGCGGACCGGCTGCGGGCCGTACCGCCCGGCTATCTGCTGCGGGTCGAGCCGGGCGAGCTGGACACCGACGTCTTCGAGGCACGCGTGCGCACCGCCCGTGCCGCGTACGCCGAGGGCGACTGGACCGCCGTGGCCGAGGCCGCCCGCGCGGGGCTCGCGCTGTGGCGCGGCAGCCCGCTGGCCGGTCTGTACGACCCTGACGAGGGCACCCCGGCACTTGTCCAGCGGCTGCGGGAGTCGCGGCTGCTGATGCTGGAGTGGCGGTACGACGCCGAGATGCAGCTGGGCCGCTATGACGTGCTCGTACCCGAACTGGCCGCACTGGTCGCGGAGTTCCCGCTGCGGGAGGCCTTCCACCGGCAGCTGATGCTGATCCTGCACCGTACGGGACGCCAGGCGGAGGCGCTGGCCGCCTACGGGTCGCTGCGTCGCACGCTCGTGGAGGAGCTGGGCGTCGAACCGGGCCCGGCCGTCCAGGAGGCGCACCGGGAGGTGCTCCGTAGACCCGCGGCGGCGCCCGAGCCACGGCCGCCGCGGCCCGCCCAGCTGCCGCCCGCGCCCGGCCACTTCACCGGTCGCGACACGCTCGTCGCCGAGCTGAGCGCTGTCCTCACGCGTCGCGCCGGCAGCCCCGCCGTCGTCTCCGGGATGGCCGGAGTCGGCAAGTCCGCCCTCGCCGTGCATGTCGCCCACGCGCTGCGCGACGAATTCCCCGACGGGCAGCTGTACTTCAACCTGCACGGCGCCATCCCCGGCGCCCCGCTCGACCCCGGTCACGCACTCGCCGCGCTGCTGCGCGACCTCGGCGTCGACCCGCGGCAGATCCCCGACGACATGGACGCGGCATCGACCCTGCTGCGCTCCACCCTCGCGCCCACCCGGACCCTGCTCGTGCTCGACGACGCGGCGTCCGCCGCGCAGGTGCGGCCGCTGCTGCCGGCCGGGAGCGGCTGCGCGGTCGTCGTCACCAGCCGCTCCCCGCTGACCGCGCTCGACGGCGCTGCCCGCTTCCCGCTCGCGCCGCTGTCGGCCGAGGACAGTGGGACGCTGCTGCGATCCGTCTCAGGACGCGGCTTCGACGAGGGTCTGGAGCGGCTCGTCGAACGGTGCGGGCGGCTGCCGCTCGCACTGCGCGTCGTCGCCGCCCGCCTCGCCGCCCGCCGCGCGCTCACCCCCGATGTACTCGCCGGGCTGCTGGATGCCGAGGCGGGTCGTCTCGACCATCTCGAGTACGACGACCTGAGCGTGCGCGGTTCGCTCGCCGTCGCGCACGACGGCCTCGACCCGGACGCGGCGCTCGCGCTGCGCCGTCTCGGCGCGGTGGACCTGCCCGAGTACGGTGCGCCCGCCGTCGCCCGGCTGATGGAGACCGATGAACGGCGCGCGGCGGCCGCCCTGGACCGGCTCGTCGATGTGTCGCTCCTCGAGGAGGTCTCGTACGGCAGGTTCGTCCCGCACGACCTGGTACGGGACTTCGCCCGCGAACTGGCCGACCGGGACGGCGACCGGCCGCAGATCGCCGAGCGCGTGCTGCGCTGGTACGCCGAGTCCGCCCGCCAGACCGGTGTCGCGCTGCTCCCGTCCGGCCGGGAGGCCGAGCTGCGGCTGCCGCCGCCGATCGGCGACGCCGCGCCGTTCGACACCGCCGAACAGGCCCTGGCCTGGGGAGATCTCGAACTGGCCAACCTGGTGGCGCTGACCGAGCGGTACGCGGCCGTGTCCCCGACAGCGCTGCTGCTCGTGCGGTCCTGCTTCATCTATCTCCAGCGCCGTGGCAGGCTTCAGGAACTGGCCGTCCTCGGCGAACTGGCCCTGGCCGCCGCCCGCGCGGCAGGCGACGCCGAGGCCGAGGCGCATGCCCTCACCGACCTCGCGGGCAGGAACTTCCTCAGCGGCAGGCCCGAGCGTGCCCTCTCCCTGAACGAGCAGGCCGTCACGATCTGGCGCGCCCTCGGCGAGGACCGCCGCATCCAGCGCGGCCTCGGCAACCGCGGCATGCTGCTCGAGGGCCTCGGCCGGTACGAGGAGGCGGCCGGTGCGCTGGAGTCCGCGATCGAGTACGCCCGCAGGCTCGGCGACGATCACGGTGAAGCGGTCGTCCTCAGCCATCTGGGCAATCTGTACGAGCACACCGACGCCCGCGCAGCGATCGGCTACCACGAGCGCAGCCTGGCGGCCGGCGTACGGCTGGACAGCGAGATCCTGCGGCAGACCGCCCACTGCAATATCGGCTTCGCCCATCTCACCCTCGGCGAACCGGCCGAAGCCGCACGGCACTTCGACGAGTCGCTGGCCATCCTCGGCGAGGACGGCGACTGGCACGGCCAGTCCCAGTCCCGCATCGGCCGGGTCCGTGCCCTGCGCGAACTGGGCCGCGCCGAGGACGCCCACCGGGAGTGCGGGCTGCTGCTGGAGCGGGCCGAGTCACGGGCGGACACGCATATGCAGGCGCTCGTCCACCATCAGCGTGGACTGCTGCTGCACGCGGAGGGCCGCGAGAGCGAGGCGCGAGAGCGGTGGCGCCGGGCCTTCACCGCGCTTCAGGCGCTGGACGGGGAGCATGCGCGGCTCCTGGAGGAGCTGCGGGAGTTGCTGGGCGACCGGTCCGTGCCCGCGTGAAACATTCCGCGGGGGTCATTGCGTCAAAGGGGTGAAGGTCGGTCACGAGAACGGAGAGACATGAGACGGTCCCGCACGGACGACTTCAGGGAGTTCGCGGCCGGGCGCGCCAGTCACCTCTTCCGCTCAGCGTGCCTCCTGACCAGTGGTGACACCCATCTCGCCGAGGACCTTGTGCAGGAGACGCTGGGCCGGATGTACACGCTGTGGGGCCGTGTGTCGCGGATAGACAATCCGGCCGGCTACGCCCAGACCGTTCTTGTCCGCACCTTCCTCACCCATCAGCGGCGGCGCTCCGCCACGGAACGCCCCATCGGCGAAGTCCCCGACAATGCTCTGCAATCCGGTGACGACCCGGCGTTGCGCCTCGCCCTGCTCGGTGCGCTCGGGCGGCTCGCGCCCAAGGACCGGGCGGTGGTGGTGCTGCGGTACTGGGAGGATCGCAGCGTCGAGGAGACCGCCGCTGCCATGAAAGTCAGCTCTGCCGCCGTACGCACCAGAACGACGCGCGCGCTCGGGAAGCTCCGGGAGCAACTGGGTGGAAGTCTTGCCGAGTTCGCCGCCCACTAAGGCTCTCTGTTCCCTTATCGACCCAGAAGTGGTGGTTCATCATGCCCTTTGAAGACGAACTGGGCGATGCGCTGCGCCGTACCGGAGAGGCCTTCCGGTCGGCGGGCGGCAGCGCTCTGGTGGACGGCGGCCTGGCCCGCGGCCGCCGCAGGCTCGCCCGCCGCCGTGTCTCCGCGGTGGCCGGAAGCGCGCTGACCGTGGCTGTCGTGGCCTCGACTGCGCTGTACCTGGGGGGATCGTTCGACGGTGACACGGCGGACCGGGCCACCGACCCGGCGCCGCCGGCGGGCTCGGGGCACTTCAAGGTCACGGCCGACGAGATGAAGAACATCCTGCAGAACGGTATGGAAAGGGCGGGGATCATCGTGGCCCGTCCGAAGCTGCAGGGCAGCGGAAGCTCCGAAGCGGCCAAGGCCGCGACTTCGTCCATCGTCTTCGAGGACGGCTGGGGCGGTGCGACCGTGACGCTGTCGGTCCGCCGTGTCGAACCGGGGGACCCGAAGCTCAAGAAGCTGATCACGTGCCCGCCCCAGAAGGGATCGCCGTACGAGGAGTGCACGGTGCAGCCCGGCAACAGGGCCGTGAAGGGGTACACCGATGCGGGCAAGGCGGGCGGCGTCAAGAAGTGGGCGGTCACGACGGTCTCGTCCAGCGGGTACCTCATCGAGCTCGCCACCAACAATCTGAAGGGGGAGCAGGGGGAGTCGCCGGCGGGCCGCAATCCGCGGATGACCCCCGGCAAGTTGCGCCATCTCGCGCTGTTCGTGGAAGGCTCGTTCACCACAGCCGGTGAGCCGAACCCGTTCGGTGATGTGAAGCCGGGTTCCTGGGATGAACATGGCGACATACTGCCCATCCTCAAGTTCCTGCTGCCCAAGCGCCTCGAGGTTGTCTCCGAGGGAGCCAACGGTGCCGACGGTCACGTCGTCGTGATCGACAGGAACACCGGGGACCGCACCTACATCGAGGCGGTGCGGACGGCCGGCGGGGAGGCCGTCTGGACGGAGACCCGCCCGGACGGTCTGAAGTTGGCCGCCGTGGAGAAGGCGGGCGCGCATCCGGGCGTCCTGCACCGACAGGTCGACACCTTCCGGCCGAACGGTCTGACGATGCAGGTCTCCGCCTACAACTCCCCCACCCCCAACTCGCTCAAGAGCGGCAAAAAGCCCCTGATCACGATGGCGGAGATGAAGGCCATCGCCACGGACCCGGCGTGGCTCGCGGCCCGCTAGCAGCAAGGTGCCTCAAGCCGCAGGGCATCTCTCAAGCCGCAAGGTGCCTCAAGCCACAAGATCCCTCACTTCGCATCCGCGTAGCACTGAACCACCGCCGTCGTGAACGGAAACCGCACCGGCGTCTCCCCGAAGGCGATCCGCCCGGCCAGCTCCCCGGCCGCCCGGATCGCCTTCGCGACGTCCTCCGCCTCCTCCGCCGGGCAGTGCACGATCACCTCGTCGTGCTGGAAGAACACCAACTCGGCCCGTATCTCCGCAGTGGACTGCCGCAGCGCCGCCAGCATCAGCAGCGCCCAGTCCGCCGCACTGCCCTGCACCACGAAGTTACGGGTGAAGCGGCCCCGCGCCCGCGCGTTCGACGAGGCGTATCCGGGCGTGAACTCGCTTTCTGGGGACGGGAGTTCCTCACTCGCCTGCGGGATCCCCGCCTCGTCGTCGTCGCCCGAGCCCGCCGCCCGCGGGCTGGTCCGGCCCAGCCAGGTCCGTACGAGCCGGCCCTCCTCGCCGGCCCGCGCCGCCTCGTCGACGTATGCCACGGCCTTCGGGAATCTGCGCCGCAGCATGGCCAGGTTCTTCAGGCCGTCGCCCGACGTCTGGCCGTAGATCGCGCCGAGCAGCGCGACCTTGGCGTGGTCGCGGTCGCCGGAGAACGCCCGGTGGGACAGGGCCGCGTACAGATCGCCCTCGTGTCCCGCCACATCCATCAGGCCGGGGTCGCGGGAGATCGCGGCCAGCACGCGCGGCTCCATCTGATCGGCGTCCGCGACCACCAGCCGCCAGCCCTCGTCGGCGACCACCGCCCGCCGGATGACCTTCGGGATCTGAAGTGCCCCGCCGCCATTGGTCGTCCAGCGGCCCGAGACCGTGCCGCCGGGCAGATACTCGGGCCGGAACCGCCCGTCACGGACCCAGTCCTGGAGCCAGCCCCAGCCGTGCGCCGTCCAGATCCGGTACAGCTTCTTGTACTCGATCAGCGGCTTCACGGCCGGATGGTCGAGCTCCTCCAGCTCCCAGCGCCGCGTGGACTTCAGCCTGATCCCGGCCTGCGCGAACGCCTTGACCACATCCGCCGGCAGATCCGGCCGCACCCGACGGCCGAACGCGGCCGACACCTCGTCCGCGAGTTCCGCAAGCCGGCGCGGCTCGCCGCCGCCCGCGTACCGCTCGCCCAGCAGCTCGTGCAGCAGCGCCCGGTGCACGTCCGCCCGCCACGGGAGCCCCGAGCGGTTCATCTCGGCGGCCACCAGCATCCCGGCCGACTCGGCCGCGGTCAGCAGCCGCATCCGCCCCGGATGCTCGGCGGCATCGTGTCTTCGCTGCTGATCGGCGTAGACCTCGAGGAGAGCCTCCAGCGGTACGGAGACGGGCTGCGGCTCGAAGAGCGAGGACTGCGAGCCCGGTTCGGCCGCGCGCTGCGGCGGATCGGGCGGTACGGGAGCGTTGCGCAGCCGCGCCCAGGCTGCCGCCGCCGAACGGGGCTCCCCGAGCCGGCCCTCGTGGCCGAGCAGCAGCAGCTCCGCGTCCTCGATGTCGTAACACCGCTCGACCCGGACCCCGGCCGCCAGCAGCCGCGGATAGATCTCGGCGGTGGAGCGCCAGACCCACCTGCCGACCTCCGGCCGGGAGCGGACGGCCTCGACCAGGTCGGGCTCCTCCTGGACGGGCCCGGCGGGCAGGCCGTCGGGGCCGAGGGGGACGAGCCGCGCCCCGTCACCCTCCGCCGCCGCCAGAGCCCATCGTTCGCTCATGGATGCGAGTGTGGCAGCCGGGTCTGACAACGCGGCGGAGCCGACAACGCAGAGCGCGGAGTGTCAGGCCACCGCGTGGAAGACCGCCGACGCCTCGCCGCGCGACGCCACCCCCAGCTTGGTCAGGATGTTCGCGACGTGGAACTTCACCGTCGACTCGCTGATGTGCAGCTCCTGCGCGATCCGGCGATTGCGGTGCCCGCGGGCCAGATGCGTCAGCACCTCCAGCTCCCGGGCCCCCAGCGAGGCGAGCGGATCGGCGCGCGGGGTCTCCGGCGCTCCGAGCGGGATCGTCGCCGTGACCGTGGTGCCCCAGCCCGGCACCGCGTCGACGTCCAGCCGCCCGCCCAGCACTTCGAGCCGCTCGCCGACCCGGTGCGGGCCGAGCGTGCAGGTGGAGAGCTCGCCGGGGCCGTCGTCCCGTACCGTCGCGCGCAGCTCGTTCTCGGTGAGATGCCAGCCGACATGGATCCGGTTCACATCGTCCTGCTCGAGGACGGTCAGCAGCACCGCCCGTACGACCGCGCGCGCCGCGTGCGCGACATCGGCGGCCAGCGGCCGGCTGCTGTCGGGCGCGCCCAGCTCCAGTCGGACGGGGCTGTAGCGCAGCATCGGCCGCAGCGAGTCCGCGAGCCGGGCGAAGGCCTGCCCGGCGGGTTCCTCGGCGACCGCCTGGTCCCGTTCCGTCTCGGCGCGCAGTTCGACCAGCGCGGTGACGGCCAGCTCGACGGCCGTGGTGCGGGCGGCCGCGTCGTCCATACCCCGGCTGCGCAACACGCCGAGCAGCCCGGACAGCGCCGTCGCATGTGTCTCGGTCAGCTCGGCGATCACCCTGGCCCGCTCCCCGGCGGAGGCCCGCGACTGGGCGAGCGTGCCCGGCGTGGCCTCGGTGGCGAGCCGGTCGCGATGGCTGGTCACCAGGTCCCACATGGCCTGTACGACGGCGGTGTCGGACGCGGCGAGGACGCTGTCCTCGCTCCGTACGAGGACCAGCAGCGCCCCTCGCGGCGTCGCGTCGCTGGCCACCGCGAGCACCGGATGCTCGGCCCCGCCGATGCCGGCCGTGCCCTGCCAGGGCTGCCCGGCGGGCACCGAGGCGACCAGCGGATGCAGTTCGGCGGCGGTGATCCGTCCGGCCGGCGAACCGCTGTCGCCGTACGTCTTGAACGGCGAGTGCGCGCAGTTCGTCGACAGCTCGGCGGCGGCCAGATGCGGGACGATCGTGCCCAGGGTCGCGGACAGCCGCGGCAGGATCTGGCCCAGCGGCTGCCGGATCACCTCGTAGGCGGCGGCCAGGGCGGGCGCGGCGGGCACGGATCCGGTGAGTTCCATGACGGCCAGCGTACGGCCGCGAGCGGCGCGGGCGGCTGTCCCTTCAGCCAGGTCGAACCATCCGAAAGACTGGCCGGTCCTGGCCCGCCGGAGACCGAGGGTTGATCCCGGCGGAAGGAGCCAGACATGGAAGCGATCGTCTTCGAAGAGTTCGGTGGACCCGAGGTACTGAGCCCGGCGCAGGCCGATGAGCCGCACGCCGGTCCCGGCCAGGTGCGGGTGAAGGTCATGGCCGCGGGGGTCAACCCGCTCGACTACAAGATCCGTTACGGCTGGATGGAGCAGCAGTTCCCGACGGCCCTTCCCGCGATCCCGGGCCTGGAGTTCGCCGGGATCGTCGACGAGGTCGGCGAGGGCGTGACGGCCGCCGCGGTCGGCGACGAGGTGCTGGGCTGGACCACCACCGGTGCGTATGCGCAGTACGCCCTGGCCGAGTCCTTCGTCCCCAAACCGGCCGGACTGGGCTGGGCGGAGGCCGCGGCCCTGCCGGTCGCGACCGAGACCGCCCAGCGGGTGCTCGATCTGCTCGGCGTGCGCAGCGGCGAGACGCTGCTGCTGCACGGGGCCGCGGGGGTGGTCGGCGTGGTGGCCGTCCAGCTCGCCGTGGCAGCCGGTGTGACGGTCATCGGCACGGCATCCCCGGCCAACCACGACCCTCTGCGGGAGCTGGGCGCGACTCCGGTCGCGTACGGCGACGGTCTCGTCGAGCGCGTCCGCGCGGCCGCTCCCCAGGGTGTGGACGCCGTCTTCGACGCGGCGGGCAAGGACGCGCTGCCGGCCTCGGTCGAGCTGCGTGGCGGCACCACGGACCGGATCATCACGATCGCGGACCCGGACGCGGCCGCGCACGGAGTCCACTTCTCGGCGGGCGGCACGGAGTCGCCGGAGATCGCTCTGGCGGAGCACGTCCGGCTGGCGGCCGACGGCAGGATCCGGATTCCGGTCGCGGAGGTCTTCCCGCTTGCCGAGGCGGCCAAGGCCCACGCGCTGAGCGAGACGGGCCATGTGCGCGGAAAGCTGGTGATCACTCCGTCCGAGGGGTGACTGTGGGGGTGAGCGTACGGACGACGCGGGCCGGGTTGCCCACTGCGAGCACCCCGGCCGGCAGGTCCTTGGTGACCACGGAGCCGGCGCCGACCACGGTGTTCTCGCCGATGGTCACGCCGGGGCAGACGATCACCCCGCCGCCCAGCCAGACGTTGTCGCCGATGGTGATGGGGGAGGCCCTCTCCCAGCCTGCCCGGCGTCGTTCGGTGTCCAACTCATGTGCGGGGGTCAGGAGTTGGACGTTCGGTCCGATCTGTACGTCCGCGCCGACCGTGATCGGAGCGGCGTCCAGGAAGACCGCGTTGAAGTTGATGAACGTACGGTCGCCGATGGAGATGCAGCGGCCGTAGTCGCACTGGAACGGCGGCCGGATGCGTACGTCCTCGCCCACCGAGCCGAGCAGCTCGGCGAGGATCTCCGCGCGCCGGCCGGGGGCCGCGCCGCCGTTCGCGTTGTACGCGGCGCAGAGCGCGGAGCGCCGCTCGGTGTCCGCGCCCAGCTCGGGGTCGTCCGGGAGGTACCACTCGCCGGCCAGCATGCGGTCCTTGTTCTCGCCCATCCCACGTCCCTCCACGGCGGTCGGCCTCTCTAGGATCGATCATGCGTGTTCGAACTGACCCAGGGGTGGGGAATCGTGGTACGAGGTCTGATGCGCGGCACAGCTGCGGGACTGGTCCCGGCGGTGCTGGCGATGGTGGTGCTGACCGGCTGTTCGTCGGAGCCCGAGCCGGACGGGCCGGCGGGCGGGGCGAAGACAGCCGCGAAGGGCGGGGCGAAGACAGCCGCGAAGGGCGGGACGAAGAGTGCCGCGAAGGGCGGCGCGGTCGGAGCCGCGGGTTCGCCGTGCGCACTGCCCGTCTCGTTCGACCTCGCGGCGGACTGGAAGCCGAAGGCCGTCAAGGACGACCCGGAGTTCGGGCTGCCGAAGCAGGGCCTCGTCACTCTCGTCTGCGAGATCGACGCGAAGCCGGCCGGGAACATCGGCTTTCTCCGTGTCTGGACCGGCGGCGGCAGCGGCGACGATGCGCGCAAGGCGCTCGAAGCGTTTGTCGCGGCGGAGGCCAAGAGCCGTGACAAGGTCGCGTACAGCGCGACGAAGGCGGGCCAGTACGCCGCCGCCGAGGTGACCTACCTCAACACCAACGAGTTCCTGGACGCGCCCAAGAAGGAGCGGGCGCTCGCCTTCACGACACCGCGCGGTGTGGTCGTCCTGCACCTCGGCGGACTGGACTCGGAGGAGCACGAGCAGATGCTCCCGGCCTACGAGCTGGCGAAGCAGAGCGTGCGCAGCGCCTGACGGGCCGCGCTCTTCCCGGGGCGGGCCCGTATCCGTACGGTCCCGCCCGAAGTGCCCGATCGTCGCGGCGCTGCGAGGCTTGGTCCATGCGAGTGGCACTGGCACAGACCGACTGCGCACTGGGTGAGGTGGACCAGAATCTCCGGACGGCTCGCGAGCAGATCGAGCAGGCCGCCGCCCAGGGCGCGGACCTCGTCGTCTTCCCGGAGCTGAGCCTGCACGGCTACCACCTGGGCGCGCTGAAGCGGGACACCTCGGTGGAGGCGCGCGATCCGCGGCTGCTGGAGCTGGGGACGCTCGGCCCGGATGTGGTGGCCGGACTCCACGAGCACACCCGGCTGCGGGCGTACAACACCTCCGCGTACTACAGCGGTGGTGAACTGCTGCACGCGCACCGGAAGTTGTACCTCCCCAACTATCTGGCGTGGGAGGAGCGCAAGCACGTCAGTCCGGGCCAGTCGGTGCGCGCGTACGACCTGCCGCGCGGCCAGGGCCGGGCCGCGACCCTCGTCTGCAACGACGCCTGGCAGCCGGTGCTGCCGTGGCTGGCCGTGCAGGACGGCGCCGAGGTCATCATCGTGCCCACGAACAGCGCGGCCAGCCTCGATCCGGAGGCGATGGACACAGGCCTGTACTGGGACACGCTGCTGTCCTACACGGCACGGATGCTCCAGTGCTGGGTCGTCTTCGTGAACCGGGTGGGGAGCGAGAACGGCGCGTCGTTCTGGGGCGGGTCCCGCGTCGTGGACCCGCGCGGAGCCGTGGTGGCCCAGGCTCCCAAGTGGGAGCCAGGCCTGGTCACCGTCGACATCGACGTCCACGAGGCGCGCCGCCAGCGGAGGGCCGTGCCGCTGGTGGCGGAGGCGCGCCTCGGGCTGATCGACCGCGAGGTGCGGCGACTGATCGACGAGGGCGGGGACAGCTAGGCCGTACATACCGCTCCGCCGATGCCGCAACCGATGCCGGTCGGGGTCGGGTGACTGTCGGGGTCGGGTGACTGTCGGGGTCGGGTGACTCGGGCCTCGGGGTGGGGCCGGCCGAACCACCTGGGATCATCGGTACGTGAGTACGGTCGAGAAGGCGCTGGCAGGTGCGCTGTACGTGGCGGACGACTCGGCGCTGGACACCGCGGCCTCGCTGCTCGCGGCGGACCGGGCGGCCGATGCGGAACTGCGGCTGCGCGGCGAGGAGTTTGTCCGCCGGGCGTGGGAGCGGGGCTGGCAGCCGGCCGATGTCGTACGGATCGTCCGGCGCGACCTGGACGAACACCATGTCCGGCTCGTCTGCGGCCTGATCGCCGCGGAGACGAAGCGGTACGGGGAGCGGCTCCCGCCCCGCTGGTCCGCGCAGCTAGCCGATCTTGAGGCGGGGGAGTGGCGCGTCGACCGCTTCTCGTACGCGACGGCGGTGCTGGAGCTGTACCGGTTGCTGGCCCGGCTGCCCTCGATCGAGCCCGTCGGCCCGGTGCCGGGTGCTTCCGCCCTGCACGTGGTCCCGTCGGCCGGGGAACCGCGCATGCTCACCCGGATCCGCGCGCTGCTCGCCAAGGCGGAGGCGACGGGTTATCCGGAGGAGGCGGAGGCGCTCACTGCCAAGGCACAGGAGCTGATGGCGCGGCACAGCATCGACGAGGCGGTGCTCGCCGCGCAGACCCACCGGGCCGATGCGCCCGCGGCCTGCCGGATCGGCGTGGACGCGCCGTACGAGACGGCCAAGGCGATCCTGCTCGACGCGGTCGCCTCTGCGAACCGCTGCCGCGCGGTGTGGAACAGCGGCTTCGGCTTCTCGACGGTCGTCGGCTTCGAGGCCGATCTGGAGGGTGTCGAGCTGCTGTACACCTCGCTGCTGGTGCAGGGGACGGCGGCGATGACGCGGGCGGAGGCGGGCCAGCGCGCCGGTGGTCGCAAGCGGACGAAGACTTTCCGGCAGTCGTTCCTGATGGCGTACGCGAGCCGGCTGGGGGAGCGGCTGGCGGCGGCGACCAAGAGCGTGACCGCCGCGGAGGACCTGCTGCCCGTACTGGCGTCCCGGGACGTGGCGGTCACGGATCACACGGACCGGATGTTCCCGCAGACGACGAGCACCCGGGTGCGCGGGGTGACGGACCTGGCGGGCTGGGAGCACGGCACAACGGCGGCGGACAGCGCGCAGATGCCGAAGGCGCACCCTCCGCTTACTTGATGCCCGCGATGAAGGCGGCCCAGATGCGGGCGGGGATCAGCGCGGGGATGCTCGCCGAGCCGTCAATGTCCTTGCGTGCGGCCATGGTTCACCGTTCCACGGCTCGCTCTGTCGAGCCCTGACCCCTTTCACGGCACGACGAACCGCGTCACTGTGTAAGCGGTTCGTCACACAGTGCACTGGAAAGGCATACGGGCATGAACGATCCCGCCCCGCACGACGTACACGACTGCGTTGAGCAACTCCGTACCGCACTGGCGGCCCTCGGCATCACCCTGCCCTCACTCGGCGTCGACCCCCTGACCTTCGCCGGCAGCAGCCCACCGAGCCTCGTGTCCCTCGGCAACTGCAACACGGCCACCGCCCGCGAGCTGGCCGCCGCCCTGCAGAAGGCGGCCGCGCAGTGAGGCTGGGGCGTCGGCTCGAGCTCGAACTGCTCGCCGTCCCGCAGGCGGTGGCCGCTCTGCGACAGAAAGTGCGGCAGCATCTTGGCAAGGAGTGTGTCGACGTACAGCTCTGCGTCAGTGAACTGCTCAGCAATGTGATCCTGCACCTCGGCGAGGGCACCCCGGTCACCCTCCGTGTCAGCGGCGCTGATGGCGGGCTCACCCGGGTCGAGGTCACCGACCCCGACCCGGGCGCCATACCCGTGCCCGCTCGGGCTGCCGACTACGACGAGTCGGGACGCGGCCTCGCCCTCCTGGACGCGGTCTCCCTGCGCTGGGGTGTGGTCCGGGGCGCGGACAGCAAGACGGTGTGGTGCGAGCTGGGCGACGCGTAGTCCAACGGCGCACCCCCTGCCCCGACCTGAGACAGGGCAGGGGGCCGTGGATCAGCGCTGCTGGACGAACGCCCGGCCGTCGTGGGCGTCGGCGGAGCAGGACTTCTTCTCCGCTGCGGTCATCTTGCGGCTCTTGACGACCACCGCGTTGCTCTTGCCGTCCGTGCCGTTCGGGGCCGGGCCGGTGACGGTGTCCTGCCAGAACCAGTAGTAGTGATCCCACTTGGGGCTGTCGTAGTGGGTCTGCCAGGTGCCGGAGACCTGCTGCATCACCTGGGCGCGGGAGATCCAGCCCACTTCACCGGGTTTGACCGTCATGCCCAGGGAGCTGCTCTCCGAGTGCGTGCTCGACCAGCTGTGGCTGTAGCTCGCCGTCACACTCAGGTCGATGATGCCCGCGATCTTGCCGCCCGCGGTGACCGAGACGCCGACCGAGTCGGTGGAGCCGACGGTGTCGCTCCAGGTCATGGACTGAGTGGCGTCCGACGTACTGCAGTTGAAGAGCGAGTCGGAGACCTGGCGGAACCCACCCAGGTACGCCTCGCCGAGCTGGGGGGAGTTGAAGGTGCACTTGCCCTCGCCCGAGGCGCAGTCCGCCGTGAGCTGCTGCCGTGTCGGCTGCTCCTCGGCGGCCGCGGACGGCGCGGCCGCCGCCGCTATCCCGCATGCTGCCACTGCTATGGCCAGTAGCCGGCCGCCGTGCCGCATGGCGCGGTTCATCGTCATCTTGGTGCCTTTCGCATTGTGCATTGGGGGGCCGGTGAACCGGACGACTCCGTACGGGAGTTGAGGGCCCCGGAGCGCTTCCGTGCTCACCGCCTGTGCATGCGAGGCTGTCCCAACAGCCTCCGCAGCCACACCAAGAGGAGGCAAAGTTGTAGTTGACGGTAAAACAGGCGGCTGCGTCGGCTTGGCCCGTGAGGAATTCTGTGCAGCGGCAGCGGCAGGAGCCGCGGATGCCGCCTCCCGGGGCTGAGCAACCGGCGCAGTGCGGGCGGAAGAAGCCCCGCCCGGCGCCGGCTGCCCCCCTGGCTAGGGTGGTGATCACGCGCATGAAGATCGGGACGGGCCCGGGACGCTGCACCCCGGGCCCGTAGTCATGCCGAGGTCAGCAGGTGCGCCCGACGTAATACGCACCTTGGATCTTGTCGGCCGATCCCAGCCAGGTGTCGCCGGGGGCCACGCACCGCTCGTAGTTGGGCCCGAACACCTCGACCTCGATGACTACGCGTGAGCCGTCGCTCGTGCAGTGGTTGTAGTGGGCGTCGCTGCTGGTCTTGTAGAACCCGCAGGGGTTCATCGCGGCCACTGGGCCGGGAGCGGCGGATGCCGCAGTGGGCAGACCGAGGACAAGAGCTGCAGCGCCGACAGCGGCCAACAGGGAACGGCGAACACGCATGGGAAGTCTCCTTCTTGAGAACGCGATGCCCGAGTACTGATCACTCGTGCACCTGGAGACCATTGCGCCAGTCGATCCGGGTAGTCACGCGATCTCGCTCGCACGAGTGAGGGAGTGCACTGGATCGAGTGCCGACCGTTTGGTCGCCGCCGGCAGAAGTTCGTCCTCCGCGGTGGTCCCGGGCCGGCCGACCCTGCGCCGTCGTGGCCGCGCGCTGGAGAGTGGCCGCACGACGACGGACCTCGGACCCGTGAAGGTCCGAGGCCCGTAACCGACGTCGTACGTCAGGGTGTCGGGATGCCTGTCGGCAGCCCCGTCGGCAGCTTGCCCGCCGCCGACTTGGACAGCGTGTCCTTCGCGCCCGCGTCCCACGAGATGACCAGCGTCTTGCCGTCGTTGGACTCGATCGTCCCCATCGTGCGGTCGGTGTTCCCGTCCGCGCACTTCAGCGACAGCATCTGCTTGCCCATGTCCGACACCTCGCCGGTGCAGGCGTGCCCGTCGGCCAGCAGCACCGCCTTCGTACCGGTGACGGCCAGGGACACGGCCTTGCTCTCGGTCACGCCTGCCCAGGCGCCCTCAATGTTCCCGCTCGCGGCGTCGCCTCCCCCGCCGGCCTGCGTCGGCGTGGTGGAGGGCTTGTCCTTGGCCGCGTCGTCGCTGCTGCCACAGCCGGTCAGCGCGAGAGCGGCGACAAGTCCCGCCGCGGCGACTGACCTACGTACGAGCTTGTGCACTTATCGGTCCCCCATGTCGGTTTGCAAGACCGCGCCAAGCTACCAGGAGGACTTGCGCACCCCTGGAAGGAATCCGGCGTGCGCCTGCTCACGAAGCCGCACCCGGGAAAGACCGAACTTCCGCAGATGCCCGCGGGGTCGGCCGTCCACACTGTCCCGGTTCCGCACCCGCGTGGCGCTCGCGTCGCGCGGCTGACGCCGCAACTCCGCGTGCGCGGAAAGCCGTTCGGACTCGCTCGTGCCCGGACGGCGGATGATCTCCTTCAACTCCGCCCGCCGCGCCGCGTATCGCTCCACGATCACCTTGCGCCGCTCATTACGGACAATCTTGCTCTTCTTCGCCATCAGACCTTCACCCCGCGGGCACGGATCCGGGCCACGGCCGCCTCGATGCCGATGGTGTCGACGGTCTTGATCGCACGGGCGCTCAGCGTCAGCCGGACATGGCGACCCTCGCTCGGCAGCCAGTAGCGCTTGCGCTGGATGTTGGGGTCGAAGCGGCGGGACGTGCGCCGGTGCGAGTGGGAGATGTTGTTGCCGAAGCCCGGCTGGGCGCCGGTCAGCTGGCAGTGCGCGGACACGGGTGATTCACCTCTCGTTGACTGGCCCCCATTTGGTAATGGAAACCATTTCCATATACTAGCCCTCATGGCCCGCAACGAACTCCGCCCGATCATCAAGCTCCGCTCCACGGCAGGCACCGGCTTCACCTATGTGACCCGTAAGAACCGCCGTAACGACCCCGACCGCATGACGCTGCGCAAGTACGACCCGGTCGTCGGCCGGCACGTCGATTTCCGCGAAGAGCGCTGACCCGCCGAGGAGGCCCACGACCATGAAGCCCGGAATCCATCCCGCGTACGGCCCCGTCGTCTTCCGCGACAAGGCGGCCGACTTCGCGTTCCTCACCCGCTCGACCGCCACCGGCGAGAAGACGGTCGAGTGGGCGGACGGCAACACCTATCCCGTCATCGATGTCGAGATCTCCTCGGCGAGCCACCCCTTCTATACGGGGACCGCGCGCGTGCTCGACACGGCCGGCCGCGTGGAGCGCTTCGAGCGCCGTTACGGAGGCCGGGGATGATGCAGCTGGCCGTCGCGCTCGTCGGCGGGCTGCACTCCGACGCCCGCAAGGCCGCCGTGGAGCGGCTGCTGGCCACCGTGCCGGGCAGTGTCGCGCTCCACCACGACCTCTCGACCGCCGTACAGGGCACGGTCGTCCGAACCGTCCGCGACGCGCGCGGCGTCCGCGACACCGGAGAGGCGCCGCTGGTCAACGACTGTGCCTGCTGCGCACTGCGCGAGGACCTGGTGCCCGAGCTGGAACGGCTCGCGGACGACGGGGCCACCCGGCTCGCGGTTGTGGAGCTCTGGGACTCGGTCGAGCCCAAGGCGATGGCCGAGGTCGTCGCGGCGCACGGCGGCGAACGGCTGGTCGTCACCGCGGTGATCACCGCCGTCGATCCGGCGCTGCTGCTGCCGTACCTCGGCAACGGCGACGACCTGATGGACGCCGGACTCGCAGCCGCCACCACCGACCAGCGCACCGTCGCCGACACCTGGGCCCGCCAGCTGGAGTACGCGCCGGTGCTCGCCGTCGTCGACAGTGAAGGCCCCGAGGGTGCTTCCGACGAGGACCGCGCCCTGCTGGCGCAGCTGCATCCGACCGCCCGCCAAGTGGCCGTCGAAGGGCCGGAATTGGCCGCCGCCGCGCTGGCCGGCTTCGACGTCGAGGCGGCCGCGGCCGCGCAGCATCCGGCCTGTGCGCTGCTGCCGCAGGACGCGGACGACTGTGGCGTCGGTACGTATGTCTGGCACCGCAGCCGCCCCTTCCACCCGGAGCGGCTCTACCGGGCGCTGGAGGACCTGACCTGCGCGGCGGCCCGCAGCCGAGGCCGGTTCTGGCTGGCCGACCGCCCGGACACTCTGCTGGCCTGGGATGCGGCGGGCGGCGCGCTCTGCGTGGAGAACGCGGGCCCCTGGCTCGCCTCGCTGCCGGACGCCGCCTGGGAGCTGGTGCCGCCGGTCCGCCGGGCCGCGGCCGCGCTGGACTGGCACCCCGAGCACGGTGACTGCTGCCAGCACCTGGTCTTCACCTCACCGGGCCTGGACCGCGACGGCCTGGCACAACTTCTCGAATCCTGCCTGTTGACCGATGCCGAGTACGCCGCGGGCCGCGAGGCCTGGAAGCGGCTGCCGCCCGCCTTCGACTCCCTCCTGGAGGTCTGATGTCCCCGCGCCGCCCCGAGCCGCGCAAGCCCGTCAAGTCCCGCCCCAACCCGCTGGACCACGCGGGGATCACCTATATCGACTACAAGGACACCGACCTGCTCAGAAAGTTCATCTCGGACCGCGGCAAGATCCGCAGCCGCCGGGTGACGCGGGTGAGTGCCCAGCAGCAGCGCCAACTGGCGCTGGCGATCAAGAATGCCCGGGAGATGGCACTGCTGCCGTACTCCTCCGCCCGCTGACGGGTCGACGACGACATCCCCGGGGGCCGGACGGCCGGCCTCCGGGGATGTCGGGTCGATCGATTACCTGAACATGGGAGCCGGAACGGCGCGGCACACGTCTCTTCCTTGTGTACGAAGGATTCGGCGCTGCGGGAGACGCTGGAGAAGCTGTAACCGAGGGACCACCCCGCGTGCACGTGCATCTGCTCATGCATTGGCATATGAACAGAGCTATGATCCGGGACAGTTGACCTATGCACCTTGTCCCCGGGAGCGACTCGTGCACCACGCGTACAACGGCATCGCGGCCACGGAGCTCCACGGGGTCGTCTGGCAGAAGAGCAGACACAGCAACTCCCAGGGCTCGTGCGTGGAGTTCGCCAAGTTGCCGGGCGGAGACGTGGCGATGCGCAACTCACGGCACCCCGACGGCCCCGCACTCGTATACACGCCTGCGGAGATAGAAGCGTTGCTTCTGGGAGTCAAAGACGGGGAGTTCGATCACCTGATCGTGGGGAGCTAGCCCGCCCGAAGGCGGGCCCGCTCAACCCGGCGCTAGCCCAGCAGGAACAGCGCCCAGACAACCTTTCCGTGCAGCGCCCCGGCGAGCGGGTGCCAGCCCCAGCTGTCGCTGAAGGAGTCCACCAGGAACAGACCGCGGCCCGACTCGGCCGCACCACTGGGGTCGGGAAAAGGGATGTCGTCGCTCTCGCCGGTCCCGGGACTGGCATGGCTGGGGTCGCGCACCGCACACACCAGCCGGCTCGTCCAGCGCATCAAGTGCAGCCGTACGGGCGGTTCCTGAACCTCCCGCGGAGTGTCCGCGGGCAGCGCGTGCCGCAGGGCGTTGGTGACGAGTTCGGAGACGACCAGCGCGACATCGTCGAATCTGTCGCTCAGATCCCACTGGCCGAGCGTCGCCTTGGTGAACTGCCGCGCTCCGCGCACCGCTTCATAGCGGGCGGGCAGGGCGCACGAGGCTGAGCTGGAAACCGCTGCGGGATCGATGGGGGGAAGCCCCTGCCGTAACGGCTCGAGCATGGTCGATCCATTCATCCCCATGCGAGGCACTCCCGGGAATCGCGGCTGTGACGCTACAAGACGAACGAGCACGCAGGTGCGCGAGGACCATGGTTCCGAATGCGTAGAGCAGATGCAAGGGCAGATGCACGTGCACGCGCCGGACCTGTCCGCTCCCGTGCCGGTTCTTGCTCATTTCTTCCTCCAATCTCTTTCGCCCCCTTCCCGAAGCCTTCTCATCTCCGTAATCGAATGAGTACGGGCTGAAGCGTTTTGGTGGCAGAATCCCGGGTCTCGGGGTTCGGGGGTGCTCCGTCAGGCATACCTATGAGGCGATGGGGAGGGTTGGGGTCGTGACCGCAGGCGAGTCGAGCGGTTCCGTGGTACGGCGCATCCTGTTGGGCTCACAGTTGAGGCGGCTGCGCGAATCGCGTGGCATCACCCGTGAGGCGGCTGGGTACTCCATTCGCGCATCCGAATCCAAGATCAGCCGCATGGAGTTGGGACGGGTGAGCTTCAAGGCGAGGGACGTCGAGGATCTGCTGACGCTCTACGGAGTCGCCGACGAAGCAGAACGAGGATCCCTGCTCGGCCTTGCGAAGGAGGCCAATGTCGCCGGCTGGTGGCACAGCTACGGCGATGTGCTGCCCGGCTGGTTTCAGACATATGTGGGGCTGGAAGGCGCCGCCTCACTCATCCGCATCTATGAAGTGCAGTTCGTGCACGGCCTGTTGCAGACCGAGGCGTACGCCCATGCCGTCGTCACCCGCGGCATCCCCGACGCGCCCCGGGCCGAGATCGACCGCCGGGTCTCGCTACGCCTCGAGCGCCAGAAGGTTCTCGTCTCCGAGCGCGCGCCGCGTTTCCATGCCGTGCTCGACGAGGCCGCGCTGCGCCGTCCGTACGGCGACCGGGCCGTGATGCAGGGCCAGTTGAGGCATCTCATCGAGATCTCCGAACAGCCGAACATCACACTGCAGGTGATGCCCTTCAGCTTCGGCGGGCACGCGGGCGAGAGCGGAGCCTTCACCATGCTGCGCTTCCCGGAGTCGGACCTCTCCGACATCGTCTATCTGGAGCAGCTCACCAGCGCCCTGTATCTCGACAAGCGCGAGGAGGTCGCTCAGTACGAACGGGTCATGCGGCGGCTGCAGGAGGACAGTCCGGATCCGGCCGAGAGCCGTGACCTTCTCCGTGGTCTTCTCCAACTCACCTGAAACGTCAGTACGATGACGTCACATCAGGCATCTGCCTCTGCAGTCTTCTGAGGTTAGGAATCGGATCACATGTCCTTCTTCACCGAGCTGGCCCACCAGTACATCGATGGCGAGTGGAGGCCGGGAAGCGGCTCCTGGGACATCATCGATTTCAACCCGTACGACGGCGAGAAGCTGGCCTCGATCCCGGTCGCCACCGCGGTGGAGGTGGACCAGGCCTACCGCGCCGCCGAGCGCGCGCAGGAGGGCTGGGCCGCGACCAATCCGTACACCCGCCGACTGGTCTTCGAGCGTGCTCTGCGGGTCATCGAGGACCGCGAGCAGGAGATCGCCGAGACGATCATCGCGGAGCTCGGCGGCACCCGTCTGAAGGCGGCCTTCGAGCTGCACCTCGCCAAGGAGTTCCTGCGCGAGGCGGTGCAGCTGGCGCTGCGGCCCGAGGGCCGGATCCTTCCTTCGCCGACCGATGGCAAGGAGAACCGCGTCTACCGCCTGCCGGTCGGCGTCGTGGGAGTCATCAGCCCCTTCAACTTCCCCTTCCTGCTGTCGATCAAGTCGGTCGCGCCGGCGCTGGCGCTCGGCAACGCCGTGGTGCTCAAGCCGCATCAGAACACCCCGATCTGCGGCGGATCCCTGGTGGCCAAGGTGTTCGAGGAGGCGGGCCTGCCGGCCGGTCTGCTGAATGTCGTCATCACCGATATAGCGGAGATTGGGGACGCGCTGATCGCGCACCCGGTGCCGAAGGCGATCTCCTTCACCGGCTCCGACAAGGTGGGGCAGCATGTCGCCACCGTCTGCGCGGCGAACTTCAAGCGAGCCATCCTCGAACTCGGCGGCAACAGCGCGCTGATCGTGCTCGACGACGCCGATCTCGACTACGCGGTGGACGCCGCGGTCTTCAGCCGCTTCGTGCACCAGGGCCAGGTCTGCATGGCGGCCAACCGCATCCTGGTGGACCGGACGGTGGAGAAGGAGTTCACCGAGAAGTTCGTCGCCAAGGTCAAGACACTGAAGGTCGGCGACCCGGCGGACCCGCAGACCCACATCGGCCCGCTCATCAACTCCACGCAGGCCGACGCGGTGACCTCGCTCGTCGAGCAGACGGTGGAGGGCGGCGCGACCGCGCTGCTGCGCGGGACCGCCGAGGGCAATCTGGTGGGTCCCTCGGTGCTGACCGACCTGGCGGACGACTCGCCGATCCTGTCGCAGGAGATATTCGGCCCGGTGGCGCTCATCGTGCCGTTCGACGGGGAGGACGAGGCGGTCAGGATCGCCAACGACACTCCGTACGGCTTGAGCGGCGCCGTGCACACCGGTGATGTCGAGCGCGGGGTACGGATCGCGCATCGGATCAACACCGGCATGATCCACATCAATGACAGCACTGTTCACGACGAGCCCATCGTCCCGTTCGGCGGCGAGAAGCACTCCGGCAGTGGGCGGCTGAACGGTGAATCGATGATCGAGGCGTTCACCACCCAGAAGTGGATCTCGGTGCAGCACGGCCGCTCGCAGTTCCCGTTCTGACCCTGGTGTCCAACCCCTCTGTCCAACCCCTCTGCCCAGCCCCTCTGTCCGACCCTGCTTCGACTTTGCGCCCACGGACCCTTGCGGACAGAACCTGACCGCAAGGGTCCGTAGCGTGAGTGGTGTCAGAAGGAGGGCGGACAGCCTCTCCGTGAAGCACCCGGAAGGGCGGACATCATGGTCACTCACGTTCCCGCAGAGGCCCACGGCGACGAGCGAGGCGCGCTCCTCTCCTTCGTCGAGGCGCAGCGCGGCGCGATCCGCCGCTCCGTACTCGGACTGACCGAGGGGCAGGCGGCGAGCCGCCCGAGCGCCGGCGAGCTCTCGCTCTCCGGACTGCTCAAGCATGTCGCGGAGACGGAGCTGAACTGGCTGCGGCTGGCGCAGCAGAAGCCGAACGAGAAGCAGCGCACCGAGGAGACCTGGGGCGACAGCTTCCGTCTCGTCGAGGACGAGACGGTTCCCGGGATGCTGGCCTTCTGGGCCGAAGTGGCCAAGGAGACCGCCGAGTTCATCCACTCCGTGCCCAGTCTGAACGACACCTTCCCGCTGCCCCCGCAGCCCTGGTTCCCCAAGGACGGTGCGGTGTCGATGCGCTGGCTGCTGCTGCACCTGGTGGAGGAGATCGGCCGGCACGCGGGCCACGCGGACATCGTCCGTGAGTCGCTGGACGGCAAGACCGCCTTCGAGCTGGTGGCCCTGGAGAGTGGCCAGGACTGGGGTTAGGACTCCCCGGCTTCCACCGTGGCGGCCCGTGCACGCAGACGGGCCGCCGTGTCGTCGTCGTGGAGCTGTTCGGCGACGTCCGCCCGCAGCGCGAGGAGTTGGACGAGCTGTACGGCGGTGGGCTGCTCGTCCTCCAGGCCCAGCACTCGGTCCAGGATCTTCGCGGCGCCCGCCGGATCGTCCTTGGAGTCGGCGAAGAGTGTCGCCATGTGCAGAGCACGCGCGAAGGTCTCCCGGGGAGCCGGCCGGTGGTGCTGGTCCTCGGTGATCTGCTTCCCGACGCGGATGCAGTTGCCGCCAGGGTCGGTCATCAGAAACTGGCGCACCCCGTAGCTCATGTCCTTGAGCGTCCCGATGCGCGGCAGACCGCGCGTCGGGATCTTTCCGTACGCTGCCTTCAGACCGGCGCGGAAGGACTCGTACAGCGCGTCCACCTCGTCCGTGGCGACGTAGCAGGTGCTGAAAGATCCGGCGGGGTCGTACTTCTTCATCCCGAAGAACTGCAGCTGGATGCCGCCGCGCTCGACGACGGCGTACGGATTGGGGCTCTTCTGCTGGAAGGTCACCTCGAAGCCGAGCGCGGTGTAGAAGTCGAGCACCGGCTGGAGGGTCTGGCACGGCAGGATCGGAATCGTCTTCTCGGCCATGCCAGCTACTCTAGTCAAAGTTGAATAGAAAGGTACGCGGATGTCTGCGATCCGGCTGCTCGTCCTCGGAGCCGTACGCCAGCACGGGCGGGCGCACGGTTACCAGGTCCGCAACGACCTGGAGTACTGGGGCGCGCATGAGTGGTCCAACGCCAAGCCCGGCTCGATCTATCACGCGCTGAAGCAGATGGCGAAGCAAGGGCTGCTGCACGCTCATGAGATCGCTCCGTCCACGGCCGGCGGGCCGCCGCGTACCGAGTACGAGATCACCGAGAAGGGCGCCGAGGAGTACTTCGCGCTGCTGCGCGAGTCGCTGACGTCCTACGACCAGAAGATGGACGTGCTCTCGGCGGGGATCGGCTTCATCGTCGATCTGAAGCGGGAGGAGGCCGTGGCGCTGCTCAAGGAGCGCGTGCGCGGACTCCAGGAGTGGCGGTCCTCCGTGACGGACTACTACACACCCGAGGACGGCCCCGAGTCGATCGGGCACATCGGCGAGATCATGAATATGTGGGTCTCCTCGGCGGACTCGGGTGCGGAGTGGACGCAGGGCCTGATCCGGCGGATCGAGGGCGGGGCGTACACCTTCGCGGGGGAGGGCGAGCCGTTTGTGGGGGTGCTCGCCGAGGGCGAGGAGAACCCGTACGCGACGGGCGAGCCGCATGAGGAGGATCAGAGCTGATCAGGTCTGCTCCATCGGGACCCTCGTCCCGTCGTGGACCTTCGTCCCGTCGTGGACCTTCGTCCCGTCGTGGACCTGGGCGCGTCGCCCGGCCGGCTCGGCCGCTGACACCAAAACCGGCGGAAGTCAGTGGTGGAAGGCTGTCGCCGCCGCCGTGTACTTGCTCATGGGGTGGGGCTGGCGGCGCAGTTCCGGCATCAGCGTCCGCAGGTCTTCGAGCAGCAGCTCGCTGAGGTCGGCCGAGAAGCCGTTGCGGCAAACCATCCGCAGCACCGAGAGATCCTCGCGGTTCGCCGGGAAGGTGTACGCGGGCACCAGCCAGCCGTGCTCGCGCAGCCGTCGCGAGACGTCGAAGACATCGAAGTTCTGCACGTCCGGTGCGGTGGTCAGGGCGAACACGGGCAACTGGTCGCCACGGGTGAGGAGTTGGAAATCACCCAGGGCCGCGATCTCGTCCGCGAGCCCGAGGGCGACATCGCGGGTCGTCTGCTGGACGGCCCGGTAACCCTCGCGCCCCAGCCGCAGGAACGTGTAGTACTGCGCCACGACCTGCGCGCCGGGCCGGGAGAAGTTGAGGGCGAAGGTGGGCATGTCGCCGCCCAGATAGTTGACCCGGAAGACCAGCTCCTCGGGCAGCTCGGCTGACGAGCGCCACAGCGCCCAGCCGACGCCGGGATAGACCAGGCCGTACTTGTGCCCGGAGGTGTTGATGGAGGAGACCCGCGGCAGCCGGAAGTCCCAGACCAGCTCCTCGTCGATGAAGGGCGCGATCATCGCGCCGGACGCGCCGTCGACATGGACGGGGATGTCCAGGCCGGTGCGCTCCTGGAGGGCGTCCAGGGCCGCGCAGACCTCGGCGACCGGTTCGTACGACCCGTCGAAGGTCGAGCCGAGCACGGTCACGACGCCGATGGTGTTCTCGTCGCAGAGATCGGCGGCGGCCTGCGGGTCGAGGTGGAAGCGGTCGCCCTCCATGGGCACGAGCCGCGGCTCGACCTCCCAGAAGTTGCAGAACTTGTCCCAGCAGACCTGGACGTTGATGCCCATGACGAGATTCGGCCGGGCGGTGGCGGGGTAGCGGTCGCTGTTGCGCTGCGTCCAGCGGCGCTTGAGGGCCATCCCGGCGAGCATGCAGGCCTCGCTGGAGCCGGTGGTCGAGCAGCCGACCACGGCACCGGGGTCCGGGGCGCACCAGAGGTCGGCGAGCATGGCCACACAGCGCCGCTCCAGTTCGGCCGTGCGGGGATACTCGTCCTTGTCGATCATGTTCTTGTCCCGGCACTCTCCCATCAGCACCCCGGCCTGCGGCTCCATCCAGGTGGTGACGAAGGTGGCGAGGTTGAGCCGGGAGTTGCCGTCGAGCATCAGCTCGTCATGGACCAGCCGGTACGCGGTCGACGGCGGCATCGGACCGTCGGGAAGCCGGTGCCTGGGCGGGGCCAGGGTCATTCCACTGACCGGGTCGGCCTCCCCGAAGAACGGGTTGAGCGCGAGCCGGCGCCGCTCCTGCTCGTCGGGGGAGTCGCTTGCGCCCTTGTGGAGTGGCATCCGTCGCTCTGCCTTCCTCGGTCCGTATGAGTTCATCGGTCCGTATGAGTTCTCGCGCGATGAGTTCACGTGCCGCGCTGAGTTCAAGCGCGAGGATACGGACAAAGCGGACTGATAGCTCGTCGGGCGGCGATGAGGCTGCGTCGCACTTTTGGGCTTGCACCTCACGTGACGTGAGGACTCAGGCTGAGGCGCGTACCGAGAAACGAAGGGAGCGGAAAGCGATGGGCTACTCCGTGGGACAGGTCGCCGGTTTCGCCGGAGTGACGGTGCGCACACTGCATCACTACGACGAGATCGGACTGCTCTCCCCGAGCGGCCGCAGCACTGCGGGCCACCGGCGTTACGACGACGCCGACCTCGACCGGCTGCAGCAGATCCTGTTCTACCGGGAGCTCGGCTTCCCGCTCGAGGAGGTCGCGGCGCTGCTCGACGACCCGGATGCGGACCCGCAGGAACACCTGCGCCGGCAGCACGAGCTGCTGTCCGCCCGGATCACCAAGTTGCAGCAGATGGCCGCCGCCGTCGAACAAGCCATGGAGGCGAAGAAGATGGGCATCAACCTCACGCCCGAGGAGAGGTTCGAGGTCTTCGGGGACAAGGACCCCGAGCAGTACGCGGAGGAGGCCGAGCAGCGCTGGGGCGGCACCGCGGCCTACGCCGAGTCGCAGCGGCGGGCCGCGGGCTACACCAAGGACGACTGGAAGCGCATGCAGGCCGAGGTGGCCGACTGGGGCGCGCGCTACGACGCCCTGATGGCGGACGGCGAGCCGTCGACCGGTGAGCGGGCCATGGACCTGGCCGAGGAGCACCGGCAGCACATCACCAAGTGGTTCTACGAGTGCACCTACGAGTTCCACACGTGCCTCGGCGAGATGTATGTGTCGGACGAACGGTTCCGCGCCTTCTACGACTCCACCCGGCCCGGTCTCGCCGTCCATCTGCGTGACGCGATCCTCGCCAACGCGGTGCGCAACAGCTGAGTGATTCCTGTAGGTGGGTGATTCCTGGTCCGGATTCGGGCCCGTCCGGTCCGGATTCGGGTCCCTCCAGGGCTCAGGTACGGGCCAGGATCACCGCCGTACCGTATGCACAGACCTCCGTGCCCACATCCGCCGCTTCCGTCACATCGAAGCGGAACATCAGCACCGCGTTCGCGCCGCGCGACCGCGCCTGCTCGACGAGCCGCTCCATCGCCTGGTTGCGGGTCTCGACCAAGGTCTTGGTCAGCCCCTTCAGCTCGCCGCCGATCATCGACTTGAGGCCCGCGCCGATCTGGCTGCCCAGATGCCGCGAGCGCACCGTCAGACCGAATACCTCGCCGATGACCTTCTGCACCTGGAATCCGGGTACGTCGTTCGTGGTGACGACCAGCACGTCGGACTGCAGGCCCTGTCCGCCGCCGTAATCCTCGATACCCATCTGCGTCCACCTTCCGTACCGCTGCCGTCCGGGGCTTGTGACGCACAGCTTTGTCCCAGTCCGCGCACAGTGCATCCTGAACAGGCAGATGGAACGTGGAGGTGCCCGAAGGCGTTGATACCTTTGGGCGGCCGACCACGCCGATCGCCGATCGACCGACTATCGACTCAGGAGCCCGGACCTCGTGACCACCCTTGCGCTCGGACCGAGCTGGCTGGACCCGGACTATCTGATCGGGACTTTCGGCCTCATCGGTGTCCTGGTCATCGTCTTCGCCGAGTCCGGCCTGCTCATCGGCTTCTTCCTGCCAGGTGACTCGCTGCTGTTCACCACCGGCCTGCTGGTGACGACCGGGAGCCTGAACAGCCTTCCGCTGTGGGCGGTGTGCGCCTTGGTGGTGCTTGCCGCGGTCGTCGGTGACCAAGTCGGCTATCTCTTCGGCCGAAAGGTCGGCCCCTCTCTCTTCAAGCGCCCCGACTCCAAGCTCTTCAAGCAGGAGAACGTGGAGAAGGCGCACGAATTCTTCGAGAAGTACGGCCCCAAGTCGCTGGTGCTGGCCCGCTTCGTGCCCATCGTGCGGACCTTCACGCCGATCATCGCCGGTGTGAGCCGGATGAACTACCGCTCGTTCATCACCTTCAACATCATCGGCGGCACGCTCTGGGGCGCGGGTGTCACCCTGCTCGGCGCCGCGCTCGGCAACGTCGAGTTCGTCCACAAGAACATCGAAGCGATGCTGATCCTGATCGTGCTGCTCTCGGTCGTCCCGATCGGGATCGAGTTCCTGCGGGCCCGCTCCAAGAACAAGAAGGAAGCCGCCGCTGCCGGACCGGCCGCCGAGGTGCCGTCGGCCCAGCGCGGCCGCCACGCCAAGCGCTGACCCCTTCCCGCCGGGAAGGTCCGGCAGTTCCCTCCGGAGGGTCCAGCAGTTCCGCCGGCGGGTCCCGAAGTTCCCGCCGGAGGTCTAGAAGCCGCGTGTCCGCTTGGCCGCGCGGCGCCCGGCCGGCCCCTCGGTGACCGGTACCCGCAGGAACAGCCGGGAGATCTCCCCACCCAGGTTCACCCCGATCGCGATGGCCAGCGCCAGCGCCGCCGCCTTGGACAGTGAGGCGAGGCCCGCGTTGAGGTCGTTCCTGGCAATCTCCAGCAGCCCGAAGTACGTCGCGCTACCCGGCAGCAGCGGCCCGATCGCAGCGGTGACGTACGGCAGCGCGGACGCGAACCGGTAGCGCGAGAGCATCTGCCCGAACAGGCCCACCAGACCGGCCGCGACGGCCGTCGCGGCGACCGGCGGTGCACCCGCGGTGTCCGCCAGCGCCCCGTACACCACCCAGGCCACTCCACCGTTGAGCGCCGCCAGCAGCACTGTGTTGCGCTCCTGCTGCAGCAGTACGGCGAAGCAGAGCGACAGCGCCATCGCCGCCAGCGTCTGGATCTCCGGCCGCTCCACGCTGTGGATGGCGGTCTCCGGGTTGAGGCCCGCGTCCAGCGCGACGCCCAGATAGAGCACCATCAGCACGCCGACGACGATGCCGACGACGAGATAGCCGACCTCGAGCAGCCGGGCGGCCGCGGTGATGTAGAAGCCCGTCAGACCGTCCTGCACACCGGCGACGAGAGCCCTTCCCGGGATCAGCGCGAAGAGTCCACCGGTGATCACCGCGGAGGCGCGTACCTCCAGCGGCGAGAGCGTCAGGGCAACACCCATCGCGGCCGGCGGCATGGCCGCGACGACGAACTGGTAGAACTCCGGCAGCCCGCGTCCCGCGCACAGCCAGGCCAGCCGGTCGCCGAGCACCGCGCCGATCGCCGCCGCCAGGAACACCACCACATCACCGCCGACCAGCACGGATGCCGCGCCGGCCAGCAGACCGCCGGACGCGGTGAGCGCCCAGCCCGGATACGGGTGCCGGTTACGCCGGATCTCCGCAAGCCGCCGGTAGGCCTCCTCCAGGGAGATCTCCATCTCCTCGGAGCTGATGTCGTGGACGAGGCGGTAGACGGCCGCCAGCCGGGTGTAGTCGGTGCCACGCCGCCGCACCGTCCGGTTCGCCGTCACCGGATCGTCGACCAGCGAGGGCTGGTACGTGATCGACAGCAGGGTGAAGGTGACGGTCGGCTCGCAGCGGTCCAGGCCGTACGAACGCGAGATGGCGAACATGGCGGCCTCGACGTCCTCCGCGCCCTCGCCTCCCGCGAGCAGCAGTTCGCCGATACGGAGCGTCAGGTCCAGCACGCGGGGAACGGCGGGACCGCCCTCGTCGTGCTTCTGCACCGCCTCGGGAACCGGCCGTTCGCCCACCGGCATCCGCAGCATCGCCCGCATCCGGTCCTGCCAGGGCCCGTCCTTGGTGAGCCGGACCGCGGGGACGCCGTGCGCGGGGGTGAAGGCGGGCGGTGAGTCCTTGGCGCTGTAGGTGCGGGGCGGGGCGAAGGCAGAACCCTCCGGCTCGGCCGGAGCTTCGGTGCCGATCCCGGCCGGAACGGCGAACTCCGAGGATGGATGGTCCTCCTCGGGCGCTTCCGGCTGTCCCACCCCCGCCGGTGGGGTGAAGGCGCTGTGCGCCTCGTCGGACTGAGGCTTCCGGTCTTCCGGACCCTCCGGCTCCGCCACCACGTGCTGTCCTCGCTCCCTCTCGTGTCGCCGTGTCAGCTCAGTATGGGCACGGACACCTGGCCACACGAACGACGGGCGGTACACCCCGGAGGGTGTACCGCCCGTACGAGCAGCTCAGCGGCGTATCAGTACGCGCTCAGCGCCGGCTCAGTGAGCCCGTCCAGCGGGAGCTCAGTGAGCCCCGCCCTGCGCCTCGAGGCGCTTGTAGGAGGCCTCGATCTCCGCCTCGGCCTCGGTGCGGCCGACCCAGTTCGCACCCTCGACGGACTTGCCGGGCTCCAGGTCCTTGTAGACCTCGAAGAAGTGCTGGATCTCCAGGCGGTCGAACTCGGACACGTGGTGGATGTCGCGCAGGTGCTCCACTCGCGGGTCGGAGGCCGGCACGCACAGCAGCTTGTCGTCGCCGCCTGCCTCGTCCGTCATCCGGAACATTCCGATGGCGCGGCACTTGATGAGGCAGCCGGGGAAGGTCGGCTCGTCAAGGATGACCAGCGCGTCCAGCGGGTCGCCGTCCTCGCCGAGAGTGTTCTCGACGAAGCCGTAGTCGGCCGGGTAGCTGGTCGAGGTGAAGAGTCGACGGTCCAGGCGGATCCGACCGGTCTCGTGGTCCACCTCGTACTTGTTCCGCGAACCCTTCGGGATCTCGATGGTGACGTCGAACTCCACGGGTGGCTCCTCCATGATCAACACATACGTCTGGTGGTTAAGTGTCCCTCACGCAGGTGTGTGATCGCGAAAGGGGCTGGTGCGAGGTGCCAGAGGTCAGGACGTGGCAGTTCGCTGCGGGCGCCGCCGTGGTCGGCCTCGCCCTCGCTGCCGGGGCGGTGGCCGCGGCCGGTCCTTGGGACTCCGGCCAGCGTAAGGCCGAGAGGCAGCGGGTGGCTGCCCAGAGCGACGCGGGTGGCGCACATCACGAGGTCCGCAGGCCGAAGCGGCCGGCGCCCGCGCCCAGCGCCCCCGGAGTGCTCGCCGCGCTCGGCGCTCCGGCGACCGCGCCCGCGACGGCCCCGGCGACCGCACCCGCCGGGCTCGCGAAGCTGCTCGCGCCGCTCCTCGGCGACCCCGGCCTCGGAGCGGTCCATACGGCCTCGGTCGTTGATGTGGCGACCGGCAGGCAGCTGTACGGGAAGGGGGCCGCGGATCCGATGACACCGGCCTCCACCATCAAGATCGCCACCTCGGTCGCGGCGCTGTCGGCGCTCGGCCCCGACCACCGCATCCCCACCACGGTCGTCGCGTCCAAGGACGGCAAGACGCTCACCTTGGTCGGCGGCGGCGACGCGAGCCTCGACAGGGCCGGTCTGGGCAGGCTCGCCGACCGGACGGCACGTGCCCTGCGCGACCGTGGGACCACCACGGTCCGCCTCACGTACGACACTTCGCTCTACGCGGGCCCCGGGCAGCACCCCATCGGCCCCAACGGGAACATCGCCCAGGTCAGCGCGCTGATGGTCGGCGAGGGCCGGATCGACGACAGGACCACCGGCAACGCCGGGCGCACCGGGGACCCGGCGGGTGACGCGGCCCGCGCCTTCGGGCGCCTGCTGTCCGAGCGCGGCATCAACACCTCCGCGGAGCCCGCTTCCGGCCGGCCCGCCGCCGGTTCGGTCCCTCTCGCCAAGGTCCTCTCCGGACCGCTCTCGGCGCTGGTCGAGCGGGCGCTGACCAACAGCGACAACGACATCGCCGAAGCACTTGCCCGCCAGACCGCGATCGCGACGGGCGAGGAGGTGAGCTTCGACGGGGCCGCGCGTGCCGTCACCAAGCAACTCGCCAAACTGAAGCTCCCGTTGACCGGCGCGCACTTCGCCGACGGCAGCGGTCTGAGCCGCGACGACAAACTCTCCGCGAGCCTGCTGACCGCGCTGCTGACCCGCGCCGCCGACCCGGCCCACCCCGAATTGCGCCCGGTCCTGACCGGCCTCCCGGTCGCCGGCTTCAGCGGCACGCTGCAGACCCGCTACGGCGCCACCTCGCCCGGCACCGGCCTGGTGCGCGCCAAGACCGGCACCCTGAGGGGCGTCAACGCCCTGGCAGGCACGGTCGTCGCCCCGGACGGACGCCTCCTCGCCTTCGCTTTCCTGGCAGGGAGCACCCCGTCCGCGGAGGCCGCCCAGCCCGCTCTGGACCGGCTGGCCGCCGCACTGGCTTCGTGACGTACCCGGCGAATCGGCCGGTTCCAACACCTGACCGCCGCCGGAGCCGACAACGTACGGTTGACGCATGACGAGCATCGGTGGTGTCGAGATGGTCGACTGGAACCTCGCTGTGGCGACCGCAACCCGCTTCGTGCGGCCGGGCCCCGACGTGAGCCGGGACGAGGCGCGTGCCGTCGTCGCCGAGCTGCGCAGGCATGCCAAATCCTCTGAAGAGCATGTGCGGGCCTTCACCCGGATGATCCCCGAAGGCCATGAGCCGCAGGACACCCCCGTCCTCGTCGTGGACCGGGCGGGCTGGGTCAAGGCGAACGTCGCGGGCTTCCGCGAGCTGCTGAAGCCGCTGCTGGACAAGATGCAGGAGCGCCGCTCCGGCAGCCCGGGAGGCGCACTGGTCGGCGCGGTCGGCGGCAAGGTGACCGGCGTCGAGCTGGGCATGCTGCTGTCGTTCCTGGCCTCGCGGGTCCTCGGACAGTACGAGACCTTCGCCCCCGCCACCCGCGAGCTGCCCGCCGGTCAGGACGGTGGCGGGCGGCTGCTCCTTGTCGCCCCGAACATCGTCCATGTCGAGCGTGAACTCGAGGTCGAACCGCACGACTTCAGGCTCTGGGTCTGCCTGCACGAGGAGACCCACCGCACGCAGTTCACCGGCGTGCCGTGGCTTCGGGACCATCTCGAGGGCGAGATCCAGTCATTTCTCGGCGAGACCGAGGTCGACCCGATGACCGTTCTGGAGCGGTTCCGGGAGGCCGCCCAGTCGCTCTCCGGCGCCCGCCCCGAGGGCGAGGAGGACGAGGGCGGCCGCTCCATCGTCGAGCTGGTGCAGACCCCCGCCCAGCGCGAGATCCTCAGTCGGCTGACCGCCGTGATGTCGCTGCTGGAAGGCCATGCGGACTTCGTGATGGACGGCGTCGGACCTGATGTCGTGCCGTCCGTCGCCGAGATCCGGGAGAAGTTCCAGCAGCGCAGGGCCCGTGGCGCGAGCCGTCTCGACCAGGCGTTGCGCAAGCTCCTGGGGCTCGACGCCAAGCTGCGTCAGTACCGCGACGGCGAGCGCTTTGTTCGCTCCGTGGTCGATGAGGTCGGTATGGATGGATTCAACCGGGTCTGGACGTCCCCGAACACCCTCCCCACCAAGGCGGAGATCGCCAAACCGGCGGACTGGGTCGCGAGGGTGCACCGTAAAACAGAGTCGTGAGCGGGAGGCGTCCGACGGCAGAAGGACGCCCCCCTAATCACCCATCCGAGGGACCGTAGGCAATGGGTAGGCGTGCAATGCTCGGGTATCGGCCCGGTTCTGTCACCATCAACGCACTCTGAGTGACTGAATCTTCCGTCCCGACTCCGACCGAGGCACCCCCCAACTTTCACGAAGGGCACCGGACATGGGTCCCCATCCTGCGGTCGCGGCGATACGCCTGGCGGTCCGCCGCGTACTCCACGACGTACTCACCGAACACTGCGAACGTGTCTCGCGCTCCGTGGGCCACGCGGCTCCCGCGCACTCCTCCTCCGCGACCTCCCCCCTCCACACCGCGCCCTCAGGCGAGCAGCCGCTCGTCCTTGTGGCGTGCTCAGGCGGCGCCGACTCCATGGCCCTCGCCTCCGCCCTCGCCTTCGAGGCCCGCAAACTCTCCGTCCGGGCCGGCGGCATCACCGTCGACCACGGCCTCCAGGACGGCTCCGACCTCCGCGCCGCCGAAGTCGCCGCACGGCTCACCGCGATGCAGCTCGACCCCGTCGAAGCCATCGCCGTACGAGTCGGCCGCGAGGGCGGCCCCGAGGCCGCGGCCCGCGATGCCCGCTACGCCGCCCTCGACGACGCCGCAGAGTGCCACGGCGCCGCGGCCGTTCTGCTCGGCCACACCCGCGATGATCAAGCTGAAACCGTCCTGCTGGGCCTCGCCCGCGGCTCCGGCATCCGTTCGCTCTCCGGAATGGCGGCCGTCTCGGGGGCGGCGGGCCGTTACCGTCGCCCCTTCCTCCAGCTCGACCGGCAGACCGCCCGCAAGGCCTGCATGGTCCAGTCGCTGCCCGTCTGGGACGACCCGCACAACGCCGACCCGGCCTACACCCGCTCGCGGCTGCGCCACGAGGGCCTGCCCGCCCTGGAGAAGGCGCTCGGCAAGGGCGTCGTCGAGGCCCTGGCCCGTACCGCTCAGCTCTCCCGCGACGATGCGGACGCCCTGGACACCTGGGCCGCCGACGTGGACTCCTCCGTACGCGACGACGCCGGGCGGCTCGAGTGCGCGAAGCTCTACGCGCTGCCGCCCGCCGTCCGCCGCCGGGTGCTGCGCCGGGCCGCCATCGAGGCCGGTGCGCCGGCCGGTTCGCTCTTCGCCCGGCACGTCGAGGAAGTCGACCGGCTGATCACGAGCTGGCGCGGTCAGGGAGCCATCAATCTGCCGGGGCGCGTCGAGGCGCGGCGGCAGGGTGGCAGACTGGTCATCCGGCAAGGCTGACGCAGCTGCAGCGAATGCACAACGAAAGTGACCCGGGTGAACGAGAAGGACATGGGCATCGACCTCCAGTCGGTGCTCATCACCAAGGAAGAGATCGACGCGAAGCTGGCTGAACTGGCTGCGAAGATCGACGCGGAGTACGCGGGCAAGGACCTGCTCATCGTCGGTGTCCTCAAGGGCGCCGTGATGGTGATGGCGGACCTGGCGCGTGCGCTGTCCACCCCCGTCACGATGGACTGGATGGCGGTGTCGTCCTACGGCGCGGGCACCCAGTCCTCGGGCGTGGTCCGGATCCTCAAGGACCTGGACACCGACATCAAGGGCAAGCACGTCCTCATCGTCGAGGACATCATCGACTCCGGCCTCACGCTCTCGTGGCTGTTGTCGAACCTCGGTTCGCGCGAGCCGGCCTCGCTCGAGGTCTGCACTCTGCTGCGTAAGCCGGATGCCGCAAAGGTGGCGATCGACGTGAAGTGGATCGGCTTCGACATCCCGAATGAGTTCGTTATCGGGTATGGGCTGGATTACGCAGAGAAGTACCGCAATCTGCCATTCGTCGGCACACTCGCGCCGCACGTCTACGGCGGCTGACCCCGCCGGGAACCTCAGCCCCCTTCTCGCCGTTGGAGCATGGGAGGGCGGGTTTGTCAGCCGTACCGTGCGGTCGCGGTGACGATGCTGGGGTACCGTCCGAAGAACAGTCTTTTCTCACAGCAGCATTTACCTACGGGCAGGAGGGACGGGGCGATTTCGCTCCGTATGGATGGACGTGAAGCGATACTTCCGTGGGCCGGTCATGTGGATCGTGCTGGCCGTCCTCGCCGTGGTCGTGTTGATGCAGGTCGTCGGCTCGTCCGGCGGCTACAAGACGGTGGACACTGGCGAGGTCGTCCAGGCGATCGACAAGAACCAGGTCGACCAGGTCAAGCTGACCACCGGCGACGAACAGATCATCAAGGTGGATCTGAAGGACGGCCAGAAGGTCAAGGGCAGCGACAAGATCCAGGCCAGCTATATCGGCACCCAGGGTGCTGATCTTGCGACCACTCTGCAGAAGAAGTACGAAGCGGGCGACATCGGGAAGGGTTACACCGTCTCGCCGTCGAAGCAGAGCCCGTTCGTCTCGGTGCTGCTCTCGCTGCTGCCCTTCGTCCTGATCGTCGTGGTCTTCCTGTTCCTGATGAATCAGATGCAGGGCGGCGGCTCCCGAGTCATGAACTTCGGGAAGTCCAAGGCCAAGCTGATCACCAAGGACACTCCGAAGACGACCTTCGCCGATGTGGCGGGGGCCGACGAGGCCGTCGAGGAGCTCCACGAGATCAAGGAGTTCCTGCAGGAGCCGGCCAAGTTCCAGGCGGTCGGCGCCAAGATCCCGAAGGGTGTGCTGCTGTACGGCCCGCCCGGTACGGGCAAGACGCTGCTCGCTCGCGCCGTCGCGGGCGAGGCGGGCGTCCCCTTCTACTCGATCTCGGGTTCCGACTTCGTCGAGATGTTCGTCGGCGTCGGTGCCTCCCGAGTGCGTGACCTCTTCGAGCAGGCCAAGGCGAACGCCCCGGCGATCGTCTTCGTCGACGAGATCGACGCCGTCGGCCGGCACCGCGGTGCGGGTCTCGGCGGTGGCCACGACGAGCGCGAGCAGACGCTGAACCAGCTGCTCGTCGAGATGGACGGCTTCGACGTGAAGGGCGGCGTCATCCTGATCGCCGCCACCAACCGGCCGGACATCCTCGACCCGGCGCTGCTGCGCCCGGGCCGGTTCGACCGGCAGATCGCCGTAGACCGTCCCGATATGCAAGGCCGTCTGGAGATCCTCAAGGTTCACCAGAAGGGCAAGCCGGTCGCCCCGGACGTCGACCTGGGCGCTGTCGCCCGTCGTACGCCCGGCTTCACCGGCGCGGACCTGTCGAACGTGCTGAACGAAGCCGCGCTGCTCACCGCACGCGGCGACAAGAAGCTGGTCGACAACCACGCCCTGGACGAGGCGATCGACCGCGTCGTGGCGGGCCCGCAGAAGCGGACCCGGATCATGTCGGACAAGGAAAAGAAGATCACCGCGTACCACGAGGGCGGTCACGCCCTGGTCGCGGCGGCCTCACCGAACTCCGACCCGGTCCACAAGATCACGATCCTCTCCCGTGGCCGCGCGCTCGGCTACACCATGGTCCTGCCGGACGAGGACAAGTACTCCACCACGCGCAACGAAATGCTCGATCAACTGGCGTACATGCTGGGCGGGCGCGCGGCCGAGGAGCTCGTCTTCCACGACCCGACCACCGGTGCGGCCAACGACATCGAGAAGGCCACGACCACCGCCCGTGCGATGGTCACGCAGTACGGCATGACCGAGCGGCTGGGCGCGATCAAGTTCGGTGGCGACAACACCGAGCCGTTCCTGGGCCGTGAGATGGGTCACCAGCGCGACTACTCGGAAGAGGTCGCCGCGCTGGTCGACGAAGAGGTCAAGAAGCTCATCGAGACCGCGCACAACGAGGCCTGGGAGATCCTCGTCGAGAACCGCGACGTTCTCGACAACCTGGTCCTCCAGCTGCTGGAGAAGGAGACTCTCGGCAAGGAGCAGATCGCCGAGATCTTCGCGCCCATCGTGCGGCGCCCGGCCCGCCCTGCGTGGACCGGCTCCTCGCGGCGTACGCCGTCCACGCGGCCACCGGTGCTCTCGCCGAAGGAGCTGGCGCTGACCAACGGCGCCGTCGGCTCCAACGGCTCCAACGGCGCGCAGCCGACGGATGCCGCTCCGGCCGTCGAGGCGGTCCCGGAGGAGCGTCCGGAAGGCTGACCCTGCCGTCGCTCCGGTCACACGGGGCCCGGAATGAATGCCGCGCCCCCCAGGTTTTAGCCTGGGGGGCGCGGCATTCTTGTATGCACGCACGCGAAAGCACAGGAACGAGGCACAGATGACCGACCCGGTGACGCTGGACGGCGAAGGCACGATCGGCGAATTCGACGAGAAGCGGGCCGAGAACGCCGTACGCGAGCTCCTCATCGCGGTCGGGGAAGACCCGGACCGCGAGGGCCTGCGAGAGACGCCGGGCCGCGTGGCGCGCGCGTACAGGGAGCTCCTGGCCGGCCTGTGGCAGGAGCCCGAAGAGGTCCTGACGACGACGTTCGACCTGGGGCACGACGAGATGGTCCTGGTGAAGGACATTGAAATCGTATCTCTGTGCGAACATCACCTGCTGCCGTTCCATGGAGTTGCCCACGTCGGCTACATCCCGGCCGACACGGGCAAGATCACGGGCCTGTCGAAGCTGGCCCGCCTCGTCGACGTGTTTGCCCGTCGGCCGCAGGTGCAGGAGCGACTCACCACGCAGATCGCGGACTCGCTGATGCGCATCCTCGAGGCGCGTGGCGCGATCGTGGTCATCGAGGCGGAGCACATGTGCATGTCGGTCCGAGGCATCCGCAAGCCCGGCGCCAAGACGACCACGTCGGCGGTGCGCGGCCAGCTGCGTGACTCCACCACGCGCTCCGAGGCGATGAGCCTGATACTGGCGCGATAGCTGGATTGTCGGTGGTGCCCGATCCGGTCCTTGATCAGCGGAGTTGATCGGTGATCAAGGGGGATCGCGATGGGGTACGGGCTATGCGCGCCGCTTACACCGGGGCCGCGTTTTCGTCGTCGTCCTCCGGGAGTTTGCAGACCCGCTCCAAGAAGAACGCCGCCGCGATCACGCCGATGCCCGCCACCACCGAGAAGCCCGCGTAGATCGCCTGGTCCCGGCGGGCCGGGATGTCGAGGGAGCCCAGCAGGAACACGCCCGTGCCGCCGTACATCCCGCAGACCAGCGCCGCCACCAGTGCGCTCGCCTGGCCGAAGACCACCGCGCGCGCCGCCATCAGCGGCTCCACGCCCTTCGCGCCGGGGCGCCGCTCGCGCTGAGCCTTCAGGCGGGCGCGGAGCGAGAGCGCGGTCGCGGTGAGGACGACCGCGATCACCGCCAGCACGATCGGCGCGGCCAGCGGCACGCTCGGCAGTGTGCCGAACGATTCCCAGAGCCGGGCGCCGCCCCAGCTCAGTACTCCGGCCACGATGAAGAGACCGGCCAGTACCCCGAGCCGCAGTTGCTTCACCCAGCGCCCCTCATCTGTTTGTCGTGTGCCGTACGGATCCGAAGAGCCTAACGACTACTCGGGCAGACGGAGTTCCAGGTCGGCCCGGGCAAGCACACCGTCCTGGCCGATTCCGGCCAGCAGTTCAACAACCGGGCCGCGGCCCGGCAGCTGGGCCTCCGGCTCGACGTCGCGCCACGGGGCGAGCACAAAGGCGCGCTGATGGGCCCGCGGGTGGGGAAGGGTGAGAATCGGGTCGTCCGAGACGACATCCGCGTACGCCACGATGTCGACGTCGATCGTGCGTGGGCCCCAGCGCTCCTCACGGACCCGCTCGAAGGCCTCTTCGATGGCCTGGCCGCGCTCCAGCAGGGAGGACGGGGGCAGTGTGGTCTTGATCACGACCACCGCGTTGAAGTACGAGGGCTGGCTGCCGGGCGCGACGCCCCACGGCTCCGTCTCGTACACCGGAGAGACCGCCTTGACCCGCAGGCCGGGCGTGTCCTCGAGCGCGTCGATCGCGCCCTGAAGCGTCTCCAGGCGGTTGCCCAGGTTGGATCCGAGAGAGATCACGGCCCGTTTCGGATTGGACAGTGTGACATCGGCCGCGTCGACCTGTTCCACCACGGAGGCGGGCACCGGCTGCACGGTCGGGTCGCTCTGCGTCCAGTCCGAAGGGAACGACGAAGATACGGTCATACTCGGCTCCGGGTGATCGTGATGGTCACGTCGTCGAAGGGCACGGTGATCGGGGCGTCCGGCTTGTGCACGACCACCTCGACCTCCTCCACGCCGTCGTGCTTGAGGCACTGTTGGGCGATCCGCTCGGCCAGCGTCTCGATGAGGTCGACGGGCTCGCCCTCGACGACCGCGACGACCTCCTCCGCGACAATGCCGTAGTGCACCGTCTTCGCCAGGTCGTCGCTGACCGCCGCGGGGCGGGTGTCGAGGCTCAGCACCAGATCCACGATGAAGGTCTGCCCCTCCTCGCGCTCCCGGGGGAAGACGCCATGGTGCCCGCGGGCCTTGAGGCCGCGCAGCGCGACACGATCCACGCGAATCACTCCTGCTGTCGTTGGTCTTGCGGGCACACAGCCACGTGCGGGCGGCTCGGTGTCCAGATTCGAATCTACCTGCGAGCACCGACAGTGCTCGCCCACGGGTTGTGGACGGGCATGCCGCGAGGCTGGTAGCCGCCCTACCCGGGACCCGGATTTCCAACCCCCAAAAGTGCGCCTACCCACTTACGAGGGGGTCTCGTTGTCCTCTTCGTCGTCGCTTTCCGTCAGGACGGGTGAACCGTGGTGTGACCACATCTTCCATCCGTCCGATGTGCGGCGGAACACATTGGTGGCCACGACGAGCTGCCCGACGAGCGGTCCGAGCGCGCCGCTCTCCTCGGCCGGGCCGCCGCTGAGGATGTTCTCGGTACAGGTCACCAGCGCGGTGTCGCCGGCCAGGCTCACCGTCACATCGGTGAGGAAGAACTGGATGTACTCGGTGTTCGCCATGATCAGCGCGTACGAGCGGAGCACCTCGCCGCGGCCCGAGAGCACCGGCCATCCGGGATGGATGCACGAGATGTCGTCCTCGAGCCACAGCCCGGAGAGCTCCTCGAAGTCTCCGCGCTCCATCGTCTCGTAGAACGCGGTGTTGGCCTCTTCGACCAGTTCTACGTCGGTACGGCTCACCGGGCGGCCTCGACGGCCCGCGCGACTCGGACGGCGTCGGCCGTCGCTCGTACTTCATGGACCCGTACCGCCCACGCGCCCTCGTGCGCCGCGATCGCGGAGACCGCGGCCGTGGCGGCGTCGCGCTCCCGGGCCGGCGGCGCTGCGCCCTCCTTCGCCAGTACGTGGCCGAGGAACCGCTTGCGGGAGGCGGCGACCAGCACGGGGCGGCCCAGCGCGCGCAGTTCGGAGAGGTGGGCGACGAGGGCGAGGTCGTGCTCGGCCTGCTTGGCGAAGCCGAGGCCGGGGTCGATGACGAGGCGTTCGGGCGGGATGCCGCCCGCGACGACGGCCTCCATACGCTCGCGCAGCTCGGCGACGACCTCGGCGACGACGTCTCCGTATACGGCACGGCTGTTCATGTCCTGGCTGAAGCCGCGCCAGTGCATGACCACGAAGGGGACGCCGGTCGCGGCGACCGCCGGGACCATACGGGGGTCGGCGAGGCCGCCGCTCACGTCGTTGACGAGCACCGCGCCGGCCGCGACGGCCTGCTCGGCGACGGTGGCGCGCATGGTGTCCACGGAGACGGTGACGCCTTCGGCCGCCAGGCCGCGTACGACGGGCACGACCCGCCGCAGCTCCTCGTCCTCGTCGACCCGGCTGGCGCCGGGCCTGGTGGACTCACCGCCGACGTCGACGAGGTCGGCGCCCTCGGTGACGAGGTCGAGGCCACGCTTGACCGCGGCCGTGGTGTTGAACCAGCGGCCGCCGTCGGAGAAGGAGTCGGGCGTCACATTGACGACTCCCATGACCGCACAGCGATCCCACTCCGGCAGGCCGTCGGCCGTGCCCCGTCCACGCAACGTACTCATACGCCCAGCCTAGGCCCGCCGGGCGGGGCGGAGGTCACGCCGGTGGGCCCGGGAGGGTCAGCCGCACCCGCCCGCCCTCGGCTGTGGGGGTACGGGATACCCCACAGCCAAGGGCTCGGCTGTCACGCCGCGCGGACCTCGTGTTCCGCCTTGACGGTCATGTGTGCGCAGGGGCGCGGCTGGCGGGCCGGGCGGCGGCGCGGGAAGAGGCGGGGGAGCGCGACGTTCACAAAGCCCTCCGCCTGCATCGCGGCGAAGCCGATACGCGGCAGGTCACGCGTGTTGCGGAAGACCACGAAGCGCGGCTCCCAGCGCGGCTGGAACTTTGCGTTGAACTTGTACAGCGACTCGATCTGGAACCAGCGGGACAGGAAGACCAGCAGGCCGCGCCACATCCGGAGCACCGGGCCCGCGCCGATCTTCTCGCCGCGCGCCAGCGCCGAGCGGAACATCGCGAAGTTGAGCGAGACGCGCTCGATCTTCAGCCCCGGCGAGGCCTGCAGCGCCGCGACGATCAGCAGTTCGTTCATGCCCGGGTCGGCCGAGCGGTCGCGGCGCATCAGTTCCAGGGACATCCCGTCCGCACCCCACGGGACGAAGTGGATGATCGCCTTGAGGTCGCCGTACGGAGAATCGGGGTCCTCCTTGTGCGCCGTGGCGATCACGGCGTCGCCGTCGGCCGGGTCGCCTATCCGGCCCAGTGCCATCGAGAAGCCGCGCTCGGTGTCGGTGCCGCGCCAGGCCGCCGCGGCCAGGCGGATCGCCTCCAGCTCCTCGTCGGAGAGGTCACGAGCGCGCCGTACCCGGGTTTCGTAGCCATTGCGCTCGATGCGCTTCACCATCTGGCGTACGTTGCGCATCGCGCGCCCGGTGAGGGAGAAATCCGCGACGTCCACCACCGCCTCGTCACCCAGCTCCAGCGCGTCCAGACCGGTCTCCCGGGTCCAGACCTCGCCGCCGGTCTCCGAGCAGCCCATCACAGCCGGGGTCCAGGAGTGCGCCTTGGCCTCGTCCATGAAGCGCTCGATGGCGCCGGGCCAGGCCTCGACATCGCCGATCGGGTCGCCGCTGGCGAGCATGACGCCGGAGACCACGCGGTAGGTGACCGCGGCCTTGCCGCTCGGCGAGAAGACAACGGCCTTGTCGCGGCGGAGCGCGAAGTGCCCCAGCGAGTCCCGCCTGCCGTGCCGGGTGAGCAGGTCGCGCAGCCGGCGCTCGTCGTCCTCGGTGAGGCGCGCGGCCGGGTGCTCGGGGCGGAAGGCGAGATAGATGGTGGTGACGGCGGTCAGCAGACCGAGCGCACCGAGGGAGTAGCCGACCGTCCAGGACACCCCGTCGGCGTAGTCGACGGGACCCTCGAAGCCGAAGAGCCCGAACAGGACGTGCTCCAGGCGGTCGGTGAGGCTGGGGCTGCCAACCTCGTTGCCGGGGTGCACGCTGACGATGACCAGGCCGAGGCCGAGGGAACCGGCGCCCATGAGGATGAAGTTGGCGAGCGCCTTCCAGCGGCTGCGCGGGTCGGGCAGCGCGGCGAATTCACTCCGGTGGCGCAGCAGCAGCGTCAGCAGCACCAGCGAGACCAGCGCGCCGATCACCGAGTGGCGGTAGACGAACTGCCCCACCGCCCCGACGGGCAGCAGGATCACCGCGGCCCGCCAGGCGCGGCGCTTGTGGCGCTTGAGCCCGTGGGCGAGCAGCAGCAGCAGTACGCCGGCGCAGAGCGAGAGCGCCGCGGCGAAGGGGCCGGTGGATCCCGGCAGCACCTCGGCGATCGAGTGCATCCGACTGTGCCGGAATCGGGGGAAGACCCCGGCGGCAACGTCGATCAGGCCGACGAGCGTGGAGGCCGTGCCGACCAGCGCAGGGACCGCCTCCGGGCGGGGGCCGCGCAATATGCGACGCACCCGATCCGGAACCAATCCTGATTTGTCCCCATCTACCGTTGCAGACATCGCTTCCCGTGATTCCGCGAGAGATCCTGTGTCCCGAGCCTCAGGTGTGTGGCTCCGGACGATTTGCTCTCTCTAGGACGGGACTTCCGGGAGGCGGGTTCACTCATTCACAGGAAATTCTCAAGGAAGAAAGCTCACGCGACTCATGGGTCTGACCAGTAACAAAGTCCTGGCCTTGGCGATCATGGTGGCCGTGCTGCTGTTCGCCGCCACCGTCTGGCTCTGGCCGCGGCTCTCGCGTCGCGGATGGCGTGCCGTGACGGGCAGGATCGGGCTGCTGCTGGCGACTCAGCTCGCGCTCTTCTCCGCCGTTGGCCTCGCGGCCAACAACTCCTTCCTCTTCTACGGCTCCTGGTCGGACCTCTTCGGCCAGGAACAGGACATGGGAGTGGTGGTGGACCACTCGGCCTCCGGCAAGCGCGTCAAGGTCGTCGGCAAGCAGACGCTGGATGTGCCGGGCGGCTCGCGGCCCGCGACGGGCGGTCAGATACAGAAGATCGTCGTGGTGGGCGAGAAGTCGAAGATCGACAGCCCGGCGTATGTCTATCTGCCGCCGGAGTATTTCCAGGCCAAATACGAGAAGAGAACATTTCCGGCATCCATCGTGCTGACCGGATATCCGGGAACCGCGGAGAACCTGCTCAAGGGCCTGAAGTACCCGAGGACGGCCTTCATGCAGGCCAAGGACGGCAAGATGCAGCCGATGATCCTGGTGATGATGCGGCCGACCGTCGCGCCGCCGCGGGACACCGAGTGCGTGGACATACCGGGCGGGCCGCAGACCGAGACCTTCTTCGCCAAGGATCTGCCGAAGGCGATCTCGGAGACGTACCGGGTCGGGACCAAACCGCAGAACTGGGGCTTCATGGGGAATTCCACCGGTGGATACTGCGCCCTGAAGATCGCGATGCACCACCCGGAGCAGTTCGGGGCGAGCGCGGGCCTCTCCGCGTACTACAAGGCCGCCGACGACCCGACGACCGGTGACCTCTTCCACGGCAGCAAGAAGCAGAAGAGCCGGGCCAATCTGCTGTGGAGCCTGGACCACCTGCCGCAGGGGAAGTCGTCCTTCCTGGTTACGACTTCGAAGGCGGGCGAGGCCAACCTCAAGGCGACGCTGGCCTTCATAAAGAAGGTGAAGTCGCCCGCGCGCGTCTCGTCGATCACGCTCGACAGCGGCGGGCACAACTTCAACACCTGGCGGCGCGAGATTCCGCCGGCGCTGACCTGGATCAGCGGCAGGCTCAGCGCTTCGTAGGCCTCGGCGTTTCGCGGGGCCGAGCGACTCGCAGGGCCGACTGCCTCGCGGGGCTCAGACCGTCGTGGGGCTCAGGGCGTCTTCACCGTTTCGATCGTTTCCAGCGCGACTTGGGTACGCGGGATGTCCTGCGCGTCCGCGTCGATGGAGCGGCGCAGCGCCTCGTGCAGCCGGGCCGGCGTGAGGACGCCGAGGAAGCGCCCGGTCTCCTCCTTGTCGATGACCGCGATCCAGCCCGCGTCGTGCTGGAGCATGGTGGAGAACGCCTGCTTGAGCGAGGCGCCGACCGGCAGCCACGCCTCCATCCGGCGGGCGCGTTCGCGTACGGATCCCGACGCGGCGGTCTGCTCGGCCGAGATCCAGCCGTGCAGATTGTCCTCGGCGTCCAGGACGACGGCCCAGCGGGAGCCGAGCTTCCGGGGCAGCGGGTCGTCGAGGTGGACGACCGGCGGCTGCTCCAGATCGCCCTCCTCGATAGGGGTGACCGAGAGGCGCTTGAGGCCGCGGTCGGCGCCGACGAAGTCCGCGACATACGGGTTGGCGGGGGTGCCGAGCACCGCGGCCGGTGCGTCGAACTGCTCGATGCGACCCTGTCCGTAGACGGCGATACGGTCACCGAGGCGGACGGCCTCCTCGATGTCATGGGTGACGAAGAGCACGGTCTTACGGACCTGGGACTGGAGCCTCAGGAACTCGTTCTGCAGATGCTCGCGCACCACCGGGTCCACCGCGCCGAACGGCTCGTCCATCAGCAGTACGGGCGGGTCGGCCGCCAGCGCCCGGGCCACGCCGACGCGCTGGCGCTGACCGCCGGAGAGCTGCTCGGGGTAGCGGTCACCGTAGACGGACGGGTCGAGGCCGACCAGGTCGAGGAGTTCGGCGGCGCGCTCACGGCCCTTGCCGCGCTTCCAGCCGAGGAGATGGGGAACGGTCGCGGTGTTCTCCAGGACCGTTTTGTGCGGGAAAAGACCGACCTGCTGGATCACATAGCCGATACGGCGCCGCAGTTGAACCGGATCGATGGCGGATATGTCGTCCCCGTCCAGGAATATCCGGCCGTTGCTGGGCTCGATAAGGCGATTGACCATCTTCATGGTCGTGGTCTTTCCGCAGCCGGACGGTCCGACGAGCGTGACCAGTTCGCCCTCGGCGACCTCGAACGACAGGTCGTCGACCGCTGTCGTCCCGTCCGGGTACCGCTTGGTGACGTGCTCGAAACGGATCATGGTTCCCCATTGTGACGGGTGTTGTGTGAAGGCCATGTTGCTGCAATGTGGCGGCCCTCGGCGATTGTCAGTGGTCAGGGATATGGTCGCCAGACATACGTTCGGCACTGCTGGGGAGGTGGGGGCATGAGTACGCAGCAGGCTGCGCAGAGCTGTCTGGCGGCCAATGACTGGATCTGCGGGGAGTACCTCCGCACCCGCAGCCAGGAATTGACCGATGCCACGGTTCAGCATGTCTGGATCACCGTGGTGTCGGTTCTGATCGGTCTCGCCGTCGCATTTCCGCTGGCGCTGCTCGCCCGCGCCAAACCGCGGTTCGCGGGCCCGGTCCTCGGACTCACGACGCTGCTCTACACCATCCCGTCGCTGGCGATGTTCTCTCTGCTGCTGCCGGTCTTCGGGCTGTCGGCGGCGCTGGTGGTGACCGGCCTGGTGCTGTACTCGCTCACCATCCTCGTACGGAACATCATGGCCGGACTCGACGCGGTGCCCGACGAGGCGCGGGAGGCCGCGCGCGGCATGGGGTACGGATCGGGCCGGCTGCTCTGGGAGGTCGAACTTCCCCTCGCGCTGCCCGCGTTGATGGCGGGCCTTCGCATCGCGACCGTTTCGACAATCGCGCTGACGACGGTCGGCGCGCTGGTCGGCAAGGGCGGTCTCGGCAATCTCATCGACGACGGCGTGCAGACCACCTTCAAGGCGCAGGTGCTGACCGCATCCGTGCTCTGTGTGCTGCTGGCGGCCGTCGCCGATCTGCTGCTGCTCGGCGCACAGCGGCTGCTGACGCCCTGGACCCGCCTACGCCCGGCGAGGCGAATACGTCCGGCGAGGCGAATACGTCCGGCGAACCGGGTGGGCACGGCGAAGGGGACGGGCTGATGGGGGTAGTGGCCGACGCGTGGACCTGGCTCACCACCGGCTCCAACTGGTCGGGGGAGAGCGGTGCCTGGCACCGCCTGGGCGAGCATGTGTACGTCAGCGGGGTGTCCCTCGCACTGGCCTGCGCGATCGCCCTGCCCGTCGCACTCTGGCTGGGGCACCTCGGCAAGGGAGGCGCACTCGCGGTCAACATCTCCAACGCGGGCCGGGCGATCCCGGTCTTCGCGGTCCTCGCCCTCTTCATGCTCACACCGCTGCGCAGCGCCGGTTATCTGCCGACGATCATCGCCCTGGTGCTGTTCGCCGTGCCCCCGCTGCTGACCAACGCCTACGTCGGTATGCGGGAAGTCGACCGGGCGGTGGTGGAGGCAGCACGCGGGATGGGGATGTCCGGCGGCCAGCTCTTCCTGCGCGTCGAACTTCCCCTCGCCTACCCGCTGCTCATGACCGGCCTGAGGTCGGCCGCAGTCCAGGTGGTGGCCACGGCCACCATCGCTTCGATGGTGGGCCAGGGCGGCCTGGGCCGGATCATCACCGCCGGCTTCAACACCTACAACACCCCGCAGGTCGTCGCGGGCGCGCTCCTCGCGGCGCTGCTCGCGCTGCTGGTGGAAGGGGTTCTGGTGGCGGCCGACCGGCTGCTGAGCCCCCTCCGTAAGACCGTGTCGTCCGTGTCGTCCGTGTGACGACGCCCAACCCTTTGCTGTGGACGGAGAACCTGATGAGCAAGACCTCGCGCATCGCGGGCGCAATTCTCGGTGTGGTGGCCCTGACGGGTTCTCTCGCCGCATGCGGTGGCGACAGCCTGGAGAAGGAGAAGGGCGGCTCCGAATCGGGCGGCGGGGCGGGCAAGAAGGGCGCGCTCGTCATCGGTGCCGCGTCCTTCACCGAGTCCAAGGTGCTCGCCGAGCTGTATGCGCAGATCCTGGCCGACGCCGGCTACAAGACGTCCGTCACCACGGTGAAAAACCGTGAGCTGTACGAACCCTCGCTGGAGAAGGGTGAGATCGACGTCGTACCGGAATACGCCGCGACGGTCGCCGAATTCCTCAACGCGAAGGCGAACGGGCCGAAGGCGCCCGACGAGAAGCCGGTGGCATCCGGCGATGTCACCGCCACCGTGGCGGCGCTCACGAAGCTCGCCGAGCCGCGCGGACTCAAGGTGTTTCCCGCCGGTGCCGCCGTCGACCAGAACGCCTTCGCGGTGAGCAAGGAATTCGCGGAGAAGAACAAGCTCAAGACGCTTTCCGATCTTGGGAAGTCGAAGCTGAAGGTGAAGATCGCGGCAGGCGACGAGTGCGAGGTGCGGCCGTTCTGCGCGCCGGGTCTGAAGAAGACGTACGGCATAGACGTCTCGGGCATCGACCCCAAGGGAGTCGGCACCCCGCAGTCCAAGCAGGCCGTCAAGGACGGTGACGACCAGCTCGTGCTGACCACCACCACGGACGCGGTGCTGGACGGCCTGGTCTTCCTGGAGGACGACAAGAAGCTCCAGAACGCCGACAACGTCCTTCCGGTGGTCAATGCCAAGGACGCGGGCGCCAAGGAGATAGCCGACGCGCTCGACAAGCTCACCAAGGTGCTGACGACCGAGGATCTTGCCGAGTTGAACCGCAAGGTGGACGCCGAGCGCGCGAAGCCTCAGGACGCGGCGAAGGCTTATCTCGAGTCCAAGGGCCTCCTCAAGAAGTAGAGAACGGTCGGCCCGGCGTTCTTCATCCAGAGATTTGCCGGGCCGACACCCCATTCGGCGACTCCGCACGGTAAATTTCAGGCCATGCCACGTGGACGCCACCGCCATTCCCCACCCCTGCACAGGCTGCTGCCGCCTTCGGCGGTAGCCGGAGCGTCGGTTTTGTGTGCCGCCGGCGCGTGGTTTCTGGCGGAGCCAATCGTGCTCCGTTCCCTGGTCGGAGCCGCGGCGGTGGCGGCTGTCACCGGCGCGGTCCTGATGCGCAGTTGGGACCGGAACGCCGGCCGCCGCGTCGCGGAACTCACGCGTGCCCGCGCGAGCGACGAGTGGAAGACCGAGGAACGCCTGGCCGAGCTCGAGACGGATCTCGAGGAATCGCGTGAGCTGCGCGCCAAGCTCGACGCGAAGCTGCGTGCCAAGCGGGTCGAGCTCGCCGCGCTGCGCAACGAACACGCCGCGCTGCTGCGGCGGTACGCGACGGCCGAGACCGAGCGGGCCAGCGCACTCGAGGGCCGCAGGCAGCTCGCGCTCGAAGCGGCGGCGCCGGTCAGGGCGCTGCCCCCGGCCGGTTCCACGCCCACCCCGTCCACGTACCTCCGCGCGTCCAAGGCGCTGGACGACCTGTCGCGCAACGCCGCCGCGCAGGAGGCGAAGCGCACCGTCGAAGAAGCCCGTCTACGCGATCTCGCCGAGCGGGCCAAGGAGGCGGACGAGCCGCAGGGGAAGCACGCGGCGGCCGCCGGGGGAGAGCAGCACACCCGCCCGTCGTCCGCCGTCCCCGCCCCTCGCCCCGTCCCGGCCAGGCGTCCTGTCCCGGCCGCGGCAGCGATCGTTCCGTACGGTCCGCAGCGCCGTCGCGCACGCCCCGAGGGCGGCTTCGACTTCTTCGGCACGGCCGCCGACGCGGGTGCGCAGAAGGCGATCGAGGCCGCGCAGAACGAGGACCTCGCCGATGTGGTGGGCGAGGAGGCCCTGGCCGCACAGGACGCGACGGACGCGACGGACGACCGCGCGGTCGGCAAGGTGATCGATCTGACGGCGCACGACGAGACGGAGCAGCTGGACGTCGCCGAGCTGCGCAGCGCGATTTCCTGACCGCGGACGTCTCGAACGTCGCCTACGTCCCCGATGTCGCGGACGTCGTGAGCGTCGCGGGCACTGCTCGTTGTCGTGTCGTCCTGTCGACTACTTGTCTATTTGTCGATGTCGCCGACGACGAAGAACAGCGAGCCCAGGATCGCCACCATGTCGGCCACCAGCGTCCCCGGCAGCAGCTCTGTCAGCGCCTGGATGTTGTTGTACGACGCCGAGCGCAGCTTCAGCCGGTACGGGGTCTTCTCGCCCTTGGAGACCAGGTAGTAGCCGTTGATGCCGAGCGGGTTCTCGGTCCAGGCGTACGTATGGCCCTCGGGTGCCTTCAGGACCTTCGGCAGCCGCTGGTTGATCGGGCCCGGCGGCAGCTCGGCCATCCTGTCCAGACACGCGTCCGCCAGGTCCAGCGCGTTGTGCGTCTGGTGGAGGAGGACCTCGAAGCGGGCCAGGCAGTCGCCCTCCGTGCGGGTGATGACCTTGAGCGTGTCCTGCAGCTCTCCGTACGCCAGATATGGCTCGTCGCGCCGCAGATCGAAGTCGACACCCGAGGCGCGGGCGATCGGGCCGCTCACTCCGTACGCGTGGACCGTCTCGGCCGAGAGCACACCCACGTCGCGCGTACGACCGCGGAAGATCTCGTTGCCGAGGACCAGCTTGTCGTAGATGTCCATTCGCGAGCGGAGGGCGGCGACGGCCTCGCGGGCGCGGCCGAGCCAGCCCGCCGGGAGGTCCTCCTTGAGCCCGCCGACCCGGTTGAACATGTAGTGCATCCGGCCGCCGGAGACCTCCTCCATCACATGCTGGAGATCCTCGCGCTCGCGGAACGCGTGGAAGATCGGCGTGATGCCGCCCAGTTCGAGCGGGTACGACCCGAGGAACATGAGGTGGTTGAGGACCCGGTTGAGCTCGGCGAGGAGCGTACGGGTCCATACCGCGCGCTCCGGGACCTCCATACCGAGCATCCGCTCGACGGCCATGACGACGCCGAGCTCGTTGGAGAACGCGGAGAGCCAGTCGTGGCGGTTGGCCAGCATCACGATCTGGCGGTAGTCGCGCGCCTCGAAGAGCTTCTCGGCGCCGCGGTGCATATAGCCGATGACCGGCTCGGCGTGCTGGATGCGCTCTCCGTCCAGTACGAGACGGAGGCGGAGCACGCCGTGCGTGGAGGGGTGCTGGGGGCCGATGTTGAGCACCATGTCGGTGCTCTCCGCCGCGCCGCCGATGCCGACCGTCGTCTCCGTCATGGCGACAGTATCCCCTGTGCGTGCAACACCTGGGGCGCCGAGTACGTGGAACACCTGGGGGCCGACCCGGACCCCGGTCCTCAGACGCCGGACGGGCCGGGTTGCCGCTGCAGCAACCAGCCGAAGTCGCCGAGGCCGCCCCGCGCAGTCAGTTCGGCCGCCTCCCCGGCGGAGGCGAGTGCGCGGACGTACGCCGCGGGGTCGGACGTCGCCAGCGACAGCGGGGGGCGTTCGCCCGTGACGCCCAGGTTCCGCAGCGCCTCTCGCTGGGTGAGCAGTTCCGCACCGGGCAGCGCGCACGCGTCCAGGGCCACATGTGCGGTGATGTCGCAGCTGCCGTCCGGGAACGGGCGTACCTCGCGGCCCGCCCGGAAACCCGTCAGCGTGCCGAACGGCGGCCGCGCCTGAAGGGCGTGTGCATAGTCGACGGCGACCGCGAGGCCCGCCTCGAGCGTGCCCACCACCCGTGCCCAAGCCTCGTCCCGCGGGCGGCCGATCTCCGCCCGCATTCCCGGCTCGGGCAGCGGCCACCAGCGCTCCAGCCACTCGGCGTCCGCTCCGGAGACCGGGGAGCCGAGCCGTTCGGTGCCGTCCCCGCGTACGAGGACGTACCGTGCGACGCCGTCCGGGTCGGCCTCCGCGACATCCACCGGGACGTTGTCCAGCCATTCGTTGGCGAAGAGCAGTCCGCTCACACCGGCCGGGGGCTCGGCGGTCCATTCGATGCGGGGGTCCAGGCCGGCGGGACGGGCCGCCCGCTCGACGGCGTACGCCCGTACCGGGAAACCGGACGGCAGCGCCGCCAGCACGCCGGCGAGAAGCTCGCCGCGGCCCGCGCCGACATCGACCAGTGCCACCTCGTCGAGACCGAGCGGCTCCGCCGTGGTGATCAGCAGCCGGGCGATCGCCGAAGCGAACAGCGACGACGCGTGCACCGACGTACGGAAGTGCCCGGCCGGTCCCTCGGGCCGCAGATAGAAGCCGTCGGGCCCGTACAGCGCGGCTTCCGTCGCTTCCCGCCATCCTCGCCACTGACACGACTCATCCATCACGCGCACAAGTCTCCACCTTGCGGAGTACGCTTCCGCCGACCGGATCGCTCCTCCGGTTGACCCTTGCACCTATCTCCTTTCCCTACGCTGGGTTACGTGCAGCGCCTCTACGACTTCCTCCGCAGACACCCGACGGGCGTCGACAGCTTCTGGGCTGTCATCCTCTTCGGGTTCTCCATGCTGTGGGTGATCCAGGTACCGGTCGGTATCGAGCCCCGTATCACCGCGGTTCTGATCGTTCTGCTGCTGAGTCTGGTCGTGGCGCTGCGCCGCCGTATGCCGGAGAAGATGCTGGTACTCGCCGCAGCGCTGGGCGTCGCCCAGCTCGTGCTGGACGTCGAGGTCAACCCGGGCGACTTCGCGATGCTGGTGATCATCTACACCGTCGCCGCGCACGACGGGGCACGCTGGGCCTCCCGGCTGGCGCTGGTCGGCGGGCTGTCCGCGGGCACGCTGGCGCAGCTGCGCTGGCCGGAGGCGAACACCGGCGTCGGCGGCAAGATCTTCTTCACGATCTTCATGAGTGTGCCGTTCGCCCTCGCCTGGGTGCTCGGCGACTCGATACGCACCCGGCGGGCGTACTTCGCTCAGCTCGAGGAGCGAGCCACCCGCCTGGAGAAGGAGCGCGAGGCGCAGGCGAAGGTCGCGGTCGCGGCGGAACGGGCGCGGATCGCCCGCGAGCTGCACGACGTCGTCGCGCACAACGTCTCGGTGATGGTGGTGCAGGCCGACGGCGCCGCGTATGTCCTGGATGCCGCCCCCGACCAGGCCAAGCAGGCGCTGGAGACCATCTCGAGCACCGGCCGCCAGGCACTCGCGGAGATGCGCAGGCTGCTCGGCGTACTGCGTACCGGCGATGCCCCGGAGAGCGGTGAGTACGTCCCGCAGCCCGATGTCGAGCAGATCGAGGACCTGGTCGAGCAGGTGCGCGGCTCGGGCCTGACGGTGGACTTCAAGATCGAAGGAACGCCGCGGCCGCTGCCGAGCGGCGTCGAGCTCACCGCGTACCGCATCGTCCAGGAGGCGCTGACCAACACGCGCAAGCACGGCGGTCCGGAGGCCGGGGCCAGCGTGCGGCTCGTCTACTTCGACGACGGCCTCGGACTGCTGGTGGAGGACGACGGCCGCGGTTCGGCGCACGAGCTGTACGAGGACGGCGGCGCCGACGGCCGGGGCCACGGGCTCATCGGTATGCGCGAGCGCGTCGGTATGGTCGGCGGAACGCTCGACACGGGGCCGCGGCCCGGCGGCGGCTTCCGGATCAGCGCACTGCTTCCCCTCAAGCCCGCCCACTAGGGATCCCACCGGATCCCACGACAGATCGAGGCCTAACTGACATGTCCATCCGCGTGATGCTCGTCGACGATCAGGTGCTGCTCCGCACCGGGTTCCGGATGGTGCTCGCCGCCCAGCCGGACATGGAGGTCGTCGCGGAGGCGGGCGACGGCGCGGAGGCGATCGAGAACCTCCGCTCCACCGCCGTGGACGTGGTGCTGATGGATGTACGCATGCCGAGGCTGGACGGCGTAGAGGCGACGCGGCGGATCTGCGCCGAGCCGGACGCCCCCAAGGTGCTGATCCTGACCACCTTCGACCTGGACGAGTACGCGTTCTCCGGGCTGAAGGCGGGCGCCAGCGGCTTCATGCTCAAGGATGTGCCGCCCGCCGAGCTGCTCGGCGCGATCCGTTCGGTGCACAGCGGCGACGCGGTTGTCGCGCCGTCCACCACGCGCCGGCTGCTGGACCGCTTCTCGCCGATGCTGCCGAGCAGCTCCCACGAGCCGCGGCACAAGGAGCTGGAGCGGCTCACCGAGCGCGAGCGTGAGGTGATGCTGCTGGTCGCACAGGGCCTGTCGAACGGCGAGATCGCCGCGCGTCTTGTTCTCTCCGAGGCCACGGTCAAGACCCATGTCGGCCGCATCCTCACCAAGCTGGGCCTGCGCGACCGGGTGCAGGTCGTGGTGCTCGCGTATGAGTCCGGGCTGGTGCGGGCGGGCGGCGGACAGGCGAGCTCTTCCTGACGACGTGGGGCATGGCGCTCATAAGGTGGCCCCATGCTGCTGTGGATCAACGGTCCCTTCGGGGGCGGCAAGACCCAGACCGCGTACGAGCTGAATCGGCGGCTGCCCGGCAGCGCCGTCTGCGATCCGGAGCATGTCGGCTTCGGGCTGCACCGGATGATGCCGCCCGGACTGCGCGCGGACTTCCAGGATCTGCAGGCCTGGCGGCAGGGAGTGTACGAGGTGCTGGACCTGACGCTGCGGACGTACGAAGGCGTGGTGATCGCCCCGATGACGCTGGTCGAACCGGCGTACTTCGAGGAGACCGTGGGGCGGCTGCGCGAAGCCGGCCACGAGGTGCACCATTTCGCGCTGCTCGCGGAGCGCGAGACGGTGCTGCGCCGGCTGACGGAGCGGGGGCTGGGGCGCGGACTCAAGCGGGAGAGCTTCGCGGTACGGCAGTTGGACCACTGCCTGGAGCGGCTGAACGAGCCGCGGTTCGCGGAGCACATCCGTACGGACCTGGTGGCCGTGCCGCAGGTGGCGGACCGGATCGCGGCGTCGGCGGGGCTGACGCTGGAGCCGAACCGGGACGGGCCGCTGCGGCACCGGCTGCGCAAGGCGTGGACGGGCGTCAAGCACATCCGCTTCGACTGACGCGGGCTCACGGGTCCCACACGGCTGACGCAGCTGACGAAGCTCTCACCCTGCTCACGCAGCTCTCACGCGGCTCACGCAGGTCTCACGCGGCTCACGCAGGTCTCACGCGGCTCACGCAGGTCTCACGCGGCTCACGCAGGTCTCACGCGGCTAACGCAGCACTGTCTCCAGGAAGTCGCTGCCGAGCCGGGCGACGGCGGAGACGTCCAGCTGGTGCAGTACGTACCGGCCGCGCCGCCGGGTGGAGATCAGCCCGGCCTTCTTCAGCACGGCCAGATGGCGGGAGACCTCGGGCGCAGTGATCCCGTACGCGTCCGCCAGTTCGCTGGTCGTGTACGGCGCGCGGGCGAGGTTGCGGCACAGCCGCATGCGCATGGGGTGCGCCAGCGCCTCCATCCGCAGCTTCAACAGCTCCACGGGGGCGGGGCCCGGCAGTTCGGGTGAGCCGACGGGGTAGTGGATCACCGGCCGCCAGCCGGGTGCGTGCAGCACCATGAGATGCGGCCAGCCGAAGCTCGACGGGACGAGGGAGAGCCCGGCGCCGACGGCGGGGTCGACGGCGGTCGTCCGCCCTTCCGCGAGTTTGTCGGCGCTGATACGGGTCCGGCCCTCGTCCACCGAGAGTGCGGGGGAGACGGCGTGCAGCGCCTCGGCGAGGCCCTTGCGGCGCAGCAGCTCGGTCTTGTGGCGGGCGTCGGCGGCGAGCTGGGTGGAGACGCGCCGCCAGGTGTCGGCGAAGAAGGACTGGTCGCAGTCCTCGAAGAGGCGCCGCACCCAGGCGCGTACGGAGGCGGGGTCGTCCAGCAGCCGGCGGGTGAAGTCGAGCTGCTTGGGCCCGCGGGTGGCGGCGAGTTCGAGTGCGCGCTCGCGCCTGGCGGGGTCGGTGAGGGCGGACGGGCCGGCGGTCCCGTACGTACTGGCGCAGGTGAACTCCAGAGCGGCGGAGACGAAGCGCTCGTCGTCGAGCCGGTCGAGCATGTCCAGCTCTTCGGCGAGGTTGGCGCCGGTCCGACCGCCGGCCGCGCCCAGGGTCGCGGGCAGCCCGGCGAACGGCATGAAGACGTCCGAGAAGGTGGACCGCCACAGGAAGTCGGTCTCGTGCAGCCGGTCCGCAAGGTCCGGCTTGAGCCCGGCGGCGGTCGCGGTGGCCCAGCCGTGCAGCCCTGGATGGTGCCCGGGTTCGGCAAGCGCATGCAGCGCCACGCCCAGCTCGGCGAGGGGAGAAATCTCGAAGACGATGCGCTCGGGGGGCAGCCCCGCGATATCGATGGTCACGCTCACGCCTCCATGGTGCGGGTGCGCGGGGCGGGTCTCGCGCCATTTGACGCGGCTCGTCAATCGACGCGACGGGGTGGGCGGGGCGGGCGCAGCGTAAACGCATGAACGCCATGCATCAGTACATGATCGACAATTACCGCGCGGCGCAGCGGGGCGAGCAGGCGCCGCCACAGCCGGGCCTGAACGACTGGCAGGTGATCCGAGAGCTCCGCGACTACCGCCGCTTCCAGACGGTGCTCGCCGGCCACCGCTCCCACGGCCGCATTCGTGCGGCGCTGACCCGCCTGCTGCACCCGCGCGCGGCGAACTCGGCGAACTGCGGCTGAGCCCGGGTCGAGGGCGCCGGGCTTGCCCCAGGCGCCCGGTTAGCCCCGGCCCCCAGGCGCCCGGCTACCCCAGGCGCCCGGCTACCCCAGGCGCCCGGCTAGCCCAGGCCCCCGGCTACCCCAGGCCCCCCGCTTACCCCACCCTCCGCATGAACTCCGCCACCGCCGCTCTCACGTCATCACCCGTCCACTCCAGCCCCTCAGACGCCACCGTCAGCTCCGTCACCGACACCCCCGGCGGGCAGCCCTCCGTGAACCACCTCCTGAAGAGCGTCACGCCCGTCTCCTCCGCCTGGCGCACCGCCGCCTCGTTCAGAGCTTCCGCCTCGTGGGCCAGCCAGACCTGGAACTGGTGCGTGTGCGGCTCCTCCGGGTGGACCCGGAACCACGGGACGCCAGCCTCCGCGAAGGCCTCGCGCAGCGCCGCGGCCACCACCTTCGCGTGGGCCACGTACGACGGCAGCCGCGGCAGCTCCCGCTCCAGGCCCAGCAGCGCGGACAGCGCCGCCGGGTACTGCTGGAAGACCTGGCCGCCGTACCGGTGCCGCCAGGTCCTGGCCTCGGCCACCAGGTCCTCCGGGCCCGCCAGCACCGCGCCGGAAAGTGCGTCCAGGGACTTGTAGAAGGACACGTACACGCTGTCCGCGAGGGACGCGATCTCGTCCAGGGGGCGGCCGAAGTGCGGGGCGCACTCCCACAGGCGCGCGCCGTCGAAGTGCACCACTGCATCGCGTTCCCGCGCCGCTTCCACGACCTCCACCAGTTCGTCCCACGACGGCAGTACGAAACCCGAGTCCCGCAGCGGCAGTTCCAGCATCAGCGCGCCGAAGGGCTCGTCGAAGTCACGTATCTCCGCCGCCGTCGGCAGCCGCGGCTCGTGCGTCGGATGCACCGTCCGCAACCCGCTCACCACGCCGAACGCGCCCCGCTCATGCACCTCCGGATGCGCCGTCGGATGCAGCGCGACCGTCGGATTCCCGGTACGCCCCGCCCAGCACCGCAGTGCCACCTGCTGCGCCATCGTCCCGGTCGGGAAGAACGCCGCGGCCGGGAACCCGAGCAGCTGCGCCGCCCGCTCCTCCAGCTCCGCGACGACCCCGTTGCCGTATACATCCGTCCATTCGTCGAGGTCGTACACCTCGCCCGCGTGCGCCGCCAGCGCCGCAAGCCGGTCCCCGAGCCGGTGGTCCGCGGAGGCTCGCCACAGCACCCGGTCCGACGCCCGCCATGCGGCGAGCCTGCGGTGCCGCTCGTCCTGCTCCGTCGTGTCAGCCATGCACCGATCATGCACCGACGGCCGATCGCCGCCCACAGCCTGTGGACAACTCGAAGGCCTCGGGAAACGCTGGCGTAGCATGACGAGAAATCGTCCGGTACCCCCCGCGGACTGGAACGGAAGGCCCCGCCGCGTGAATGCCACAGCACCACAGGAACCGCTCGACCCGCGGGACCGCCCCGCCCGACTCACCGTCGGCGTCGTCGGAGCAGGCCGGGTCGGCCCGGCCCTCGCCGCATCGCTCCAGCTCGCCGGACACCGCCCGGTCGCCGTCTCCGGCGTCTCCGACGCGTCCGTACGACGGGCTGCCGCACTGCTCCCCGACGTACCGCTGGTGCCCCCCGCAGAGGTCCTCGCACGCGCCGAGCTGGTGCTGCTGACCGTCCCCGACGACGCGCTGCCCGCGCTGGTCGACGGGCTGGTCGAGACCGGTGCCGTACGACCCGGACAGCTGCTTGTGCACACCTCCGGGCGGTACGGCGTCAAGGTGCTCGACCCCGCCACGAGGGCCGGCGCGCTGCCGCTGGCCCTGCACCCCGCGATGACGTTCACCGGGACCAGCGTCGACGTTCAGCGGCTGGCCGGCTGTTCCTTCGGAGTGACCGCCCCCGAAGAGCTGCGGCTGGCCGCCGAGGCGCTTGTCATCGAGATGGGCGGCGAGCCCGAGTGGATCGAGGAGGAGGCCCGCCCGCTCTACCACGCGGCCCTCGCCCTCGGCGCGAACCACCTCGTCACCCTGGTCGCCCAGTCGATGGAGCTGCTGCGTACGGCGGGGGTCTCCGCCCCGGACCGGATGCTCGGCCCGTTGCTCGGCGCCGCCCTCGACAATGCCCTGCGCTCCGGCGACGCCGCGCTCACCGGACCCGTCGCACGCGGCGACGCGGGCACTGTCGCGGCGCATGTCGCGGAGCTGCGCAAGCACGCGCCCGCGACGGTCGCCGGGTATCTGGCGATGGCCCGCACCACCGCCGACCGGGCGCTCGCACACGGAATGCTCAAACCGGAGCTCGCCGAGGACCTGCTGGGCGTCCTCGCCGAGGGGGACGTCCGATGAGCCACGATTTCGAACTCGTGCCGACTCTGGACGACTTGGGCCACGTCCTCGACCACCACGCCGTCCCCGGCCGCACCGCCGTCGTCATGACCATGGGCGCCCTCCACGAGGGCCACGCCACCCTGATCGGCGCCGCCCGCGAGCATGTCGGCCGCAAGGGCTTCGTCGTCGTCACGGTCTTCGTCAACCCGCTCCAGTTCGGTGCGGGCGAAGACCTCGACCGGTACCCCCGTACGCTCGACGCCGACCTCAGGACGGCCGAAGAGGCAGGCGCGGACGTCGTGTTCGCGCCCTCGGCCGGCGAGGTCTACCCGGGTGGCCGGCCGCAGGTCCGCATCACCGCGGGCCCGATGGGCGAGCGGCTCGAAGGGGCCGCCCGCCCCGGCCACTTCGACGGCATGCTCACCGTCGTTGCCAAGCTCCTCCACCTCACCCGCCCCGATGTCGCCTTCTTCGGTCAGAAGGACGCACAGCAGCTCGCGCTGATCCGCCGTATGGCCCTCGATCTGAACTTCCCGGTCGAGATCGTCGGCGTACCGACCGTCCGTGAGGCCGACGGCCTCGCGCTCTCCAGCCGCAACCGCTACCTGTCGGCCGACGAGCGCCGTACCGCCCTTGCCCTGTCCAGGTCCCTCTTCGCGGCGCACGACCGCCTCGCCGCCGAACACGCCCTGCACGCCCGCGCCGAGGCCACCCACGGCACCGTCGCCCGCGCCGCCGCGCTGTCCGCGATCGGTGAGGCCCGAGCGGCGGCCGACGCGCACGCGGTGGCCCAGGCGGGACCGGGCTGCGTAGCCGCCGTCCGCGCCGCGGCCCGCGCTGTCCTCGACGAGGCCGCGCGCGCCCAACCGCCTCTCGTCCTCGACTATCTGGCCCTCGTCGATCCGGCCACCTTCACCGAGGTCCCCGACGACTACACCGGCGAGGCGATCCTCGCCGTCGCCGCGCGGATCGGTGCGACGCGCCTGATCGACAACATCCCCCTGACCTTCGGAGCCCCAGCATGACCGGAATACGGCTGAACGCCCCCGCTCCCGGCTGGGCCATCGAGGCCGACGTCGTCGTGGTCGGCTCCGGAGTCGCGGGTCTGACCGCCGCGCTGCGCTGCACGGCCGCCGGGCTGAGCACGGTCGTGGTCACCAAGGCCCGCCTGGACGACGGCTCCACGCGCTGGGCGCAGGGCGGCATCGCCGCCGCGCTCGGCGACGGCGACACCCCGGAGCAGCATCTGGACGACACCCTGGTCGCGGGCGCGGGCCTGTGCGACGAGGAGGCGGTCCGCACCCTGGTCACCGAGGGCCCCGACGCCGTACGCCGGCTGATCGCCACCGGCGCGCACTTCGACACCTCCGAGGCCGGCGAGATCGAGCTCACCCGCGAGGGCGGCCACCACCGGCGCCGTATCGCGCACGCGGGAGGCGATGCGACGGGCGCCGAGATCTCCCGCGCGCTCGTCGAGGCCGTACACGCCAGCAAGCTGCGCGCCATCGAAAACGCCCTGGTTCTGGACCTGTTGACGGACGCCGACGGCCGTACGGCCGGAATCACCCTCCATGTCATGGGTGAGGGCCAGCACGACGGCGTCGGTGCCGTCCACGCCCCCACCGTCGTGCTGGCCACCGGTGGCATGGGCCAGGTCTTCTCCGCCACCACCAACCCCGCGGTCTCCACCGGCGACGGCGTCGCGCTCGCGCTCCGTGCCGGCGCGGAGATCTCCGACCTCGAATTCGTGCAGTTCCACCCGACGGTGCTCTTCCTCGGCGCGGACTCCGAGGGCCAGCAGCCGCTGGTCTCCGAGGCGGTACGAGGAGAGGGCGCCCATCTCGTCGACGCGTCCGGCACCCGCTTCATGCTCGGGCAGCACGAACTGGCCGAGCTCGCCCCCCGCGACATCGTCGCCAAGGGCATCATGCGCCGGATGGAGGAGCAGGGCGCCGCACACATGTACCTCGACGCCCGCCATTTCGGCGCCGAGATGTGGGAGCAGCGCTTTCCCACCATCCTCGCGGCCTGCCGGGCCCACGGCATCGACCCGGTCACCGAGCCCATCCCGGTCGCTCCGGCCGCCCACTACGCCTCCGGCGGCGTACGCACCGACCTGCACGGCCGCACCACCGTCCCGGGCCTGTACGCCTGCGGCGAGGTCGCCTGCACCGGAGTCCACGGCGCGAACCGCCTCGCCTCCAACTCCCTCCTGGAGGGCCTGGTCTTCGCCGAGCGCATCGCCGCCGACATCGCCTCCCGCGCCCCGCTCCGGGCCGGCCGGCCTGCCGTGCCCGCGACCCCCTCCGTGCTGCCGCTCATCGCGCCCGAGACGCGGGCCGAGATCCAGCGGATCATGTCCGACGGCGCGGGTGTGCTCCGCTCCGCGCAGAGCCTGACCGAGGCGGCGGCCGCGCTCGGCGCCGTACACCGCAACGCCGTGCAGGACCAGGAAGGTTCGGGCAAGACGGCCGAGCCCGGAGTCGAGTCCTGGGAGACCTCCAACCTCCTGTGCGTGGCCCGTGTGCTGACCGCCGCCGCGCTGGAGCGCGAGGAGACCCGCGGCTGCCACTGGCGCGAGGACCGCCCCGAGCGCGACGACGCCGACTGGCGCCGCCATCTCGTCGTACGCCTCGCGCCGGACCGCAGCCTGGTCGTCCGCCGCACCGAGAACACCGCATTCGCCCCCACAGTCCCCGACGCCCCCAGGGAGCCGTAACCGTGAGCACGCCCGAAGAACGTCCGCGTCCCGTGGACGTACCGCTGATCCAGATCGGCGCACCCGCAGCGGCCTCGACGGGCGGCTGCGGAGACGCCTGCGGCTGCTCCGCCGACGAGGAGGGGTACGACGAGCTGGAGTGCGGCCTCGACCCCGGCCTCGCCCAGCTTCTGCTCGACGCGGGCCTCGACCCCGTACAGGTCGAGGACATCGCCCATCTCGCCATCAGCGAGGACCTCGACGGCGGCGTGGACGTGACGACCGTGGCGACCGTCCCCGAGGACGCCGTCGCCACCGGCGACTTCACCGCCCGCGAGGCGGGCACGGTCGCCGGTCTGCAGATCGCCGAGGCCATCCTGTCCATCGTCTGCACCGACGAGTTCGAGGTCGAGCGGCACGTCGAGGACGGTGACCGCGTCGAGGCCGGCCAGAAGCTGCTGTCCGTCACCACCAACACCCGTGACCTGCTCACCGGCGAGCGCAGCGCGCTCAACCTGCTGTGCCGCCTCTCCGGTATCGCGACCGCGACCCGCGCCTGGGCCGACCTGCTCGAAGGCACCAAGGCCAGGGTCCGCGACACCCGCAAGACCACCCCGGGCCTGCGCGCGCTGGAGAAGTACGCGGTGCGCTGCGGCGGCGGCGTCAACCACCGCATGTCGCTGTCCGACGCCGCGCTCGTCAAGGACAACCACGTGGTGGCGGCGGGCGGCGTCGCGCAGGCCTTCAAGGCCGTACGGGAGCAGTTCCCGGACCTCGCGATCGAGGTCGAGGTGGACACCATGCACCAGGTCCGCGAAGTTATCGACGCGGGCGCGGACCTGATCCTGCTGGACAACTTCACCCCGGCCGAGACCGAGGAGGCCGTGGCGCTCGTCGCGAGCCGCGCAGCCCTCGAGTCCTCCGGCCGCCTCACCCTCGAGAACGCCCGCGCCTACGCCGAGACGGGCGTCGACTACCTCGCGGTGGGCGCGCTGACGCACTCCTCCCCGATCCTCGACATCGGCCTCGACCTGCGCGAGGCAGGCCTCTGATGCTGCTCACGATCGACGTCGGCAACACCCACACCGTCCTCGGCCTGTTCGACGGTGAGGAGATCGTCGAGCACTGGCGCATCTCCACCGACGCCCGCCGCACCGCCGACGAACTCGCCGTCCTGCTGCAGGGCCTGATGGGCATGCACCCGCTGCTCGGCGACGAGCTGGGCGACGGTATCGAGGGCATCGCGATCTGCTCCACCGTCCCTTCCGTCCTGCACGAGCTGCGCGAGGTGACCCGCCGCTACTACGGCGACGTCCCGGCCGTCCTCGTCGAGCCCGGTATCAAGACCGGCGTGCCGATCCTGATGGACAACCCCAAGGAGGTGGGCGCGGACCGCATCATCAACGCGGTCGCCGCCGTCGATCTCTACGGCGGCCCGGCGATCGTCGTCGACTTCGGTACGGCGACGACCTTCGACGCGGTCAGCGCGCGCGGCGAGTACGCGGGCGGTGTGATCGCGCCCGGCATCGAGATCTCCGTCGAGGCGCTCGGCGTCAAGGGCGCCCAGCTCCGCAAGATCGAGCTGGCCCGTCCGCGCAGTGTCATCGGCAAGAACACTGTCGAGGCCATGCAGTCCGGCATCGTGTACGGGTTCGCGGGCCAGGTCGACGGCGTTGTCGCGCGTATGAAGGTCGAGCTCGCCGACGACCCGGACGAGGTCACCGTGATCGCGACCGGCGGTCTGGCCCCGATGGTGCTCGGCGAGTCCTCGGCGATCGATGAGCACGAGCCGTGGCTGACCCTGATCGGCCTGCGTCTGGTCTACGAGCGGAACGTCTCCCGTATGTGAGCCCGGCGCGGTATTCCGCCGCGCCGGGACTCATCGCATTAACCAGATTTTGTCCCTTTGGCGCGTATCGTCGGCCCATGCCCACGCCATACGGATCCCGCGGCGGAATGGCGTTCGGCGCAGACGAGCTGCGTGTGCTCCGACGTGCCCTCGCCGTCGCCCTCCATCCTGCCCCTCTCGCCGACGAGGACATCCAGGACTGTCTGCGTCTGGCCGATTCCCTGGACGAGGCGGTCCGCGAGGCCGGCCGGCTGCGAGCGTTCCTCCATGCCGATCTCGCCCGCTACCGCGAAGCGCTCCCGGGCTCCGCCGCCGGCTATCTGGAGCTACTCCAGGACGCCCTGGCCGCCGGGTACGACCCCCGCCCGGAGGATCTGGCCGCGCTGCGCACCCTGCGCGGTACTGCGGCCGGTGCCGCTGTGCTGCACCGCTGCCAGACGCTCGCCGAAGCGTCGGTACGGGCCCGGCTGGCGGGCCGCCGGGTCGAGGCCGTGCCCCCACCCGCCGCCGCGGGCCCGCGCACCCGCCTGCTCGCGCTCCCCGGCGGCCGCGCCGCCGCCGACGAGCCGAAGCCGCAGCAGAAACCGCAGCAGAAGCCCCAGCAGAAACCGCAGGAGAAACCGCAGCCCAAGGCGCCGGTGCCCACCGATCGCCCGGTCCCGAAGCCCTCCGAGGCATTCCCGCCGCGCCGCAAGCCCGTGCCCCCACCGGAACAGCTGGCCGCCGGATAGCTACTCTGGGAGCCATGGACTACGTATCCGCGCTCCTGCCCCCCGTGGTGATGGCTGTCTTCTTCACTTTCTTGGTCGTGACGATCGTCAAGAGCCAGGGCGGCCCGAACAAGGCCAAGGAGGACGCGATCGTGGACGCCGCGGTCGCTCGCGCGGAGGCCACACAGCAGGTCGTCCGCGGCGACTGACGCGTTCCTCAGCATCGAGGACGTACGGACGTTTTATGCCCGTACGTCCTTTTTGTTACGTCAATAACCAGCCATTCCGACATCTCCGACTATGGTGGCGCTGTGCCCCGCCAATTGGGAGAGCTGGAAGACGCCGTCATGACACGCGTCTGGCAATGGAACCGGCCGGTCACGGTCCGGGAAGTCCTCGAAGATCTTCAGCAGGAACGGTCCATCGCCTACACCACCGTCATGACGGTAATGGACAATCTCCATCAGAAGGGCTGGGTGCGCAGGGAAGTCGAAGGCCGCGCCTATCGATATACGGCGGTCTCCACCCGCGCCGCCTACTCGGCCGCACTCATGAACGAAGCGTGGTCCAAGAGCGACAACCCCGCGGCCGCACTTGTGGCCTTCTTCGGCATGATGTCGCCCGAGCAGCGTGAGGCTCTCCTAGCCGCCGTCCGCATCGTTCAGGGCGACGAGGCCGCCGACGGTGGGACCACGCCGGAGCGATAGCGTCGGGCCATGCCTTATGCCGCAGCAAATGCCATCACCGTCCGGCGGGCCAGGACCAGCGATGTGCCGTCGGTCCGCCGACTCGTCGACCCGTACGTGAGTGAAGGCATCCTGCTCGACAAAGCGACGGTGACGCTTTACGAAGCCATCCAGGAGTTCTGGGTCGCGGAACGCGACGAGGATGCCCAGGTGGTCGGCTGCGGTGCACTCCATGTCATCTGGGAAGACCTCGCCGAAGTGCGCACTCTTGCAGTGGATCCCGCGTTCAAGGGCACCGGCATCGGTCATCACGTGCTCGACAAGCTGTTGCAGACCGCCCGTCGGCTCGGAGTGCTCAAGGTTTTCTGTCTCACCTTCGAAGTCGACTTCTTCGGGAAGCACGGCTTCGTGGAGATCGGTGAGACGCCGGTCGACGGAGATGTCTACAGCGAGCTGCTGCGTTCCTATGACGAGGGCGTCGCCGAGTTCCTCGGGCTCGAACGAGTGAAGCCGAACACCTTGGGCAACAGCCGGATGCTTCTGCACCTGTGATCACCACAAGAGGCGGATCCCTATGTCCGAATCGCGCACGTTTCCCGCGTTCTTGAGGTTCTGAACCTCTGCCAAGGGTTTGTGTTTTCCAGGGAAAAGCGGTTTCCTTTCCGCGTACTGCATTTTCGATGAAAGGAAATCCGGTGGCACAGAAGGTTCAGGTCCTTCTTGTCGATGACCTCGACGGCGGCGAGGCGGACGAGACCGTGACGTTCGCTCTGGACGGCAAGACCTACGAGATCGACCTCACCACCGCCAATGCGGACAAGCTCCGTGGTCTGCTCGAGCCGTACGCAAAGAGTGGCCGGCGTACTGGTGGCCGCGCTGCGGCCGGTCGGGGCAAGGGCCGCGCCGCGGCCGGTGGCAACAAGGACACCGCCGAAATCCGCGCCTGGGCCAAGGCGAACGGCTTCGAGGTCAACGACCGCGGCCGCGTCCCGGCCACGGTTCGCGAGGCTTACGAGAAGGCCAACGGCTGAGTATTTGTTTGCGGCGTATTCGTACGCAGCAAACGGGCCCGGTGGCACTCGGTCGCCGCTGTGTCCACGAGTCGTACGAGATCGGGGCTGATTCCCCCACCGGAACCGGCGCTGCGCCCGAATGGGGCAAGCGCCGGCAACGTCGGTTCCACCTCGCGTCCCGGCACGGGGGGCCGCAGCCATACGGCGGCCTCCCGCGAGCCGGACCATCCGGGCGGCGGCGGGGCGGTCATCCGTCCGCCCGCGCCGATGGCGGTCAGATCGAGAGCGATCCCGCCCCACTCCAGCCAGTCGAGCAGCCCAGGCAGCTCGTCCGCGCTCCCTACGGCCACCAGAAGCCGCATTCGCTGCCCCATGAGGGCCACTGGCCCGGCAGCCCCCGTTCGGCGCAGCACAGCCGCGCCTGCGTCCGCCGGCAGCTCCAGTACGTCGAAGCGCAGACCGGTGAGCAGCTGCACCGGATCGCAGTCCGCCACGGCCCAGCCGAGTTCGTTCTCGTACCACTGCGCGGTGCCGCCGTCGAAGGGCGCACGGGGGAGCGGGACGGTGAGAGCCATACCCCCCGGAACTCCTGAGGCGGCTCGAGAGTTACGCAGAGTCGACGGATGATTGCACACGGTGTCCGAGTTGCGGGCGTACCAGCCCATTCGAGGGCGCAAAGTTGTTCGCCCGTAGCTGAGGGAACCGGTGCGCGCTGCATGGACTGTCAGTCCTTACGGGTAAGACATTCCTAGTGGGGAGGGGCGACACGCCTGTTTGGCCGCCTTGCGTTCGCCATCGGCGTAGCGATGGCGAGGGTAACTGCCTGGCCTGCGGGAACATCGTCTCGCACCATCGGGTTGGAGCAGTTGTCGGCGTTCAGCGGTCAGGAGGCCACAGACGGGTGTCGGCAGTTGGAATGAGCGGTCCCCGCTTGCGGGACTAAGCTGCGGAAGGACAGGGAGGGGACCGACCCCTTACTGCCTGACCGCTCTGAGGAGCGATTAACGATGTTCGAGAGGTTCACCGACCGCGCGCGGCGGGTTGTCGTCCTGGCTCAGGAAGAAGCCCGGATGCTCAACCACAACTACATCGGCACCGAGCACATCCTCCTGGGCCTTATCCACGAGGGTGAGGGTGTCGCCGCTAAGGCCCTGGAGAGCCTCGGGATTTCGCTCGAGGCGGTCCGCCAGCAGGTGGAGGAAATCATCGGGCAGGGCCAGCAGGCTCCGTCCGGGCACATCCCCTTCACCCCTCGTGCCAAGAAGGTCCTGGAGCTGTCGCTCCGCGAGGCCCTCCAGCTCGGCCACAACTACATCGGCACCGAGCACATCCTGCTCGGCCTGATCCGCGAGGGCGAGGGCGTCGCCGCCCAGGTCCTCGTGAAGCTGGGCGCCGATCTCAACCGGGTGCGGCAGCAGGTCATCCAGCTGCTCTCCGGTTACCAGGGCAAGGAAGCCGCCACTGCAGGCGGCCCGGCCGAGGGCACCCCCTCGACCTCGCTCGTCCTGGACCAGTTCGGCCGGAATCTCACCCAGGCCGCTCGTGAGTCCAAGCTCGACCCGGTCATCGGGCGCGAGAAGGAGATCGAGCGGGTCATGCAGGTGCTGTCCCGCCGTACGAAGAACAACCCGGTCCTCATCGGCGAGCCCGGCGTCGGCAAGACGGCGGTCGTCGAAGGCCTGGCGCAGGCCATCGTCAAGGGCGAGGTGCCCGAGACCCTCAAGGACAAGCACCTCTACACCCTCGACCTCGGTGCGCTGGTCGCAGGCTCCCGCTACCGCGGTGACTTCGAGGAGCGCCTGAAGAAGGTGCTCAAGGAGATCCGCACCCGCGGCGACATCATCCTGTTCATCGACGAGCTCCACACCCTGGTGGGTGCGGGCGCCGCCGAGGGCGCGATCGACGCCGCCAGCATCCTCAAGCCGATGCTGGCCCGTGGCGAGCTGCAGACCATCGGTGCGACGACGCTCGACGAGTACCGCAAGCACCTGGAGAAGGACGCGGCCCTCGAGCGCCGCTTCCAGCCCATCCAGGTCGCGGAGCCGTCCCTGCCGCACACCATCGAGATCCTCAAGGGTCTGCGCGACCGTTACGAGGCGCACCACCGGGTCTCCATCACGGACGAGGCGCTGGTCCAGGCCGCCACCCTGGCCGACCGGTACATCTCGGACCGCTTCCTGCCGGACAAGGCGATCGACCTGATCGACGAGGCCGGATCCCGGATGCGCATCCGCCGGATGACCGCGCCGCCGGACCTCCGCGAGTTCGACGAGAAGATCGCGGGCGTCCGCCGCGACAAGGAGTCGGCGATCGACTCCCAGGACTTCGAGAAGGCAGCTTCGCTCCGCGACAAGGAGAAGCAGCTGCTGGCGGCGAAGGCCAAGCGGGAGAAGGAGTGGAAGGCCGGCGACATGGACGTCGTCGCCGAGGTCGACGGCGAGCTGATCGCCGAGGTCCTCGCGACGGCCACCGGCATTCCCGTCTTCAAGCTCACCGAGGAAGAGTCCTCGCGGCTCCTCCGCATGGAAGACGAGCTCCACAAGCGCGTCATCGGGCAGAAGGACGCCATCAAGGCCCTTTCGCAGGCGATCCGCCGTACGCGAGCCGGTCTGAAGGACCCGAAGCGCCCCGGTGGCTCGTTCATCTTCGCCGGCCCGTCCGGTGTCGGTAAGACCGAGCTGTCCAAGACGCTCGCCGAATTCCTCTTCGGCGACGAGGACGCGCTGATCTCCCTCGACATGTCGGAGTTCAGCGAGAAGCACACGGTTTCCCGTCTCTTCGGTTCCCCGCCCGGATATGTGGGTTACGAAGAGGGCGGCCAGCTCACCGAGAAGGTGCGCCGGAAGCCGTTCTCCGTCGTCCTCTTCGACGAGGTCGAGAAGGCCCACCCCGATATCTTCAATTCCCTGCTGCAGATCCTGGAGGACGGTCGTCTGACCGACTCCCAGGGCCGCGTCGTGGACTTCAAGAACACGGTCATCATCATGACGACCAACCTCGGGACCCGGGACATCTCGAAGGGCTTCAACCTGGGCTTCGCGGCTCAGGGCGACGTCAAGTCGAACTACGAGCGGATGAAGGTCAAGGTCAACGAAGAGCTGAAGCAGCACTTCCGGCCTGAGTTCCTGAACCGTGTCGACGACACGGTGGTCTTCCACCAGCTCACCGAGGAAGACATCATCCAGATCGTCGACCTCATGATCGCCAAGGTGGATGAGCGCCTGAAGGACCGTGACATGGGCCTCGAGCTCAGCCCCACGGCCAAGTCGCTCCTCGCCAAGAAGGGCTACGACCCGGTCCTGGGCGCCCGGCCGCTGCGCCGGACGATCCAGCGCGAGATCGAGGACATCCTGTCGGAGAAGATCCTCTTCGGCGAGCTGCGCCCCGGTCACATCGTGGTCGTGGACACCGAGGGCGAGGGTGAGGAGAAGAAGTTCACCTTCCGCGGCGAGGAGAAGTCGGCACTGCCGGACGTTCCGCCGATCGAGCAGGCGGCCGGTGGAGCCGGTCCGAACCTGTCGAAGGACGCGTAAGCGTTCTGAGCAGCTGATCAGAGGGGCTGCCCCGGACCGTACGACTCGTACGGTCCGGGGCAGCCCCTTTTCCCGGTCGTCCGGCTGCCGTTCAGCAGAACTTCGGCTTCTGCCAGGAGCATTCGAGGTCGGCCGTCGGCTCGGTGCTGCGCGCGGCCTTCGGTGGTACGGCGGTGATGGTGCCGTGTGCCGTGTCGGACGAGGCGAGCGTGACGACGATCGCGTCCTCGATGCTCTTCACCGAAGAGGCCAGGTAGTTGTTGAGGACGATGCTGTAGACCAGCTCCCGCCCGCGCGCGTCGGTGACGTAACCGGAGAGAGCCGACGCTCCCGTCAAGGACCCTGTCTTGCCACGGGCGTTGAGGGCCGCCGGCGTTGCGCACATCCGGGAGCGGAGGGTGCCGCCCATGGCGCGGTCCGGGTTGCAGGCCACCGGCAGGGACGCGTACCAGTCGGCGTACCAGGAGGCGTCCCGTACGGACAGCAGCAGCGTGGCGAGCTGTTCGGCCGGGAAGAGGTTCATCCGGGTCAGGCCCGAGCCGTCGAGCTGGCGGAGGGTGGAGGTCTTCACGCCCTGCTTCTGCAAGTAGCCGCTGATGGCCGCCAGTCCGGCGTCCCAGGTGCCGCGGCCCGATGTCTCGTAGCCGATCGTCTTGGTCAGCGTCTCGGCGTGCATGTTGTTGGAGAGCTTCATGAACGGGAGCATCAGCTCCTTGAGCGGCATGGAGTTGTGCGAGGCGAGGGGCTTGGCGCCGGGCGGGGTGGGGCGACCCAGGCGGGGGCTGCCGGTGACGCGTACGCCATACCGGCCGAGTGCGTCGGAGAACACGGCGGCGGCGTAGCCGGTCGGCTCCCAGACGGTCACCCACTCCTTGGTGGCGCTCGCGCCGACGGGGATGTTCCCGCTGACGGTGATGGTGTTGGTGCCGTGCTCCCGCTCGACGGTGAGGGTGTCGCTCTGCCCGGAGGGGACGGTGGTTCCGCGGATGTCGAGGCGTATGTAGTCGGTGGGCGGGGTGAGCTTCACACGCGGCTTGTCACCGGCCTTGGCCCCGGGAGTGGCCTCGACGACGACCGTGCCGGAGTCGTAGTCGGTGTCGGGCGCGACGGTGAGCGGCGAGATCTGCGCGGAGTAGTACGAGGACTCGTCGTCGGCGGCCCAGGAACGGCCCAGGCGCTGGGTGTCGAAGCGGGTGTCGTCGGCGACGAGGCGGCCGGTGACGCGTGTGATGCCCGAAGCGGCGAGATCGGCGGCGAGCTGCTCGTAGTCCTTGGCGAGGGTGGTGGGGTCACCGCCGCCGCGCAGATAGAGGTCGCCGCGGAGGACGGAACCGTGGCGGCTGCCGGTGGACAGGACGTCGGTACGGAAGCGGTGGTCGGGGCCGAGCAGCGCCATGGCGGCGGTGGAGGTGGCGAGTTTGGTGTTGGAGGCGGGCATCAGACGGTCGGTGCCGTCCCGTTGGTAGAGCCGCTCCCCGGTGGCGGCGTCGGCGATCACCACGCTCGCGGCTCCGCCGTCCATACGGGCGTCCGCGAGGATCCTGTCGATGGCGCCCTTGAGCCCGGTGTCGGAGGGGCCCGCCCCGGCGGGCGCGCTCCAGGTGAGTGTGCAGACGAGCCCGATGACGGCGGGCCAGATCCAGCCGTGGCGCTTCAGGCGCCGGTGAGTGCGAATCACGGGTCTACTCATGGCACAGGAGCATCCCGGAGGGCTGTGCGGGCGGGAAGGTCGCAGATCGGCCGTGTGAGTCCGGCTTGCAGGTGTCCATTTCGGGGCGAATAGGGCATATGTGACCTGGGTGTTGGTGTGTCGTGGGCAACACCCCCGGGCCCCGGTCGGCTCCGGGCTCGTGACAAGGCACACATGCCCATCCGGCCCTACTAGCCGGAATAGGAGTACCGCTCGACCCTTGTCGGGGGCCTTCGGTCCGGGGTGCGGCGGGGCCTCTGGGGCGCAGGTGGGGGAGTGGCGCTCATCCCGGCCTGAGGGCGGCCCCGCTAGGCCCCTATATGCGGTTAAACCTCTTCCTCTGGGGATATTTCAACCGCTCTCCGGCGGGGTTTCCGATCCATCCCGGAAGGTGTCAAGAGTCTGATTTGCGACGCTATGGCTACGACGCAATGTCGTAGATGGGGGGTTTGAGCGGAAGTGGACGTATCGGCTACCAAGGGATGGCCAGCCCGGTGCGAGTGCGCCGGGTCCGTTCATGCCCGGAGGTTCACCCCGTATGTCGAAGCGCGTCATCAACCACCGTCTCCGCCCGTCCGTGCTCCGTACCCGTGGTGCCGTCGTGGCTGCCGGAATCGGCGCCGTGGTGGTCGTCGGAGCCGGTGCGGGTGTCGCCTCCGCCGATGCGGGCAAGACGGCAGTCGCGAATCCCGCCACCGCTGTGGCCGCCCAGGCCACCACGCAGGTGAAGGCCGTGAAGGCCGCCGCGGCGAAGGCCGCCAAGGCCAAGCCCGCCAAGAAGGCCGTCGCCTGGGTCAAGCCCGTCACCGGCTACACGCTGTCCGCGAGCTTCAACCAGGGCGGCGCCATGTGGTCGCACAAGCACTCCGGTCAGGACTTCGCCGTCCCGGTCGGCACCCAGGTCAAGGCCGCCCACGGCGGTGTCGTCGTGAAGGCCGGCCCGAACGGCGGCGGCGACGGTTCCGCGTACGGCAACGCCATAGTGATCGAGCACGCCAACGGCCAGTACTCGCAGTACGCCCACCTGTCGAAGATCGACGTCGGCGTCGGCCAGACGGTGAAGACGGGCCAGGACATCGCCCGGTCCGGCAACACCGGCAACTCGTCCGGCCCGCACCTGCACTTCGAGATCCGTACGACCCCGAACTACGGCTCCGCGGTCAACCCGATGGCCTTCCTGCGTGCCGCGGGCGTCACCGTCTGACGCACCGCACCGCACCGCACCGCACCGCACCGCACCGCGGCGTACCGCGGAGCGCTGCACCTGCAGTACCCGGCGTCAGCCTGTGACGCCGTGAGCCTGGCTCACCAGATCGATGGCGACCTCGAGGACGGCCTTGCGCTTGTCCTCCGGGTCGCCTTCGACGTCCTTGAGTACGAACATCCCGGCGTGCATCGTGAAGAGCGCGCTGATGCAGCGGACCTGGTCGGACAGGGCCGCCTCCGGGTCCTTGATGAGCTCCAGCATCACCAGCATGCGGTCCTTGAAGGTCTCGCCGATGCTCAGATCGCGCATCGTCGCCTGGTTCTCCTGCATGAAGCGGAAGAGCGGGGCCGCGCCGACGAGGGCCTCGCTGTAGCGGCGCAGGATCTCCTGCTTCGTCTCCAGTGTGTGCGGCTGTGTCTGCGCCCACTCGATCAGCTCGTCCATCGGCCTGGTGAGGTCCTGGAAGAGGCTGATCAGGATGTCTTCCTTGGTCTTGAAGTGGTAGTACAGGGCCGCCTTGGTGACCTCGAGGGTCTCGGCGATCTCGCGCAGCGACGTCTTCTCGTAGCCCTGCTCGGCGAAGAGCTCCAGGGCCACGTCCTGGATGCGCTGGCGGGTGTTGCCTCTGGCCATGGGCACTCCTGAGAAAACTTACTTGACGCCCGGCTAGTTACGGGTCTACCTTCCCCAGTGTAGTCAACTAGCCGGGCGGCAAGTAAGTGTCGGGGAGTGGGAACGATGGCCGGTAGAGCGAACGTCGAGAAACAGCAGGGCGCTGATTCACAGCCCCAGCCGCGCAGTGTGCGGGTCGTGATCCTCGCGCTCATGATCGCGATGCTGCTGGCCATGCTCGACAACATGATCGTCGGAACCGCGATGCCGACCATTGTCGGCGATCTCGGCGGGCTCGAGCATCTGTCCTGGGTGGTGACTGCGTACACCCTGGCCACCGCCGCCTCCACCCCGATCTGGGGGAAGCTCGGCGACATGTACGGGCGGAAGGGCATCTTCCTCACCTCCATAGTGATCTTCCTGATCGGCTCGGTACTGAGCGGCATGGCCCAGGACATGGGGCAGCTGATCGGCTTCCGCGCCGTCCAGGGACTGGGCGCGGGCGGCCTGATGGTCGGCGTGATGGCGATCATCGGAGATCTCGTACCGCCGCGGGAGCGCGGCAAGTACCAGGGCATGATGGCCGCCGTGATGGCCGTCGCCATGATCGGCGGACCGCTGGTCGGCGGAACCATCACCGACCACCTCGGCTGGCGCTGGAGCTTCTACATCAACCTGCCGCTGGGCGCCGTCGCGCTCGCGATGGTCACTGCCGTGCTCCACCTGCCGAAGAAGCGGACCGACGCGCGGATCGACTATCTGGGCGCCGGGCTGCTGACCGTGGGCATCACCTCGATCGTGCTGGTCACGACCTGGGGCGGCACGGAGTACGACTGGGACTCGGCCGTGATCATGGAGCTGATCGCGATCGGCGTGGCTGCGCTCACCGGCTTCGTCTTCTCCCAGACCAAGGTCGCCGAGCCGATCATTCCGCTGCACATCTTCCGCAGCCGCAACTTCACTCTCATGTCGGTGATCGGCTTCTTGACCGGCTTCGTGATGTTCGGCGCGGTGCTCTTCCTGCCGCTGTTCCAGCAGTCCGTACAGGGTGCTTCGGCGACCAACTCCGGTCTGCTCCTGCTGCCGATGCTCCTCTCGATGCTCGTCGTCTCGATGATCGCGGGCCGGGTCACCACCAGCACCGGCAAGTACCGGATCTTCCCGATCATCGGCGGCGGCCTGATGATGTCGGGCCTGTTCCTGCTCTCCACCATGGACACCGAGACCTCGCGGCTGAGCTCCGGGATCTACATGGCGGTGCTCGGCGCCGGCATGGGCTTCCTGATGCAGATCACCATGCTGGTCGCGCAGAACAGCGTCGAGCTGAAGGACATGGGCGTCGCGTCCTCCGGAGCCACCCTCTTCCGTACGCTCGGCAGCTCCTTCGGTGTCGCCATCATGGGCGCGCTCTTCACCGGCCGGGTCCAGGACGAGATGGCGGCCCGGGGCGGATCGCAGGTCACTGCGCGCTCCGCGCAGCTGGACGCCGCGAGCCTGGCGAAGCTGCCGGACCAGGTGCGTGAGGCCTACGAGTCGGCGGTGGCGTCCGGCACGCACGCGGCCTTCCTGCTGGGGGCGGCGGTCGCGGTGATCGGCTTCCTCGCGGCCTTCTTCGTCAAGGAGGTGCCGCTGCGCGGCGCGGGACCGGCGCCCGCGGAGGACGCTTCCGGCGCCGCCAAGGACAAGGTGGCGGAGACCGTCTGACCCGCACGGTCCGACCCGCACCGCACTGACCCCTCGCGGTTCGACCCTCGGTCTGCCCCTCGGTCCACCCTCGCGATTCGTACCGCTTCCCCGGCCGACGGCCCCCGGTGTGCACACCCGCTGTGCACACCGGGGGCCGTTGTCAGTGGTGCGTGCCGGCATCAGGTGTGTGGAGAGCACCACCGCGGCGCCGGCGCGCCTCGCCCGTCTGCGGCAGCTGCGCCTCGCCAAGGACGCCATGGACCGCGACTGGGCCGAGCCGCTCGACCTGGACGCGGTGGCCGCCCATGCCGGTTACTCGCGCTACCACTTCGTACGCGCCTTCAAAGCGGCACCGTCTGGGTCCTGGACCAGGACCGGGCGAAGGAGTTCTACACCGAGAAGCTCGGCCTCGAGGTCCGCACCGACATGACCCTCGGCGACGGCGGGATGCGCTGGCTGACTGTCGGCGCCAAGGACCAGCCGGATGTGGAGCTGGAGCTGACGCTGATGGTGCCGGGCGCGCCGGCGATGGACCCGGAGGCGGCCGAGGCGATGAAGACGCTCATCAGCAAGGGGGTCATGGGCGCCGGGGTGCTGGCCACCGACGACGTCCACGGGGACTACGAGAAGCTCAAGGCGCGCGGCGTGGAGTTCCTCCAGCCGCCGCAGGAGCGTCCGTACGGCACGGAGGCGATCCTGCGTGACGACTCGGGCAACTGGTACTCCTTCACCCAGCAGCGCGAGGGCGGGCTCGACCTCGACAAGGACTGGTCCTGCTAGTCCGGTAGTGGCCTTGGTCCCCGGGCGTGGCCTGGGCCAGTAGCGGTCTAGTCCGGTAGCTGCATCATCGGGAAGCTGCCGGTGTTGGTCGGGGCGTGCTCGGGCAGCCAGAGCACCGCGATCGCACCGCCGGACTGGCCCAGCGGCGTCTCGGTGCCTTCCGGTGCGGCGTTGCGGAAGGTCAGCCGGGCGCCGAGGACGCGGGCCTGGCCCGCCGCGATCGTCAGCCCCAGGCCGTGGCCGGTGCCCGCGCGGTCGCTGGCGCCCGTACGGAAGCGGCTCGGGCCCTCGCGCAGCAGCTCCTCGGGGAAGCCGCGGCCGTGGTCCCGGACCCGCACCACGCGGCCCTCGACCGCCACCTCGATCGGCGCTCCGCCGTACTTGGCGGCGTTGGCCAGCAGATTGAAAAGGATCCGCTCGAGCCGCCGCGGATCGGTGCTGACCCACGACTCGTGCACAACTCGGACCACCACATCGGGGTTCAGCAGCGCGATCCGGCGGCTGACGAACTCTCCGAGCGCGATCTCCTGAAGCTCGGCCCGCTCCGACGCGCTGTCGAGCCTGGCCACCTCCAGTACGTCTTCGACGAGCGTGCGCATGGCCTGCGCCCGGTCCCGTACGAGCTCACTGGGACGGCCCGGCGGCAGCAGTTCGGCCGCCGTGAGCAGCCCGGTCACCGGAGTGCGCAGTTCGTGCGCGATGTCCGCGGTGACCCGGCGCTCCGCCTCGATGCGTTCGTTCAGTGCGTCGGTCAGTGCGTCGACGGCACGGGCGAGATCGTCGGTCTCGTCGCGTACGACACCACTGATGGCGTGCCTGACCCGTACGTCCGTATTGCCCTGCGCGACATTGCGGGCGGCCGCGGCGGCCTTGCGCAGTCTGCGCGAGAGCTGTCCGCCGATCAGCACGCCGAGCGCGCAGCCGCCGAACACCACCGAGACCGAGCCGATGATCAGCGCCCGGTCGAGGTCCTTCATGACGGTGGCGCTGCGGCCGGCCAACTGGCTGTGCAGGGAGAGGACGTCGCCGTTTGCCAGCGGCACGGCTGCCCAGATGTCGGGCGTGCCGCCGTGGGTCTCTGCCACATAGCTGCCGCGCCGCTTCTCGCGCATCAGCTTCTGCAGGTCCCTGGGCAGCGAGGGATCGTTGATCTTGGCGTTGAAGCGCGAGCGCGGGTCCTTGTTCTTGGACGTCTCGTACCAGCGCTGCGCGAGGAGCACCCGGTCCATCTGGACATCGCGCGCGTTGGACAGCATCGAGACCCGCGCGGCGTTGTGCACGACAAGGCTCAGCGCCAGGGCGATCAGCGCGCCGACGGCCGCGATCGCGATGCTGATCTTCCAGCGGACGCCGGTGCGCAGTACGAGCCGCTTCATGCCTTGAGCTTGTAGCCGAAGCCGCGGACCGTTTCGATCCGGTCCTGCCCGATCTTGGTGCGCAGCCGCTGGACATGGACGTCCACGACCCGGGTGTCGCCGCCCCAGCCGTAGTCCCAGACCCGCTCCAGCAGCTTGTCGCGCGAGAGCACGGTGCCCGGCGTGGAGGAGAACTCCAGCAGCAGCCGCATCTCGGTCGGCGTCAGGGCCACGGGCTCACCGGCCTTGCGCACCTCCATGCCCTCCGTGTCGATCTCCAGGTCACCGAAGGACAGCGCGCCCTGCTCCTGCTGCCCGGCCGGGTCGGACTCGCCGCCCGCCGGTCCGCCCGCGTGCCCGAAGCGGCGCAGAACCGCGCGGATACGGGCCACCAGCACAGCGCCGTCGAAGGGCTTCGTCACGTAGTCGTCGGCGCCGGCCTCCAGGCCGAGCACCACATCGATCGAGTCGGCACGCGCCGACAGCATGATCACGGGTACGGTCGACTCGTCCCGGATACGGCGGCACAGGCTCACCCCGTCCAGACCCGGCACCATCACATCGAGCAGCGCTATGTCCGGCCGGTTCGCGCGGAATGCCTCCAGGCCGAGCAGCCCGTCGGGCATCGCGGTGACCACAAAGCCGTCACGCTCCAGCGCGAGCTGGGTCGCCTCACGGATGACGTCGTCGTCCTCGACGAACAGGACATGGGTCTCGGCCATCCTGCTGGTGCCTCAGTTCTCGCTCGTTGGGGCTGCGTCCGGTGCGGCTGGCTCGCCCGCACCGACCGCTTTGCTGAAATCGTTGCGTACCCAGTACTGCTGGGTGAACTTGCCGCCCGACCAGCGCCAGGTGGTCACTTCCTCGCCGGACGGCCCGGTTCCGGGGTCACCCTTGGTGTACACCTGCTTGGTCACCACCAGGTCGCCCCGGTCGATCGCGGAGTACACCGCCGGTTCCTCGGCGGCAAAGACATTCTCGTACTTGTCGCCGTTCTCGCGGTACACGTACGTGCCCATGCCGACCGCGTCGCCGCACGTCAGCACATTGACGACGACATCGGGCGAGGTCCCGCCGGTGAGGTTCCCGTACGAGGTGTCCACAGGATACGAGTCCCGGCCGCACGGTTTGAGATCGGCCTTGACCCGCTCGCTGACCTTCGGGTCGCTCATGATCAGCTTCACCGCGTTGACGCTCTGGGACTTCCGCGCGGTGCTGCTGGAGGGCGTGACCTGGGAGGGGGTTGCCTTGTCCGAGGTATCGGCATGGGCCGCGCCCTCGTCCTGCACTCCGGCGCCTCCTGTGGAGCAGGCGACGCTGAACAGGCCGACAGCGGCGAGCCCGGCCACCGCCGCGCCGCCCGCCGCTCGTGTCCTGATGCCGCCTCTGCCTGTCAGGCCGCGCACCGCTCCTGCCCCCGTTCGTCACGCTCACGCCGTCCTTCGGCACGCTCAAGGGCACGGGCATCCAGATCCCGGCTCTCCAGCTCCTGGCGGAGCCGGGCGAGTGCCCGGTGCAGCGTGCTCTTCACCGTACCGGCCGACATACCGAGTGCGGCAGCAGTCTCTTCCGTGCTCATCTGCTCCCAGTGTCGCAGCACCACGACGCTGCGCTGCTTGGGCGCCAGCACCTTCAGAATGTCCATCAGCAGAGCGCGGTCCGCGCGCTGCTCACTTCCGTCCTCGACACTCGCGTCGGGCAGTTGCTCGGTCGGGACCTCCTCGAGCTTGCGGGCGCGCCACCACTCCGTACGCGTATTGATCATCACGCGGCGCAGGTACGCGTCGGCGAGCGACTTGTCCGCGATGCCGTCCCAGCGGCCGTACGTACGGACCAGAGCGGTCTGCAGCAGGTCCTGCGCGTCGATCGGGTCGGGGACGAGACGCCGGGCGCTGCGCAGCAGCGCCTCCTGCCGAGTGCGTACGTACTCTTCGAATTCGAGCACCTCGCCGTGCGCCATTCCAACCGCCTCCGTCCCCGTGACAAGCATTGCCCTTGCCCTACGTCCCAAGAAGCTACGGAGGACTTGTCACGGCACTGTGCGGAGCAGCCGTCGGCGGGCGCACGGCCGTCCATCGGTTGTGTAACAGCGAATGTTTCAGGTGTGGTTCGGGTGGGAAACGGCATCGGGGCCGGATGCGGACCGGGTGCGGACCGGCGTGGGTTCAGCCGAGAGGGAGGCGGTAGACACCGTCCTCCAGGGGCTCGACGAGGCCGTCGGCGACCAGTCCGTCCAGCGCCCGCGCCCGCTGCACCGGCTCGTGCCAAACCGCGTCCAGCGCCGCCTGTTCGACCGGCGCCACCGCCTCACGCAGTACGGCGAGGAGCTTGCCGCGCACCTGACGGTCGGTGCCCGCGTATGTCTGGCCGCGGCGCGCCGGACCTTCGTACGCGGGTTTCCCGGCCAGCCGCCAGGCGCACCGTCCGGAGATCGGGCAGCGCGCGCAGTCCTCGTTCTTCGCGGTGCACACCAGCGCGCCCAGCTCCATGGAGGCCGCCGCCCAGCGGGCCGCGGTCGTCTCCTCCTCCGGGAGCAGTGCGCGGGCCAGCTTGCGCTCGGCCGCTGTCGTCGCGGTCGGCGGGTACTGGATGCCGGTCGCGGCGCGGGCGAAGACCCGCCGGACATTGGTGTCGAGGACGGCATGCCGCTGCCCGTACGCGAAGGAGGCCACCGCGGCCGCCGTGTACTCACCGATGCCGGGCAGCGAGAGCAACTGCCCATGGTCGCTGGGTACATCGCCGCCGTGCCGCTCCGTTATCGCCTGCGCGGCCCCGTGCAGCCGCAGCGCGCGCCGCGGATAGCCGAGCCGGCCCCAGGCGCGGACGGCCTCGCCGGGCGCCTCGGCCGCGAGATCGGCGGGGCGCGGCCAGCGGGCCAGCCACTGCTCGTACACCGGGAGCACCCGGCTGACCGGGGTCTGCTGGAGCATGAACTCGCTGACCATCACACCCCAGGCGCCGGCCTCGGGGCGGCGCCAGGGGAGATCGCGGGCGTGCTTGTCGAACCAGGCGATGACGGGGGCGTGGAGGGAGGCCGCGTCAGGCATGGCGATGGCGGGGTCTGTGGTGGTGTCAGTCATGGCACTCCGATCCTGGCACGTCATGGCGATCGGACGGTGCATACGCTCCGGGAGGCCGTTGCCTGTCGGCCGCGGCCCGGTCCGGCGAACCGGACCACGAAGCCCGTACGGACCTGCGTTCCATGGTCACGGACCGTACCTGTCGCGCGCGGACGGTCACCCATAGCGATCGACCGGAGCACACCTTGACGAAAGTTGGGGGTGCGGGCCGCTCCGCCCGTGATGATGATCCGTGGAACTTGCCAAGTCGGGCGGCGGGTGGGGCGGGAGTTGCCGCGGATCTCTCGTAGAGTTTGGGCCGTGGGATCTCTGCGCAATCCGATCGGGCCGCTCCCCTCCTCCATCTACTGGCGACGGAGGGCAGTCGCGGCGTCTTTGATCGCGCTCCTCGCGCTGCTGATCGCCTGGGCTCTCAGTTCCGGTGGCGGCAAGGGGAACGAGCACGACGACAGCGCCAACGGCTCTACTCCCGCGCCCTCCATCACGCCCGGACCCGCCCAGTCCGGGCCCGCGATCAGTGAACAGCCGGGCGGGCGCGACGAGTCGGGCGACACCGGTGGCGACACCGGCAGTGGCGCGACCGGCGGTACGGACGCGGGCTCGAGCGCCGACCCGGGCAAGAACGGCGACACCGGAACGGGCGGTGCTTCCAGCGGCGGCACGGGCGGTCAGCAGGTCCCTGCAGGCTCGAGCCTCCCCGACTGCGCTCCCGGCGCGCTGAAGTTCACGCTGCGCAGTCTCAAAGTCTCGTACGAGTCGGGGGTGAAGCCCACGTTCCAGCTGGTCGCCGCCAACTCGTCGGCGACGACCTGCAAGGCGGACTTCGGGCCCAAGGCGGCGGTGCTGAAAGTCGCCGACGACAAGGACGACGAGGTGTGGTCCTCCAAGGACTGCCCGCGCACGGCGGGGAGTCTGCTGCTGAGGGTCCCGGCGGGCGCGAGCATCACGCACACCGTGGAGTGGGACCGCAGGCGGAGCGCGCCGGAGTGCGCCACGCCGCCCGCGGGGGCCGTCCCGCCCGGTACGTACCTGCTGGAGGCGGAGATCCCGGGCGTGACGGTGCTGCCGGCGTCGTTCCGCCTGGAGAAGGACTGAGCAGGGGCCGGTCCCCGTCCCCCGTCCCCCGTCCTCAATCACCGGACGGGCCGGACGTAGCGATCGCTGGACGTACCGCTCGCTGGACGTACCGCTCGTTAGACGTACCGCTCGAGGATCGAGGACTCGGCGAGCCGTGAAAGCCCCTCGCGCACGCTGCGGGCCCGCGCCTCGCCCACGCCGTCGACCGTCTGCAGATCGTCGACGCTGGCCGCGAGAAGCTTCTGCAGTCCGCCGAAGTGCTCGACGAGCCGCTCGATGATCGCGCCGGGCAGCCGCGGCACCTTCGCCAGCAGCCGGTAACCCCGGGGCGAGACCGCGGAGTCGAGCGTTTCGGGGGCGCCGCTGTATCCCAACGCCCGTGCGACTATGGGCAGTTCGAGCAGCTCGGCATGGGTGAGCTCGTTCAGCTCGGTGAGCGCCTCGTCGACCGTACGGGACCGCTTCGCGGTCGGCTCCGGCACATAGTCACGGACGACCAGCTCACGCTCCGGCTCCACGCCCGCGATCAACTCGTCGAGCTGCAGGGAGAGAAGTCGGCCGTCGGTGCCCAACTCCACCACGTACTCGGCGATCTCGGTGGCGATCCGGCGCACCATCTCCAGACGCTGCGCCACCGCCCCCACGTCCCGGACCGTCACCAGGTCCTCGATCTCGAGGGCGGAGAGCGTGCCCGCCACCTCGTCGAGTCGGAGCTTGTACCGCTCCAGGGTCGCGAGGGCCTGGTTGGCGCGGGAGAGGATCGCGGCCGACTCCTCCAGCACGCGGCGCTCCCCGTCCACGTACAGCGCGATCAGCCGCATCGACTGCGATACGGAGACGACCGGGAAGCCGCACTGCCGCGATACCCGGTCCGCGGTGCGGTGGCGGGTGCCGGTCTCCTCGGTGGGGATGGACGCGTCCGGAACCAGCTGCACACCGGCCCGGTGGATCTTGCCGATGTCCTTGTCGAGGATGAGCGCGCCGTCGAGCTTGCACAGCTCGCGCAGCCGCGTTGCGGTGAACTCCACGTCCAGCACAAATCCGCCGGTACACATCGACTCGACCGTTTTGTCCATGCCGAGGACGATCAGGCCGCCGGTGTTGCCGCGGAGGATCCGCTCCAGGCCGTCGCGCAGGGCGGTGCCGGGCGCGACCGCGCTCAGGGCGGCGCGGATCAGTGCTTCGTTGCCGGAGCCTCCGCCGGACTTTCCGGGTGCTGCTGCCCGGTCGTTGGCTGCCACTGCACTCCTCCGGCTCGTACGGATGGGCGAGACCAGGGCAAAGTCTACCGGCGCGTGTCGGCCTCCCGTGGGGCCTCCGGCCGCTCTCTCCTCGGGGCGACGTCAGGAGCCCCGCCGGAGGCCTTCTGCCGCCCGCGCGGGAGCACCCTCAGCGCATCCCCCATATCGGCTACTTCCGTGACCTTCATACCGGTCGGGACCTTGCCGGGATCGGACGGTACAAGCGCGTGCGTGAAGCCGAGCCGGTGGGCCTCGGCGAGCCGGCGCTGGACGCCCGTGACCCGTCTGACCTCGCCCGCAAGGCCCACCTCGCCGATCGCGACGAGGTTCTTGGGCAGCGGAGTGTCGCTGGCGGCCGAGGCCAGCGCGAGCGCGATCGCCAGGTCCGCGGCGGGTTCGGAGAGCTTCACGCCGCCGACGGTCGCGCTGTAGATGTCGCGCTTGCCGAGCGCGGTGATCCGGCCGCGCTGCTCGAGTACCGCGAGCATCATCGACACCCGTGAGGTCTCCAGGCCGGAGGTGGTGCGCCGGGGCGAAGGGATCTGCGAGTCGACGGTCAGCGCCTGCACCTCGGCGACGAGCGGGCGGCGGCCTTCCAGGGTGACCGTCAGACAGGTGCCGGGGACTGCCTCGGCACGGCGGGTGAGGAAGAGGCCCGACGGGTCGGCGAGGCCGGTGATGCCTTCGTCGTGCAGCTCGAAGCAGCCGACCTCGTCCGTCGCGCCGTAGCGGTTCTTGACACCCCGTACGAGACGAAGGCGGGCGTGCCGGTCGCCCTCGAAGGACAGCACGACGTCCACCAGATGCTCGAGCAGCCGCGGTCCGGCGATCGCACCGTCCTTGGTGACATGGCCGACCAGCAGTGTGGACATCCCGCGCTCCTTGGAGACGCGGATCAGGGCGCCGGCGACCTCGCGGACCTGCGCCATGCCGCCGGGCGCACCGTCGATCTCCGGCGATGCGACGGTCTGTACGGAGTCGAGGATCAGCAGGGACGGCTTGACCGCGTCCAAGTGGCCGAGGACCGCGGAAAGATCGGTCTCGGCGGCCAGGTAGAGATGGTCGTGCAGGGCGTTGATCCGGTCCGCGCGGAGGCGGACCTGGCTCGCGGACTCCTCGCCCGTGACGTACAGCGTCCGGTGGTCGTCGCTCGCGGCCTTGGCGGCGACGTCGAGCAGCAGTGTGGACTTGCCGACGCCCGGCTCGCCCGCGAGCAGCACGACCGCGCCGGGCACCAGACCACCGCCGAGGACCCGGTCGAGCTCGTCCACACCGGTGGAGCGGGCGGTCGCCTGCCGACCGTCGACCTGGCCGATGGGGACGGCGGCGGTGGAGACGCGGCCTGCCGCGGTCGTACGGACAGCGGGCGCGCCGTACTCCTCGACTGTGCCCCAGGCCTGGCACTCGGGGCAGCGGCCGAGCCACTTGGCGGTCGTCCAGCCGCAGTCGGTGCAGCGGTAGGACGGCCGGTCCTTCGCGGATTTCGTACGGGCAGCCATGCGGAAACCGTAGCGGGGACCACTGACAACGCGGTCGCCGCGGTCTCTGGTCATGACGGGTCGTCGCCATCCGGCGAACGCCGGTGGTCCACTAGGGATGGAATTAACGATTCCTGTCCCCCTTCGGGCGAACTGTTCACCCGTAAGGATTAAAAGTGTTCAAGAGGTATGAACGGGATCCGGTCCCGCGCCTACGGTCACGACGTGACGAGCAGCAGGCTGGAACCACCCACGCACACCACCGGCGCACATCGGGCGCACCGGCGCGCGCCCCGTTCGTCGGCGCAGCGCCCGCCCGCGCGCTATGAGCCGTATCTCGACGGCCTGTTCACCTACTGCCTCTCCGTGCTCTGCGACCACGACGCGGCGACGGGGCTCCTCGGCGACGTACTCGCCATCGCCGAGCGGCAGTACGGGCGCTGCCCGGCCGGCGAGGCCGAGCGGAAGGCATGGCTGTACGCGCTCGCGCGGTGGGCCTGTCTGCGCCGACTGACCGAGCAGCGGCGCACGCGGCAGGGGACGCACACCGGACGCCCCGCCGTCCCCGAGGAGGCCGGGCCGCGGGTCTCCGAGGAGGCCGCGGAGCGCCGCCGCAGTGAACTGGCGCTGCTGGCCTGGCCGGAGGCGGCCGGTACGACCCCGGAACAGCGCGAGGCCCTCGAACTGGCCGTACGGCACGGCCTCGGCGTGCGCCAGGTCGCCGCGGTTCTCGGCCTGGACGCTCTGGCGGCGCGCGAGCTGCTGGCCGCCGCGGCCTGTGAGGTGGAGCGCACCCGTGCCGCGCTCGCCGTGGTCGAGACCGGCAACTGCCCGGCCGTCGCCCGGCTCACCGACGACCACCGGGTGCTGCTCTCCGCCGCACTCCGCCAGGAACTGGTCCGGCACGTCGACGACTGCCCGCGCTGCCGCCGCGTTGCCGAGCGCGCCGGCGCGGGCGGGCTGTGGCCGGGGTCGGCCGTCACCCCGGCCGTGCTGCCGCTGGTCGCGGCGCCGCGGGCCGCCGCGTACGTCGCGATGCTGCACGTCCCGCGCGCCCGTACGGGTGCGCCGCGCTTCGGCTCAGACGGCTTCCCGCTGGACCCGAAGGACCACGCGGCCCGACGGGACCGGCTGCGGGCGCGGGCGGTGACCACCACGGTCGTGGCGACGGTCGTGGCGGCGCCCGTGCTCGCCCTGTGGGCGGCGTACCGGGGCGCGCCACTGACGGGGGAGGGGCACGACGGGGCGTCGGTCACCGCAAGCGCGGCGGACCGGCGGAGTGGGCTCGACGGCGGCCCGTACGACCACTACGAGAACGCGGGCAACGCGCGTGCGGAAGCGGACACGAGGTTCACGCCGGGCAGCCGCTCGGACGTCTCGGTCGAGGTCATCAGCGCGGGCACGCCCGCGCCACCGACCCGCCCCGGCGCGGCGGGCCCGGGCCGTCTCACGGTCGAGGCGCAGCCATCCGGCGACACCACGCGGATCACGCTCACGGCGTCCGGCGGCACCCCGGTGACGTGGTCGGCCTGGACGGACGCGCCGTGGCTGTACATGAGCCACTCCTCGGGCACGCTGAGCCCGGGCGAGTCGGTCACGATCCACGTCACCGTGGACCACGCGCGGGAGCCGGCGGGGTCGTGGAGCGCGCGGGTGGGGGTTGACCCGTCTGGAGCGGTGGTGGAGATCGACGGCTGGGGCGCGACGCCGTCGCCGCCGTCTCACCCGACGCCGCCCCCGTCGGACCCGACCCCGCCGCCTTCGACCCCGCCCCCTTCGGACCCGACGCCGGCTCCCACCTCGCCGGACCCGTCCCCCACGGAGTCGGACTCCGCATCCGCGCCTCCGCCCTCGGGCTGAGCCCCTGTGCCGCTGCGGCGAGCCGGACGCGGGGCCTGTTCGTTCCCCCTCCCCGCCCCTTTCCGAAACTGTCAGTTGCTCGGTCATGTGGTGAGGGTGGGCCGGTGGCGTTGATGGTTGCTGTCCATGGGTGGTTTCCTCCGGCGAACCGCTGAACCCCCGCGGCGAGTGGTCTTGTCTCGTCCGGGTGGGGAGGGGCCGTGCAGGGTCGGCCCCGCAGGGGATTGGCGGCAAAACCGGGGTCACGCACCAAGAGCCTGTACGCCGCCGACCCCGAGGAGTCGAGCCCGGAGGGGCACCGGAGCCCGCACCGGACAAGAACCCGCGCCCCGCCGGAGGCAACCCGCACCCGCACCCCGCCGGAGGCAACCCGCACCGGACAAGACCGGACGACCCCAAGCCCGGGCAACAAGACCCCGCGCCCCGCCGGAGGCAACCCGCACCCGGCAGGACCGGACGACCTCACGCCCAGGCAACAAGCACCCCGCACCCCGTCGGCGGCAACCTCGCTACCTCTTCGGGTCCGCCGGGTGCGGCGCCACCAGTGGGAGCTGCGATGACAAGCGCGCCTCGCACAGCTCCACCAGCACGCCGTACGCCTCCTTGCCCATCAGCTCCGTCAGCTCCGGGCGGTATGTCACATACACCGGCTCCCCCGCCCCGTGCGCCGACGTCGCCGACGTGCACCACCAGTGCAGGTCGTGGCCGCCCGCGCCCCACCCCCGCCGGTCGTACTCACCGATCGTGACCTGCAGCACCTTCGTGTCGTCGGGGCGCTCGATCCAGTCGTACGTACGCCGCACCGGCAGCTGCCAGCACACGTCCGGCTTCGTCTCCAGCGGCTCCTTGCCCTCGCGCAGCGCCAGGATGTGCAGGGAGCAGCCCGCCCCGCCCGCGAACCCCGGACGGTTCTGGAAGATGCAGGAGCCCTCCCAGCGGCGCGTCTGGCGTTCGCCGTCGTTCTCGTCGGTCTGGACCCAGCCCGACTCCGTACCCACGTCGTGGAACTGCCACAGCTCCGGAGTGAGGCGGGCAACATGCTCGGCGACCCGCTTCTCGTCGTCCTCGTCCGAGAAGTGCGCGCCCAGCGTGCAGCAGCCGTCGTCCGCGCGGCCCGCCTCGATGCCCTGGCAGCCGCTGCCGAAGATGCAGCTCCAGCGCGAGGTCAGCCAGGTCAGATCGCAGCGGAAGACCTGTTCGTCGTCGGTGGGGTCGGGAAACTCGACCCACGCGCGCGCGAAATCCAGACCCTTCTCGTCGTGCTTGAGCTTCTGCGGGGGCTTGGCTTTGCCCGGTTTCGCCTTTTTCGTCTTTGGCACAGCACCAGGGTATGCGTGCGACGGCAGTAGCGTTCGGTCCATGAGACTCGGAGTCCTCGACGTCGGTTCGAACACAGTGCACCTGCTGGTGGTGGATGCGCACCCTGGTGCCCGACCGCTGCCCGCCCATTCGCACAAGGCGGAGCTACGCCTCGCCGAACTTCTCAACAGGGACGGGGCGATCGGACCCAAGGGCGTCGCCCGCCTGATCGAGACGATCGGGCGCGCGGTGCAGGCCGCCGAGGACCAGGGCTGCGAGCAGGTGCTGCCGTTCGCGACCTCGGCGGTACGGGACGCCGGGAACGCCGACGAGGTGCTGGCCAGGGTCAAGGCCGAGACCGGCGTGGATCTGGCCGTGCTGACCGGCGAGGAGGAGGCCCGGCTCACCTTCCTCGCCGCCCGCCGCTGGTTCGGCTGGTCCGCCGGCAGGCTGCAGGTCCTGGACATCGGCGGCGGTTCGCTGGAGATCGCGTACGGGATCGACGAGGAGCCGGACGCCGCGGTGTCGCTGCCGCTCGGCGCGGGCCGGCTGACCGCGGCAATGCTGCCCGGCGACCCGCCCGACCCCCAGGACGTGAAGGCGCTGCGCCGCCATGTGCGGACCGAAATCGCCCGTTGGGTCGGCGAGTTCCGCCGGTTCGGGAAGCCGGACCATGTCGTGGCGACGTCCAAGACCTTCAGGCAGCTGGCCCGTATCGCGGGCGCCGCCCGCTCCACGGAGGGCCTGTACGTGCAGCGGGAACTGAGTCGTAAGTCACTGCAGGAGTGGGTCCCCAAACTCGCCGCCATGACGGTCGAGCAGCGCGCCGCACTCCCCGGCGTTTCGGAGGGCCGCGCCCGCCAGCTGCTGGCAGGGGCGCTGGTCGCGGAGGGTGCGATGGATCTGTTCGACATCGAGACGCTCGAGATCTGCCCCTGGGCGCTGCGTGAGGGCGTGATTCTGCGTCGGCTGGACCACCTCCCGCCTCCCCTGGACCAGCTCCCGCCCCGCCTGGACCAGCTCCCGAGCCGCTAGCGCGGGCCCGTACCCTGTCTCCCGTGGCAGAACCAGTGGTGCGTATCCCGGATGCGAAAGTTGTCCTGTCGACGGCTTCCGTCTACCCGGAGTCCACGGCGACGGCCTTCGAGATTGCCGCGCGCCTGGGCTACGACGGTGTCGAGGTCATGGTCTGGACCGATCCCGTCAGCCAGGACATCGAGGCCCTGCGCCGGCTCTCCGACTACCACCAGGTGCCGATCCACGCCGTCCACGCGCCCTGTCTGCTGATCACCCAGCGGGTCTGGTCCACCGACCCCTGGGTGAAGCTCCAGCGCGCGCAGGCGGCGGCCGAGAAGCTGGGCGCGTCGACGGTCGTCGTGCACCCGCCGTTCCGCTGGCAGCGGCAGTACGCGCGTGACTTCGTGAGCGGGATCTGGCGGATGGCGAACGAGACGGACGTCCGATTCGCCGTCGAGAACATGTACCCGTGGCGCTACCGGGACCGCGAGATGCTCGCGTACGCCCCCGACTGGGACGTCACGAAGGAGGACTACCGCCACTTCACGATCGACCTTTCGCACACGGCGACGTCCCGCACCGAAACCATGGCCATGGTCGACCGGATGGGTGACCGCCTCGGCCATGTCCATCTCGCCGACGGCAAGGGGTCCGCGAAGGACGAGCACCTGGTCCCGGGCCGCGGCAACCAGCCCTGTGCCGAGCTGCTCGAGCACCTCGCCGGTACCGGCTTCGACGGCCATGTCGTCATCGAGGTCAACACCAGGCGCGCGATGTCCGCCGCCGAACGCGAAGCCGATCTGGCGGAGGCGCTCGCCTTCACCCGGCTGCATCTCGCCTCGGCCGCGTCGGGGATCAGCCGATCATGACGGGCGCTGCGGCTCCGCGGCGGCGCGGGCGCCCGGCCCGTACGGAGGCGGACGAGGGCCCCGGCGCCCGGGAGCGGATCCTCGAGGCGGCCCGTACGGAGTTCGCCGAGCGTGGCTACGACAAGACGACCGTCCGCGGTATCGCCAAGGCGGCGGGCGTCGACCCGGCCCTCGTCCACCACTACTTCGGTACGAAGGACGAGGTCTTCGCGGCCGCCATCGAGGTTTCCTTCGAGCCGGCGCTGGTCATCCCGGCGATCCTGGGGCAGGGCACCGACGGCATCGGCGAGCGGCTCGCCCGCTACTTCATCGGCGTGTGGGAGAACCCGGCGACCCGGGGCCCGCTGCTGGCGATCGTCCGTTCCGCGCTCACCCACGAGGCGGCGGCCAAGGTGCTGCGCGGCTTCGTACTGCGGCGGCTGCTCGAACGGCTGGCGGGGGACCTGGACGTACCGGATCCGAAGTTCCGGGCGGAGCTGGCGGCCTCGCACATGATCGGCATCGCGATCCTGCGGTATGTGATCAAGGTGGAGCCGCTGGCCTCGGCGGACCCGGAGGAGATCGTGGCGATGGTGGCCCCGACGCTCCAGCGGTACCTGACCGAAGCGTGAGCCGGGCGTCCCGTATAACGGACGCGCTGTCCAGATCTTGGAGTGGCGGCGTACGCTCGAATGAGTTCTAACCCTATTGAGGAGCGAGCGACGATGCCCGAGCTGAGGTCCCGCACTGTCACCCACGGCCGCAATATGGCGGGCGCCCGCGCCCTTATGCGGGCGTCGGGCGTAGCGAGCTCGGACATCGGCAAGCCGATCATCGCGGTCGCCAACTCCTTCACCGAGTTCGTGCCCGGACACACCCACCTCGCACCGGTGGGCCGGATCGTCTCCGACGCGATCCTGGCGGCGGGCGCGGTGCCGCGCGAGTTCAACACGATCGCGGTCGACGACGGCATCGCGATGGGCCATGCCGGAATGCTGTACTCGCTGCCGTCCCGCGACCTGATCGCCGACTCCGTCGAGTACATGGTCGAGGCGCACTGCGCGGACGCGCTGATCTGCATCTCCAACTGCGACAAGATCACGCCGGGCATGCTGATGGCCGCGCTGCGCCTCAACATCCCGGTCGTCTTCGTCTCCGGCGGCCCGATGGAGGCCGGCCAGGCCACGCTCGTCGACGGCACGGTCCGCAAGCTCGACCTGATCAACGCCATCGTGGACGCGGTCAACGAGAACGTCTCGGACGAGGATGTGCTCCGTATCGAGGAGAACGCCTGCCCGACCTGCGGCTCCTGTTCCGGCATGTTCACCGCCAACTCGATGAACTGCCTGACCGAGGCCATGGGCCTCTCGCTGCCGGGCAACGGCTCGGTGCTGGCCACGCACACCGCCCGCAAGGCGCTGTACGAGAACGCAGGCCGCACCGTCGTCGAGATCACCAAGCGCTACTACGAGCAGGACGACGAGTCCGTCCTGCCGCGCAATATCGCCACCCGCGCCGCCTTCGACAACGCCATGGCACTCGACATCGCCATGGGCGGCTCGACCAACACGATCCTGCACCTGCTTGCCGCCGCGCAGGAGGCCGGGCTCGACTACGACCTCAAGGACATCGACGCGGTCTCGCGCCGTGTCCCGTGTCTGGCGAAGGTCGCCCCGAACGTCGCCCCCGGCGGCACGTACTACATGGAGGATGTGCACCGCGCCGGCGGCATCCCCGCCATCCTCGGCGAGCTCTACCGCGCCGGGATGCTCGACGAGGACGTGCACAGCGTCCACTCGCCCAGCATCAAGGACTGGCTGGAAACGTGGGACGTCCGGGGTGGCTCGCCGTCCGAGACGGCCGTCGAGCTGTGGCACGCGGCGCCGGGCTGTGTGCGGTCCGCGACCGCCTTCTCGCAGTCCGAGCGCTGGGAGAGCCTGGACACGGACGCGGCCGGCGGCTGCATCCGCGACGCGGCGCACGCATACTCCAAGGACGGCGGACTGGCCGTCCTCAAGGGGAATCTGGCGGTCGACGGCTGTGTCGTGAAGACGGCCGGCGTCGACGAGTCGATCTGGACCTTCGAGGGTGCGGCCGTCGTCTGCGAATCGCAGGAAGAGGCGGTCGACAAGATCCTCCGCAAGGAGATCAAGGAGGGCGACGTCGTCGTCATCCGCTACGAGGGCCCCAAGGGCGGCCCCGGTATGCAGGAGATGCTCTACCCGACGTCCTTCCTGAAGGGCCGCGGGCTCGGCAAGGCCTGCGCGCTGGTGACGGACGGCCGCTTCTCCGGCGGCACGTCGGGCCTGTCGATCGGCCACGCCTCGCCGGAGGCGGCCTCGGGCGGGACCATCGCGCTCGTCGAGGACGGCGACCGCATCCGTATCGACATCCCGAACCGTTCGATCGACCTCCTTGTCTCCGAGGCCGAGCTGGCCACCCGCCGCGAGGCGCTGGGCGGCGTGTACGCCCCCAAGTCGCGTGAGCGCAAGGTGTCGGCGGCGCTGCGGGCGTACGCGGCGATGGCGACGAGCGCGGACAAGGGCGCGGTCCGGGACGTGTCCCGACTCGGCTGACTACGGCTTAACTGTCGGCCTCACCAATAGTGGTGCTTGTTCAGTGGTGCCCGTCGCCCGAAGGGGCGGCGGGCAGCTGTCTTTTCGACCTGGCTCACCATTTCGCCGGGTCCCGCGCATCGAGCGCGAAGACCGAGCCGTCCGGGGCGCCGGCGACGACCCTGCCGTCGGTGGTGACAGGGGTGGGCAGTACGGACGCGAAGGTGTAACGCCCGTCGTCCATACGGGGCTTCGACTGGCCGAGCAGCATGCCGCGGGTGGCGTCCACGGCCAGCAGCCGGCCGTCCCCGGCCGTCACATAGACCGCGCGGCCGTCGGCCGCGGGGCGCGAGAGATGGGTGACCGAGGTTTCGAGCCGCCAGAGCTGAGCGGCCTTCGTGCTGGTGGTGGCACGGGTGTCGACGGCGAGGACGGAGCCTCCGGAGCCGGACAGATAGACGGTGTCACCGGCCACCGCCGCCTGGGCCTGGTCGACCGGTGCGGACAGCGGAATGCGGCGGACGGTACGGGACTTGCCGGCCGTGTCGAGCCGTACGACGGCGTCCGTGAAGCCGTCGATGTTGGCGGAGAGCAGATACAGGGCGCCGCCCGCGAGCTGCACCGGGTTCAGCGACCCCTTGACGCGCTTCTCCCAGAGCAGGTCGCCACTGGTCAGGTCGACCGCACTGACCAGCGTGGACGCCCCGTTCGTGGCGGGTGTCGCGGCGAGGGCCGGTCCGTCGCCGCCGGGGGAGGAGACCCACTGGGTGCCGCGTCCGCCGCGCTGGCGGGTCCAGCGCTCCTTGCCCGTCGTGGCGTCGACGGCCCGCACGAGTCCGCCGTCCGTCACCAACAGCACCGCATCGGCGGCGTGCCGGACGGTCGAGTACGGCGAGATGTCCAGGTCCCAGCGCACCCCGCCCGACTTAGGGTCGAGCGCCTCAAGGCGGTCCCCGCCGGGCGTCACGACCTGCAGCAGCCCTCCGGAGAGCAAGGGTGTCATGCCCGCGTCGGTCTGCGTCGCGCTGCCGCCCGCCTTCGCCTCCCAGAGCATCCTGCCGTCGTTCGGGCTCAGCCGGGCGGCTTTGATCCCGGGCGCCGTGCAGTACAGCGCCGGGCCCGCGGAAGCGCAGACCGGAGTCCTGTTCTCCGCGTGCCCGCCGCGCAGCGGGACGCTCCAGGGGTGGAAGCGCTGCTCCGCGCGCGGTGAGGCGGGCGCGGATCCCGCGCTGTCGCCGTCCGCCACCGCGCGTACGGTCACAATTCCGGCCGTGACCAGCACCGCGAGCGCGGCGGCCACCCACCGGATCTTCTTGCCGCGCCAGGCCCGGGGGGCGGTCCGGATTCCGGCCGCGAGACCACGCGGCGCGCTTTCCCGGGGGTCCGGCGTCCGCTGTGCAGGTATGTAGGCCTGGGTGTCGTACGAGGCCGACGGCGACGAGGCACGCAGCGCGATCATCAGCTCGTACGGTGTCGGCCGGTCCACCGGGTCCTTCGCGAGGCAGCGCCGGAACAGCGGTACGAGATCCTCCGGCACACCTGCCAAGTCCGGTTCGTTGTGGACCACTTGGTACGCCACGATGTACGGGCTGTCCGAGTCGAAGGGCCCGCGTCCGGTTGCCGCGTGGACCAGCACCGCGCCCATCGCGAACACATCGGCGGCCGGTCCTACCTCGCGCGGACGCTGGAACTGCTCGGGCGCCATGAACGGCGGCGTACCGATCAGCTTGCCCGTCTCCGTACGCAGATCACTGTCCGCCGGACGGGAGATCCCGAAGTCGATGACCTTGGGCCCGTCGGGCGCCAGCAGCACATTGCTCGGCTTGAGATCGCGGTGCACCACGCCGGCACGGTGGATGTCGCGCAGCGCCTCGGCCAGTCCCGCGCCGGCCTTGCGCAGCTCCGCCGCATCCAGCGGCCCGTTCCGCTTCACGCGCTCCGCGAGCGTCGGGCCCTCGATGAACAGCGTGGCCATCCAGGGCCGTTCGGCCTCGGGGTCGGCGTCGACGACGGGCGCGGTGAAGGCCCCGCTGACCCGACGGGCAGCCGTGACCTCCTGCTGGAAACGGGCTCTGAACTCCGGATCCGAGGCATGGTCGGCATGGATGACCTTGACTGCCAGGCGCAACCCCGAGGCGGATGTGGCCAGATGGACGACCCCCATGCCGCCTGTGCCCAGGCATGCCTCGAGCCGGTACTGCCCGGCATATTCCGGATGCTCCGCTTCCGGGAACTGCCCGGTGCTGCGCAGCGGTGGCATCTCCCACCCCCGTGTTGTTCGTGCGCAAGCGCGACGCTCGGAGCCTAGTCGATGATGCGTGCGATGCAGGGGTGGCTTGCTAGCCTGCGCGGCGTACAGAGAGCACGTTTCAACGGGGGAGAGTCGGATGGCTGTTGAAGAAGTACAGAACGGGGTCGAGGGCGTCGAGGGCGTCGAGGTCGCGGCGGCGGCCGGGGCCGCTGCGGACGAGTCGCTGGGGGCGAAGCGCTATCCGGTCGCACCGGGGTGCCAGCTGAACGTCCGCAGCGGCCCCGGCACCAACTACCGGCTCATCAAGGTGCTCCCGCTCGGAGCCCGGGTGCCGATCAACTGCCAGAAGCCGGGCGAGTCGGTGAGCGGTCCGTACGGCACCACCAACATCTGGGACAACATCGCCAACGGGCAGTTCGTCTCGGACGCCTATGTGCAGACCGGCAGCGACGGCTATGTCACCATCCGCTGCTCCTGACGGGACGGTGGCCTCGCCCGGGGATAATCGACCCCGTGAGCGAGCAGAGCGAGCAGAGCAACCAGAGCGAGAACAGCGGTAGCCACACCGGCAGCGGCAGCGGCGTCATTGGCACCGGCCCGCAGCCCGAGCCCATCCGTTTCTTCGGCACGACCTGGGTCGGCCGCGACGGGGGCTACGGGCTGCGCCGCGCCGGCGCCGCCGTCGGTTCGCTCACCGCCGCCGGCGCCGGCTGTCTGGTCCTGCGCCTCGGCTACCAGGGCCTGGAGATCGCCGCCGTCGGCGGCTTCGTCAACATGCTGGTCATCGTCATGTTCGCCATCTGCAGCGCCGTCGCCTTCCGCAAGACCTGGGAGGGCTTCACGCGCCGCCCCACCGGCACCGCCACCGAGGACGCGCTGCGCAGCCTCAAGGCGATCGGCTTCGTCGGCGCGCTCCTCGCGTACTTCTTTCGTTCCCTCGCCGAGGCGCCGGGCGAGAAGCTGCGGCGCGAGGAGTACGAGACGGCCCGCAGCCAGTACGAGAAGCGCCGTGGCAAGCGCACCGGCAACCCTGCCGCCCGTAAGGGAAAGGGCGCCAAGGCCAAGCGTACGTAGGCGCGTCCCGGTGAGGATGGGCGCATGACGGATCACACGCTGCGCGCACTCTCCTTCGACTCGGCCGCCGCTCAGTACGACGCAGCCCGCCCCGGTTACCCGCCCGCCCTCTTCGACACGGTCGAGGAGCTGACCGGCCGTCCGCTCAAGGGCTCCCGTGTGATCGACGTCGGCGCGGGCACCGGTATAGCAACGCGGCTGTTGCGTGACCGCGGCGCCCGCGTCACCGCCGTGGAACCGGGACCCGGCATGGCCGACCAGCTGCACCGCGGCCTCCCTGACATCCCGCTCGTCCGGGGCCTCGGTGACGCGCTGCCGCTGGCCGACGGCTGCGCCGACCTCATCACGTACGCGCAGTCCTGGCACTGGACCGACCCGGCCCGTTCCGCCCCCGAGGCCCTGCGCGTGCTGCGGCCGGGCGGCGCGCTCGCCCTGTGGTGGAACGTTTCGGACCCCGACGTCTCCTGGATTGCCGCACAGGACGAGCGCATCCGTCGCCAGGCACGCGGCGCGGCCCATGGCGCAGCCGGCCGCGGCCGGCGCCTGCCGGACGGACTGGACTCCGTGACACGCCGGGTGCGCTGGAGCCGTCAGGTCTCGCTCGACACCCATCTCGACAACCTCGGCAGCCACTCCCTCTTCCTGGTGCTGGGCAAGGAGGCCACGGCCGCCTTCCTCGCCCGGGAGCGTGCCGAGCTGCTCGCGGTCTTCCCGGACGGTGTCGTCGAGGAGGCGTACGCCGTCGACCTGACGGTCACATTCCGCGCGCCCGGGACATCCACCCTGTAGAGCCGCATCGCTTCCTGCGGCCGGCGGCCTGCCGCCCGGGTGCGATCCCGCTGATCCCGGGCGCGGGCTGAGCACCGGCGGCTCAGGCCCGCTTACGGGAGAACCGCCCGACCAGCCCCACGACACCGACGACCAGCGCCCCGAGCCACAGCCCGTCCCACAGGCTGCCGAACAGCCCCCGCGCGGTCAGCGCCTGCTGTACCACCACATCGGTGGCGACCATCAGGGCGCCGGGCACGGCCGCGACCCGCCACGGGTGGGCCGCGGCCCACCGCCGTATCCGGCGGTCGTCACCGGCGCCCGCGCCCGGCCGGTCGCCGAGCACCGCACCCGCGCCGCCGACCATGAAGAACAGCATCAGTGCGACCGACAACGCACCGGCCAGCACGCCGAGTCCGATTCCGTCGCCGATCGTGCCGAGTGCGAGGGTGACGCCGCCGCCCAGCGCACCGACTGCCGCGGCGGCGCGCCACGGCCCGAGCGTCGCCGAGGCGACGGCGAGCCGCCGCCGCTCGGCCTTCGAGATCTCACTGTTGTGGCTCATATGTCCACGGTCCGTCGCCCATCCCCGGGAACGCCATGGGGGATGCCCCTGACGCACCCCCCATCTCTTGACGCAGCAGAGCTCCAGGAGCATTATTCATCACATGATGAATTCTTCCGGGGTTGCCGTCCTGGCCCGCGGCCTCACTGTCGTACGAGGAGACCGCACCGTCCTGCGCGGCATCGACTTCACCGTCCCGCCCGGCCGGATCACCGGCCTGCTCGGACCGTCCGGCTGTGGCAAGTCGACCCTCATGCGCGCAATCGTCGGCACCCAGGCCAAGGTCACCGGGACCCTCGAAATCCTCGGCAAACCGGCGGGCGATGCCGCACTCCGCTCCCGTATCGGCTACGTCACCCAGGACCCGTCCGTCTATGACGACCTGACGGTCCGCCAGAACCTCGACTACTTCGCCGCCGTGCTGCAGCCGGGCCGTCGCCACCGCGACGCCCGGCGCGAACACGTCGCCCGCGCCATCGCCGACGTCGACCTCACGTCGCACGCCGACGCACTCGCCGGCCGGCTCTCCGGCGGCCAGCGCACCCGCGTCTCCCTCGCCGTCGCCCTGCTCGGCACACCCGAACTCCTCGTCCTCGACGAACCGACCGTCGGCCTCGATCCCGTTCTGCGCCGCGATCTGTGGGACCTCTTCCACCGCCTCGCCGACGAACGCGGCGCGGCGATCCTTGTCTCCTCCCACGTCATGGACGAGGCCGAGCGCTGCCACCGCCTGCTCCTGATGCGGGAAGGCGAGATCCTCGCCGAGGACAGCCCGGACTTCCTGCGCTCCCGCACCCGCTCCGCAACGGTCGAGGGAGCCTTCCTCCACCTGGTCGACGAGGCCAACGCCCGTCAGGCCAAGACCCGTCAGGCCGGCACCGATGAGGCCGACGCACTTCAGGAGAACGCCCGATGAGCACCGCACGCACCCTCGCCACCGCCACCCGCGTCCTGCGCCAGCTGCGCCACGACCCGCGCTCCATCGCACTGATGATCTTGGTGCCGTGCGTGATGCTCTTCCTGCTGCGCTATGTGTTCGACGGCAGCCCGCAGACCTTCGACTCCATTGGCGCCTCGCTGCTCGGCATCTTCCCGCTGATCACGATGTTCCTGGTGGCATCCATCGCGACCCTGCGCGAACGCACCTCAGGCACTCTGGAACGACTGCTCGCCATGCCGCTCGGCAAAGGCGACCTGATCGGCGGCTACGCCCTGGCATTCGGCCTCGTCGCCGTCGTCCAGTCCCTCCTCGCCTCCGGCCTCGCGCTCTGGGCGCTGGGCCTGGACGTCATCGGCTCGCCCTGGCTGCTGCTGCTCGTCGCACTTCTCGACGCCCTGCTCGGTACGGCGCTCGGCCTCTTCGTCTCGGCCTTCGCGGCCTCCGAGTTCCAGGCCGTCCAGTTCATGCCGGCCGTGATTTTCCCGCAGCTGCTGCTCTGCGGCCTGTTCATTCAGCGCGAGAAGATGCAGCCCGTCCTGGAAGGCATCTCGAACGTCCTGCCCATGTCGTACGCCGTCGACGCCATGACCCAGGTCCTCGGCCACCCCGACGCCACCGCAGACTTCACCCGCGACGTCCTGATCGTCGCGGCCTGCGCGGTCCTGGTCCTGGCGCTGGGTGCGGCGACGCTCCGCCGCCGTACCGCCTAGTTCAAGGCGATGACGTCCCCGACCGCGAGCTGGTCGTAGAGCCACTTGGCATCCAGGGAACCCACTCCGATCACGCTTTTGGAGAAGTTCTTGTCCGCAGGGGACTGGGTGACGAACAAGGTGGTGCCATCAGGCCTGGACAGCTCCACCACCCAGCTCGCGTTGAGCGTGTAGTCGCCCATGCCGATCATCTCCGCGGGCACCTTGCGCTTCGGGGACTTGGACACAACTGTCAACCGGCCAGGGGCGACCTTGCCCAGGAACACGACCACCGAACGGGGCTGCACGCCGTCCTTGGTGACCGTCAGCGTCCCCGTGCCGCGCTCGATGGTGGCTGCCGGCGCCCGCACCGACACGGACGGGCTCGGCGGCACCGCCGCAGGCGACTGCCGCGCTTCGTCCGCCCTCATCAGCTGCGGCACCCCGACCGCGACACCGGCGATCAGCGCAACGGCCGTCGCCGTCGTCCCGACCACCCGCCGACGACGTCCACGCGCCTCGCCGCGCCGCCGGATCTGACCACCCGACAGTGACGGCTGCGCCTCCGCACCGGCAGCGAGGACACGCAGCGCGGAGTCGAGTCCGTTCCGCTCACGACCGGTCTCAGACATGGCTGCCCTCCCTCTCGTCCTCGTCGGCAGACTCCCCGGGAGACAACAACCTGGCGAGGGCGGCCCGACCGCGCGACAGCCTCGCCTTGACCGTACCGGCCGGTGAACCCGTCTCCGCGGCGATCTGCTCAATGCTCAGATCGCAGAGATGATGCAGCACCACCGCCTGCCGCTGCGCCTCGGGCAGCTTCCGCAACGCCTCCACAAGCACCGTGTGTTCGGGCCCGGGCCCCGGCGTACGGTCCGTCGGCGGATGGTGCCGCACCAGCTCCAGCCACCGCCGCGCCCGCCGCCAGCGACTCACCGCGAGCCGCATCGCGACCGTACGGATCCACGCCTCGGGAGCCGACTCCGCCAGAAATGAGGCACGCCGGTCCCAGGCCCGAACGAACGCCTCCTGGACCACGTCCTGCGCCTCGCCGTGATCGCCCGTCAACGCGTACAGCTGCCCCACAAGCCGGGGGAAGGCGCTCGCGTAGAAGGCGTCGAATTCCTCCTCCGTCACGAGCGGTAGGACAGCCCCGGTGCCTCGCCGGTTCCACGGAAAACCATCCCCGCCCCCACGTGCAACCTGCCTCCCTTCCCATGCGTACAGAAGCCGGACCAACACAGCTGACCATCAGCTGACCCAGGGGGGGGGAACTCAATGCCACGACACATCAGGGCCGCCGTACTCGGCCTGATCTGCGCACTGTCGATCACCGGCTGCTCCGGCGCGGGCGGGACACCGGACGCCGTCGCGGCGCCACCGCGCCGGCCCGCCGCCAACTCCAGCTCTGAAGCACCACGGCCCACGGCCACCCCACCGTCCGCCGCCACCCTCGGCCACCTGGCCGACGCCACCATCAACATCACCGACGGCCAGCACGTCGGCGTCGGCCTGCCGATATCGGTGACCTTCAAGCACCCGATACCCAAGTCCCAGCGCGCCGACGTGGAGCGCCAACTCAAGGTCACCGCCAACCCTGGAGTCACCGGCGCCTGGGCCTGGATCAAGGACCGCAATCTCCACGACGGCCAGCGCGTCGACTTCCGCCCCCGGACCTACTGGAAGCCGGGTACCCGGGTCACCGTCAAGGCCGGCGACTCCCTCTCCCGTTCCCTCACCATCGCCCGCTCCCTGGTGGCCACGGTCGACGTCCGCACCCACCGGATGACCGTGGTCAAGGACGGCGCCACCCAGACCATCCCCATCACCGCGGGCCGTCCAGGCCTGGATACCTGGAACGGCACGATGGTCGTCTCGGACAAGCAGCGCCGCGTATTCATGGACTCCCGAACTGTGAACCTCGGCGACGCCTATGCCGGCTACTACAGCTACGCCGTCCACCTCACCACTTCGGGCACCTACCTCCACGAGAACCCGAAGGCCAACACCTACGCCGGCCGCAGCAACGTCACTCACGGCTGCATCGGCCTCCCCTCCGACGGCACCGCCCGCCGCTTCTACGAGCAGATCATTCCGGGCGACGTCATCCGCGTCACCAACTCCAAGGACCAGGTCGCCTCCGGCAATGGCTACGGCGACTGGAACCTCTCCTGGTCCGAATGGCGCTCCCGCAGCGCCCTTTAGTCCCAGCGGCTCTTGTCAGCCCCGACGGCTCCCGTCGGGGCCCTGGCGTCCGAGGGCGCGGACCGGTGCTCACCCGTACCGCCCCTCGGACAGCCCGGCACAGCCACGCCCCCGGTGCGAGGATGACGGCACGTATCCCCACCGGCGAGGTGAACAGAGCCATGACCCAGACAGTCGCAGTCCTCGGCACGGGCAAGATCGGCGAAGCCCTGCTCAGCGGCATGATCCGCGCCGGCTGGCGCCCCGCCGATCTACTGGTCACCACCCGCCGCGCCGACCGCGCCGAAGAGCTCCGCACCCGCTACGGCGTCGAGCCCGTCAACAACGCCGAAGCCGCCAAGCGCGCCGACACCCTCATCCTGGCCGTCAAGCCCCAGGACATGGGCAAGCTCCTCGACGAGCTCGCCCCACACATCACCGCCGACCGCCTCGTCATCAGCGCCGCGGCCGGCATCACCACCTCCTTCATCGAGGAGCGCCTGACCGCAGGCACCCCCGTAGTCCGTGTCATGCCCAACACCCCCGTCCTCGTCGACGAGGGCATGTCCGTGATCTCCGCCGGCAGCCACGCCACCAGCGAACACCTCGCCCATACCGAGGAGATCTTCGGCGGCGTCGGCAAGACCCTCCGCGTCCCCGAGTCCCAGCAGGACGCGGCCACCGCCCTGTCCGGCTCGGGTCCGGCGTACTTCTACTTCCTCGTCGAGGCCATGACCGATGCCGGCATCCTCCTCGGCCTCCCCCGCGCCCAGGCCCACGACCTGATCGTCCAGGCCGCCATCGGCGCCGCCGTGATGCTCCGCGACAGCGGCGAGCACCCCGTCAAGCTCCGTGAAGCAGTCACCTCCCCCGCAGGAACCACGATCAGCGCCATCCGTGAACTCGAGAACCACGGTGTACGCGCCGCCCTCATCGCCGCCCTCGAAGCGGCTCGCGACCGCAGCCGTGAGCTCGCCTCGGGCAACGGCTGACGATCGCCGCTACCCCGCCGCCGTGGCGCCACGGCGGCGGGAGCAGCCGCACCCCCTGTCTCCCGTCTGCGGCTACGCGGGCAGCAGCCCGATCGCCCGATAGGCGGCATCGACCCTCGGTCGCGCCATCCCCCTGGCCCGCTCGGCCCCCTTCCTCAGTACGTCATCGACGTGTCCCGGATCCGCCGCCAGCTCGGCATGCCGCTCCCTGACCGGCCTGAGCAGCTCCACCACCGCCTCGGCCGTGTCCTTCTTCAACGCTCCGTACGACTCATATACACCGGCAAACTCGTTCGGGTTCCCACCCTCGCAAGACGCCAGAATTTCGAGCAGATTCGCGATCCCCGGCCTGCTCTCCCGGTCGTACTCGACCTCGCGCCCGCTGTCCGTGACCGCTCGCATGATCTTCTTGCGCACCATGTCCGCGTCATCGAGCAGATAGACGATCCCGGCCCCGGACTCGCGAGACTTCCCCATCTTCGAGGCGGGGTCCTGCAGATCCATGACGCGCGCCGCCACCGGCGGATGCGTTGCCTTCGGCACGGTGAACGTATGCCCGTACCTCTGGTTGAACCGCACGGCCAGATCGCGGGTCAGCTCCACATGCTGGGCCTGGTCGTCACCCACCGGCACCTCATCGGCCCCGTACGCCAGGATGTCCGCCGCCATCAGCACCGGATACGTCAGCAGCGACATCCGCACACTCTGTCCGGTGGCCCGTGCCTGCGCGCCCTTCTCCTTGTACTGGATCATGCGCCGCAGCTCGCCGTCCGTCGCCGTGCACTCCAGCAGATAGGAGAGCCGCGCGTGCTCGTCCACATGACTCTGTACGAATACGGTGCACCGCTCCGGATCCAGGCCCGCCGCCAGCATGAGCGTCGCGGCCTGCCGACTGAGTCTGCGCACCCGCGCCGGATCGTGCTCCATGGTCAGCGCATGGAGATCGACCACACTGAACAGTGCGTCCGACTGATGCTGATCGACCTCGACCCACCTGCGCAGGGCTCCGAGGTAGTTGCCCAGCGTCAGGTGCCCTGTCGGCTTGATACCGCTGAAGATCCGTGTCATCCCGCTCTCCGTCTCCTGATGGGAGCCGCCGCGTCGAGCGGCCGGACTCCCGGAGGGAGTAACGAGAACGGCCGCCGAAGCGGCGGCCGTTGAGTGCATACGTAAGTGCCGGCCGCCGTCAGGCGGCCCACCACTGAAGGAAGCACGTACGCGTTGTCATGCGCTCGAGAGTACGCCGCCGGGCCCGAGGTTGACAGCACATACGGGCATCCGTAGTGTTCTCCGAGTTGTCCGACGTGAGCACCGACTTCGGCCGGTCCCCGGACAGCCATTCCGCAAGACCCACTACAAGCGAGCGACACTCCGTCGCCCGGCTTTCTGTGCGCTTTTGTGAAATGAGGAATCCGCGTTCGAATGGGCGCAACCCCGATTAGCGTCGGGGGCCAGGATTCCGCTAAAGTCTCACTCGTCGGAACGGCCCAACAGCCGGAAAGACAAATCCCGCTGACTGGGAGTCAGGCCCGAAAGGATCTGATAGAGTCGGAACCGCCGGAAAGCCGAA